>NZ_LAPV01000073.1 GCF_000971275.1 Devosia psychrophila | reverse complement strand
CGAGCTCGTCTGGCGCACACGCTTCCAGACCAGACACGATGCCGAACAGGCCATTGCCCGCTACATCGACGGCTTCTACAATCCTGTGAGGCGACACTCCGCCCTCGACTACCAAAGTCCTGTGCAGTTCGAAAACCGGGCACTTAAATGAGCTAATGCCTCTCCATTAAAGCGGGGCAAGTCCACGTAAGAAACGCTCATGCCAGGCTGCATGGCGTCTTCAACCAGCCGCATCTTCTCGGCGACGGACCCGCGCCGGCCGCGCTGCACGGAGGTGATGACTTCGACCCGCCGAAGCGGCTCATCGGGGTTCTTGGACATAGTCGTACTCATAGGCGCATGCCTATGCCTTATCGGCTATGCCGACTGTCCGGTCAAAATGGGGTGCGCTCTAGTTTCTGCCATTTGGTATCGAAACGCGAGATCCTGAAAGCTGCCATTGGTCAGCCACCGCAGGTGTTGTCGTGTTGTCTGTCATCACTTCTTTCCTACTGAGGTTCGAGTGTCAGCGCGACTTCGGGGTGCGATCCCAGCAGACGAGGTGCGTATTCAGCCGGGCGCTGAGAGACGAAGTCGATGAAGAGTCGCACCCGTTCGGTTCGCCGGATTTCGTCTTGCGAAAGAATCGACAATGCGCCGGGAGATCCGTTGAGCGTTCCGGGCGCACGCGCAGACCCGGCTCTGCGTTCCACGAAGCGGGACAGTGAAACCCACCCCCAGTCCCTGGCGAAGGGCAGCAAGGGACTTCGCCGCAGCGCCCATTCAGAAACAGGTCCAGTGCTTTGCTCACCCATCGCGCGTGAAACAAACGTTTCGTTGTGTTTGAGAAAAGATGAAAGTGGGTTTTCTTCGGTTCGCCCAGGCCTAAGCTGATGGAGATTGCAGCTTAAGGAAAAAATGTCATGAGCTTGGAACTCGCGCCGTCCTTCAAAGAATATGAGGCGGAAAGAGTTAGTGCTCTGAAATTGCCGGAACGGGCGGCGATTGCCTCTCCAAACGTCCGGCAGGCCGACATCGACCTGCTGAGCAAGGCGCCCCTGGACTTCATCGACACCACCCATTTCGATACCGTGCGGTTTCCACCGCCAGATTGGGCCGTAGAGCGCTTCAGCCGAGCTGCCGAGGACGGGTCGCTGGCCTATACGGGTTACCGCGGCAATCCCGAAGTGCTCGACGAGGTGGCCCGCAATGTCAGCAAGCTCCTGGGCATTCCGGTCGACCCCCGCAAGAACCTGATCCTGACGCCCGGTACGCAAGCTGCCTTGTTTGGGGCGCTTTCCGCCCGCATCAACAAGGGCGACCGGGTCGTGGTGATGGACCCCGATTACCTGTTCACAGCGCGTATCCTGCGCTTTCTTGGCGCCGACATCGGCTACGTGCCGCTGCAGCTCGATGCAGAGGGGCATTATGCGCCCGACCTGCAAGCGCTGGAGGCCGAATTTGCCGACCACAAGGCGCGCCATTTCATCTTCTCTCACCCCAACAATCCGACTGGCGCGGTCTATTCGCGCCAGACCATTCAGTCGATCGCGGCCCTGGTGCGCCAGTACGGCGTCTCAGTGGTGGTGGACGAGCTCTATGCGCGCCTGACCTATGACGGCACCGAATTCGTGCATCTGGCGGCCGAAGCGGGAATGATGGAGCAGACGGCTACGCTGCTCGGGCCCAGCAAGACCGAGTCGTTGAGCGGCTATCGCCTCGGCGTGCTGGTCGGAAACGAGGCGTTGATCCGGGGCGTCGAAAACATCATGTCCATCACGGCCCTGCGTGCGCCGGCCTATGCCCAGCATGTGCTGAGCGGCTGGCTGGCAGACGACGCCGAGTGGCTGGTCAGCCGGATCGATAAGTTCAAGGCGCTCCGGGAGATGACCGCCACGGCGCTCAGTTCGCTGAACTGGCTGAAGCTGCATCCGCAGCAGGGCACGGCTTACCTGTGGGCCGATGTGTCCGCGCTAGGCTTGACGGATGCCGAGGTCGCCGCGGCCTTGCTGCAGCAGGCGGGGGTGTTGATCAGCCCGGGCTACCAGTTCGGGCCGAGTGCGGCAGGGCATTTCCGCGTGTGCTATGCGCGCGATGAAAAGAGCTGGGCCGAAGCGCTCAAGCGCATGGTCAGCGTACTCGGCGATCTGGCCGCGCGAAAAGGCGGGCTGGACCAGGCATGATCCAGGCGGTCCCTCCAGCGGGCGCGGAAGCGATAGAAACTTCAGGTTCCGGCTTCGCGTCATTGGAGGCCAAGTTCCATACCGTCGATAGCGTCGTCAATGCGCTCAAGGGCATTTCCTGTTCGGTTCGAAAGCGGGAATGCTTCGCGTTCGTGGGAGAAAGCGGCAGCAAGACCAAGGCCGTGCTCTCAATCCTGCGGCTGACCCAGTCGCCGCCGGGCATATCGCCGACGGCGGCACTTCGTTCATGGGAACGGACCTGCTCAAGCTCCCCACCTTTTTATTCGCACGTTCCAGACGCCGGTGGCCGCTGGCGCCTTGCGAATTTGCTCGCCTGAACTTCCCAAGTCGATGCCGGAGTCCGTTCATGGACAAGATACAACTGATGATCTGCGCGCCGTTCGAAGCTGAGCTTGTGGAACGCATTCGCGCCGTGGCGCCGGACCGCGTCGAAGTGTCCTATGAGGGCGATCTCTATCCGCCGCTGCGCTATTCCTGCGACCACAAGGGTGTGCTGACCTTCAAGCGAACCGAGGAGCAGACTGCGCGCTGGCGGGCGAACCTGGAAAAGGCGGAAGTCCTGCTGGATTGCCCCATCCCCAAGGAGATGCCGGGCGATTTGGTCCATCTCAAAAACGCCAAGTGGATCCAGTTCACCTCCAGCGGCATCGGCGAATTCGTCAAGCGCTCGGGCATGGACAAGTCCGACCTGCTGCTGACTACCGCGCGTGGCGTACATTCAGGTCCGTTGGCCGAATGGAGTTTCATGGCGCTGCTGATGTATTTCAAGAAGTTCCGCTTCCTCGAGGCCGAGCAGAAGGCGCATCGGTGGGAGCGCTATTGCGACGAGGAAGTGGCCGGCCGCACGCTGGTGACCATTGGCGCCGGCGATCTGGCGCGCGGCGTTGCCGTTGTGGGTCGTGCTCTGGGTATGCGGATCGTCGCCGTGACGCGCAGCCCGGACAAGCCGCGCGAACATGCCGATATGTTCGACGAAATCCATGGCGTGTCCGAACTCCACCGGCTGTTGCCGCAGGCCGACGCGATCGTGTGCACGGTTCCGCATACCGACGAGACTGAGAATATGCTGGATCGCACCGCGATTTCGCTGATGCGTCCGGGCGTCGCATTCATCAACACCGGTCGCGGCAGCACGATCGACGAAGTGGCGATGATCGAGGCGTTGCGTAACGGCAAAATCGGCTTTGCGGCAATCGACGTCGCCCAGATCGAGCCGCTGCCGGCGTCGAGCCCGCTGTGGGACATGCCTAATGTCATGATCAATCCGCACTCGGCGAGCACCGTGACAACGGAGAACGCCAAGATCACCGACATTTTCTGTAAGAACCTTGCACTCTATCTGCGCGGCGAGCAGGCAAAAATGTCCAACATTTTCGACAAGCAGCTTTTGTACTGACGAGCGATGTCCGGCCTGATCAAGGGAGATTAGAATGTGCGATTCAAACAATACCGAGAAACTGACTATCGTGATCGCGTCGCCGCTCGAGGACGAGTTCGTCGACCGCATCAGGGCTTTCGACCCAGACCGTTTCGACGTCGTCCATGATGCCGATCTGCTGGCCAAGCCCCGTTATGTCGCCGATCACAACGGCGCTCCGCGGACACTGACGCCAGAGCAGCAGACCCGTTGGGCGGCCTTGCTGCGGAGCGCCGACATCCTGTTCGATTTCGATCGCCTCGATCCAACAAATCTACCGGCCAATGCGCCCAAGCTGCGCTGGGTCCAGGCGACCAGTGCGGGGATTGGCGAATATCTGAAGCGGACCGGCCTCGAGAACAGCGATATCGCGTTCACGACCGCATCGGGCGTGCATGCTCGACCACTGGCTGAGTTCACCATGCTCGGCCTGCTGTATTTCTTCCGCGACGTGCAATATCTCAACACCATGAAGCAGGCCCATCACTGGGAGCGCTATACGACGCCCGGTCTCGACGGCGCCCGCGTGCTAATCGTGGGCCTGGGCTCATTGGGTCGCGAGGTTGCACGCGATTGTGCCCGCTTCGGCGTGGAAGTGTGGGGGGCGCGGCGGAGCGTCGGGGGCGAGTTGCCCGAGGGTGTCAGCCGGCTGGTCGACCAGCGCCAACTGCTCGACGTGTTGCCGGAAGTCGATGCGCTAGTGCTGGCCTGTCCGCTGACCGACGAAACCCGGCTCCTGATCGATCGGCCGCAGGTGGAGGCGCTCAAGCCGGGCGCAGTGATCGTGAATATCTCGCGCGGCGGAGTTATCAATGAGGCGGCCATGATCGAGGGTCTGACGTCGGGCCGCATCAAGGGCGCCGCGCTCGATGTCTTTGAGGTCGAACCTTTGCCCAAGGAGAGTCCGATATGGGGCCTTCCCAACGTGCTGATTTCCCCGCATTCCGCCAGTACGGTGGCCGCCGAGAATGGCCGCATCGTCGATATTTTCATCAACAATCTGGGCCGCTTCACGCGGGGCGAAATGCTGCGCAATCAGTTCGACAAGGCGCGCGGCTACTGAGCCAGCGCCTTCGCCGCATCCGCAACCGTACGGCCTATCCCTGAGGATTCCATGCCCGTCGAACTCGTCGATGAAAAGACCGCGACATCCCGGCCCGTCTATCTGGTCGGTCACAACAAGCAGGGTTCGGCGGGGTTGGATCCGTTCGCGGTGAACTGGATGAACGCAAACGACTTCAACGGCGCGGCGGGTTCCAGCCTGATGGTGCCGGGCGAAGGCGGGAGCGTCGTTGCCGCGTTGCTCGGGATGGGAGATAGCAAGGCTGCCCTTTCGGCCGGCGCGCTTGCAAGGCTCCTTCCGGAGGGCGACTGGCATCTGGCGACGCCATCGGAATGCGGCGATCTCGTAGCGCTCGGACTGGTCCTCGGGGGCTATGCGTTTACGCGCTATGGCAAGAGGGCAGGGCGTGTCCTGCGGATCAACGTTGCCGGCGCCAATGGGGCCAATGCTCGGCGGATTGCCGCGGGCGTTTTCCTGACGCGCGAGCTGATCAATACGCCGACCAACGACATGGGCCCCAGCGAGCTTGAAAAGGCCGTCCATGATCTCGCTTCAGTGCATGGCGCCGCCGTCTCCGTCATCACCGGCGATGACCTGCTCGCCAAGAATTTCCCCATGATCCATGCGGTCGGCCGGGCCGCGGCGGACGCGCCGCGCCTGGTCGACATGACCTGGGGGCCGGAAAGCGCGCCGAAGGTTACGTTAGTCGGCAAAGGGGTGTGTTTCGATACCGGGGGCCTCGACATCAAGCCACCGAGCGGCATGCTGCTGATGAAGAAGGACATGGGCGGCGCCGCCAATGTGCTGGGCCTGGCCTCGATGATCATGGCCGCGCGGCTCAACGTGCGGTTGCGCGTGCTCATTCCTGCCGTCGAGAACTCGATCTCCGCCAACGCATTCCGGCCGGGCGATATCCTGACCAGTCGCAATGGCATCACGGTCGAGATCGGCAATACCGATGCCGAAGGCCGGCTGGTGCTGGCCGATGCATTGGCGTTGGCCGATGAAGAGCGGCCAGAATTGCTGATCGACATGGCGACGCTGACCGGCGCCGCGCGCGTCGCTCTCGGTCCGGACCTGCCGCCATTCTACACCGATGATGAGGCGCTGGCCGCCCAGATTGCCGCCGCATCGGTCGCGGTGGAAGATCCGCTGTGGCGCATGCCGCTCTGGAGCCCCTATGACGCCAAGCTAAACTCCAAGATCGCCGACATCAACAATGTCACGAGCGACGGCTTTGCCGGTTCGATCACTGCCGCCTTGTTCCTGCGCCGCTTCGTTGAAAAGACCACGGCCTGGGCGCATTTCGATATCATGGCCTGGAATCCCGAGGTACGCTCGCATGGCCCGTTTGGCGGCGAGGCCCAGGGCATTCGCGCGCTGGAACGGATCATTTCGTCCCGCTACGCCTGAAGGAAGACACCGTGGGATACATAGTCGACGCCTGTGCCCGCCAGGGTTTTGCCCTGCAGGTCATCGCGCCACGGGGGCTTTACCGCCCAGCGATCCGTCACGGCGATATGCTGTACTTGAGCGGACAGGTGTCGCGCCTGGGTGAGGAGACCATTGCTGGCCCGGCCCTAGCCAGCGACCCGGAGCGGGGGCGATTGGCGGCGCGTACGGCGGTCTTGCGGGCGCTGAGTGTGTTGGACTCCATCCTGGGTCCCGATGAGCACGTGCGTGTTCTCAAGCTGACTGGCTACGTCATGAGCGAACCGGATTTTACCGGTCATAGCGCCGTCATCGATGGCGCGTCTCAGGTCCTCGTCGCAGTATTGGGCGACGATAGGGGCGCCCATGCGCGCACGGCGATCGGCGTCGCCTCCCTGCCGAGCTCAGGCATGGTCGAGCTCGATCTAGTCTGCGCCATCGAGCGGGACTAGGGCTTTCAGTCGGACGAGCCGGCCGAGGCCACTTCATCCAGAAAGGCCCCGATCGTGCGCAGGCTATTGCTGGCACGCAGCCACACAAGGCCGATGTGCCGGGCAAATTCCGGATTGGGGATGATGGTCTTGGTCAGCCGAATGCCTTCGGGCCATGGCGGTGCCCAATCGGGCACGAGCGAGACGCCAAGCCCGCTGTCCACCATCACCGCGATCGCCTCGAGGGCATCGAGTTCGAAGCGGTCCTCGGGCACGATGTCCAGGTATCGCAGGTAGTTTTCGGCCAGCCGCCCGCCCCAGTGATTACGGTCATAGCGGATGAAGGGTTGGGTGGAGAGCAGTTCGCGCGGGTCCTCCATGGCCAGCGACTCGGGTCGGATCAGCAACAAGGGCTCGGTGCGGATGGGGCGCCAGTCGCAGGTTTTCGGCATGCGAAACGGCGGTGCCACGATGATCGCGGCGTCGAGATCGCCATCGACGACGCGCTCGTACAGGTCCATCGATGTGCCTGGCGCAACAAAGATATTGAAGTTTGGATGTGTGGCGTGCAACCCGCGCATTGCCCTTGGCAGGATGCCAGTCATGGCAGTTGAGACGGCGCCGAGCCGCAATTCTCCGGATTCCGTGTCAGCCAGCGCGACCTGGCGCAGTTCGCGAATGCCTTGCAGCAGCACGCGAGCCTTGGCAAAGACAGCGACGCCAGCCTCGGTCGGATGAACCCGACGTCCCACCCGCGTCACCAGGGCGATGCCGAAATCTTCTTCAAGCACCCGCAGCCGTTGTGCCACCCCCGCCGCGGTCAGGTTGAGCCGACGCCCGGCCTCTGCCATCGAGCCGAATTCGACTACGGCGACGAAGCTTTCAAGAAATCGGGTGTCCATGGACTGTCCGGGCTGGGTCGATCACGCTGCCAATTTATCTTCTCGGTCGGCAAGAAGATAGTTTCTCTTGAAATTGCGCATTCAGGCGAGCTGGCCCAGCAGCCACCTCCGGAACAGCTTGACCCGCGGCAATTCGCTTTTTGCGGCGGAGGTGATGAGATAGTAGGCGCCCGGGCCAGCAATGCGGTCGGTAAACGGGGTCACCAGAGTGCCGCTGCGGAGGTCGTCCTCGATCAGGAAGGTCGGTAGCAAAGCCACCCCTAGACCGGCTACTGCGGCCTGGATCACCATGAAGAAGTGTTCGAGGGTAGGCCCCCATTGCTGGTCTTCCCGATGGGCGCCAACGGACCGGAACCAATGATCCCAGCTGTTGGGCCGTGTCGAGTGGCGGATCAGGCGATGATAGCGGAGCGAGTCGTAGCTTATGATCGGGTGTTCGCCCTGCATGAGCTTGGGGCTGCAGACGACCTGGATTTCCTCACCCATGAGCGGATCGACGATTGCGTCTTTCCATTCGCCATGACCAAAGCGGATAGCGACATCGATGCGCTCCTTGGTGAAGTCGAGTTCGCCGTCGCTAGAGATAATGTTCAGCGAGATCTCTGGATGTGCCTCCTGGAAGGACGGCAACCGTGGCACCAGCCAGCGCGTGCCGAATGTGGGCAGCATGCCGATGGTTAGCGTACCTTTGCCCTCCTTGGATGAGATTAGCTCAACCGTACCGGCCTCGATTAGGTCGAGCGAGTCGCGAACCAGTTCATTGTAGAACCGCCCCTGGTCAGTCAGCTCGATGCGGCGGCTCTGCCGGGTGAAGAGGGGAACCTGCAGGTATTCCTCCAAGCTTCGCACCAGGCGGCTGGCCGCGCTCTGGGTCACATTCAGCTCCTCGGCCGCGCGGGTAAAGCTGTTGTAGCGGGCAACGGCCTCAAAGGTGCGGATGGCGTTGAGCGATGGGAGGAGGCGGCCGCGCATGGCGATCATTCCTTCAAGTCATGGAAGAGCAATCTTTATGCGCCTTGTGAGCTTACGCCAAGAGGATAGCTTTTTGAAACGGGCCTTTCTTGTGAAGGCGGTCTTCCGCTCCTGAACCTTGTTCGGGCTGTGCAGTAAATTTGGATCGAGAGCACGATGAATTCGTTTGAGATCGGGCGGGAACTGACCGCAGTCACCATGGGGATTGACGCGTTCGTGCGTGGCCAGCCGGCGGAAGGCAGCCTGCTGGGCGGCGAGGGCCTGGTGCCGATTTATCTGGGCAATGGCCTTGTGGACGGCAAGACCTATGCCGACCACGACGCCATCCGTGCCGACATCGCGACACTCGACACCGAGACTGCGGCGCTTCGGGCAGGGCCACGGCAGGTATTCCTTCAAGGCATGCTCAAATCGCTGCGCGTGACGATCAAGATGTTGTCGGGCGCCAGCCCGTCGTTCGAGGAGAAGGTGACCGACCTTGTCGGCGCTCCGGCGGGTCGCGAGGATGCGGCGTTGATCGAGGATGCACGCAGCAAGGTCGATATGCTGCTGCGCAAGTCCGGCTTCGTCAATGGCTCGCTCGGCGAGCGGGTCCAGGCCTGGGAAGAGGCGCGCGCGGTGCCCGCCGAGAATATCGAAACGGTGTTCCGCGAACTGATGGCCGACGCCAAGACGCGCACCGACAAACTGATCTTCGATACCGGCGATTACGACATGGTGCTGAACCCGGTGCGCGGTATGTTTTACACCGCCCGCTGCTCGTTCGATCAGGGCAAGATGGATCTCAATTTTGACCTCAATTTTACCCGCGCAGCGCTGAAGCATCTGGTGTGCCACGAGGTTTATCCTGGGCACTCCACGCAGTTGCTGTCGACCAGGAAAGCATTCGACGAGGGCAGGGCGCCGGCCGATGCGCTCTTGATCACCACCGATGCGATTACCGGTTGCGTCCAGGAGGGTATTGGCGACCAGGGCGCGCACCTGATCGATTTTATCGAAGATGCCGACGACGAAATCCATGTCGAACTGCGCCGCGTGCGCTCTGCCGCGCAGACCAGCGCCGCCTGGATGTTGATGGTCGAGGGCATGCCGCGTGACGATGTGGCCGATTACCTGCGCGACGTGGCGATGGGTCAGGAAGCCTGGGTGCAGGGGCGGCTGCGCATGGCGGCACACCCGTTCCGCGGGCCGTTCATTTCGTCCTATTGGGCCGGCAATGAAAGCGTGCGCCGCGTGCGCGAGCGCGTGAGCAAGGAACAGTGGCCAGTCTTCCTCGACGCGCTCTATTCCAACGCCAATAGCCCGCAAAGCCTTGAAATGTTTCCCCAAACCGTCATCGAGAAGGTCTCGGCATGAAGTTCACCATTATCGGTTCGGGCGCCATTGGCGGCCTGGCCGGCGCCTATATGACCAAGGCCGGCTACGATGTGACGCTGGTCGACCGCTGGGCCGAGCACGTTGCCGCGCTCAATGATAAAGGCATAACCATCGACGGCGTGCGCGGCGACCTGAACATCAAGGTCAAGGCGCTGACGCCCGACCAACTGTCGGGCGATCTGGGGACAGTCCTGATCGCGACCAAGTCGCAGCACACCATCGAAGCGCTCAAGCAGATCACTCCGCTGCTGACGCCTGATAGTCTGGTCGTTTCCTATCAGAACGGCTTCAACGAACCCGACATGGTGGCGGCGCTGAACGAGGCAGGCCTGCCCGGCGACAAGATCATCATGGGGTCGATCCCCAACTATGGCGGCGCGCTGGTCGATCCCGGCTATATCGAATTCGTGCATGAGGGCCCGATCCAGCTTGGCGAACTCAGCGGCGAGATGACGCCGCGGCTCAAGGAACTGGGCGACGCGCTGAGCGCGCTGACCGAAGTGCAGTATTCCGATCGCATCTGGGGCCAGATCTGGGCCAAGGAAGTCTATTCGGCGCAGGTCGTGTTCTCGGCTCTGGCCGACGCCAAGATCCGCGACACGCTGGGCGTCGAGAAATATGCCCGTACGGCTGGGGCAGTGGTCAAGGAAGCGCTGGAAATCGCCGATGCGAACGGCATCGATATCCAGGCCTTCGACTTCTTCGATCCGGCCAATTACCGGGTCAAGACTGCCGAGGACACCAAGAAGCTGCTGGCCAATATCGACCACGCGATCTGGCTCCTCAAGAAGGACCAGGACAACAAGCCGACCCACAATTTCAAGAAGAAAGGCTCGGGCATCTGGTGGGATATCGTCTACCGCAAGCGCCCGTCCGAAACCCGCGCCTTTGCCGGCAAGCTGATCGAGTATGGCAAGAAAGCCGGGGCTGACACACGGCTGAACGAGAAGCTGACCTCGATGATCTACGAGATCGAGGAGGGTAAGCGTGAGCTTGGCTTCCACAATTTCGATGAACTCGAAGCCTATGCGGCCTCCATTGGAAAGACCCTGCCATGAGCCAATCCAAGCTCGGCGTCGGATTGATCGGCGCGCATACCTGGGCCGACAAGGCGCATCTGCCCGGCTACAAGGCGCATGAGCGGGTCGAGCTGATCGCGGTGTGTGACATCGATCCCGATCGCGCCAAGGCGATGGGCGAGAAGTACGGCGCCCGCAAGGTTTTTACCGACCCGGAAAAGCTGATCGCCGATCCTGATGTGCAGATGGTGGACGTCTGCACGCCGACCCATACGCACCTGCCGCTGAGCCTGTTGGCCATCGATGCCGGCAAGCATGTGCTGTCGGAAAAGCCGCTGCATACGCTGGCCGCGCCGGCCTTCGAAGCCGCCGCCAAGGCTGATGCCAAGGGCGTGCGCACCAAGCTGGGCTTCACCTTCCGCTACTCGCCCGCCATCCGGCAGATCAAGAAGTGGATCGATGACGGCACACTGGGCGAAATCTACCACATCCATGGTTTTGAGCAGAATTCCCAATGGCTTGATCCGCAGGAGCCGCTGCGCCAGGTGACGCCAGGCGTTGATCGCACCAAGCTGATCCCGGCCTCGATCGTCGGCTATGGCTCGCACCTGATCGACCTGATGCGCTGGCTCGGCGGCGAGTTCGGCTCGGTCGCCTCGACCATGAAGAACTTCATCCCCGAGCGTATCGTGCGTGGGGAAGTAGGCCTGCAGAAGATCAAGATCGAGGACGGCGCGGTGGCGCTGGTCGAATACGCCAACGGCGCCCAGGGCTTGCTGCAGACGTCGTATGTGGCCGTGGGCAATTATCCCGGCGTCGAGCTGCGCGTTTATGGCTCCAAGGGTGCGGCCGTGGCGCGATTGATCTCGGAATTCGGCACCGCCGAGACCCTCAAGATTGCCAAGGCGGAGGCCGTAGAGTTCATTCCATATGATGTTGGCGCTGACGCACTGCCGCCCGGCACGACGCTTAATACGCCATGGCCGGAACTGTATTATCGCAATCTTGTCAGGCACTTCGTGGATGAAATCCTCGAAAACCGGCCGCAGGAATGCACCTTCTATGATGGCGCCAAGAGCCAGGAGATCGTCGATGCGATCATCACGGCCAATTTCGAGCGTCGCTGGGTCGACCTGCCGGGCAAGAGCACATGAGCGAGCGCTATGATCCCGCTATCGTCGACGAATTCCTGAGCCATTATTGGGCGTTTCATCCGGTGGATGCGACGTTCATGGGGTCCAAGGACTATGACGGGGTGATGCCGCTGGCCGGTCCGCAAATCCTGACGCGTGAGCTGGAAGGCATTGCGACCCTGCAGTCGAAACTGGAAAAAACCGAGGTCCCGCAGGGCCTTGGCGACCGGCTGGACCGTCGGATGATGCTGGCGGAATTGGCCGTCCAGCGGGCGTCCGCAACGGCGCGGCCGCGCCTACACAATCCGGCCTGGTATTCGGGCGAGGCGGCCTTTGCGATTATTTCGCTGCTGCTGCCGCAATCGGCCCCGATCCGCCACGCGAGCCTGATCGCGCGGCTGAACGGCATTTTGGCGTTTCTGAACGACGCCGCCGAGCGTCTGAATGGCGTTGCGGTTCCCAAGGGCTGGTGCCAGCGGGCGCAGCGCGAGTCGGTGGCGATGGCAGGGTTCCTCCGCACCGATATCAAGCTGCATGAAGAGTTCGCCGACGAGTGGGCCGAGCCGGCATGCCGCGCGTCGGATGCCTTCGAGAAATTTGCCAGCGTGCTGGATTTCTTGATGGACGCAAATCCGGCCTGCGGCGAGGCCCACCTATCGCTTATCATGAGTCAAACTCATGGATTGACGATGAGCCCCCGTGAGGCAATCGAGCTGGCGCAGGCCGCCTATGACCGGATGGGCGACGAACTGGTCGAGATGGCCGAGGCGATCCATCCGGCGAAAAGCTGGCAGGACATCGTGGCCGGACTGGCCGACGAGCATCCCGCCGATGCCGAAGCGGTGCACGACAGCTACTTACTGTGGGACGTGACGGCGATCGCCGCGGGCCATGATCTGGTCACCCCGGCCCAGGAATACGATCTCGACTATCGCTGGATGGCGCCCTGCTTCCGCAAGATCAGCCAACCGCTTTATTTCCTGTTCTATCGTTCGCCGCCCGGCCTCGATCCGGGGCAGGGGAGCGTTTATTGGGTCACCCCGCCCGGCGAGGATGAAGACGGGTTCCTGCGCGGCAACAATACCGCGACCGTCAAGACCATCCACTCCGTGCATCATGGCAGCGTTGGCCACCATACGCAGAACGCGCGGGCACGGGCGGCGGAGTCGCGGCTGGCACGGATCGCTGGCACCGATTGTGCGCTGGGGCTGGCATTTTTAGGCGCCGGCACGCTGATCGAGGGCTGGGCCTGTTACGTCGAAGACCTGCTGATGGAAGCCCCCGGCTTTTATACCCCGGCCGAAATCCTTCTGCTCAAACAGTATGAGCGCCGCAATGCGGCAAGCGTACTGATCGATATCAAGCTGCATATCGGGGACTGGAGCCTCGACGAAGCGATGGCCTTCTACCGTCAGGCCGGCTTTGCGCCGAGCCGCGTCGAGGGCGAAGTGGTGCGCAATTCCATGCTGCCCGGATCCCGCCTGATGTACTGGATCGGCGTCGAAGGCATCAAGACGTTGCGCCAGCGCTGGAAAGGCGACACGCTGAGTTTCCACGATGCCCTGCTGAGCTATGGACACGTGCCGCTGGCGTGGATCGGCCAGGAAATGGAACGCGCGGGGCAATTGACCTGATGGCAGCATTGGCGCCGCCCTTGCTTGAAATCCGCGACCTCGTCACCGAGTTCCGCACCGAAAGCGGCATTGTCCGTGCGGTCAAGGGCGTCGACCTGACGGTCGAGGCCGGACAGACCGTCGCGGTAGTGGGCGAAAGCGGTTCAGGCAAATCGGTCACCAGCCTGTCTGTGATGCGGCTGATACCGCCTGCGATTGGCGGCATTGCCAGCGGGCAGGTGCTGTTTCGCGGCCGGGACCGCCAGGTGCGGGATTTGGCGCTGGAGCCGGAACACGCCATGCGCAAGGTTCGTGGCAACGAGATCGCCATGATCTTCCAGGAGCCGATGACCAGCCTCAACCCGACCCAAAAAGTGGGGCACCAGATCGCCGAAGTGGCGCTGTTGCATCAAGGGCTGACAAGGGCACAGGCATGGAAGCGGGCGGTGGAAATGCTGGCTCTGGTGGAAATCCCCGAGCCGGCGCGGCGCGCCGATATTTATCCCCACCAGATGAGCGGCGGCATGCGGCAGCGCGTCATGATCGCTATGGCGCTGGCCTGCAATCCGGCGCTGCTGATCGCCGACGAGCCGACCACGGCGCTCGACGTGACGGTGCAGTTGCAAATTCTCGAACTGATGCGGCGCCTGCAGCGCGAAATCGGTATGGGCATCCTGTTCATCACCCACAATCTGGGCGTGGTTGCCGAAATCGCCGACACGGTCGCGGTGATGTATGGCGGGCGCATCGTCGAGCGGGCGACGGTCGAGGACCTGTTCGACCGCCCGAGCCACCCCTATACGCGGGGCCTCCTGGCCAGCATGCCGACGGTTGACCGGGCGGCCCGAGCGGCGGGCACCGTGGCGCGACTCAAGGCCATCCCCGGCAGCGTCGTCGATCCGCGCAATCCTCCCTCGGGCTGCGACTTCAACCCGCGCTGCGCCTGGGCGATCGATGCCTGCCGCGCGGCGGTGCCCCCAATGTTCGATGTCGGCAATGGTCATGGCGCCCGCTGCATTCGCTGGAGCGAACTCGATGGCTGAGCCGCTGCTGCAGGTGAACGACCTCAAGGTGCACTTTCCCGTCGGCAAGACGCTGTTCAAGCCGGGCGTGACCGTCAAGGCGGTCGACGGCGTGAGCTTTTCGGTGGCGCGCGGTGAAGTGTTGGGACTGGTCGGTGAATCGGGATCGGGTAAGACCACGCTGGGCCGCTCTGTGCTGCGGCTGATCGAGCCCACCGATGGCTCGGTGCGCTTCAACGGCGAGGAAGTGGTCGGCATGCCGCCGGCGCAGCTCAAGGCGCTGCGCGGCCAGATGCAGATCATTTTCCAGGACCCCTATGCCAGCCTCAATCCGCGCATGAGTGTGGGTCAAACCATCGGGGAAGCGTTGCTGCTGCACCATATTGGCACCCGCAAGGATCGCGCCGAGCGGGTCGGCGACATTCTCGAAAAGGTCGGCCTGCCGCGCGCGGCGTCGGCGCGGTTCCCGCACGAGTTTTCCGGCGGGCAGCGCCAGCGCATCGGCATCGCGCGAGCGCTGGCGGTCAATCCGCAATTCATCGTGGCCGACGAGCCGGTATCGGCACTGGACGTGTCGATCCAGGCGCAGATCATCAACCTGCTGCAGGATTTGCGGCAGGAGCTGGGGCTGTCGATCCTGTTCATCGGGCACGACCTGTCGGTGATCGAGTTTCTCTGCGACCGCGTCGTGGTGATGTATCTCGGCAAGATCATGGAAACGGCGACGGCCGCCGATCTCTATGCCAATCCGCGCCATCCCTATACGCGAGCGTTGCTGGATGCGGCGCCGGTGCCCGACCCGCGCGCGCGGCGGCAGCGCATTACGCTCAAGGGCGATCTGCCCAGCCCGATCAACCCGCCTTCGGGTTGCGTGTTCCGCACCCGGTGCCCGTTCGCCATCGAGGCCTGTGCCGCCGTGGTGCCGTCGCTCGATCCCGTCGGCGAGCAGCATGCCGTCGCCTGCATCCGCGCGGGCGAGCTTAACCTGACGGAATAGATAGAGCTTTTCCGCGCCGTCCAATTCGCGTCCATATCCACCCTGTCAGCCCTGCATTTGCTCGACATAGGAGCAGTGTGGGTATTTTTTTGGGCAGTGTGGTGCCATGGCGCATGCATGAGTTAGAATGCAGGCAAAGCGGATTTTTTAGGGGATTGCTGGGTGCGGGAGGTGGCACCATGCTGGCTGTCATCAAACCGATATTTATCGCCCTGCACGAGGTCGGCGGTGAGTATCGAATCCTTCGAGCAAGGCGACGAATTGCCCGTTTGGGCGATCACTCGGCTGCTGGCGAGGGTCGAACCACAGACCGGCAGCAGCCGGCGAGGCAACTCCCGCAAGGGCAACAGGCAGAAGGACGAGATCATGACATTTAAACTGACCCGCCGAGCAGCGCTTCAGGGCATGCTTGCTGGCACCGCAGCTTTGACGACGATGCGGGCGCTCCCCGCCTGGGCCCAGGCCAAGGGCGGCACGCTGACGGTCGGCCTGACCTATGAAATCGACACCATGAACCCCTATTCGACGGGTTTCCTCGGCGATGCGCAGGCTGCCGTTATCGAGGGCTTGATCGCCCCCGATGGCGAAGCCAAGTATGTGCCCGTGCTGGCCACTGAAGTGCCGGCAATCGAAAATGGCGGCATCGTCGTGTCCGACGACGGCAAGACCATGCAGATCACCTACAAGCTGCGCGAAGGCGTCAAGTGGCATGATGGCACGCCCTTCACCTCCGCCGACGTCAAGTATACTTGGGAAGCGGTCAAGGACCCGGCCTTCATCGCCGAATCCAAGGACGGTTCGTCCGAAGTCGAGGGCATCGATACTCCCGATGAGCTGACCGTCATCGTCAACTACAACACCATCCTGCCGACCTTTGCGGCGACGCTGTTCACCTTCGGCATCATGCCCAAGCACCTGCTCGAAGGCACCGATCTCAACACCTCGACCTATAACGAGACCCCCGTCGGCACCGGTCCATTCAAGGTCAACGAGTTCGTGCGTGGCCAGTATGTCGAAACCGTCCGCAACGACGACTACTGGAAGACTGCTGAGAACGGCGACAAGCTGCCCTACCTCGACAGCATCATCTTCAAGATGATCCCCGACACCAACACCCTGATCACCCAGCTCAAGTCAGGCGAAGTGAACATGGTGGTATCGACCCCCTACAGCCAGGCCAGCCAGGTCCAGGGCATCGAAGGCATCGAAATCATCCAGGGGCCGCAGCTGAGCTGGCAGCATCTCGATTTCAACTTCAAGCGTCCCTCGCTCGCCGATCTCAACGTGCGCAAGGCCATCGCCATGGGCATCGATCGCAACGTCATCATCAAGGCGCAGGGCGGTTTCCCCAAGGCAATCAAATCCCCGGTCGTGCCGGTGTTCGACTTCTACGACGATTCCACTCCAGTTCTGGCTTTTGACGTCGCAGCGGCAAATGCGATGCTCGACGAGGCTGGCTATGTCGCCGGCGGTGACGGCATCCGCGAAAAGGATGGCGAACGCCTGTCCTACGCCTTCATGGTACAGGCCGGACGCGCCGACGACGAACTGGCCCAGCAGGTCATCATCGCCCAGCTCAAGGCCATCGGCATCGAAGCGACGGCCAACAACCAGACCGGCGTTGCCTATCGCGAAGCCCGCTACAATGGCGGCTACGACCTGATCTATGGTCGCTGGATCACCTCGGCCAACCCAGTCTACCATGACTTCTGGGGCACCGGCGGCGCCAACAACGGCCAGTCCTATTCCAACCCCGACCTCGACGCGGCAATGGCCGAATTCGAGAGCACGCTGGACCCGGCCGAGCGCAAGGTGGCAGCATCCAAATTTCAGGCCATCCTGGCCGAGGACCTGCCCACCATCTCGCTGGTCAACAATGTTGCCCTGATCGCCAAGCCGGTTGCGCTCAAGAACTTCATTCCGAACCCGACCAACATGACCAACTTCGTCGATACCGCTGCCTGGTACGTGGAGTAGTCTTCACTCCACCGATGCCCCCGGCCCTGCGCCGGCCGGGGGCATTTTTAGAAAAAGTGGACACCACTTTTTCGGTTCGAAAACGCGACAACACAAATAACTGGAGCGGCTTGTCCGCTCTGCAAAGCGGCTAAGCCGCGCTACCTGGAGGCGGCATGAGTCTCGGTTACGTTCTGCGCCGCCTTTTCAGTGCCGTTCCACTGTTGCTCGGCATCTCGGTGATCCTGTTTTCCATCATCCACCTGGCGCCCGGTGGGCCACTGGATATGTATACGGAAAACCCGGCGGTCAGTAAGGAAGCGCTCGCGCAGATCGCGGCGGCCTATGGGCTCGACCAGCCGGTGCCGGTGCAATATGTGCTCTGGCTGAAATCCATGCTCGTCGGCGATTGGGGCTATTCCATCCGCACCGGGCGGCCCGTGCTGACTGAAATCGTGTTGCGGCTGGGGCCGACCCTGGAACTGGGCGGACTGGCGCTGCTGATCTCGCTGGCCATCGCCGTCCCGCTGGGCATCATCAGCGCCGCGCGGCGCGGTTCCAAACTCGATAGTTCGCTGACCCTGGCTTCGTTTGCCGGCATTTCCATCCCGGTGTTCTGGTTGGCACTGTTGCTTCAACTGCTGTTTTCCGTGCAGCTCGGCTGGCTGCCCTCGGCGGGCTACAAATCCATCGGCGGCGGCGATTTCATGGATCGGCTGAGCCATATCGTCATGCCGGCCGCGGTGCTGTCGCTGGCGACGGTAGCAAGCTGGAGCCGGTTCATCCGCTCGGGCATGATCGACGTGCTCAACCAGGACTATATCCGCACCGCCTATGCCAAGGGCCGCTCCGAGCGCGGCGTGGTGATCCTGCATGCGCTGCGCAATGCGATGATCCCGGCCGTGACGGTAATCGCGGTGGATTTCGCCACGGTGATTTCGGGCGCAGTGATCACCGAGACGGTATTCGCCTGGCCGGGCATTGGCCGACTGTTCATGGAGAGCATGGACGGGCGCGACTATCCTATGCTGATGGGGCTGATGATGATGGGCTCGCTCGGTATCATCATGGCCAATATCATCGCCGACCTCGCCTATGCGGCGCTCGATCCGAGGATTCGTTATGGCTGAAACCGTCATCCCCCTCGCCACGATTCAGCCGCCCCAGAGCTATGGCCGGCGGGTGGTCAAGCGCTTCCTCAAGCATCGGCCGGCGGTGGCGGGGCTGGCTTTCCTGCTGTTGCTGGCGATCATCATCATGGTCGGGCCATTCCTGTCGCCCTATACCTTCGACGGGCAGGATTTTGCCCTGATCGGCTCGCCCGGACCGATGAATGCCCAGCATTGGCTGGGCACCGACGAATTGGGCCGCGATGTGACGACGCGGCTGATCTATGGCGGGCGGGTGTCGCTTGCTGTGGGGCTGGCCGGCGCCATCATCGCCACCATTGCGGGCACGCTGGTGGGAGCGCTGTCGGGCTTTTACCGTGGTTGGATCGATGCGCTCCTGATGCGCTTTACCGATGTGATGCTGTCGATCCCGACGCTGCCGCTGGTGCTGCTGCTGTCGGGCCTGTTCCGGCCGAGCCCGCCGCTGTTGGTGGCGATTGTCGGCATGCTGATCTGGATGGGCACGGCGCGCCTTGTGCGCAGCCAGTTCCTGGTGCTGCGCGAGCGCGAATTCGTCGAGGCGGCGCGGGCGCTGGGGGCAGGGGGCGCACGGCTGATGTTCCGCCACATCCTGCCCAATGCGATTGGGCCGATCACCGTGGCGGCGACGCTGGCGGTGGGTAGTGCCATCATGCTGGAATCGGCGCTGAGCTTTCTGGGTTTTGGCATCCAGCCGCCGGTGCCGACCTGGGGCAATCTGCTGAACAGCGCCTCCTCGTGGTTGAGCGTGGCGCCGTGGCTGGCCATCCCGCCGGGGCTGTTGATCCTCTGCACAGTGCTCGCCGTAAACTTCCTTGGCGATGGGCTGCGCGACGCCATGGAGCCCAAGGAATAGCTTCTGCCCTCCGGACCGGTGACGTCTCATGGATGCTGCACGCCTGATTGATCTGCAAAGCCGCTACATCGTCAACCAAGGGCCCAAGCCGCTGGCGCATGGCAGGGCGGTCGCCTCGACCGGCAATCCTATCGTCACCGAGACGGTGATCGAGACACTGGCGGCCGGCGGCAATGCGGCCGACGCGGCAATTGCCGGGGCGTTGGTGCAGGCGGCGGTAGAGCCGCATCTGACCAGCCATGCCGGCATGGTGTCGTTTCTCTACTGGGACGCGAAGTCGCAGAAGTCCTACCAGCTCAATTCTCTGGGCACGCTGCCGCATGACCTGGCGCCGTTCCGGCCGATCAACGGCGTCGGCGGCTGGGCCCGCGAGGGTGCGCCGGGGCCGCAGGCGGCCATTCCGGGCTTCATGCCAGGGCTGGGCGCGATGCACGAGCGGTTCGGCACGATGGAGTGGTCGGCACTGTGCGAGCCGGCGATCCTCTGGGCCGAGGAGGGGCATCCGGTTTCCTCATTCGAATATGGCGTCAATGTCTTCGCCGCACCGTTCTCGACCTATTTCGAGGAAGGTCGCGCGGTGTTCATGCCGAACGGTTATTTGCCGCCGGTGGGGAGCGTGGTGCGCAATCCTAAATTGGCCAAGACGCTGACGGCGCTGGCGGCCGAAGGTCCTGGATATTTCACCACCGGCCAGTGGGCGCGCGACTTCGTCAAGGCCGGCAACGATCTGGGCTGGGCGGTGCGGATGGACCACATGACAGCCAATTCGCCGCGCTGGCAGGAGCCGATGGCGTTTAGCCATCGCGGGCACGAGATCGTCAGCCTGGCGCCGCCTGAGCGGCAGGCGGTGTTCTGCTCACTGGTGCTGGGTGTGCTGGAACATGCGGGCATTGCCGATATGGAACCGTTCGGGGCGGACTACCTGTTCTTCATGAGCCACGCGCTGCGACTGGCCGAACAGGCCTGCGGCTTCCTGCATGATCCCGAATACTTTGGGGCGGCCGCCGGGCCGATCATGGACCCGAGCTATCATCGCTCGTTGGCCGCCATGATTGCGGCGAGCCGGCCCAAGGTGGACTTGACCAACCACGTACGCCTGACCACCGGCGCGGCGGGATTTGCTGCCTCGGGCTGGAACAGCGCCAAGTCCAAAGCGCCGGTCGGCAGTTGCGAGATTTCCATTGTCGATAGGGATGGCAACTGGTTGCAGATGATGAACACGGTGCAGTCGGGCGGTATTCCGGGAATGGCTGTGGGCGGCGTTGCCATGATGGGCTCGCATGAGCAGACCAGTATGAATGCGCACTTCTCCAACTGGCGTACGCCAGGCGCGCGGATGCGAAATATCCTGGGCAACACCTTCGTCATGCGCAACGGCCGGCCCTGGCTGGCGCTCGGCACGCCGGGCAATGTGTATGCCACGGTGGCGCAGATGCTGGTCAATATCCTCGATTTCGGCATGACGCCGGACGCCGCCTCCGACGCGCCGCGCATGCTGCCGCTGGAGGACAATTACGCGCTGACCGTGGAAAGCCGGATTTCGCCACAGGCCGTGCTTGGCGTCACGGCGCTCGGCTTGCACCTGACGCCAATGCCCGCCTGGGACTGGAACCAGGGCTCGTTCCAGATGTGCTGGCGCGACGGCGACACCCTGACCGCTGGTGCCGATTTCCGCCGCACTGGCAAAGCTGCGGGTCTGCCATAAACCTTGACACCGCCTTTTTGGCGACCACAACGCCGGCCCTTCGGGACGGGACCTCGACTGCCGAACGGCGTCGGTCCACTCCAAGACCAGCCATGGGTTGAACGTCAGCTTTCTGAATGGTCTCTCGCTGGAAGCAGACCAACCGCTACCCATCTGTGGACGCCCCGTAAGACGCAAGTGGTTTTTGAAGGATTGCACGTGGTCGGATGCTGCCATCTGTCCGGCCTCTGATGCAGCACCAGAGGCTGCGGGCCCGTGTATGGGAGTTCGCGGACCGGATCCATATCACCCACAGCGGGCTCAAGGCACATTGGGAAGCCCTGGTTTTCCGATCCCGTCTCACCGACTGTTGTGCCATGCCTTCCTTCGACCGACTACGTCTCCGACGACCTCTGGTCCGCCTTGGCTTACGCCCCAGCTGCGACCGGAGCTTTGTAATCCTCTTGCTTCAACAGCAGCGCCCAGACGATGCGCGCCGTCCTGTTGGCCAGTGCGACGGTGACCAGCATACGTGGCTTGCGGGCCATCATCTGCTCAAGCCATGAGCCTGCAGACGCACCACGTTTGCTCGCCTGCAGGACGACCGCACTGCAACCGCTGATGAGGAGGCGCCGCAACGTTCGCTCGCCCATCTTCGTGATCGATCCCAGCTTTTGCTTGCCCCCAGTCGAGAGCTGACGAGGCGCCAGACCCAGCCATGCGGCAAAGTCTCGTCCCTTGGCGAAGGTCTCGGCCGGCGGGGGCAAGGGCCGCAATCGCGGTGGCCGTGATCGGGCCCACGCCCGGTATCGTCTTGAGCCGTCTGGCGATCGTGTCCTCGCGGGCCCGACGCGCGATCTCCTTGTCCAGTTCGCCGATCTAGTGTTCAACTGATCCAGCAGATCGAGCATCGTTCGGAACATCGGCTTGGCCGCCTCTGGGAGTGACGATCCCATCGCGCCCTCGATCATGTCGCCCAGCACCGCTACATGCGACGGTCCTTTGGGAGCGACCCAGCCATACTCGGTCAGGTGACCTCGGATGGCATTGATCAACTGGGTGCGCTGCCGAACCAGCAGATCGCGCGTTCTCAACACCAGGGCAGATGCCTGCTGGGCCTCGCTCTTGATTGCTACGAACCGCATGCTCGGACGCTGCGCAGCTTCGCAGATTGCCTCGGCATCAACCCCATCATTCTTGTTCCGCTTCACGAATGGCTTCACATAGGCCGGAGGGATCAGCTTGACTTCGTGACCCAACAGCGTGAGTTCGCGAGCCCAGTGGTGCGCACCCCCGCAGGCCTCCAACGCCACCAGGCACCGTGGCTGCCGTGCGAAAAACTCCAGTAACGTCGTGCGGCTGATCTTGCGGCGGAACAGCGCTCGACCGCTCGCATCTGAGCCGTGTGCGTGGAAAACGTTCTTAGCGATATCAAGGCCGATTGTTATAACTTCCGACTTGGACGGCTCCTCAAGTGGTGTGTTCAACACCTCCACTTTGGCACATCGATGCCGCCGGGGGCGTCCACCCCATCACCCCCCTTCAGCCGGTCCGCAACTAATGCGGTTTCAGTCTATCCGTCTGTTCAGTGCTTTCAGGATCTGATGGAAGCGGCGGTAAACTTGCGGCAGAAGCTCGACCGGGCCAAGAGCGAAGTAGGTGCCTTCGCCCCCGTCGACATGAGCTTCGTCAATCGGGTGATCCTGGTGAACGATGTCGACCGGCTATCCCGCCCGTTCGTGGATCGCTGCCAGGTCGTTCGGCTCCCGCCGCCGAGCGTGGCTGAGATCACCCAGATTGCGACCCGGGAGATCGAGCGCCGCGGGCTTGAGCCTGAACTCGTCGCCGTAATAGCCACGGCGGTGCGCAAGGGTCGCACCACCAGCCTGTGCAGGCTGCACAAATTGGTCGACGCGGCCTCTGCCGCCTCAGCCCGTCCCTCATCAACTAAGCATTTTTGCAAAAAACCAAGAAATGGACTTCTTCTATAGTCTATCCCCTCAAAAACCGCGCTATCTCCACGTTCATCGACACTACTTTCCCGGCCGGCCAGCAGGAACGTCAGGCCCAGGCCATTCTTGACCCGCTAACCCAGCACGATCTCGCCGCACTGCGTGTAGAGGGTCGCAGTGGGTATAATTCGAGCGGCGCCAGGTTTCTTTGTCTGGCTTGTCATGGACCAATGTTCGTGGCGCAGAACCCCGCTGCTCCCGGCGTGCCGAGCGACGGCCGCGGCGCACATTTCAAGCACTATGCGGTCAAAGATGCCCCGCCATGTGATCTGCGGACTGAGACAAATCTTCGCGCTATCGGGGGGGTGAAGTTCGTAGGATTAACGGAAGGGGCCGACCATGCTGCGCTCAAGCTGCAGCTCGCGCTCGCACTCTCCGAGGATCCGGATATCACCGACATCCTTGTCGAGCAGCAAATCCGTGCCAGCGACGGATCGTGGTGCCAGCCCGACGTTCAGGCAATGATTAACGGCAAGCTCGTCGCATTCGATGTCCAGCTTGCTGCCGCGTCGCTGCAGACGATCCAGAACCGCATCGAGTTCTATAAGGCTAACGATATCTGCCACGTTTGGTTGACAGACGCCGCGAACTTGGCCTGGCTGAGCCAGCTGGCGTTCCGCGACCTTTACCTGACAAGCGGTGGACGCATCTTTTCCATCGACTCCGACGTCCTAGCTGTCTGCGTCGATAGCGCGACCTTCCAGATCAAGGAGCTTAGTCTTTCTCCGCGGCTTGCTCCGCCCTTGCCGCTTCACAACGTCTGGGATTCGACCATATGGGTGTCGCTCTTGGCTGAGCGACGCTTTGGAAGCGAAGTCACCCTCCTCGCACTTGAAATGAAGTTGGTCAGATGGGTTTTGGGAGGGCAGGAACGCTGTTTGCGATTGGGACACTGCTATTTGTTCGGCATCCACCCTGCAGTTCATAGCTAAAAGCAGTCTGCCCAGAATCGGCCCAGATACCGGTTAGCGGACGCGCAATCTGGCGTCCGCTTTATATAGCCCTTCGCTGGAAGCGGCCTTTTCGCTGTCGGCCCCATGGCTGCCGGGCCGCGGATAACTCGCGGATGCCGGTGCTGAGCCTTGGTGGTCACCAGGATTATCTATTCAATTCAATGGAGTAGGTGTTCTCAGTTTCATTCTGACCGGCGCGCCAACAATTTCAATGACCTTTTCAGGTCAAATTGCTCTGCCATGCGAGTGATACCATCCGGCCACTCTGCGCGCTGCAACTTCATCCAATCCAGTGGTACTCATCTGCGGCGGATTGGTTTATCTAGACCATTCATTGCGTAACGAACTGAGGCCGACCCATGAAGCATGAGAGAGAAAACACCTTTGCCGAGCGCCGCGATGCGTCCCTGGGTGCAAAAAAGCAGCTGTTGGAGCGCATCAAGTCGGCTCCGAAGCCCGATCAGGCTGAGCTGGACCGCAAGCGGGCCGAAAAAGAAGCTACTGCCGCAGCGCGTGAAGTCCGCCAGGCCGAGCAGCTGCGCGCCAAGGAAGTTGAAGCCGAACGGAAGCTGGCCGAAGCGGCCGCATTGATCCAGTCCGAAGCTCAGGCGCGAATTGACGCTGAGCTGGAGACCGTCAAGGCTGCGGCAAACGAAGCGGCCCAAGAGGTCGAGCGCAAAGAAGACCGCGATCGTCGCTACGCTGCCCGGAAAGCTCGCAAGCGCTAGGGAGCGAGCAGGGGCTTAGCGCGCAAATGCGCCCGGGGATTCACCTAGACGTCAAAGAACACCGTCTCGCGCTCGCCCTGAAGCTGGATCTCCAGCATATAGCCTGGCACCGGACCATCTTCCTTGCGCGCGATCAGCGTAGCCCGCCGCCTCGGATCGGGGATTTTGTTCAGCACGAAATCGGCAGCGTTGGCCTCCGCTTCGTCTTCGAAATACAGCCGGGTCTGCAGCCCGGTATTGATGCCGCGCGCCACGATCCACAGCGCTAAATGCGGGGCCATGGGCCTGCCGTCAGGGCCGGGCACCGGCCCTGGCTTGATGGTCTCAAAGCTGAATACCCCATCCGCATTGACCGGTTGCCGGCCCCAGCCGGTAAAGGCGGGCGCCGAATTGGAATTCGGCCCCATCGGCGCGGCATACGAGCCATCGGCATCGGCCTGCCAGCATTCGACCACCGCATCGCCGACTGGCGCACCGGCGCCGTCGACAATGCGGCCACTAACCACGATGCGCTCGCCCACGGTGTCGGCAGTCAGCATGCTGATTCCGGGATCGGTGGGGTAGACGCCCTTGATCTCGGCAAAGTTGGGCGTCAGCCCGATATGCACATAGGGACCGGCGGTCTGCGACGGCGTCTCTTTGAGGGTAGGGACCGGGTGCAGCATCAGTTGCCCTCCAACCTGTTCTCGAACATGGTCGAGCGGCGCCCGCGCAGCACGATATCGAACCGATAGGCCAGCGCGTCCATCGGCGTCGTATTGTGCCGGTCGAGCCGGGCGATCAACTGGTCGATGGCCGCCTTGTCGGGAATGCTGCCGACGATGGGGCATTGCCAGATCATCGGGTCGCCCTCGAAATACATCTGGGTAATCAAACGCTGCGCAAAGGCATGGCCGAACACTGAAAAATGGATATGGGCCGGCCGCCAGTCATTGCCGCCATTGGGCCAGGGATAGGCGCCCGGCTTGACGGTACGGAAGCTGTAAAAGCCGTTCGCGTCGGTCAGCGCCCGGCCGCAGCCGCCAAAATTGGGATCGAGCGGCGCCAGATAGGCCTCGCGCTTGTGGCGATAGCGCCCGCCCGCATTGGCCTGCCAAAACTCGACCAGCGTATTGGGCACCGCCCGGGCGTTCTCGTCCAGCACCTGGCCATAGACGATCAGCCGCTGCCCGATCGCCTCGGCCCCATCCTGGCTGAAATTGCGGATCAGGTCATTGTCGAGCGCATTAATGCTGGAATGCCCAAAGCTCGGGCCAGTCTGTTCCGATGCCGTGCCTGGCAGCGACAGCAGCGCATGTTTCGGTGCTCGGAAAGTGGTGCTCTTGTAGCCCGGCGTATTGGCCGGCGGATGCCAGGAGCGATCACGCGGGTACAGCGCCCCATCGGCGCCCGGCAGGATCATGCCGCTCATTGTACGGCCTCCCGTTTGGCCAGTTCTTCCTTGGCGATCCTGAAGGCGCGGTTGGCCGCTGGCACGCCAGCATAGACTGCGACATGCAGCAGCGCTTCCTTGATGTCGTCGGGCGTGCAGCCGGTATTGACCGTAGCGCGCACATGCATGGCGACCTCCTCGTCATGGCCCAGCGCTGCCAGCAGGGCGATGGTCAGCATGGACCGCTCCCGTCTGGTGAGCCCAGGCCGCGACCAGACCGTACCCCATGCACCCTCGGTGATGAAGCTCTGGAAATCGTCATCGAAACCAGTGGTGCGGGAAGTGGCGCCGTCGACGTGAGTGTCGCCAAGGACTGCCCGGCGCGTGGCCATGCCACGTTCGAAAAGATCATCGTCAGCCATGGCCTGCCTCTTCAAGAAACGCTGTGATCAGGCTCACCAGGGCGTGAGGCTGTTCGATAGATGGAATATGTCCGCAGTCGCCGATGATCTCGAACCGGGAATCAGCGATCCTATTGGCCATGTCCCGCACCAGTTCGACTGGTGTAGACAGATCCTGGTCGCCCACCACGACCAGAGTGGGTGTGGTGATTGCGGCGATAGACCCCCGCAAATCCGCATCTCTTAGTGCCGCGCAGGTTCCCGCGTAGCCATCGAGGGGCATCCGCAGCACCATGTTTTGCCAACCCGCCAGTTCTTCGCGGCGGTCCCGGCGAAAGCTTTCGGTAAACCACCGCGCCATGATGGTCTCGGCAAGACTGCCGATGCCGTTTTCCCGGACTGCCGCAATCCGGCTATTCCACATCGTCTCGTCGCCAACCTTGGCTGCAGTGTCGCAGAGGACAAGCGCAGAGAGGCGATCGGGATGACGCAGCGCGAAGGCTTGCGCGATGAGCCCGCCAACGGAAACCCCGACCACGGCGACATGGTTGATGTCGAGGTGCTGCAACAGCCCCGCGAGATCATCGACATGATGCTCCAGTGCATAGTCGCCGGGCGGAGCGTCGCTCAAGCCGTGTCCGCGCTTGTCATAGGACAAGATGCGGTAGTACCCGGACATCAGCGCCACGACCTGATCCCAGATCCGCGCATCGGTGCCGAGCGAGTTGACCAGGACGATTGCCGGTGCTGCCGGGGGACCAGCCAGCCGGTAGTGCAACAATATGCCATTGATCCGAACGAAGGCCATCTACCTCTCCCGCTCTCGATATAAGACACTGGCTGCTGGGAAGTAAAATGACTACTGGTTGGCCATCGATAACCGCTAGCTTATGCAAAGCGCCCCAAATGCGATGCAGGCGGGCACATGAG
This sequence comes from Devosia psychrophila, assembly GCF_000971275.1. Classification (GTDB taxonomy): domain Bacteria; phylum Pseudomonadota; class Alphaproteobacteria; order Rhizobiales; family Devosiaceae; genus Devosia; species Devosia psychrophila. The sequence goes on along the minus strand of NZ_LAPV01000073.1, from coordinate 13,999 downwards.
TTGTCGGCCATAACCGGAGATAGATTTGGCACAGCGCATCATCGATCCACGCATCAAACTCCGCCACCTCACCTGTTTCCTGGAAGTCGCTCGGCTGAAAAGCGTCGTGAATGCCGCCGAAGTCCTCAACATCAGCCAACCCGCTGCCTCCAGGACCATCCAGGAACTCGAGCAGGTGCTGGGCGGCAGCCTGTTCGATCGCAGCAAGCGCAACCTGTTCCTGACGCCGTTCGGCGAGGTGTTTTATCGTTATGCCGCGACCAGCATGGCGGCGCTGCGACAAGGCATCGATCTGGCGCGCGGCACCCACGAGGCGGCCATTGTCCGGGTCGGGGCGCTGCCCACGGTCTCGGCGCGGATCTTGCCCAGCGCCGTGCAGGCGTTCACCGCCACCGGATCGGGCGTGCATACGCGGGTGGTTACCGGGCCAAACGATTACCTGCTGACGCTGTTGCGCACCGGCGACGTGGATTTCGTCATCGGGCGAATGGCCGAGCCGGACGTGATGCTCGGGCTGTCCTTTGAGCACCTCTATTCCGAGCGGGTCGTCTTCGTGGTGCGTCCCGGTCACGCGCTGCTCAGCGAGCGAAGCTTTGATCTGTCGATGGTGGAAAATTACCAGACGCTGGTGCCGCCACCGGGCTCGGTGATCCGCCGTCTTGTCGAGCGCATGCTGGTCGCCAACGGCGTTACCGAGCTGCGCGATGAGGTCGAGACGGTGTCAAACGCCTTTGGACGGGCCTATGTCCGCCAAACCGACGCGATCTGGATCATCTCGGAAGGGGTGGTGGCCGAAGACATAGCCGATAAACATCTGATGCTATTGCCCGTCGATAGCAGCGAGACCACTGGCCCGGTCGGCCTCACCACGCGCACCGATATGGTATCGACGCTGGCCGCAGAAAGTCTCAAGCAGGCAGTGCGGGACGCGGCAGCAAGTCTACGCTAGATCGCCTCAACCGCGTCGCCCATTGCGGAATTCCGAAGGCGACACCCCCAGAACCCGCCGGATGAAGCGCGTGAAATAGGCCGGGTCGTCGTAGCCGAGCCCCGAGCCGATCTGCTTTATCGTCAACGTCGAAAACATCAGTTGCCGCCGTGCTTCCAGCGCTATGCGCCGCTCGACCACCGCCAATGGCGAGGCACCAAGCGCTTGTCGGCTTACCCGATTGAGATGGGTCTGGCTGATGCCGATCGCTACGGCATAGTCGGCGATGCTGCGCATCTCGCGGAACCTCTGTTCCACTAGATCCCGGAACAGATCGGCATGTCTTTTGGACCGAGCGGCAGCAATGCCTAGCGACCCTGGCAGGTTTCGCGAGCGCTGCAAGGCGACCAGAAGCAATGTCAGGCGCGCCAGCATCGCCTCGTCATGCCACGCGCCAAATCTGTCGGCTTCAACGACCAGATCATCCAGAGCCGCCATCGGTGCTGCAACCGCATGCTCGAGCACACCTGCACTCACTCGGCCGATCCTGTCGGCGGCGTCTCGCTGCATCAGCGTCACGACCACGCCTTCCACATCGTCGCTGAAGCGATAGCCGTGCACAGTCATTGCCGGCACCAGCACTATGACCGGCGGCTGCAGCACAAATTCCGCGCCATCGAGGAATACCCGCCCGCTGCCGCCGGTCAGGCTCAATATCTGGAACAGGTGCTCATGCCGGTGCGGCGCTATGGTGTAGCCGTGCAACCGGCTGCGGGACTGGATGGTCTCCCAATGCAGCCATTCGTGCTGCCGGACACCGATCTGTTCGCCATAAAGCGCGTAGGTTGGTACGTCATTCATGTTCAGATAGTGCAAGAGATTGCGCGCCCTGTCCATTTTCGTCCAGCCTTCTCGCCCCCATGCTTGATAAAAAGAGGGGATGGGATGCGCACCCAGGTTGTTATCATAGGAGCAGGGCCAGCCGGTCTGATGCTCGCTCGCCTGCTCGAAGTGGCTGGTATCGACGCCATCATCCTCGAGCGCAAAAGTGCCGAATACGTCCTGGGCCGCATCCGTGCCGGCGTGTTGGAACAGGGCACTATCGATCTGATGGACCGGGCGCAGACCGGACCAAGGATGCACGCCGAGGGGCTGATCCATCACGGCATCGAGCTGGCCTTCGACGGCGACAGCCACCGCATCGACTTCGAGGCTCTGGTCGGCCGCCATGTGATGGTCTACGGGCAAACCGAGGTCACGCGCGATCTGATGGCGGTGCGTCGCGGCACAACCATTTACGAGGCCGAGCAGGTCGAGCTGCATGATTTCGACGGCAAACCATGGGTCACCTATGCCAGGCATGGCGTCACGCATCGCATCGACTGCGAGTTTATCGCCGGCTGCGACGGCTACCATGGCGTTGCCCGTCAGAGCGTGCCCGCCACGGCATTGACGACCTTCGAACGTGTCTATCCGTTTGGCTGGCTCGGCGTACTGGTTGACCAGCCTCCCGTCGCCGAGGAACTGATCTATGCCCACCACCAGCGGGGCTTTGCGCTCTGTTCGCAACGCTCGCCGGCCCGAAGCCGATACTACGTGCAAGTCCCTGCCGATGAGCAGGTGGGCGCCTGGTCCGATGACCGCTTCTGGGATGAACTGCGTGCCCGGCTCGATCCAGCCACCGCCGAGACGCTTCAGACCGGTCCATCCATCGAAAAGTCGATCGCGCCGCTGCGCAGCTTCGTAGCCGAGCCCCTGCGTTTTGGCAGGCTGTTTCTCGCCGGCGACGCCGCCCATATCGTCCCGCCGACCGGGGCAAAGGGCCTCAATCTGGCCATGAGCGATGTGGCGGTGCTTGCCGACGCTTTCATCGAGTATCTTGCAGAGCAGTCGTGCGCCGGCATAGATGCTTATTCGAGCGCTGTGCTGTCGAAAATCTGGAAGGCTGAGCGGTTCAGCTGGTGGATGACCAGCCTGCTCCACACTTTCCCGGACGCCGGAGCGTTCGGGCGCCGCATTCAACGCGCCGAATTCGATTATCTGACGGGGTCACGCTTCGCCCAGCAAAGTCTGGCCGAAAACTATGTAGGGCTTTCATGAGAACCAAGAAGGCATGAATAACGCCTTTTCCGTTGGTTCAACAAAGCCTGTATGGCCATTTCGATAACTCAGGGGTTATGACCCGGCCTGGCAAATTCATTTTCGCCTCGGAGTGCCGGTGGTAAAGTCCAATAGCCGTAGCGCAGTTTACGGATCTGGGAGGAACAGATGAAATCAGTTTTTTTGGCGGGCCTCGCGCTCGTCTTGTCCAATAGCGTAGCCTTCGCCGACACCATCAAGATCGGCGTGGTCGGCCCGTTCTCCGGCCCGGCTGCCCTGCAGGGTAAAAATTTCCAGGCCGGCATCAATGCCTGGCTAGCCGTGAACGGCAATACGATAGGCGATGACACCATCGAGGTGATCTACCGTGACCTGCCGGCCCCCGATCCGGCACAGTCGGCTGCGCTGACGCAGGAGCTGATCGTCAGCGAGGGTGTCCAGTATCTGGCCGGATACTATTACACGCCGGACGCCATGGCCGCGGCGCCGATCCTTGAGGAAGGCAATGTGCCAATGGTGGTGTTCAACGCCGCCACCTCCGCCATCGTTAATGCGAGCCCCTACGTGGTGCGCACCTCGTTCACCACTTGGCAGACTTCGACACCCATGGCCGCCGTGGCGCATGATCGCGGCATCAAGAAGATCATCACTGTGGTCTCGGACTATGGCCCCGGCATCGATTCAGAGACGGCCTTTGTCACCGGCTTCACCGCAGCGGGCGGCGAAATCGTGGAATCGGTGCGGATGCCGATGAACACCAATGATTTCAGCCCGATGATGCAGCGCATCAAGGACTCCGGCGCAGAAGCAGTATTCGCCTTCCTGCCGGCCGGTCCGGCAACGCTTGGCTTCGTGCAGGCCTATGTCGAGAACGGTCTTAAGGACGCTGGCGTGACGCTGTTGGCGCCGGGCGACCTGACCCAGGAACCCGATCTTGCGGCGCTGGGTGACAATGCCCTCGGCCTGCTGACCACATTCCACTACGCGGTCAGCCATGACTCACCAGAAAATGCCGCTTTCGTCGCGTCCGCGACCAAGGCAATTGGCAGTGCGTCGGAATTGAGCTTCCCGGCCGTCGGCGCCTATGACGGCATGTATGTGATTTCCAAGATGATCGAAGCCACCGGCGGCAACCAGGATGCGGCTGCGGCGGTCGAGGCTGTCAAGGGGCTCAGCTGGATCAGCCCGCGCGGGCCGGTGAGTATCAACCCCGAAAACCGCCACATCACGCAGAACATCTATCTGCGCGAAGTGGCTTTTGAGGATGGCCAGTATATCAACAAGGAAATCCAGACCTTTGAAAACCAGGTCGACCCCGGCTGGAAGGCACCTTAAGGCGCGCTTAGGCTCCAAGTAGGCAGTCGACACCCTCCCTCTTGGGGGGAGGGATCAAGGGTGGGGGTCGTTTGACTGGCTACTGAGTCTCTCCCACCCTCCTGACCTCCCTCGCCACGCGGGAGGCCAGGCCAACGGTTGGGTCACATAGCCCCACGGTGCGAAGCGAGATCCAATGCAAACCGTTCTCTCCATTGCCGCCGATTCCCTGGCCTACGGCATGGTACTGTTCATCATCTCGATCGGCCTCAGCGTCACCATGGGGCTGATGAAAGTGGTCAACCTCGCCCATGGCGCCTTCGCCATGATCGGCGGCTACATCGCCTGCTATGCCACCCAGCAGTTGGGCCTGCCTTTCGGCGTCGGCATCGTGGCGGCGGTGGTCGGCACGGTGTTGATCGGCATCCCGCTCGAACGGTTTCTCTATCGCCGCATCTATGGCGCGCCCGAACTGACACAGGTGCTGATGACTATCGGCATTACCTTCATCATTATCGGCATCGCCAATTTCGCGCTCGGACCGACGCTCAAGACAATTCCCCTACCGAGCCAGTTGCAGGGACCGGTCGACCTGGGCTTTCGCTCCATCGCAGCCCATAAGCTGTTCGCCGTGGCGGTAGGCCTCGTGGTGGCGGCCGCGCTGTGGTTCATCGTCGAACGGACCCCATTCGGCGTGCGGCTGCGCGCCTCGGTGGATGACGCCGCTATGGCGGGCGCCCTCGGCGTGCGAACCAAGATGGTTTATGCCGTCAGCTTTGCGCTGGCCATCGGCCTCGCGGCCCTGGGTGGCGTGGTCGGTGCGCAATTGCTGCCGATCGAGCCCTATTATGCGCTGCACTATATGGTGACGTTCCTCGTCGTTGTGTCGGTCGGCGGGGCCGGATCGATCACCGGCGCGCTGATTGCAGCATTGCTGCTGGGCGCCGTGCAGACGACTGGCCGCTACATAATGCCGGAATATGGCGAGTTCTTCTTTTACCTGGCGGTCATCGAGGTGGTCGCGGTGTTTCCGCATGGGCTGATGGGGCGCAGCAAATGAGCCGGCCCATTCGTGACCTGATCGCTGTCCTCGTGCTGGCTGCCGTCGCCGTGGTGCTGTTCTTCCTGTTTCCGACCAATCTGGCGCTGCTGACACGGATCGTGGCCGTGATGCTGCTGGTGCTGTCGCTGGACCTCGTGACTGGCTTTGCCGGCGTGGCGACACTCGGTCATGCCGCGCTGTTCGGCGCCGGTGCCTATGCGGCGGGTATCGCGGCGGCCAAGTTCGGCATCACCGATCCGCTGCTGATGCTGGCCATTGGGGCGGTGGCCGGCTCTGTGGCCGGTGCGCTTTCCAGCCTCGTCATCCTGCGCGGCCATGGGCTTAGCCAACTGGTGCTGTCCATCGCCGTGGTGCAACTGGCGCATGAGGCGGCCAACAAGCTGTCGGCCTGGACCGGGGGCAGCGACGGCTTGAGCGGCATCGCGCCATCGGCTCTATTGGGGATGTTTCGCTTCGACCTGTTCGGGCGCACAGCCTTTATCATGGCGGTAGTCATGCTACTGCTGGTGTTCGTCATCTTGCGCGTCGTCGTGCGGTCGCCGTTCGGCATGCTGTGCCGCGGCATCAAGCAAGACCCGACCCGCGTGCGCGCCATGGGCGCGCCGGTCTATTCGACGCTGGTCAAGATGTACGCCATTGCGGGAGCTGTTGCCGGGCTTGGCGGGGCGCTGTCGGCCATCGCCACCAAGGTTGTCGGGCTGGACAGCCTGTCGTTCAACCTCTCGGCCGAGGCACTGGTGATGCTGGTGCTGGGCGGCACCGGCAAGCTGTTCGGCGCCATGCTCGGCGCGCTGGTTTTCGTGTGGTTCGAAGACCGGATTTCGGCGATCAATCCATTCCACTGGCTGACCGTAGTCGGCGTGCTGCTGGTCGCCGTGGTGCTGTTCGCACCAAACGGGCTGACCGGGGCCGCCGAGGCAATCTGGAAGCGCCTGCGGAGGGCGCGGTCATGAGCTTTTTTGAAGTGCGCAATCTCAAGAAGCATTTCGGTGGGCTCGCCGTGACCGACGACGTGTCGCTGGCGCTGGAGAAGGGCGACCGCATCGCGCTGATCGGACCCAATGGTGCCGGCAAGACGACCTTCGTCAACCTGGTCACCGGCCTGCTCAAGCCCGACGCCGGCGCAGTGTTTGTCAACGGTCACGACGTGTCGAAATATTCGCCCTCACAGCGCGTCAAGGCGGGGCTGGTGCGCAGCTTCCAGATAACGCGGCTATTTTCGGAAATGACGCCGGAAGAGCATGTGGCGCTGGGCATATTGCAGCGGCAGGGCCGCACCGGGCAGGCCTTTACCGATTATCGCGGCATGAAGGACGTCGTGGCCGAAACCTCCGAAATCCTCGGTCTGCTCAACCTCTGCCACATCGCCCAGGTCAAGGTCAGCGACATCGCCTATGGCCAGCAACGCCTGCTGGAAATTGCGCTGGCTATGGCGCTGCGACCCAAAGTCCTGCTGCTCGATGAGCCGGCGGCGGGGGTGCCGAGTTCGGATACTGTTCTGATCGAGAAGGCCCTGGCACAATTGCCCGCCGACCTCGCCGTGCTGATGATCGAGCATGACATGGATTTCGTGTTCCGCTTCGCCCAGCGCGTCATCGTGCTGGCAGCGGGCGCCATCATTTTCGACGGCACGCCGGCCGAGGTGTCCAACGATGCCCGGGTGCGCGAAGCCTATCTGGGGAGCTATGCCAATGACCGCAGCGCGGCTTGAGGTCAGCGGGCTAAGCGCCGGCTATGGCCCCACCCGCATCATTGAAGAGGTGAGTTTTGTCGTGCCGGCGGGCGGCCGAATGGCCTTATTAGGCCGCAATGGCATGGGCAAGACCACCTTGTTGGCAACATTGGCCGGGCAGACCAAACGCCATGGCGGAACCGTCGCGCTCGGCGACACGGAGCTTACCGCGCTGGATGGCTCGGGGAGGGCCCTGGCCGGGCTGGGCTACGTGCCACAGAGCCGAGCGATCTTTAAATCGCTGACCGTGGAAGAAAACCTGTTTGTCGGGCTCAAGGACCGGCCCAAGACCGCGATCGAAGAAGCCTATGCCATGTTTCCGCGCCTCAAGGAGCGGCGGCGTAATCTCGGCTCGCAGCTATCGGGCGGCGAGCAGCAGATGCTGAGCACCGCGCGGACCATCCTCGGCCAACCCGCGGTGCTGCTGCTGGACGAACCGCTCGAAGGCCTCGCCCCGGTTATCTGCGAGGAGCTGATGGAGACTTTCGCTCACCTTGCCGCCAGCAAAGCGATGACCATCCTGCTGGTCGAGCAGCGCATCAAGGCCGCTCTGGATTTCGCCGAGAGCGTGGTTATCCTCGAACGCGGCCGTGTGGCCTGGCAGGGAACTCCGGCGGCCCTCGCCGCACAGCCCGAAACAGTGGACCGCCTATTGGGCGTCGGGCACTAAGAAGCCCCTAACCCGCTAACCGATCAGGTGTTGGCCCATCCACCATCCACCAGGAATTGCTGCGCCGAGATCATGGCGCTGTCTTCGGCCGCGAGGAATAGCGCCATTCGGGAACAGTCGTCGGGATAGACCCGACCCGCCAGCGCCTGCGTCGCCTCTATCTGTGCCTCGGCGGTTTCGTCGATCCAGTGGGTCAGCTGCCGCTCGGTCATCACCCAACCGGGCACCAGTGAGTTGACGCGGATGCCGTGCTTGCCCAGCTCGCGTGCCATGGCGCGGGTCAGGCCGTGCGTCGCGGCCTTGGCCGTCTCGTAAACCGGGATTTTCGGCGACATGATCATCCAGCTGATCGAGCCGGTATTGATGATCGAGCCGCGTTTCGCTGCGATCATGCCCGGCGCCACCGCCTGGATGGCAAAAAACGCGTGCTTGAGATTGACCCCCATGCGCTCGTCCCAATAGGCCGGCGTCACCTCGGCCCATTCGTGGCGCTGGTCATGCGCCGCATTGTTGACCAGCACCAGCGCGTCGCCATGCGAGGCTGCAAAGCCGGCAATCGCTGCCTGATAGGCTTCGGTATTGGTAACGTCGCATTGCGTAAACTTCGCCACCTGGCCCGATGCATTGATCTCGTCAGCCAGAGCATTGCCCCTGTCAGCCTGGATATCGACAAAGCCAACCTTGGCGCCCTGCGCCGCAAAGTTGCGCACCAGGGATTCGCCAATACCCGAAGCGCCGCCGGAGATAACTACGGGGAGGCCATCAAGGCTTGGATAACGGGCAAATTCACTCATTGGTCAGGCTCACTAATGGTCTAGATAAACAGACTCGAATGCTTGGTTTCGAGTTCGGGAAGGTCGTCGAGAATACTGCCAAGATGCTCGGCCATCGCGGTCTTGGCCGCTTCGACATCGTGGTCGTCGATCGCCGCCATGATGGCGCGGTGTTCGCGCACCCGGCGCGCCATGTCGGCTTCGCTTTGCAGCGTCATGTTGCAGACGCGGTCCATATGCGTCTTCATGTCGGCAATGGCGATCCAGGCAATGCCGACGCCGGCGCCCTGCGCCACCGCGAAATGAAACGCCTCGTCATGCTCGCGAAAGCCAGCATGGTCGAGCTTGCCGGCAGCTTCCTCCTGCTTGCCCAACAGGCTTGCGATCCGCTTTCGCTGCCAGGCGTCGAAATTTTGCGCCGCCTTGGCCACCACGGCGATTTCCACCGACTGCCTGACAAACAGCGCCTCGGTCATTTCTTTTGCGGAAATGCGCGCCACCACCGTGCCGCGATGCGGGCGAATTTCGATCAGCCGCGAATTTGCCAGCCGAATCAGCGCCTCGCGCACCGGCTGCCGAGACACCCCGAGGCGGGTCGCGATGTCCTGCTCGCTGAGGCGCGAACCGGGCAATAGCTCCAGCTCGATGATGGCGCGGCGCAGATCCTTTTCGATTGACGCAGCGGCGCTTTCACCGCTCTCAGCCACCTGCATATCAAGAGTCATATTTCATCTCGCCCATGCCATTGACAGGGAATGCCAATGCGCCATACGGTACCATACAATTCCATACAGGACGTAACGAAAACGTCCGGATGCTCGGGGAGGGTGGGCTTAGCCCGCCGTTGCGACACTCATGCAGTCACGCTTTCAAGACAATTTCGTTGCGCCGAACCTTAATGATCCGCGGCTGGCGAGTAAACGCACCTATCGCATGTTGATCGACGGCAAGTCGGTCGATGCACAGTCTGGCGAAACCGTCACCCGCGAAAGCCCCGGCCATCGCGGCAAGGTCATCGGAGAATGGCCGGCGGGCACCACCGCCGATGCGGGCCTGGCCATCGCCGCCGCGCGCAAGGCCTTTGATCATGGCCCCTGGCCGCGCATGAGCGGCGCTGAACGCTCGACCATCCTTCATGCCGTCGCCGCTAAAATTCTCGAGAACGTCGATGAACTCGGCCTCGTCGAATGCCTCGAAACCGGCAAGCCTCTGGATCAGGCCAAGGGCGAAATCGGCTATTGCGCCGACCTGTGGAACTACGCCGCCGGGCAGTCGCGTGGCCTCGAAGGGTCTACCCACAATGCCATCGGCGAAAACCGCCTTGGCCTTGTGCTGCGCGAACCGGCCGGTGTCGTCGGTATCATTACGCCGTGGAACTTCCCCTTCATCATCGTCTCCGAGCGTGTTCCGTGGGCTCTCGGCGCTGGCTGCACCGTCGTCGCCAAGCCAAGCGAGTACACCTCCGGCACCACCATTCGCCTCGCCGAACTGGCGCTTGAAGCGGGCCTGCCGCCCGGCGTGTTCAACGTCATCACCGGCTATGGCCCCGCCGTGGGACAGGTGCTGGCCGAAGACCCCCGCGTCGATGTGATCGCCTTTACCGGCTCGGTCCGCGTCGGCACGCATCTGGCGGGTCTCGCAGCTAGCGGCGTCAAGCGCGTCGGCCTTGAGCTGGGCGGCAAGGGCCCTCAGGTGGTCTTCGCCGATGCCGATCTAGAAGCCGCCGCCGATGGCATTGCCTATGGCGTCTATCACAATGCCGGCCAGTGCTGCATTTCGGGCAGCCGGCTGATCGTAGAAAACTCGATCCGCCCGGCTTTGCTGGAGCGTGTACTCGCGTTGTCGCGCAAGCTGCCCTTTGGCGATCCGCTCGGCGCCGGCACGCGCTACGGCGCCATGGTCAGCCAGAACCATCTCGAAAAGGTGGCGAGCCTCGTTGCAGCCGGTGTCGATGAAGGCGCCGAACTGCTGCTCGGCGGCGACATGATCGACGCCAAATCGGGAAACTTCTTTGCCCCGACGATATTCGACAAAGTGCGTCCCGACATGCGCATCGCCCAGGAGGAAATCTTCGGGCCGGTGCTGGCAACAATCGGTTTCGATACGCCCGAGGAGGCTGTCGCACTGGCCAACGGCATTCCATTCGGTCTGTCGGCCAGTGTCTGGTCGCGCGATCTTGAAAACGCCATCCAGACCACACGCAAAATCCGCGCCGGTCGCTGCTGGATCAATTCGGTGATCGACGGCACCCCGGAATTACCGATCGGTGGCTACAAGAAAAGCGGCACCGGCCGCGAACTTGGCCGCCTCGGCTTCGATGAATATTCCCAGTTCAAAGGTCTGCACATGACCCTCGGACGCGGGCAGCCCTGGTTCCAGCACTAAGAAGCTGAAGCGGGGACATAAGAATTCGGCGGCGTGAGGACGCCGCCGGAAGCGGGACCTGAGGAGGCCCGCATCCGATTAACAGGGAGGACTAAACAATGAAACTGACCAAACTGACGGCAGGCCTTTTGGCTGGTTGCACCATGCTGGCATCCGCCGGCGGCGCAATCGCGCAGGATGAGGCGGTGAAAGCCACCATGATCATCTATCTCGACCCCAGCGTGCAGTTCTTCAATCCGGTGGTGAAGGGCGCCCAGGACGCCGCGGCCGCCTTCAACGTCGATCTCGACGTGCAATATGCCAACAATGACCCGATCCGTCAGAACGATCTGATCGAAAGCGCGGTGGCAACCGGCGTTGCAGGCATCGCCGTCGCCATTTCGAGCTCCGACGCCTTCGACGACAGCATCTGCGCCGCAGTCGACGCCGGCATCATCGTCATCGGCTTCAACAATGACGACCTCGAAGGCGCCGCCGGCAATTGCCGCCAAGCCTATGTCGGCATGGACGAGGAAGCCTCGGGCTACGAGCTGGGCATCCGCATGATCGAAAAATTCGGTCTCAAGGAAGGCGACACCGTCTTCAACCCGCGTGAAATCCCCGAAGCAAGCTTTGCGGTGGCGCGTGGCGGCGGCATCGAGCGTGCCATGACCGAACACGGCATCAAGGTTGAAACCGTGCGTGCCGGTCTCGATCCGGCCGAAGCCCAGAACATCATGGCCCAGGCCCTGATCGCCAATCCCGACATCAAGGCCGTGTTCGGCACCGGCTCGGTTACTTCCACCGTTGGTGCTGGTGCGATCAAGGATGCGGGCGTCGATGTGCCCTTCGGCGGCTTCGATCTCGCGGTCGAAATCGTCAATGCCGTCGAATCCGGCGCCATGTTCGCCACCATGGACCAGCAGCCCTACCTGCAGGGTTACTACCCCATCGCCCAGATCGCGCTGGCGGCTCGCTATGGCCTGACCCCGACCGACGTCGATACCGGCCAGGGTGCCTTCCTCGACAAGGAACGCATCGGCGTCGTGAAACCCTTCATCGGCACCTATCGCTGATCTGACGGCCCCGGTCTCACCGGCCGGGGCCACCACCCTCTCTTAACCGGATATGACCGTGACCGACATGATCGATCATCGCGCCGCCATGCCCAGGCCAACCGCTGCCCAGCGGCTGCATGCGCTTCTCACCATGCCCGCAGGCGCCATCCTGCTGGTCTTTGTCGCGGTCCAGCTCGGCTGCATCATCGCCGGCCTGCTCTACCCCGACGACTTCCGCTATCTCTCGTCCGCCAACATGGGCATCATGATGCGCTCGGTCCCGGTGCTGGGTTGCCTGGCGCTGGGCGCCGGCATGCTGATGATCGCCGGCGAATTCGATCTCTCCATCGGCTCGGTTTACACCTTCACCGCCATCGTCATGGCCATGCTGGTCGGCAATGGCGTCGACGCTTTCCTCGCCGCCCCGGCCGGCCTGTTGATCGGCGCCGCCATTGGCCTGCTAAACGGCGCGCTGACGCTCCGGTTTAACCTCCCCAGTTTCATCGTCACCCTCGGTGGCCTGTTGTTCTGGCGCGGCGCCGTGCTGCTGCTCAATGGCGCGGTGCAGGTCCGCTTTGATCCCAATCCGGTGTTCAACGAGCTGTTCTCCGGCACCCTGTTCGGCATCAACGCTGCCTTCATCTGGTTCATCGGCCTGTGCCTGGTGTTCTACGCCCTGCTGCATCGCCACAAGTTCGGCAACCACGTCTTCGCCACCGGCGGCAATCGCTCGGCGGCGACGGCCATCGGCGTCAATACCAACCGTGTCAAGCTCACCGCCTTCGCCATCGCCGGCTTCATGGCGGCCTTTGCCGGCATTCTCGCCACCACCCGCGTTGGTTCGGTGCAGCCGGGGCAGGGCGCCGGCCTTGAACTCCAGGCCATCGCCGCCTGCGTCATCGGCGGGCTCTCCTTGCGCGGCGGCCGCGGTTCCATCCTCGGCGTGTTCCTTGGCGTCATGCTGATCTTCACCATCACCGATGTGCTGCTACTGATGCGCGCGCCCGGATTCTATCTCGACATGTTCATCGCCACGCTGATCGTCGTGGCCTCGATCTTCAACCACGGCCTCGATCGCCGGGGAGCCTCCACATGAGCCTGTTGGCCCTGCACAATATCACCAAGACCTTCGGGCCGCTCAAGGCCCTCACCGATCTCAGCTTCGAAGTCGGCCACAGCGAAGTCGTCGGCCTGCTCGGCGACAATGGCGCCGGCAAATCCACCACGGTCAACATGCTCTCGGGCATTCACCGCCCCAGCTCGGGCTATATTTCCGTCGACGGCCAGCGGCAGGATTTTGCCAACCGCCGCGACAGCGCCGAGGCGGGTATTGAAACCATCTACCAGAACACGGCTTTGGTGGATTGCCTCTCCATCTCGCGCAACATCTTCCTCGGCCGCGAACTCACCGACCGTTTCGGCTTCCTCGACCTCAAGCAGATGCGCGACATCGCCATGCAGGTGCTCGAAAGCGCCGTCCACATTTCTGGCATCGATAGCCCCGACAAGCTGGTCGGCGATCTGTCCGGTGGTCAGAAACAGGCCGTCGCCATCGCCCGCGCTGTCTTCTTCAAACGCCGCATTCTACTGCTCGACGAACCGACCTCGGCCCTGTCGGTGCGCGAAACCGAAGCCCTGCTCGGCCAGGTGCTCAAGCTCAAGGCCGAGGGGGTTTCGAGCGTGCTGGTGACCCACAATCTCTACCACGCCCACCAGGTCTGCGACCGCTTCGTCATCATGAGCCACGGGACAAAGGTCTTCGACGTCGCCAAGGCCGATACGACAATCGAAGAACTAACCCGGCATGTGGTGCTGACCTGATCGCGCGGGCGCCAGTGTTCATCGTCTCCTCCCCTCATCAGGTCAGTGCTTACAAGGGGCATTGTGGCTCCCATCACCCCACCCTCAATCCCTCCCCATTCAGGGGAGGGAGGCGCCATACCAAAGGTCCCAGCTCCTTCTTATCCCTCCCCTTGTGGGGAGGGATAAGAAAGAGC
>NZ_LAPV01000072.1 GCF_000971275.1 Devosia psychrophila | reverse complement strand
TGCCCATCGCCCGCTTGCGGCCGCCGCGGCGGCGCACGACCAGCTTCTCCTCGCGATAGATGCGGAACAGCCGCTTGTGATTGACCATATGGCCTTCTCGCCGCAGCAGTACGTGCAGGCGCCGATATCCGAAGCGCCGTCGCTCATGAGCAATGGCCTTCATCCGCTCACGCAGCACCGCATCATCGACCCTGATGGTCTGGTAGCGCATCGTCATCCTGCAGCATCCCAGCACCTGGCACGCCCGCCGCTCGCTCATTCCAAACACCGTCTGGAGATGGGCGACAGCATCCCGCTCAACGGCGGGCGTTACCATTTTTTTCCGAGCAGGTCTTTCAACGCCGAGTTGTCCAGCATCGCATCGGCCAGCAGCCGCTTGAGCTTGGCATTCTCATCCTCGAGCGCCCTAAGCTTGCGAGCCTCGCTAACGTCCATGCCGCCATACTTGGCTTTCCATTTGTACACGCTGGCGTTGCTCACACCATGCTTGCGGCACAGATCGGCGACTGGAACACCCGCCTCGTGCTCTTTTAAAATCCCGATGATCTGGTCTTCGGTAAACCTGCTGCGCTTCATCTCTGGTCCTTTCTAGGGGCCAGAGCCTACTTCAAACTGGATTAGAGGCCGGGGGCAACGTCAACGCGCATCAAGCGGCGTGGCGTTCCAGCCAGTCAGCGATGGCGGCCTTGGCGTCCCCGCGCCGATCTTGACGTCCACCGCCTGCCTGCCCTTGAAAAGCATCATCGTCGGGACGGAGCGGACGCCGTAGCTTTCAGGGTGGGACAATTCTCGTCGACGTTGAGCTTGACGATCTTCTGCCACCGACGATTGAGGTGGCGCAGAACCTCAAATACGTGACCCTGGCCGAATTGCTGGCGGAAGCGGACTTTGTATCGATCCACGTCCCAGGTGGGTGGCGCTGGTGATGGGTCCAACCGAATTTGACCTGATGAAGCCGGGCGCCTATTTCATTAACACCGCCCGAGGTGGGCTGGTCAATCACGAGGCACTAGTCAACAGTCTGCTTTCTGGTCGCCTTGCAGGTGCTGGACTGGACGTGCAGTGGCCTGAGCCACGGCCGCTGGACGCGTTGAGTGACCTGTCCAATGTGATTATCTCCCCCCATATCGCTGGTGGATCGCGGACATCGTGCTGCCGGAGCTACAGGCGATGTTCGAAAATGTCAGCACGGCCACAGCTGGTCGGACCATCTCACACGGCCGGGTTGCTTAGGGGGTCGCGGACATCGACGCATCAGGCGCTGCTGCCGGTTCGTGAATGAAGTCCACGACCTGCTGATACCGCTCGGGGCGGCAGAAGAGCTCGGTGTGTACGATGACCTGATCGTCCGGATCGAAGTAAGTTCTATGAAGCACCAGCACGGGTGTTTCCACGTCGCTCAGCTATCGGCGTCATCGTTGCTGTCGTGGTGGCAACTCTGTTTGAACTCCTCCAGTCATTGTTTCCCGAGCGCGATGTTCGGTGGGTCGAGCTCTCCGACAAATTGCTGTGCGTTCGGGGCGGTTGGGTGCTGACGCTACCTTTCTCTCTCGTCAATAGAACGCGGCGCAAGTAGCAAGGCTGACAGCTTGTAATCGCCAGGTTGCTCAAAATCACCAACTCCGAGCGCCCGAGCGCAAGGCAGTCCTCACTGTGGTGATAAATCGTCGTCGGCTCCGCGCGGCGTCGATCAAAAACTTGAACGACCCGAAAGAGCCAGACCGCCTAGCCCTCGCCAGTGGCTATTGTTCGCGCATACTCTTGTCGAGCGAATCCGAAATTGGCTTAACCAGATAGTCCATCAACGTGCGCTCGCCGGTTATGATCATCGCATCGGCCGGCATGCCTGGCAGCAGGCGCCCCTTGATCAGGTCGGGAACATCGACGTCGGCAACACTGATCCTGGCCTCGTAATAAGGGTCACCCCTGCCCGGCTCGGGATAGATCAGGTCGGCCGACACCACATCCACCGTGCCCATGATGGTGGGCATGGAACGATTAGAAAAGGCCGGAAATTTGACTTCGGACATTTGGCCCGGCGCAACGCTGTCGATGTCGAGCGGCCGGATACGGGCGCTGATAATCAACTGTTCGTCTTGAGGGACAATTTCCATAATGGTCTCGGCGGGGCGGAGCACGCCACCGGCCGTATGCAACTTTATGTTCTGCACGACACCACTTTGGGGCGCCCGGATAAGGGTGCGATCGCGAACGTCCTCGGCCACTGTCAACCGCTCGGAGAGCTCATTGATCTCGGTGACCGTATCTTTTAACTCGACTGCGGCATCTTCTTGATATTCTTGCGTAATTTGGACGATCTGCAGTTCGGTCTCGATAATGCTCTGCCGAGCCTGGGCCAGTTGGGCCAGCAGTTGTCCATAGCCGCCCGCAAGAGCTGCGCCATCGCGTTCCATGGCGGTGATCTGGTTTGCACTCACCACGCCGCTGCTCTGCCCGCTTTTGAGGCGCGCGATTTCATCTTCGAGCGAAAGCTTCTGTTCGAGAACGGCATCGTGCTGCACGGTCAGTCCGGTGATCTGCTGTTCGAACTGCTCGATACGCGAGCGCAGGATGCTGATCTTACTGTCGCGTATGGCCCGTCGCTCAAGGAAGATCTCTTGTTGGGTCTTGATTGCTGCGGGCCAGCCGGATGGATCGATCATGGTGCTGGCTTCACCAAAAACCGGCTCGACCAGAGCGGCGCGCTCGCTTTCCAAGCGCATCTGAGTCGCGAACAAAGTGGTCAGTCGTGACTGCAGCATGGCGCTATTGGCATCGGCCTGCACCGGCAGCAGACGAACCAAGACCTGCTGGGCTTCGACATGCTCTCCTTCGCGCACCATGATTTCAGCGACAATGCCACCTTCGAGATGCTGGATAAGTTTGCGGTTGGATTCGACCGCTACGATACCTGGAGCCACGATGGCGCTATCGAGGGGTGCCGTTGCCGCCCAAACGCCAAAGATGCCGAACGTGACGAAGATCGCGACGAATCCGGACAGGATGTAGGGCGTCGCTGAATAGGGCGTCGGCTTGGTGGTGACCATGTCAGGCCGACAGTTGCGATGATGCGGAGACTGCCACAACCCGTGCGGCACTGTTGACCGTGACTGCCGGCCGCACGATCTCGCGGGTTGGCACCATTCGCTGCAGACGGCCTTCGCGCAGGATGATCGTCTTGTCCGAAAGGTTCACAAGATTCATCTTGTGGCTGACAAAGATCACGGTGGTTCCTTCCTTCTTCAGGTTGGCGAGCACCTGCATCAATGCCGTCTCGCCATCCGAATCCAGGTTGGCGTTGGGTTCATCGAGGACGACGATGGCAGGATTGTTGAACAGGGCTCGAGCAAGCCCGACGCGCTGACGCTGTCCGCCGGAAAGCTGTCTGCCGCCCACGCCGATCTGGGTTTCGTATCCCTGCGGCAATTTTTGGATCATCTCATGTACGCCCGCCCGCATGGCCGCCGATAATACCTCAGCGCTGCCAGCATTTTGGAAGCGTCCGATATTTTCGGCAATCGTTCCGGCGAATAGCTCGACGTCCTGGGGGAGATAGCCGATATGCTGGCCCAGCTTCTCGGCATTCCAGTGGCCGATTTCAGAGCCATCAAGCCGGACGCTGCCCTGGGCCGTGGCCCAAACGCCCACCAGGGTCCGCACCAAGCTGGACTTGCCCGCGCCGCTCGGCCCGAAGATTGCAACGGCCTCTCCTGGCTTGATGGTAAAGCTAATGCCTTGCAGCACCGGCGTCCTCGTTCCGGGGATCACAGTGGCCAACTGCTCGACATCGATCTGGCCCAAGGGGCGCGGCAAGTCGGTCCGCTCCATATCAGCAGGCACCTGGGCGAACACCGCCTTGAGCCGACCATAGGCCTGCCTGGCGCCAACAAAGCTCTTCCAGTTGCCGACCAGTTGATCAACCGGAGAGAGGGCCCTGCCCATCATGATTGAGGCTGCGATCATAAGACCGGCAGTGATCTCGCCTTCAAGCGCCAAATAGGCCCCGACGCCCAGAATGGCGATCTGGAGAGCGGCGCGGACGAATTTGGAAATGGACGCGATGACGCCAGCCCGATCACTGGCGGTGGCCTGCAGCGACATCATGAGGCCGTGCTTGCCGAGCCAACGGTTGCGCAAGGGCTGCTCCATGCCCAATGCCCGGATGACCTCGGCATTCTGCAGCGTGGTCGAGGCAAATTGCTGGGCCGCCTGATTGGCGTTCTGGGCATTGTCGAGCGACTTCTTGGTTGCCACTTCCGTGAGGAATGCCAGGGCCAGCACCACCGATGCCCCTACCAGGGCTACGAGGCCAATTAGGGGATGGAACATGAAACAGACAAAGAGAAACATCGGTACCCAGGGGACGTCACACATTGCGGTCAGACCGTTGCCCGTCAAAAAGTCGCGCAGCCTGGCCACGTCACCCAAGGCGGCTTGCGAGCCGCCGCCTGGATTTGCCAGCGACAGCTTGACCACCCGGCTGAAGAGCGGGCCCGATAGTGCTTCGTCCAACTGGTAGCCGGTGCGAACCAAAACTCGGGAGCGCAGGAATTCGAGCAGGGCATGCATGATCAGCATGGCGACCGCGATCACGGTCAAAAGCACAAGTGTGGTCTCATTACGGCTCTGCAGCACTCGGTCATAGACCTGGAGCATGTAGAGCGGCCCGACAAACAGCAATATGTTGATTGCTGCGCTAAATATCAGAGTAACGACGATAATTCGGCGATATATCCCGAGTGCGGCGGCAAAGGTGTCAGCCTTATCCATCGGAAGGTCAACTCTTTCAAAACTACGACGCTCGACCCAGCGCGCCATGTGGCGAGCAAAAAAACCTTCGATCATGCTAACCGTATTTTGATGCCAGTTGTTGTTCAAGGATAACCTCGAAATAGCTAGTGATAGAGTAAACCGACGCAACGCGGACGCGCGAGCTGGGTGATTTCGGCCAGGGTCTGAAGGTGGCAATCACGCGGAATGCTACTACGCTTTTCCAGACAGACAACCAAAGATGACATTAGACAAGCGTCAACTGGGGGTGCTGGTTGACGCTCACACTTATTCAATTTGTCAAATGAGGCAACGACATAAGACTAGCCGAGTCCAAAGCCTGCGTCTTCACCCAATGTTAACATAATCGGTGCTTAAGCTAAACCAATGTCGACCCGTGTTGGTCATTGCGGAGGACGAAAGCGATGTTTGATTATATCCCAGCCAGACAAGACGTTCTCTGTCCGACGACGTGTAGGGTTTATAGGAACACTGCTGAATATGCGGACTATCTGAACGCCCGTTTCGCCTCCCAGGAGCAGATCACGTTTTCGTTTAATGGCGATTGCTGGGTTTTCTCGCATTCGGGCGCAGACGACGACGGCATGTTCGATGTGCTGCGTCTGGCTGAGGATAGCGTTGCAGCCGCTAAGCCCGTTTGTGACGAGGATAGCGGTCACGAACAGTATATGCGTGAACGGGCCGACCTTCCTGGTTTCTTCACGGTGACCGTGCCGATGAGCATCTTGCGGGCGCTCTTGCCCCCCATGCTGACCTCAGATCGCACTGTTTCAACCCGTTCGAGGCGCGCTTAGGCAGAGGCTAATCGCCCCTGCCCGTTAATTGAGCCGTTCGCCTAGAACAGCGCCGACAGCGTTTGGCCGCTGTAATCGTCGAGATATCGGACCGGTATCTCCCAAATTACGAGCTTTGGCAGCACGGCATTAGGTTTGGCGATCGTCTCTAAGTAAGACCTCATCGGTTCGAACGGACCATCGCCATCGGTGGCGTAAGCCACTAGGTCGCTCTGGCAGGCAATCTTGATCTGATCACCAAATGACCAGAGTGGGTTGGCGCTATAGCTGGTGCCAACCAAACCGATGTCGATCGCTGCTGGCTCCGAGCCGAACAACGATGCTAGCGGGTCGGCGCCATCGATCTCCCGTGCCGCCACGACGGGCGCAATCAAATCTGTTTGCACCGGCATCAAAAAGCTGAACCCTCCCAGTTCAAGGAAGTTGAGCAAATCCCCGCGATGGGCGATGGCGGCCTGCAGGCTCGTTGAGAAGGTCAGCTTGTTCTCGATCACGGGAGCGCCGAGCGCGCAGAGTGAGGCGGCGGCACGACCAGCGCCAAAGACGCTCCAATGGGTATCTGTGTGCAGGAAGACTTCAGTCTGACTGCGCACGGCTCGAAGGTCGGTCGACAAATTGGGAACGAAGTCGGCGCCTGTTGCCGCCGCAGTTTGTAGCACCCGAGAATAGAGTTCTGCCGCCGTTTCGGGCAAGGCGTATCGTCCGAGTTGGTCCTGATATATGTCGGACTTGGCTGGCACGAAGGCCAGCGCGACTTTGATACCGCGCTCGTGCAAGCCCGAAACCCCACGCGTTATGGCATCGAATGCCGCCTCGAGATTGCCGTCGGACTGTGCGCTCCACTCGAACTCTTCCCGCGAAAACAGCCACCCGTCGGTGCCGGCCAGGGCGCCACTTCGGGCCTCGCCGAATAGCCAATACTCAAAGGCATTTAAGAGGTGGATGGCGGGCTCGCGGATCAGAACTTTGCGCTCTAGCTCATCCTCGATGGCGTGCGTCCACTCACCATCGGTGACCTCGGCGATGCTGGTCGGGGCTGTATGTCTGAAAGCGCCGTCCCGCAGTGCTTGCACCATGAGGAACAATCCCAATCCCATGAGGAGCAGCATTGAGGCGATCGGAACCCAGCGCGCGAGATTGGTCATGATCATCTCAGAATTGAAAATAGAGGAACGGGGAATCGTTGTCGGCCATGAGCTTGACCACGGCCAAGGCGCCGAGCAGGCAAACTACCACTGCCCCGTGCAAGGGGACCGGTCCCAGCTTGTCCTTCTTGAGCGGTTCGCTGATCGTTTCGATACCAAACACCCGGTTCAGCCACGGCTCCGTCAGCGCCAGCGCGATGCCGATTACCAGCATGCTCAAGCCGAAATAACTAATCTGCCACGCCATTGCGTCACGCAGGCCAAATCCGTTATGCCCAAACATCCCAGCATAATATTGAACGGCCACACCCATGTCGGGAGCACGAAACAGCACCCAACCAAGGATGACGAACACCATGGTTGGCACCCATCGCCAGATGATAAAGCCTTCCTTGCCCGTTACGCCCAAAGCGCGCTCGCTTGCCAGTAGGACGCCGTGCAGTAGGCCCCAAAGAATGAACGTCCAGTTGGCGCCATGCCAAAGCCCGCCCAAAACCATGGTCAGCATCAGGTTGATATAGGTGCGGTAAATGCCGAGCCGATTGCCGCCAAGCGAGAAGTAGAGATATTCGCGCAGCCAGGTCGACAGACTGATATGCCAACGCCGCCAGAATTCGGTGATGCTGCTGGAAATATAGGGAAACCTGAAATTCTCGATGAAGCGGAACCCCATCATCATCGCAAGGCCTACCGCCATGCTGGAATAGGCGGAAAAGTCAAAATAGAGCTGCACCGAATAGGCCAGCGCACCAATCCAGGTCTCGGCAAAAGTGGGCGAGGGAGCGCTGAAGACGGCGTCGGCAATGGGCGCTACCGAATCTGCGATCAGAACCTTTTTGGCTAGACCCGAGAAAAATCGGAGTGCGCCCTGCCCGAACAGCTCCCAGGAATGGGTTCGATGTTCGAACTGGGCCTCGATGTCCTTGTAGCGGATGACCGGTCCGGCAACCAGCTGAGGAAACATAGCCTTAAAGGCTGCGAAATCGATCAGCCGTTTAGCCGGCGGTGCGTCAGCGCGATAGACGTCGATAACGTAGCTGATGGCCTGAAACACATAGAACGAGATCCCGATCGGCAGGATGACCCCGCCTATCAGGAGCGAGAACGGTCTGCCGTCGTTCAACAGGTCCGCAAGGCTATCAACAAAGAAATTCCAGTACTTGAAATAGCCAAGAACGCAAAGGTCGCCGACGATAGCGAAAATGAGCCAGTTTTTAGCACTGGAGCGACTGAAGGCGTGCGCGATCCGTCCACCAACCCAATAATTGCCGAAGGTGACGATTAGCAGCAGCGCCAGAAAGTCCAACCGCCACCAACCGTAGAACAGGTAAGAGGCGAAGGCGATGACGTAGGATTTGTATTTGAACGGCGTTATATAGTAGATCGAAAAAAATACAGGAAGATATCCAAACAAGAATATCGCCGAAGCAAACGTCATAGCGCATCACCTAGAAATTACGTACTCGTTCGACACGCGTGAAGAGGCAAGCCGCATTTAGATTTGCGAGACTACTGGTACTTGCATGATGTCCTGCTGAAAACATTGCGGCAGGAAGACGATTTGGAGGCGCCAAATCTAAACGATATCTGCACTCCCAAAGACCCAAACAGCTCCTGTCAGTTCCACTAGCGTGGTGTCGGTAAACGTGATCGAGTCGACTGGCGAATAGTTCAGCACGAAAGTGCCGGCCTGCGGCCCAGCAACCAAAGCCGCCAATGCATCCGCCTTGGTGTGGAACAGGGAATTCTCCAGGATAATAGTGTCGTCGCGCCGCAACTGGAGGACCGTATCACTGCCATCGCCGTCGCTGAAGACCAAGGTGTCGGCACCCGCGCCGCCCTTAATGCTGTCATTGCCGGTGCCGCCAAACAGGATGTCGGCGCCGTCATTGCCCTCTAGGATATCGGCTCCGGACCCGCCAAAAATGATGTCGTTCCCGAGCCCGCCTTTGAGTGTATCAGCGCCACCCAGGCCATGGATGCGATCGGCGCCGGCACCACCGGTGATCCGGTTGATTGCGTCCGTGCCGACAATGGCGCCGGCGGGGGGCATATTGCCGTCGGTATTAGTGTCACCACCGGAAATTGGTGGCGAGGTGACGGTCACGGTAAGAGCGCCAGAGTCTTGCAAGTGGGATGGGTCGGAAACCGTATAGGTAAATACCTCCGGCAAACTGCCTTGACCGGCCGGCACCTTGGCTGGATCAACGGTATAGGAATAGCTGCCGTCGGTATTGATGGTCAGCGTACCGTAGGAGCCAATCACTATTGTGGGAGATCCCGAGGCCACGGCATGGCCGCTTACTGACACAATGCTCAACACATCGTGGTTCGAATCGGTATCGTTGGCGATCACATTGCCCGAAACTGTCGCTATGTCGAGCGGGGCAGCGTTGACGTCGTCCACTGCCACGGGAGGCTGCAATGCTGGCGCCGAGACGGTGACAGTGAGCTTGCCAGCGTCCTGCAGATTGCCGGGATCGGCGACCGTATAGTTGAATATGTCGGGAAGGTTGCCTTGCCCTGCCGGCACTTTGGCTAGATCAACGACATAGGAATAGGTGCCATCTGAGTGAATGGTCAGGGCGCCGTAAGAACCAACCACCACCGTGGGTGAACCCGCGGCCACGGCATGCCCGTCAACCGAAACGATGCGCAAAACATCGTGGTTCGGGTCGGTGTCGTTCGTCACGACATTACCCGAAACAGTTGCATTGCTGAGGGACGCGGCATTGGCGTCGTCGACTGCGACCGGCGGCTGCAGGGCGGGTGCTCTTACCGTAACCGTCAGCGTTCCGGCATCCTGCAAGTTGCCTGGATCTGCCACAGTATAGTGGAACACATCAGGCAAGCTGCCTTGCCCGGCGGGAACTTTGGCAGGGTCGACCACATAGGAGTAGCTGCCATTGACGTTGATGGTCAGCGTCCCGAAGAGGCCCACGATCACGGTAGGCGAGCCTGTTACGACGGCGTGGCCGTCCACCGAGACGATCCTTAACACCTCGTTGGTGGGGTCCGTATCATTGGTGACCACGTTACCTGAGACGGTGGCATTGGCAGGCGATGCCGCGTTGACATCGTCGACCGCCGTCGGCGGCTGCCGTGCAATATCGGGCACCACCACGGTGATCGTCAGGGCGGCGGTATCGTGCAGGCTCTCGGTGTCCTCAATGCCATAAGTGAAAATGTCATGCAGGCTGCCCTGCCCGGGCTGAACCTTGCTTGGGTCGACGACGTAGCTATAGGAACCGTCGCGATTGATGGTGAGCGTGCCATAGAGCCCGGCAACGATTGTGGCAGATCCCGCGGCCACCGTGAGACCGTCAACCGAGATAACGGCCAATGCGTCTTCTTCGGGGTCACTATCGTTCTCAAGAACATTGCCGATAACCGTTGGCGTGCTCGAGGTGGCCTGGTTGCCGTCTGGGTTGGCTACCGGGGGATGGGTCGGGAGCGTAGTAGGGCCGCCATAACCGGGCGCGGCGTAGCCGTCCTCGACATAATGGGTAGCATTGTTGACCTTGATCTGGGTGGCAGTGATGACCGGGCCAGTGATCGCGGCGACCAGAAAGGCCGAGCCGTTGATGGTGGCCCAGACCTGGCTGCCGCCGGCGACGGTGCGAATTTCGAGCTGACCGTTAGCGATCAAGGCCGAAGCGGTCGTTGCGCCGGATCCAGCATAAAGGCCGGTGAGATCGAGCGTCTCGCTTGAACCCCAATCGGCAATCGCATCCCCCGCTTCAGCGGCGCTGCGAATGACAAAGGTGTCGTTGCCGCCTGAGCCCTTGAGCTTGTCAGCACCATCGCCACCGATAATCACGTCATTGCCGGCATTGCCTTCCACCGTATCAATGCCGGTGCCGCCGTAAATGCGATCGTCGCCTTCGCGGCCCTTGAGGGTGTCATCCCCGCCAAGACCGAGCAGCACATCATTTTCGACGGTGCCGGAAAGGGAGTCTTTGTTGGCGGTGCCGACAAAGGTATTGATTTCGGGCACGCCGACAATGCTGACGGTCAAACTGGTTTTGGCGGTAAAATTGTCTTGGTCGCGGATGACGTAGTCAAACGTCTCGTGCAAATTGCCGTTTGCAAAGCTGTCCGGTCCCACAATGGCGGTATTGACCACATAGGCATAGGAGCCATTGGCATTGATCGTCAGGGTCCCATAGAGGCCCTGCACAACGGTCGCCGAGCCGCTGGCGACGGGATGTCCGTCGGCTGATATGACACTGATCGCATCCCGATCGGGATCGTAGTCGTTGGTAAGAACGTTGCTGGAGACCGTCAGCTGGTTGAGCGAGGCCTCGATGACGTCGGCCCGGGCGAGCGGTGGCTGATCAACGAGTGGTCCGAGGTCGGGGTCAACAAAAGGCCGGGGCGATGGGATCTCGGTCGTAAAGCCCTTGTCAAAGGCGATATAGCTGGCCAGCCGGCGCCCGACGACTTCGTAGGATTCCTCAGAAATATGGACATGGTCGCGGAGAGGCAGATCTTCGGTGACTGCCGCAATGTGAATGCGATCACTTTGGGTCGCGATCTCGCGCTGGGCGGCCCGAATGATGTCCTGACCGCCATTCCAGCGGGCGTCGCCGCCGGTGTAATTGGTCACTCCGACTTCTTGCAGATATATGTCGAACGGCGCGTTGACGCTGGAAGTCAGACGGGCGAACAGCTCGGTCGTTGCTTCCTTGTAGGTCCCCGCATCACTCTTGCCGTCCATGATGAGCTTTGCGTCATTCTCGCCCTGGGCCCAAACGACCGATAGGACCACCTCATTGCCGGCAGCCTGAATGGCGCTCAGGACCTGATTGATCCGCGAAACAGCGGTCAGCAGCAACTGACCGGGCGTATCGGTATCAGGATACCACCAGGCAATGGACGGGCTGACACCGATCGCATTGCCATCCACGGTCGTGCCGCCAACCGCCAGATTTTCGATCAGGACGTTGGAGGCCGTGGCGTATTTTCCGGTGGTACCAATGCCGCCAAGCATGCCGCGCACGGCACTGGCGTTAAGAGAAGTGGCGCCCGTGCTCAGAAATGCCGAGCTGAGAGCACCCGCAATCTCGGTGGCACCGGTTTCATCATCGCCATAGAAGTTAAACATTGCTTCGGCATTGGACTGCCCTAACACTGCTACATACTGAACTATGGCCATATCGTCCCCCCAAATTTAATCGAGTGCGCTAGTATATTTTGCTAAATACGCGGGCTTTACAGCAGTTATTATATTTAGATAATATCGCACAGGTTTTGAGAGCGTCGATGCTGGTAAAACTTCCAGCGTCGACGCTCTCAATTGCTTAGAGTCGTGCTTACCAGCACAGACCTTCGTAGCGGATATTGTCGGAGAGCGGCGGCAGACCGACGCGCACCAGATCGATGACGTCAAGGCTGTTGGTTGCGCTCGCAATCGCGGCGGACAGACCATCATACTTGCTGCCGATAACCAGCGTTTCCGCCGACGAGATCACATCGCTCGGGCTTTCACGCAGCAGGGGAGCGATGTGCGACAGGTAATTGCGGCCGCCATTTTCTTCGGATGCGACGTTGGGATCATAGATGGTCACCGAGTAGCCGCAGCCAATCAGGTTTTCCACCAGGGCCAGCATCGGGCTTTCACGCAGATCGTCGGTGTTGGCCTTAAAGGTTAGGCCGATGATGCCAACCTTTCGATTGCCCGTTTTGCGGACCAGGGAAACAGCGCGCTGGAGCTGGATATCATTTGCTTCGCGGGTGGCATCGAGCATCGGGGTCGGCACATTGACCGAGCGGCCCAGATGGCTGAGGGCGCGCAGATCCTTCGGCAGGCACGAGCCGCCGTAAGCAAAGCCCGGGCGCATATAAGCACGCGACAGGTTAAGCCGTGTATCGGCGCAGACCACGTCGAGCACGACATGGCTATCGATGCCAGCCGCTTTGCAGAGGTTGCCCATTTCGTTGGCAAAGCTGGTTTTGACCGCATGCCAGCAATTGTTGGCATATTTGACGATCTCGGCGCTGCGCATTGGAATGACATGGGGAACGACGGAGAAGCCTGCACAGAGGGACTTCAAGATTTCGATCGAACGCGTGTCGTCAGCATACTGACCAAGCACAATGGCTCCCGGCGCATTGTAATCTTCGATGGCCGTGCCTTCGCGCAGGAATTCGGGATAGTATGCCAGGCCGAAGTCGACGCCGGCCGTCTTGCCCGAAAAATTCTCCAGTGCCGGAAGAACGATGTTTTCCATCGTGCCAGGCAGGATCGTTGAACGCATCACGACGACATGGAAGCCCGTCTTGTGCCGAAGGGAGGCACCGATCTGCTGGGCTGCCTCTTCGACATAGCGGGTGTCGAGCGAGCCATTGTCGCGGCTTGGTGTCCCCACGCAGATCAGGGAGATGTCGGTATTGGCCACGGCTTCGGAGATGCTTGTCGTGGCAGAAAGGCGTCCGGCGG
The DNA here is from genome assembly GCF_000971275.1 of Devosia psychrophila. Classification (GTDB taxonomy): domain Bacteria; phylum Pseudomonadota; class Alphaproteobacteria; order Rhizobiales; family Devosiaceae; genus Devosia; species Devosia psychrophila. The sequence continues at coordinate 30,055 of NZ_LAPV01000072.1, read as the reverse complement.
CGAACCCTTTTTCGGTCAGATCATCCAAGCCGGGCTCATACATGGGGGACAGGCCCGCATTGATGCGCTCGACTTTGAACGGATCGATATCCGCCGCAATGACCCGAAGGCCATCATTTGCAAGGCACGCCGCTGATACGCAACCAACGTAACCAGCACCGATCACCGAGACGCGCGACAACGTTACTTCGGTGCTTTGGCTCATCAGAATTGCCGACTGATCATTCATTTTTTTGTCCCTGCTGCGGTAAGAAAAAAGTTCACTCACGGTTGACCGGTAAACGGTATTTATTCGTAGCGGCGGACCGCTTCTTAACTTCTTGTTGATCTTATTAGCCGCGGCAGAAACCAGCAAGATGCCTCCGGTTTAAAGCTCTATTAAGGTAAACATATACAGTTGTCTTCTCACAACACTCTGCAGAAATCGGCGCTAGTCTGTAATGCCGTTTAACACGTGCAGGTAGCTGACCTCGGGCAGCCCGCGGTTCGTCCCGGCGGGCACACGAAGATCGTTCAAAAGACGGAATGGGTTAATCACTCAAGCTACTGGATAAATTCGAAAATTTAGCCAGATGTAGCAGGCCGAAATTAAGGACCCTCCACAGTGTTGTCCCAAAATGAGACTACTCCGAACGCAAAGATGGCACAATCGCGGCAACTCAAACGTGAAGATGTTGCACACCGATTTTACTTGGTTCGCAGAAGGCCTGCGGTTGACGCATAGTTGCCATGACTAGCGCACGGCGCATTGGGTAATCCGCCCAAGCAAGGGCAGCGAACCGAAGACCAAATTCCCAGGCCGAAGAGCATTGATGGGTGGAAGTGGTCAAATGCACCGACGATGAGTGGACCAGATGGTCACTCCCGGGCTGTGCCGCATTGCTGGGTTAGACTCGCCGGCTGATGCTGTCAGCCAGCAACAACCATCCACCATCGGCTGACCAACTGTTAAGCGGGGGCGTGGTTCCCAAAGCTGGGAGTGAGCGCCCCTATTGCATCGAACGGAGAGCGACGGCCGCCACTTGTGAGCCACCCAGGGCAGACTTCTGCAGCCAGCTTTTTGCGAGCTCGACGTCTCGAGACACCCCAATGCCCCCGGCATACAAAATTCCGATCTGGTACTGAGCCTCGGCATTTCCGAGCTCGGCACCCATGCGATAATATTGAGCCGCCTTCTCGAATGACACTGGCACGCCCGCGCCGAACATATAGGCTTGGGAAATGGCAACGATGGCCTCGATATTGCCAGCATTAGCCTGCGTGATGAGGATTTCGACGATCTCATCGAGCTTTGGGGCGGGGAGCGAGCCGCTGGAAAGCAGTCGGGCCAATTGCTTGATCGCCTCGGCATTGTTGGCGTTTGCCAAGGTGATGTAGTTCTCGATGGCGTTGACGCGAGCCTGTGGGTCGCTGCCCTGCTCGGCCAGATTGGCCTGCATGACCAGTGCCTTGGCGTCGCCGGCGGCCGCGGCCTCAGCTACGATACGCGACGCCTCGGTCAGGGCGGCCGGTGAGCCGGAACTCTCGAGCAATAAATTGGCAGCGCGCATGGTGTTGTCTGGATTGAGGGACGCGCTTTCGACGGCCAAGCGATCGGCCAGTTCGACATCGCCGGTCTGGTGGCTGGCATAGAGCAGTTCTGCCATTGCGATATAGGTCGAGCTTCGGCGAACTGCCGGGAGTCGATTTGCCCATTCAAGCGCCTCGTCGACATTTCGCTCGACGCCCTTGCCCGAGATCAGAGCGAGCGCGGTGGCCCGTCTGCCAGATTCCGAGCCAACTATAGCGGCCCAGCGATACCATTCGTAGGCCGTGGTCTCGTTCTTGACCACGTCAACTCCGCGGTCCTGGATCGTCGCCCAAGCCATGACAGCGCTGGACGAGCCCAACATAGCTTCGCTTCCCAGAACCATTCGAACCCGTTCGATGTCGTCGCCAAAACTATACTCGTTATTGACGATGGCCCGAGCGAGCAGCCGGATGGCCTCGCGGTTGCCCCGCGCGCTCATCTCAAGGAGTATGGGAAATCCGTAGTCGGGCAGACGCAAATCCCCCAACAGCGTCTTTTCGGCCAGAGCGAGCTTTTCCGTGTCCGAGAGGCCTCGCGCCTCCGCCAGGGGCGGCAGGCCGGCCGCTGTCACCATGTCTTGCGCCGGTGCGGCATGGGTCAGCATCATCAGGCTTAAGCTCGCGATCGACGCGACCCGAAAGATGTTCATTCGGATTTTCTCCAGTTGTAGCCGCGATCAATGGTCATTCAATTCTGCTTAACTTTAGCGGCACGGTCGAGCCACATCTGTGCTTGCTCGGAATCCTGGGTCACCCCGAGCCCGAGCTCCAGCACTACCGCATATTTCTCGAAAGCGTCGACATTGCCGGCCTGCGCCGCGGCCTCAAGCCATCGCGAGCTCTCTTCCATGGACCTGGTGACGCCAAGCCCCAGCGCATAGGCATTGGAGAGCAACATCATTGCCGAGGCATCGCCGTCATTGGCGGCCTTGGTGACCCATTCCATAGCGACTGATTGATAGCGCTCGTCTACCCTGGCGGCTTCGGTCAAAAGCTCGGAGACCAGCGAGGTTGCAAATGCGGTATCGGAACCTGCGACCGAGCGGATCTCCGCGATCACCGTTTCGAGGTCGGCCTGTTCAGCGCCGCCCTTAACGAGCAGACCCACCAAATCTGCCACCGCGCCATCGTCGCCGGCGGCTAGAGCTCTGGTCAGCCAGGATCGTGCTTGGGCGATGTCGGGAGAACCACCATCGCCTCGCAGCAAATGCCCGGCCAGTTGACGCATAGCTTCGGGCTCTCCGCCCAGCGCCGCGCGGTGCAGCAGGTCGAGGTTTTGTGTGTCGTCCTGAGCCTGAAGGACACCATCGCGGATATAGTCCGCCAATTCGAGCAAGGTGCCTGCATCGTCAGTATCGAGGGCAAGAGCCTTGGCCAGCAGCACGGATGGTGTGTCGCCATAGGCGCCGGTTTTGGTGAGCGCCGCGGCAAGGGACACGAGTTCCTTGGCATTGCAGCTGCCGATGGCGACCGCCTGATTGAGCAATTCCTCGCGATTTTTTTCACTCTCGGTGCGATCAGCCTTAATCAACAGCGCCGCCACGCTGTTCAAACCGACGGCCTGGTTCAGCCAATCCTGCGCGGACTTGCCCCCGCTCTCCTCCGACGTCAGGTCGAGTGAGGCCAGTCTCACCATGGCGGCGACATAGCCATTGCCTGCCGCACTCATGAGATACTGTATCCCCCGAGGGCGATCGACCACGGTTCCACCAACGCCATCGAGGTAGATCTTACCCAGCTCATAGGCGACCGAAGGATTGTGGCTGTCGGCTTGGTTGAGATATTCGAGCGCTGCGGCAACCTCGGTCGGACCCACGACGGATCGCGACAGTTCGAGCCGAGCCAGCGCCAGAAGCGCTTCATTGTGTCGGAGCTCGTTGCTAAGAGCATATTGGCGCCAACGATCTGCGGCCTGGGTGTCCACAGCAGTGCCCACACCATTGAGATAGGCTTCCGAGAGTAGGATCTGGCCTTCGACGTCGCCAGTGCGAGCCGCACGACGGACATCGCGGAAATATTGTTGCTCGCCGGTTTCTCCAGCAACGAGGGCGCGTTTGCCCACCGAAACAAGGGTGTCGCTATCGCCTGCAGCCGCAGCCCGGTTCCGCCACAGATCGGCGGTAGCGAGGTTCTGACTGACTGTGGTACCGCAAGCGTAAGCTCGCGCTAGCTCGGCCATTGCCGAAGCTTCGCCCAAGCTCGCGGCGGAGCGCACATAGGCGATAGGGTTTTCCGTGGTTTTGACACGCCCACTAGCGGTGAGCGCGTACATGGACAAGTAGGCATCAGCCTCGCCGAAATCTGCTGCCCGCCGGAAGGCGGCAAAGGCAGCGGGAAAGTTGGCCGCGCCGGCACTTCCGGTCTCCCACGCCTTGCCCAGCGCAATCAGCAGAGAGGGCGATGCATTGGGTGTTGCCGCGCCCGCGCGCAGATAGCGTATCTCCTCGACCGGATCGGACGCCCCGCCAAACTGGCCGGCCGCAATCTGGGCGAGGGTTTCGTAAGTTTTGCTTTCGCCATAGCTTGCGGCTCGTTCGAGCAGCTCGCGGGCCTCGACGCGCGACTTATCGGTCGGGTCCGAAAGCAAGAGATCGGCCGCCTGCACCATCGCCGAGACACGACCGTGTCCTGCGGCAAACTTGAACATTTCGAGCGCCTTGGCCCTGTCGAGATCGACGCCTTCGGCATTCAAAAAGGCTTGGCCCAAGGCTTTGGCAGCGTCGGCATCGCCAGTGCGAAACCCTGCTTCATACCAAGCGGCAGCCTTGGCGGAATCGTAGAAAGCCGATCCCTGATCGGCATAAGTATCGCCCAGACCCTCCAATTGGGAGCAGTCGCCAGCCACTAGGCGCTGATAACGCATCGAGAGGGCCAGCTGGAAGTAGCTGTTGGATGCGTCCGCCATTGGAGCAAGATCGGTGCGCTGCGCGTAGAGCTGGGCCAGGCGATAGACGGCTGAGATGTCTTGGGCGGCAGCTGCCTGTTTGAGATAGCGTTCGGCCAGGACATCGTCCTGGGGTACAACCCCGCCGCGCGAATAGATGGCACCCAGCCGAGCGATTGCTTCCACATCGCCGATATCGGCGCGCTGCTGCAAGGTTTGGATGCCCAGTTCAGGATCGTAGTAGCCCGAGGACTCATCGAGCAGTAGTTTTGACAATTCGAGGCTAGCGCGGCCGGCTTGCTGGAAATCGGACGCGGCCAAATACTGGAACAGCTTATAGGCGATCGCACGGTCGCGGACCACCGTCTCGGAGCCGACCGCAAAGATCGTAGCACTGCGCAGCATATCTTGCGGATCGGCGGGAGCCGTAGCGCCGTCCCAGCTCTTCCACACCTGATTCGGCTGTTGCACAGGCTCTGCCAGACAGGCGAAATTGGCATCGGGCGAGAACTCGATGACCGGAGACTGTGCAAAAGCGGGGACGATCAGCAATATCGTGCCCATAGCTGCGGAAAAAAGCTTGGTCCCAGTCCGTGCAAACATCGAAATCTCCCGTCAAAAAACCAGATGCGGCACGTTAAGACTGCGTGCGCTCGACGCTATTGGTGACGCGCACAGTTACTGAGTCACCGAAGACAAAAAACGAAGCAATCGTTTTTGCCTGCAGGGCAAACTGCGGAAAATTCTCTATCGTGGCGGCGCTGCCTTCCAGATAGAGGTCAATGACGACGGCATTGACGGCCCGTAGCGCTGACGCTTCGGCGGCAACGGGTTCGATCACCGTCACACGCTCGGCCAGCGCGGCAATGCTGACTGGCTCACCCGAGAGGTTGTAAAGCGCAATTGTTGCCTTGCTCGGATCCTCAGCGATCGCATCCTCAAAGACTGTCGGCACGGCGCCGGCCACTCCCGATACAGCGATCGAATAGACGGTTCCCGCCGTTACGGGCACGACAGCCACGTTCTCACCCGAGGTTATCTCGATCTCGCCGGACGTAACGACGGTATAGCCAGTGGCACCGGAGAGCCCGGTGGAAGCTGCAGTGCCGTCCACCGTCACGGCAAGGTCCGGCGTGCCCAGAGCGTCGATCACCCGGACAAAGGCTGCGTCTGCCGGAATATCGGGGCCGTAAATTGCCGCATCGTCATCTGCTCTTGCTGCGACGCTCACAAACCCGAGGGCTAGCAGCGTCCAAACCAGGCGCTTCATGCTAAAGATCTCCAATATTGGCAAAGGCTGCGGGAACGCTACACAGTTTTGCGGTCAGTGTGGATGGGGTCGGCGTTTCAACCGCCACTTCCAGCAGCGACGCTTCAAACTCGTCGTTCAATTGTAAGAAGTACCGGCCATCGCGAACGAAGCGAGAAAATTCACCGAGCGAGGCCGTGTAGTAATCGCCATCCGAATAGCGCAGCGTTACCGAGACGGGGGTATCCCCCATTTCAGGGCCGTCAATATAGAGGTAGAAGTCATCTCCGGTGATGGCGTCGGCTTCGCCAAAGCTCAAAACCTGGGTTTTGTCACCAACATTGACTTGTCCGGAGGAGGCAATTGTCTCGTCTTCCGCGCACGGTCCGTAAATCGCCGGCAGGAGCTGGGGCACGGCAGAGAAGAGCTCGAGGTTGATGTTGTAGTATGAGGGCGCTTCCCAAACGATAGCCGGAGGCGGCACCTCGACAAAATTGCGGGAGAATACCAAGCTGGCAAGCGATCCAACAAATTCAGCGCCGTCGATCGCATAATTGGCGACCTCCAGCGAACTCTCTTGAGAGATGAAGTCGGCGAAATGGAACTGGCCGGCACTGAAACTTGAGCCGACGAGGGCGATCGCGGGCGTTTTAGCGGTTAGGCCCAATAGATCATCGGCTGTCGCCGCGGCCCGGGTGGTTGCGTAGCTCACGTCCATTTCGGCGGGGATTTCGGCGCCGCAGCGGCGCTGGATCTCAAAACCCATCGGCGACTTGCGCGCGACGTCCCCGGTTTGCTCGGTCGTGAAGGCATAGGTGGAAAGAGAGGCCACGCTTGGCAGTGCTGCGAGGGCATCTGCCACCGCAGCCGCGGCGGCATGGGCTCCGGTCGTGGTCCAATGGTGGTCCCGCAGGTAATAAAAATTGTCCCACAGATCATCGGCCTCGACCTTGGCCAGAAGGTCCACGACTGTCACGCCGGCGCCCCGCAGTTGCTCGATATAACGCTTGAATTCGCCAAGCGCGAAGGTGCGATCGTAGAGGGCCTGATCCAGGTTCGTGTCATCCAGATACTGATACTGAACCAAACCCCGCGGCGGCAGGGGCACGAAGACAAGATCGGTGCCTCTGACGCGCAAGGCGGCAACCAGTTGCTGGAAACTGTGTTGGGCCTCGGGGGTGAGCTCGAAGAATTCCTCGAGGTCGGTATCGCGCCTAAAGAACAGACCAGCCTTGCCGGGGACCACGTCAAAAGCGGCCTCTTCATTGCTTGGACGAAAGTCGCAGGTGAAGGGCGTTGCAGCTGCCGCGACGTTAGAGGCTGCCAGCACCGTAGGTTGGGCCAGTAGACTTTGCCCCAGTGCCAGCGCCAGGGCGATCAGGGACAGCCGCGCCGTGTGCTTCAGGTCAGACATTGGTGACCTCCATAGAGATGTGATGGTTAGTGGGCACTGTGGTTTCATTCATCGTCAAATCCAGCCTCGGCCTCGCTTGCCGAGAGCAACCCGAGGCGCACAAGCATCTTTTTGGATTGATTGTGGTTGGCATGGGCGGCCTGGGTTAGCAGCTCGATTGCGGCCGGATCAGATATCGATCCGTCGGGCTGCAGCGATTCCAGCGCCAGCCGATAGAGCGCGGAGGGATTTGCCAGATCGGCGGCCTTGCGCAGCCATTGTGCCGCCAGTTCGGCGTCACGAGGTCCGGCCGCTCCTTCGTCAAAGACGCGGAACAGGTCGAACACGGCATCGCTCGATTGGGCAGCTGCTGCCCTTTCGAGCCAGGCGATTGCGTGATCGCGGCTTTGGGGCGTTCCAAAGCCACTGAGCAGGGAGACCCCGACAATGCGCATGGCCTCGACATCACCGCGACTTGCAGCTTGAAGAGCATGGGCAAAGGCCTCCCTTGGCTTAGCCGGCCCTGCAATAACCGAGGAGTTGAGCGCGGCGAGCCGGATTTGGGCATCGACCCCCCCAGCCAGGCTGGCTTGGGTCAGCCATTGCTCGGAGGCTCTGGCATCACGATCGACGCCTGAACCCCACATATAAAGATCACCCAGCGCCAGCTTGGCAGAATTGCTGCCAGCTGCAGCGGCCGCCAGATAATGCCGCGCCGCTTTGGCCAGGTCGGGCTTGCCCAGGGCGCCGGAGCGATAGAGATCGGCTAGGCCCGAATTGGCGCCGGAATTGCGAGGGGCGGCGACCAGCGCCTGAGTGAACAGCTCGAGCGCCTTCTGCGGCTCGGCCGGCAAATAAACGCCCTCGGCATAGAGCTCGGCCAATCCGACGCTGGCTTCAATTTCTCCGGCGCCGATGCCGCGAGTGTAGATATTGAGGCCAGTCTCGACGTCCTTGGCCGTGCCTCGGCCCATAATGTAAGCGTCGCCAAGCATGCGGACCACGCCGGGCAGGCGCTGGGCCGATAACTCCTTGAGCAGGGTGACGGCCTCGGCCTGGTCTTCGGGCTTTTCCGAATCCAGCAGCGCGTCGGCCAGGACAAGGCGCTCGGCGGGATCGGAAGAAACTTCCTCACGCGCGATCTCGAGATAGTGGTCTGCCTTGTCGAGTGCCTGTTGACCGGCTTCACCGGTCGTGAACAACCGACGCAACAGCAGTGCCCCAGCTGTGGTTAGTGGTTCGTCCTTGTTTTGGAGCAAAGCGACCGCTTCGGCATCACGCCCGACCGAGGCCAGGAACGTGGCATAGCGCAACCCTGCGCCCTTAAGGCCCGCATCGATGGCATCAGTATAGACCTGCTCGGCGGTGGCCAGACCGGCAGCACCACCAAATTGGACATGTAGTTTTGCAAGGGCATCCACCGACGTCAGATCGCCCGCGGCGATGGCTTTGGAATACCAGAGGGTCGCCTTGAGCGGATTGAAGGACAACCAAGTTGCCTGGGCATACGCGTTGGCAATGGTAACCTGGGCGGTAATGCTGCCGGCTGCGGCGGCCTTCTCCCACCACGGCAGAGCCAAGCGCTGCTTGGCGGGATCGGTACTGGCGACATATTGTTCGGCGATGCGGGACATGGCGCTGATTGAATTGCCGCCTTGAACAGCGCGCTCGTACCACTTGAGAGCCTCGTCGGGGTCGCTTTGTACCCCGAGCCCCTGCACATAGTAATCGCCCAGAGTCACGGCCCCGCTCACGCTGCCGCTGGAGGCAATGAGCTGCAGGCTGTCGAAGGCGGCACGCAGGTTGTCTTGTGTCTGCAATGATGGATCTGCCAGGATCAGTTCTGCGTAGCGCAGCACGCCGTCCTTGCTCCCCCGATCAAGGGCCCGCTTGAACAATTGGAGAGCTCGCTCGCCATCCACTGCGACGCCGTCTCCGTCACGGAATTTGCCGCCTAGTTCCAGCAAATCGGTAATACTGGGCGTAGTTTCAGCCATCAGCTCATCGAACAGTTTTGCTGCAGCCCGATTTCGGTCCTGGGGCGAGGTACTGGCCTGGTTGGCCAGCAGCAATTCGCCGGCCACGTCACCCAGTTCAACGAGTCGGTCCAACCAGAGGGCGTTGAGCTCGTCACTGACTTCCAATTCCCCAGTCGAATGGGCAACGGCCAAGGCACGGGCCGCTTCGACCGAACCGCGTTGCGCTGCTAGGTCGAAGAGCCGGACGGCCTCTTGGCGATCACTGGCGACGCTGCTTTCGGCACGGATGCTCGCCATCCAGTAAAGTGCGCGTTCATTGCCCCCCTCGTAGGCAAAGCCATAGAGACTGAGCGCCTTGTCGATGTCGTGTGCCGGTCCAGTTCGGCGGTAATACTCGGCCAGCTCAAAAGCGGCTTCATTGTCTTGGCTGGCAACACGCGCTTCCAGCATGGAGAAGGCTAACCTTTCAAAGCGCGCCGATTGCTCTGGATCGCTTTGTCGATGATAGTCGGCGAGGGCGAAGGCGGCAGCCGCATCCCCCAGGCGTAGCGCCAGCAGCAGGGCATCTGCACCCTCCTGTTCCCGGCCCGAGACCTGAAGGAACTCGGAACCCAGGATCATTCCGGCCTCAGCCTCGCCTGCGGCAAATTCCTGCTGCAGCAATTCGATTGCGCGGTCAAAATCGACCTGTCCGCCCTCGCCTGCCAACAGCATCTTTGCCAAAGCGAGTTTGGCGCCTGCGGGTGGCACGCCTGCTGTCGCGACGGCCTTTTCCAGGGCGGCACGGGCCAGGTCGTAGTGGGGAACCAGAAGCGGATTGCCCGGAAATGCCAGAATGCCGGCCCGCTGTTCGTTAGCGAACTTGACCAGCGCGGTGGGATCCATGCTTTCCAGTTCAGCCGCGGCTGCGGTCGAGGTCGCGACTGCGCTTACGTCCTGGGCCGCGATCACGGCTGGACTTAAGAGCAAAAGAACGACAGCCAGCACACTTGGCTTGAGGCGTAGGGCCCTGTTCATTCTGGTTGTCCCCAAAAACATGTTGCGTTTCCGCCGGCAAATTCGTCGATTAACGGGCGCTCATCGATGCCCAGCCGTTGCAGCGCCTCGGCCGTGCGCTGCTGACCCAGACCTGCTGGCGGCTGCGCGGCCAGCGCTTCCATGAAGGCCAGGTAATGCCGGCCATTGCCCCGTGCTTGGAGAAATCCGTAGTCCTGGCTACGGAAATCGATACTTGGGCCTGGTATGTAGTTTTGCCCGGCATAGGCGTTAACCAGAACTGGGTTGTGGATGCCATTGAGCAAAAAGCCCATCATCGTCCAGATGGTCACTTGATCGACCTTTTCGGCATAAAGGCCGTTCCCCTGACCCTTGGCCACTTCGGCCATAACGGTGAGGCTCGACAAAAGCTGCCGGGTGTACCAAAGCGCCCTTGACCCTCGGCGGGTTTCCAATGGGACACTGCCGTCGGGGCGCGCCTCAGCCAAGGTCGCCAAGTAGCGATCCATCCCTTTGGCTACCAGTTGCGCGTCGCCGATGACCGCTCCCCAGACCATCAAAGCGCTGTCGGCCAGATCGCGATGATTGTTGAGATCGACTTCGCCGGCAAAGAGGTGATCGACCCGGCGAACCAAAGGATCGATCCAATCGACAAGTTGCTTGTTGTCTTCGACATCGAGCTGGGGCCTGATGATCGAGTAGCTCACGGCCACCGGCAGCATGACGCGCTTGAGGGCATAGTAGGCGTCTTGCACTTCTTGGGTGGCCTCAAAGGCGTTGGCCGCCGACCAGGTGAGGAGGAGCTGGCCCAGCATGTCCGTTGCGGCATCGTCTCCGGCAAGCGCCCTTCCGCCAAGCACCATCACTGCCCAGTTGAAGTCATTGGCGGCCCGATCGGTGCCATAGCCTTCGGTCGCCGCCAGGGCGTCTATAACGGGAAGGTTCAGCCAAGCCGGGTCGGCCGCAACAGCCAAGCAGGCCTCCTTGATCGATGCAAATTCAGGAGCCTGCAATTGTGACATTCGCTCGTTCACGTCAAAGAGACCGCCCAAGCGGGCTTCGGCCGCGTTGACGGCACTGCAGGCGCTTGCAAGGGCGATGGCAGCGAGCGTGGAGCGACCGAGGTTCATTGGTGGCTCACTGCTGCCTGAGGGGCCGCTGCCGCCGCGCTGTGCTGAGCCGTGCATGCCGCTGCCGGCTGCTGGCTAAATGCCAGTTCCTGGCCGTCGCCCAGAAAGATGCCCAGGTCGCGGAATGGGCAGACATAAGCGGGCCGAGCAGGCAGGCAGCTTTTTGACACTATGGCCCTGCCCCCTTCCCCGCCGATGAGAAAGCTCTCTAGCCCCTTGGCATCGCCCGCAACCAACGGACCGTTCTGGGCCTGAAAGTTGTTTCCGAAGATGCCATAGCCGGAAACGCCATTGACCTTTAGACCAGACCCATTGCCCGCTATGTCGTTATCGGCCATGGCGAAGGAAGCGACGGCCACATAGGGATCCATAACGAAGTCGCGGCTTTCGCTGGTTTCTTCAATTCGGGCCGTGTAGGACTCGAGCCCAGCCTCGGCATTGTTGCTGATTGCATTGTTGTAGATGCCGATGTCCCAACTGTTGCGCACCTTGATCCCGGCGCGCCCATTGTTGAAGAAATCGTTGCCCACGATGAGGTTGCAGGAACTTTCAAAGAGGGTCAGACCGTCCTGATGGTTGGCGAAAGCGACATTGCCGTAAATCAGCGTGCCGGTACTGTCGCGATCGAGCATCAGGCCAGAGCCGTGATTGTCGAAGGAGACATTGCCAACGATCCAACTATTGTCGACCTCACGTGAGACAATGATGCCGTGCTTGTTCTGCGTGCCGTAGGTCGTATTGAGGCCGATCACGAGGCGGTGTGAACGGTCATGGGGGTCGATGGCATAGACGACGTTGTCATCATACTGATTGCCGACCAGATAAACGTCGTCGGCTTCATAAGAATAGAAGCCGTATTCGAAGTTGCGGAAGACGTTGTCGACAACGGTCCCGGTGGGATTGGGAGCGTCGGGTTGATTGGCCAGCAGGTCCTTAGGCCCTGCCGAAAAGGCCAGTCCAAAAGACTTTGGCGCGGCATAGCCCAGCGCGTTAAAGGTTGACCCGCCCATGTTGATGGTCGAGCCGCTCCAGCCCACAAAGAACGGCCGGAAGACGCCGGCGCTAGCTTTGGTTGCCGGGCGCGGCGCAAGGGTGGCCTCATCCCAGGACTGGACGGTGGTATCGAGCACGTAGAGCTTGCCGGCCACTGCAATGAACGCGCCAGAAGTCGCGCTCAAATTGTAGGTCGAGGCTTCTTGACCGCTCAGGATAAGGGTTGCGTGTTCGCCAACAATGACCGGAGCCCGCAACGTCACGACACCGCCGTCGCGCTGAACCAGGGCAAAGCCGGCTGTATCGATCAACTCGTCGACCAGTTGGCCAAGCGTATAGACGCCCGATTCAACGACGATTACCCGAGGCTGCAGTTCACCTTGAGCTGTGGCCGCGACCTGCATTCCGGTGTTCCCACTCGGCAAGTCTTCGAGAAACTTGCCATTATAGGGGCTAAGGTTAGCCAGCGTCACTGAGACATTGCCGGCAACCGGTGTCGGCATTTCGCGTCGCAGATCGGCGACGCCGCGGCCAAGGTCGGGGTAGCCATAGCCATCAACGGCGTGGAGACCTCCTGGCAGCGCCAGCGCCTCGAACCGTCCATTGGAATAGAGCGACTGGTTAGCGGTCGTCACTACGGCACCGACCTGTTGGGGAATGGCACGCGTATTTGTGCTCTCGCCCGCTCCCTGGCCATGGCCATAGACGTCCAGCCGGTCGAGTTGCCCCTCGGCAATGGCGCGGAAAGTTGTGACGCGAAGCCGGTCGTTGGCAAAGGCACGCACACGGTCGACGACCTGCTCAAGCACTTGGGGATCTTGTGAGAGCGAGACCAGGCCTTCAGCAATTTGATCGTCGATTTCGCTGCTGGCCGGCAGCGCGGTCAGCAAGACAAGAGCGGCTTCGCTTTCGGAGGCTGCCGACAGGTTTTGGCTCAGCAATGCCAAGGCCTTGGCCCGCAAGGTCTGGTCTGCAATATCATCGGCGAGTTTTTGAGCAGCGTCAAAATCGCCGGCAAAGGCAATGCTGCCCACGATATCGACCGTCAGTTCCCAGCGTTGCTTTTCGGTCTCTGCGGTCTCGGCCAGCGCCAGTGCCAGGTCATTGGACTGAGTGACAACGCCTTCCACTTTGGATTCCACGCCAGTCTTGGCGATGCTGAGATAGGCTTGCACGCCGTAGTCGAGATCGACGATGTCGGCTGCGAGGGCCAGAGCGTCTTCGAATTGGCCTCCACGCGAATAGGCTCGTGCCAGTTGCGCTTGCACTCGACCGCGATTTTTGGGGTCGGTGACGGTTTGGAGCGCCGCCAGGCCTGCCTCGATATTGCCGGCTTTGACCTCGGCTTGCGCGATACCCGAGAGCGCATAGTCAATGTCCTCTTCCGCAACGAGGCTGTCGAAAACGGTCTTGGCTTCCGCAATTTGTGCATTGTCTGCCAGCGCCTTGGAGAGTCGGCGCAAGGCATGTTGGACCTGTGTGCGGTCCGCTAGCTGGCCAAAAAACTCCATAGACAGGTCGAGTTTGTCAGTGGCTATCGTGGCTTCAATCGCCTGCCCAAGGGCTGCGTCCCGCTGAATGCCCGTTAAGCCGGCAATAACTGCGCCGCCTCGGGCAATTGCGTCGCTGGCCATTTGAGCCAGACCTGCCTCATCGAGGGCGGCGGCCAACGCGAACTCAATGCTGGCCAGACTGGGCCCATCTGGCAGGTAGTCGGTCAGTGCAATCACATCGAACAGCCGATCGGTCTCAAGGCGGTTGGCTATCAGTTGCGAGATAGCTCTGATCTGCGCGTCATTGTCTGCATAGGCGGTCGCCAGGATGGGGAAAAGAGACAAGTCACTGCTCTCAAGCGCTGCCTGCAGCACGCTATTGAGTGCGTTGGTCCGCAGATCGTCTTGCTCAGGGTCGATCGCCGAAGCCAGCTTAAGGGCTAGAGCGCGATCACCATTGCTGAGGGCAGCTTGCGCGGCACTAGCAAGATCATCGGGAGACGCCTTGCTCAGCTCACCATCAAGCGATTGCCGGGCGATGGCATAGCGGGCAAAGCCGCGGGCGCGCGCCGGCCAGATTTCGGCAATTGTCTGGTTGGATAGGTTGCCGGCTGCCTCTCCATCAAAGGAGGCGGCGGCAAGCGCGATCCCGGCCAATGCGCTGCTGCGCGCCTCTAGCTCGTCTATCGACTTAGCTTCCAGCGTTGCAGTCTGCAGCAAAGGCAGTGCGGACTGGGTGCTCGATGAGGCCTCGAGCATGGCATATTCAATATAAGCGCTGACGCGCAGGGGCGCGCTTTCGATGCCGGCAATGAGGCTTTCGATTTCAACACGCCGACCTGTCGGGTCGCCGCCCGCCGACAGTATGCGGTAGAGGCTAGACAAAGCGAGGGAGCGCAGATCGTCGGCCGAGGCGCCCTCGGTGGCCAGGTCGGCGATAGCTGCATTAACGACCACGCCATCCTCGGAGTCCGAGGCTTCGCCCAGCATTTTGAGGTAAACGATGCGGTCTAGGGCCACCAGGTAATGGTCCAGCTTATCGGCATCATTGCCGGCTTGATCAGCGGCCAAGACGGAGGCGCCAATTTCGGTGACCATGTCGGTGATGAGACCAGAGGTCCCATCCTGCGCAAACGAACTGGCAAAGGGGAGCAAGAGCACACAACTGGCCAGTGCCAGCACCGTGTTTTTCAGCTTGGTCCGAGCGCCAGAAACCCGCTCGCCAAGCGATGCCACAAAAACCGACCTCATGACGGCAGCAAGCCCCCGAACCAGTTCCCGAAACGACCCAGTGTGTTGTTAACGGTCGAGCTGATCAGATTGTTTCGGATAAAGCGGACGACGACCGGCCGATCGACCTGAAGGGCGACTTGGGGTGCCGGCACATCAAGACGGACCTCGACGAGGTCGCCTGGTTCGGCAGCGGAGGCGTCAACGACTGGTAACTGGGCGAGCTGAACGCCGCGGATGACGGTGCCGTCGTAAAGCTCAACCTCGGCGGTGACGCCGCGATAGAGATCCATAACGTTCTCGCGGCGCACCCAAGCCTGGACATAGGGCACTGGGTCGTTCGAGCGCAAAGTGGCAATCTGGTCGCCCGGAGCGACATTGGATCCGATCGAGGCCTGAACGGAGGCGACGGTGCAATCACAGGGCGAAAAGAGCGTCGCGGTGGTTTCGGAAGGCAGCATGATGGTCGCGACCATCTGGCCGCGGGCTACCACCCCACTGACGACATTGGTCAGCACACCAGAATTGGGCGTCAGCAGCGGAACGCTATCGAGCGTAACGGCAGCAGATTCGGTCGGGATCACATTGAGGCGCTGGGCGATTGAGCCACCAACAAAAGCCACCAGGCCAACACTGATCGCGGTCACCAGGGCTAGCCGAAGTGCCTGTCCAAGAACGAACATGGGCGAGCGATCCGTCCCTGTGGCGGCAGCGTTGGCCTTGGGTCCGGCTGGCTCGTCTTGGCGCCGGCTGACATCGAGGATTTCGCCAGCCGTCACGATCTCGCCAGCCAGGTAGGCGTCGAGGATGTAGCGGAATAGGCGAAGCCGTGCTGCATCGACATTTATGTAGCGGAACTCCATGGTTTCGGGATCGCTGCCGCGTTCGGAGACGGCATCGAGGGACACGATGAAATCATAGCCATCAAAGGGGAAAACCAGTTTGAGGTTATAGTTCCGGTCGGGCAGGAAGGCGGCGTTTTCTGCCGCGATGGACAGTCCCGCGACGGACCAGTCCGACACCGAATAGAGACGGTCACCGATGGCGCAAGTCAGAGGCAAACGATACCGGGCGTGCTGCCGCTGAACGTCGGCCTCGAACTTGATGAATTCTTTATTCATGGCATTGATCCTATCTGCGGGGCCGATCTGGCACTCAAAACGTTAGTTGTGGGGAGGGAAGCAGCCCGATCAACCAGGCCACCGTGGTCACGAAAACTGCGATTGCCAGGCCGTGCATGTAGGTCGAGGTTGCTGTTACGAAGGCGCCGCGCAACCAGCCCCCACTCTTGGCCAAGGTCGTCTTTTGCCGGGTCCAACGCTGCTTATTTGGCCTGAAGAAGATGTAGGTCTTCACCATCGATCCAAAGATCTGGTTGAAGTAGATCAGAAAGGGGTAGAGCGCCGAGACGCGTGAGCGCGACTGGAACAGGAGGAGCGTCAGCACGTAGCGGGTGACCAGAACCCAGACGACATAGCCCAGGAAGGCCAGGGGCGTCACAAAGATGCCGATCAGGATGACCATCACCAGGCCCGCTAGCGAGGTCCACATGGAAATGCGCTGATCAAAAATCGCCCACCAGGTGAAGTAGCCGATGCGAGACGGCCCCAACATGAGGGCACGGCCATTAGTACGCAGCATGTTGCCAAACCAGCGGGTCATCAGTTGGGCTGCGGCTACGAGGAATTTGTCGGACGGCGGGTCTTCGACGGTGGAAACCAGAAGATCGGGGACGTAGAGCATCTGGTAGCCATTCTTGAGCAGCCAGAACCAGCTCGACTTGTCATCCCCGGTCAGGAACTTGATCCGTCCGATGCGCCAGTGATCGATAAAGTCCTGTTCGACCTGGTTAATAAAGCTTGGATTGCAGATCACGTCGGCTCGGAACATCGACATCCGCCCTGTGAGGGTAAGGACGCGCCGGGCCAGGCCGTTGGACGCCATCAGAATGTTGCGCTGCGCGAACCGGAGGCTGTACCAGATATGGAAGATGGCGCGGCCGCGCACTTCGGAGATCTCGTCGGTGGTGAGAGCGCCCACTTTGGGATTGTCCAGAAAAAAGCCAAGGCACTTTGCAACCAGATCGCGCGGCACCACGCTGTCGCCATCGATGACGGCGACGATATCGTCAGGTCCAGGCTGGGCATTGGCGATCGCCCTGAATCCGTTGGCCAAGGCATCACGCTTGCCAGTGCCTTTGATCCGGACAATCACCATCCTCACATTGGTTGCCGCGCCACAAATGCGTTGATAGGCGGCGGTGACGAGCCGTTGATCGGAGACATCGACCAGCGAGGCCACGACCGTGGTCTTACCCGGAGCGGCCATCGCGGCCTCGAAAGTGGCGCGATAGACCGATGCCGAAGTGTCGGCATCGACGCGGAAGCTGGTTACCAGGAGATAGGCATGGGGGACCTGGCCGGTACTGATCCCCCTATCGACGGCGGCATCGGAGGCCTTGCGCAGCCTAGGAAAACTGATCTTGCGGTAAATGAGGGCACGCACAAAATGCAGGATGCCCCAGCTATATCGCCACGTGGCCAAGATGCCCAGGCCAAGAAAGACCCCGGCTTCTGCATGCCAAACGCTGGAAAGCGCTTCACCTGGAACGGCCAGGGTCAAGCCACAGATAAGAAGGATGAGAGCGAGATGGGCATACCAGGTTTCGCTTGCCTCCATCAGCGCCGACCCGGACGTGCGCGCGGCACCGCGAAAGCTGCGCAACGCTGAGGCGTTCAGGTATGGGGGCGCTATCTCTGAGCTGTCGGTCTTCTTACCAAACAATGCATCTGTCACGTCTAAGTAGCTCCAGCGCCTGCATATTTTTTATGAAAATTTGGACGAAATTTCAAATCTGACGATTATGCGTAGAGGTGGCAATCAATTCTAAGCACGCGGCCAAAGCCTTTACAAAGGATGGTTGCGCAAATCTGGTAACGTTTTGCTGCACTATTCAAACCGACGAGAAAATGCATAGTATCCGAGTTCACGCCAGTGCGAGTGCATTTGGCGCCGCCGAGTGAACTCCAGGGTCTTGTGCAATCATTTGGTGAGCCCCACCAGAGCAAGTTCTCCTTAACCTTAATTGCGTCGCCGACCGCAGTTTGAGAGCAACTTTGTGACCAGGGGCAAGCCGCTTGTTCCAGCGATACTTGGGTGGGTGCCGGCGCGCAAATTTCGCGCGCGAGTTGTGGTGAGACGCTCCCGAAAAAATGAGCTGACCTCTGCTGGTTTGCTTTAGTGAGACGTTGATGCTTGCCGGTGGGACGGCAGCCAATGGCTTTGTTGATCAACGCCTCAGGCAGAGTGGCAAAAAATTTGGTTCCCCCACAAATTGCGCATGCCTGACATGCGCCGACCATGCGCCACATCATGGCCCCAATTGAGATGGTAAGTTTCCGTTAACCTCTGCGTGTGACTCTTAACGGGCTCTGCGGAGGGCTGAGTCATATCCTGCGGGCCTAACCGGCGGAAATGAGTTAGATCGATCGCACAGGTCGATGCCCCAGTTGGGCAAAATGGGGCGCGTTTATTGAAGCCCCGGGGTAGTAAGTTTTCCGCGTAAATCTCAGCTGACCAGGCTGCCTTGTGCAGCGCTTGCGCCGTCTCACGACGACAGCATAGGAGCACGCTATTGCCCGTTAATTCCGACAAGTTTGATCTAACAAACTGGAAACTCACTCTGCCGGTCGATAGTTCAGGGCTTATATCAGGCGTCGCCCAGGAGGTGAAAAACCTCCTAGGATTTGAAAGTTCCCAATATTTCTACGATGCCCCTGACGGCGCGATGGTGTTCCGTGCCAGCGCGGACGGGGCCACGACGAGTGGCTCGAAATATGCCAGATCCGAACTGCGCGAGACGGAGGGCAGTCGGCTTGCTGCTTGGAACCTCGACCGCGGCGGCGTGATGACGGCGACGCTCGAGGTTGATGCCGTTCCTAATCGGGCTGATGGAACCCCAGGTCGCTTGATCATTGGTCAGATCCACGGGGCCGACGAGGAGCTCATTCGCCTCTATTGGGAGAATGGCACGGTCTATTTCATGAATGACCAGGCCGGGTCCTCAAACAGCGAAATGCGGTTCAACTTCCAAAGCGCTTCCGGCGCGGCGCCTCAGATTTCGCTCAATGAGCGCTTCTCGTACAAAATCGATGCTAAGGGCGACAGTCTGCGCATCGAGGTGTTTGCCGACGGGCAGGTCTATAGCTCGGTCACCCAGATCAATTCGGTTTGGCAGTCCGACACATTCTATTTCAAGGCCGGGGTTTATCTTGGGGTCAATGAAAGCAATGGCAGCGGCAGCGGCCAGGCCTCGTTTTATGGTCTCGATGTCGGACACGCGCCAGGCGAAGGGCTCGATGGCTGGAAGGTTGGCACGACTCCAATCCCAACTCCGCCAGTGCCTACGCCTGTTGATGAGACGGTCTGGGGCACGGCGGGCGACAATAGCCTCTATGGCACGTCGGCCAAGGACGTCATTTCGGCGCTAGCGGGCAATGATACGATCTATGGCGGGCGTGGGGCGGACGTCATTACCACGGGGTCGGGCAACGACACGGTGGTCTACAAGTCGGCCGCTGAGGGCACTGACACTGTCACCGATTTTAGCTCTTCTGATCGAATTGACCTCAACGCGATCTTCAAAGAGATCACCGGTTTTAAAGCGGCCGAAGCGTTCGATGCCGGCTATGTCCGGGTCGTCGCGCAGGGCAATGATGTCCAGCTCTGGGTTGATACTGACGGCGCCAAAGGCTCGGCAGCTGCAACCCATATCGGCACGTTCACCAATGCCAAGCTGGGCGATTTCGGGCTCAATTCGTTTGTTCTGTCAAATGGTCCGGCCGCCCCCACTGTCCCCACAACGCCGCCCCCCAATCCGTCGGCGCCGTCGCAGTCCATGTCCGGCAATGATGGGAACAATACGATAACCGGGGGGACTGGTAGGGACGTGATCCGCGGCAACGGCGGAAACGATGTCCTCTTTGGTGGACTGGGTGACGACGAGCTTTGGGGTAATTCGGGAGCTGACACCATCGTTGGTGGAGCCGGGAAAGATTGGATCAAGGGCGGCGACGGGCTGGATAAGTTTGTTTTCCAGTCGCTGGGCGATGCTGGGGACACCATTTCCGATTATCGCAAGGGCGAAAAGATCGACATTTCCGGCATTACCGACGATTTCTCCGTCGGTCCGGATGTTTCCTATGCCGAATTGCGAGATCTAGGCTTCATTTCGATCCGCGATACGGGCCACTATACCAATAGCCTCTTCGTCGACTATGACGGCTTTGCTGGCCCGGGTGGTGAGGTGATGGTCGTTAAAATCGTCGGTGTCGATGACACGGTCCGCGACGGCAATTCCATCATCGTTTGACCACCCTCAGTGGCTGGGGCGAGACAGGGCCGAAAAAGTCACGCTTCCCTCGCCGGTGCCAACGGTGCCGGCCTCGCTGCCTTCCATGCCAACTTGTACATAGGCACCGGCCTTGAAATAGACCGGTTTCCCCGGCCAAAAGGCGCTGATGGGATCAACGGCCCGGTAAGTGACGCCTTTATAGGTCGCGGTGACGACCAGATTGTCCTGATCAACGTCGATCGCATAGGAAAACTCGTCCCCCAAGGCGATTGCGGGTTCCGAGCCGTCCAAAGCGGTGAGGATGAACTGGGTTTCTTCCTCATCTTCGCCGGCCTTGTCGTCAAAAAAGTACAAGCGCCCATTGTCGAAATAGAGGCGGCACAATTCGTCGTTGGGCCCGTGGATCTGGCCAATGACGATGCGCCCGGACGCGCCGTCGGACGTTGTGGGCAATTCGTTGACCCGTAAAGTGGCCTCCAGGTGGCCGCCTTCCTCGACTGTCCATTCATATTCGTCGCCGCGGCCGTCCATTTCTCTGAGCTCAGAGCGCGGATAGTTTGAGCCGCCGGTCCTGGCAGAATTTGTCGGAGCCATGAATGTGACGGAGGTGTCGTCGACAACGAAGTAGGGAGGCAGCGAGAAGCCGTCCAGCTCGGTCACCTCCATGGCGTCCCCCTCCCCGCTTAGTACTCCCTGACCGTTAACGGGCAAAGTCACCTTCCAGAAAGACAGATCAATTCCTGCGGCCGTGGTGTCCGGGACCGCCGGGGTTTCAGTCACGGGCGCGAGGACCGTGGGAGCTGGCGGCGCAACGGTGGCGGAACTGTCGGGGCTGTCACCGACCATGACCTGAGGCTGGACATTGATGACCGGGGGAGCAGGCTGGACGGTAACGGTCGGCGCCGCTGGGGCCACGTTGACGATCGGAACCGCGGGCGCAAAAAGCCGACCAAGGGCAAAACCGCCCGCCGTTCCGCCGAGCACGAGCGCGAGGGCCACCAAGCCAAGGGTGAGATCGGAGTGTGGTCGGCCTTGAGCGACCTCGGCGCGAATGGCCTCGATACTATGGGCGGTTTCCGCTCGGAGCCGGTTGAGATCAGCCAAAGTCGCGCGTGGCTCATCGTCAGTGGCCTTGCGCAAGATTTCAGTCATTCTGGCTCCCAGCGTCTAAAGCCGACGGGCGGCATCAATGAAACCAGCTCTAAGCGGCAGAGTAATGCCATATCAACCACGGCCGCATAACTTTTGAGTGCATGGCGCCCTTGCGCCGCCACCCCATCAAAGTCCTCAAGCATTTCGCCAAGTCCTGGGAAACGCCATCCCGCTAATCAGCATTGCTTCCATGCAGGGGTAAGCCGTGTGAACCGCGCTTGAGCTGTGCCAATAATTGACGACTTGGCGGCTCTGCACGGTCCTTGGTTAGTTGTCGAATGTCCCATTGGGCAGATTAACCAAAGGGCTGCAATTGCCTTCATTTGGGGAGGGTTAGATTGTATCTCCTGACCCCAAGAATTTCATATGCGCCGCATTACCCAAATCAACAACGAGCGTGATCTTCCATGTCCCATCCTATTGTACCCGTAATTCTTGCCGGCGGGCAGGGCACTCGACTGTGGCCGATGTCGCGCACAGCTCGGCCCAAGCAGTTCTTGCCGTTGACTGGTGAATTTAGCCTGTTCCAGCAAACTCTAAGCCGGGTTGCGGATCTCAACATTTACGCGCGCCCAATCGTCATCACCAATTCCGAATACCGCTTTATCGTCGCCGAACAGGCTTTGGAAGTCGGCTCGCCGCTGTCGAGTGTACTGCTCGAGCCGGTGGCGCGAAACACCGCCGTTGCCATTGCTGCCGCAGCCGCCTTTGCCAGCGCCCGCTTTGGGTCTGACGCAGTGCTGCATATCCTGCCTTCGGACCATGATGTCATTGTGGATGGGGGCTATCGCTCGGCCATAACCCAAGCGGCTGAGGCAGCGTCGAAGGGTTTGCTGGTCACCTTCGGGATCATTCCGACCCATGCCGAGACCGGCTACGGCTATATCAAGTCGGCGGCATCGGCGGGCGGCAAGGTCGCGTCGGTTGAGCGCTTCGTCGAAAAGCCTAACCAGGCCAGGGCCCAGGAGATGCTGGCGGAGGGCGGTTATCTGTGGAATTCGGGGATGTTCATGATCGGGGCGACGGCATTCCTTGACGAATGCGCCACGCTTGCGCCCCAAACGCTGGCTGCTGCTCGTGGCGCCATTGAAAGCGCCAAGATAGACCTCGATTTTGTGCGACTTGATGAGACTGCCTTCGCAAGGGCGCCCAATATCTCGGTCGACTATGCGATCTTTGAAAAGACCACCAAGGCGGCAGTCATCGCCGTCAACTTTGGCTGGTCGGATTTGGGGAGTTGGGACGCAGTGTGGAAGAATGGAGACAGGGACAGCGCCCAAAACTTCACGAAGGGCAACGTCACGCTCGACAATGTGAGCAATTCCCTAATTGCCAGTGATCACGCCCATGTCGCGGTGAGTGGTTTGGACGATATTGCGGTGATTGCGACCGATGATGCGGTCTATGTAGGGAAGCTATCGGAAGCGCAAAATGTGGGTAGCATGGTCAAAGTGCTCAAGGCCCATAAGTCGACCTCCAATCTGACCGAAATTCACAAGACGGCGTTTCGTCCCTGGGGTGGTTATTCATCCATCCTCAACGGGGAGCGATTCCAGGTCAAACGCCTGTTCGTTAAGCCGGGCAAGAAGCTGAGCTTGCAAAAGCATCACCACCGCGCCGAGCATTGGATCGTCGTACGGGGTACTGCGGATGTGACCATTGACGGCGCCGTTACGACACTGGCCGAAAATCAGTCAATCTACTTGCCGTTGGGCTGCGTTCATCGCCTGTCAAACCCGGGCAAGATCGAACTTGAACTGATTGAAGTCCAAACCGGTTCGTATCTGGGGGAAGACGACATCATTCGTATCGAGGACGAATTTGGACGGGTGTAGGCCGCTCGCAAAAACTAGCCGACCCCTGTTTACACTGGCAGTTTCGCTCCTCCCCGTGCAGCGAGAGTTCGGATTGGTCGGTGGTTCGTGGCATCTCTATTGCCGATGAAGTCCTTACTTCGCCGGCGGGCAGTTGTTCAAGAGGTCTCGTCGGTGTGTGAAGCCAGCTCCTTAATTGCCAAGCGTGCGCTCTTGGCACATTGAGCGATGGCAGCATCCTGATAACCGCGTGGGGCGTATACGCAATCGTAGGTTTCCAAGAACGCAAGCAAAGCCACTTGCATGTCGAGAAACATAGAGCTGTCGTCAACGAGACGGGTGTTGCTTGAATGTGTGCCCAACTTTTGGGTCTCTCTGCTTTCTTTGATCGATGTCACCGAGCCATCCTTCCGACTAATGTGTGACCTGCCTGTCGTCCTCCAATGGGAAGAGTCGCATTTAGCAATGGCAAACAAATTGGGTAAAGTTGCGATGTCCACAGCCCCTCCCAGTTGTATTATGCAGATTGAGGCTGGGCGGCGCATTGTTTCATGTCATTGCGAGCCATTTGGGTTACCACCTCCAATTTTTTCAATCTGCAAGCCGCCGGCATTGGGGTCGGGGATCTGCCATGCATCCCGGCGGGTATCGGCGTCGGGGGTGTCGTGACTTGGTATCGCCAAGGCCCTCACCTGTTAAATCACCAAAATCAGAGCAGCAAAGAGTTATGTCGGTGTCCCGGAACAGTCTAAAATTTGGAACCAGCGGCCTGCGCGGCCTGGCAGTCGAGCTCGAAGGGCAGGCAGCCCGTCGTTACACGGTCGCCTTCCTGCGCCACGTTGAAAGCCTCGGCCAGTTGGGTGGTGGCAAGATTTTCGTCGGTCGTGACTTCCGGAATTCCAGTCTGGCTATCGCCGCCGACTGTGCCACGGCTATCGCCCAATTCGACCTCGAAGCTGTCGATTGCGGTACAATTCCGACACCAGCGCTGGCCTATCACGCGATGGCGGCTGGCTGTGGCGCCATCATGGTCACCGGCAGCCACATTCCGGTCGATCGGAATGGCCTCAAATTCTATCTTCCGACCGGCGAGATCAGTAAGGCCGATGAGGCTGGCATTTTCGCGGCTCTCGACGAAGAGTTGATCCCCGACAGCACGGAATCCGTGCGCGACAAGGCGGCGGCGGCAGTTGAGCGGTATTTCGACCGCTGTGCCGGTTTGCTGCCCGCGGGTGCCTTGCTCGGTCTTCGCATTGGCGTCTTCGAACATTCGACCGTCGCTCGCGATCTTCTCATGCGAGTTCTCCAGCATGCTGGCGCCGATGCGGTCGGTCTGGGGCGCACCGATACCTTCGTCGCCGTCGACACCGAAGCGTTTGGCGACGCTGTGTTCGCCCCCCTGAAGGGCTGGATCGCGAGCGAAAAACTTGACGCGATCGTGTCGTCGGACGGCGATGGCGACCGCCCACTGCTGATGGACGGCAACGGCGATTTCGTGCGCGGCGACGTGCTGGGGCTGCTGGCCGCCCAGTTTTTGGGCGCGCGCACCGTGGTAACGCCGGTCACCTCCAATTCGGCGATCGAGCGGACCGGCTTTTTTGCCAATGTCGTCCGCACCAGGGTTGGGTCGCCTTTCGTCGTCGCGGCGATGGAACTGGCTCATGACGCGGTGGTCGGCTTCGAGGCCAATGGCGGTACGTTCGTCGGCGATGGCGTGGTCGTCGATGGACAACCTCTTGCGCCGCTACCCACCCGCGACGCCGTTCTGCCGCTGCTTTGCGCCCTGGGTATTGCGGTGCGTCAGGGCAAGCGGGTGGATGAGGTGGTTGCGGCACTGCCGTTGCAGCATGCCATTGCCGACCGGCTACAGGATGTGCCTGGCGATAAAAGCGGGGCCTTCCTCAAGCGACTCGAGCAGGACGCCAGTTTTGCCGAGGCTTTTTTTGGGTCCCACGGCATCGCCGGGCTTTCGACCATCGACGGGCTGCAGTTCCGGACCACGGCGGGGGACATGGTGCACTTCCGGGCGTCGGGCAACGCGCCAGAGCTGTGTTGCTACATCGAGGGCAGTTCGCCCGACGTGGCGCGGGCGCTGCTCAATTGGGCGATGAAAGCCGCTGCGGCCGAGGTCGCCTGAAAGCGATAGGGGCGGGCCGAAAGCGGCCCCCCGGGTTTTACTCGATATCGCTCCAATCAGGGGAGTGGGTCAGCCCTGTCTGGTTGGTGTTTTTGGTGCCGGCAGCAGGGTTCGAACCCGCGACCCCTGATTACAAATCAGGCCACAACTGCGGAGTGCGGGCATTTTCTTTCAGTATGTCGCGTTCATGTCGCAAACAGCGCCGCCTCGGCCTTTGCCAAGCTGGCGCCATCGTCGTCCCTAGGAAATAGGTGGCCGTACCGGTCCAAGGTTAGGACAATAGTGGAATGGCCTAGCCGATCCTGAACTTCCTTCGGTGTAAGCCCCTGGCCTTTCCAGCTTCGGCCGAATATTTGGAATTACGCGCCAAGCGCTGACAAACGACCACCTCGGCGTTTTTGCCGATCTGGCGGCGCGTTTCGGCCGTGCGGCGACGGAATTCGAAGCTTCGTTCTTAGCCAGTGTGCTCGAGGCCAATGGCAAAATGGGTGACGGGAAAGCCGTTTTCCACGTTGACCACCGAAACCTTGCCGCCACCGGATCCGCGCTATCGGTGACTTCGCTATCTGCCGCTCGCCTAGCGACGCGGCAGCAGGTCGATGCTAATGGCGACTTGGTCTCAATTGTCGCGAAGTTCCTGATCGTGCCGGCAGCCCTCGAAACAGCAGCAGAGCAGCTCCTGGCGACCATCACCGCAACAACGGCGAACGACGTCAATCCTTTTGGCGGCAAGCTCGAGCTCGTGGTTGAGCCGCGCCTGAAAAGCGCAACGGCATGGTATCTCTCGGCAGACCCGCAGCAATATCCGTCGCTTGAATATGCCCACTTGGAAGGCGAGGAGGCCCCGCGCCTCGACCAGCGCGTCGGCTTCAGTATCGACGGGATGGAATTCAAGGTGGCGCTGGACTTCGGCGCGGCGATCACCGACTTCC
The DNA here is from genome assembly GCF_000971275.1 of Devosia psychrophila. GTDB lineage: Bacteria > Pseudomonadota > Alphaproteobacteria > Rhizobiales > Devosiaceae > Devosia > Devosia psychrophila. The sequence continues at coordinate 3,751 of NZ_LAPV01000072.1, read as the reverse complement.
GCGGCCTCTATAAAAATCCCGGCCTGTAGCCGGCACAAAATTGCGCTGGGGAGGAGTCCTCAGCCGATGCGCAGGGCCCTCTGCTCTGTTTGAGGTCGGTTCCTCCCGGCCGCCGTCATTGGGGAACTTCGGCCCTTAATGACACAGCGCCCGCCCCCCCAGGGGCGGGCGCTTACCTTACCGGGATGGCTATAAGCCTGCATCCGGGAAAAAGCTGTCCACTACTTCGTCAACGAGTGATTTTTCGTAGACGCTGAACTCCTCTTGGACGCTCTCGCACATCTTGTAGGCCCGTTCCTTGGCAGCAGAATATGCCTTGCCAGCGTCGAGTTGTTGCGCAGTTACGACTACTGCGCACCCTGCATAGATATCGCCGTCTGTGGCTCTAGCGTCGCCGCTGGCTGTAACAGCTTCGCTTTTCGCATCATCACCATCAGAGCTGGTCAACTCGCCAGCAAGCCTCACGAGATCATGCGTCGGCTTGGAAATCTCAAAGAACGTAGCCTGCCCTTGACCTGTGCCGACGGTATGAGCTTCGGTGCCCTCTAGCCCTACCTGCGAATAGACCCCTGCTTTGAAGTAAAGCGGCTTGTCCGGCCAAAACGCACTGAGCATGTCTGTACCCGTATATTCCACACCGTCATAGGTGACGGTTACAACCAGCTTCTCGGCATCGGCCTCAATGCTGTAGGAGAAGCGAGCACCAAGGGGAATTGTGGCCTCTGATCCATCGGCTGCAACCAGATTGAACGTCCTTTCCTCTTGTTTACCGCCTGCTTTGTCGTCGACAAAATAGACATGCCCATCCTCATCGTAATACAGGCGGCAAAGCTCGTCAGCCGGACCATGAATTTGCCCGATTACAATTCGGCTGACCGCGTCTTTGCCAATGGCAACGGGCAGTTCATCAACCTGCAAGATCGCTGCTAAGCGGCCAACATCGGCGGCTAGCCATTCATAACGGTTACCGTTTCCATCCATCTCCCGCAGCTCTGAACGGGGGTAATTGGACCCACCAGTGCGGGCACCATTGGTCGGGGCCATGAAGGTAACGGAGTCCGGCTTTACGTCGAAATACGGCGGCACCGCTAGGCCCTCCAGCGCCCTGAATTCGACAGCATCGCCTATGCCGGACGTTTTACCCAACTCATTGATCGGAAGCGTGACCTTCCAAAAATCTAGATCAACCGAGGTAGATCGGTCGGTGATCATGCCGGGCACGTTTTCAGGATCCTCCGCTGCAACATTGGCGACGTTGAGGGTCAGGCACATCCCAGTAAAAACGGCTAGTTTTGCACGATGCCAGAAGCGTTCAGTAGTCATTTTACACCATTAGAGCCAGGCCAAGCCGCGCTGTAGGATTATGGCAAGTCAGTCAGGTCGCAAAGTGGCAAAGCGACACAGCAGCTCCCTAGACGTGTGAGTGCATGCTGGAGAAAAGGCCCTAAGCTCGGCTGTCCGACCTGGGCAGCTCAAGTGCCATAATGTGAGTTCTCCGCCGATACACCGCTCTCTTTGCAGTTTCAGATTATCGGTGCACGTCGGGATTGGGGTCGCAGCCGCCGGTGGGATCCTGCTTGAGGTGCCGCGATGATCATACGTACTGGCCACTTCAACGTCGACAAGCCCAGCGCATCGGCAGCATGACGGTACATATGCCTGAAGCCACAGATGACAGCATGCAGCTCATAAAGGCCGCCTGGAGGGCCGTGGCGGCCCTCTGGGTGCCTGACTACCGATATTCCAAGGCCGGCATCATAACTCAGGATCTCGTGCCGCCACCGGTCCCACGGCGAGCACTGTTCGACAACCTCGACCATGAGAGGGCCGCCAATGTGATGGCTGTAACGGATGAGGCGAACCGGCGCAGGGGCAGAGCAGCGGTTGTACCGGCCACCACCATGAACCTCGGCATTCAGTCTTAGAGCGAATGCTGATGCTCGGCTTCTGGCTCATCCAAGGGCCAGAAGCCGATCGTGTCGGTTACCCGCTATGGCAAGTTCACCGACTATGCCATCGACTTCGGCCCGGCCCAACCCGGCAAGCCGGACCTGCACATCGTCTATGGACTGAACGAGGCCGGCAAATCCACGGCGCTCTCGGCCTATCTCGACCTGCTGTTCGGCGTCGAGCACAATTCCCGCTACGGCTTCCTGCATGCCTATCCCAACATGCTAGTGGGCAGCGCGCTGGAATTTGGCGGCGCCGAACATGCGTTAACGCGGGTCAAGGGCAAAAGCCCTACCCTGCGCGATGGGCGCGGCCAGCCGGTCGACGAGGCCCCGCTCAGCGTGCCGCTGGCCGGGCTCACGCGCGACACCTATAGGTCGATGTTTTCGCTCGATGACCAAAGCCTGGAAGACGGCGGCAATGCCATCGTTGCCTCCAAGGGCGAGCTGGGCGAATTGCTGTTTGCCGCCAGCGCGGGCCTGGCCGATCTCGGCAGCATCCTCTCCAAGGTGCGCGAAGAGGCCGACGACATCCACAAGCTGCGCGGGCGCACCACGCAGATCGCCGAACTCAAGCGCAACCTCGCCGCGCTCAAGACCCAGCAGGACGAGATCGATACCCGTGCCTCGGCCCACGCAGTCCTCTTAGCGACAAAGCTTCAGGCCGAGACCGCCTATGCCCGGGCCATGCATGACCAGGGCCAGGCCAAAACGCGGCATGATGAGATCGCACGCCTGCTTCGAGCGGCGCCGCTGGCCAGCGAGTATCAGCGGCTGCAGCGCGAGATTGAGCAATTTGGCTCCTGCCAGTGCCTCCCTCCGAGTGGACCGGACAATTGCCAGGGCTCATGGTCAAGAATGCAGAATTGCACACGTAGAGCGAGGGTACACAGGCGGACCTGGCCCGGCTGGACGGCGAAATCGCCGCGCTGGTGATCGACGAGCGGTTTTTGGCATTGGACGCTGCCATTACTGGCCTGAGCGATGGCATGGCCCGCTTCAACACGGCCGAGAGCGACCTCCACGGCGCCAAGCGGCGATTGCCGAGGACGAGGCGATTATTGCCGCCATCCTCGCCGGTCTCGGACAGGCCGGCCACACTGCGCCCGAGAACCTGATTCTGCCGGTGCCGCTGGTGGGCACGCTGCGCGAATTGATCGAAACGCGCTCCGGCATCGACGCCCGAGCCGACACGGCGCAGCGGGAGCTGCAACACCCACCACCGCCACCTCTGCGACATCGCCAAAGAGGTCATGCCGACGGTTAAAATTCACGAACTTGGCGATTGAGTGGCAATGCTTGCTGCAAATGGGGCATCGACTATTGGGAACCCGCTGCAGATGCCTTCGAGGCCATGTGATGGCACAAACCGCTTCCGCCGGCCCTTGCGTCCGCTTACTGGATTGGCAAAGCCATCTGCGCGCCACTCTTTTGCGGTTCCCGGTCGAACTTGGAAACCGAGACACCCAAAAGCCTGACCGGTAGGCGTGCGCGGAAACGTCTCCAACAACAGCTCTTCCACCATCGCTGCCATGTCGTGGCGACTCGAAACGACGGACGGCCTGCTCCGGGCCCGGGTAGTCAAAGTTGGAAAACTTTGCCTTCAAGGTCACGGTGCGGCCATAAAGACCTCTGCTCCGGCAGACCGCCCAGACTGTCAATCGGCGCCGGATAAGGGCTCTGACGCACATTCGATGATCGCAGGATCATGTTGCTCCGATCAGTCTGGCCTGGAGCAGGTCAAGCTTGGCGCGACCGTACATCTGACGTTTGACGAGCTTGAGCTTGGTGATCTGCCCTTC
>NZ_LAPV01000071.1:2500-5538 GCF_000971275.1 Devosia psychrophila | reverse complement strand
TCATCACCCCCAACGCAAAAACCCCCAGTCATTTCTGACTGGGGGTTTTAGCTATTTCTTTCGACGATCGTAAATGAGACCACAGATGTTTTTGGCAGACCTTGCAGCGACCTACTCTCCCAAGCCTTGAGACTTAGTACCATTGGCGCAGAGGAATTTGACGGTCGAGTTCGGGATGGGATCGGGTCTTGGGCTCCTCGCAAGAACCACAAGGTCAGCGAAAAACATCTGGGGTGAATTCTGGTTATATTTGGTTCTGTATTGGACACCGCCTCTCCCATGCAAGGAGGGGTGTCTGGTGTATTAGTGTACCGATCGAACATTTCACAATCTATGCGGACATAGATTAATGAGAACGATCAAGCCAATCGAGCTATTAGTACCGGTAAGCTTCACACATTGCTGCGCTTCCACACCCGGCCTATCGACGTGGTGGTCTTCCACGGCTCTCAAGGGAATACTAGTTTTGAAGGAGGCTTCCTGCTTAGATGCTTTCAGCAGTTATCCCGTCCGAATTTAGCTACCCTGCAATGCGGCTGGCGCCACAACAGGTCCACCAGAGATTCGTCCAACCCGGTCCTCTCGTACTAGGGTCAGCTCTTCTCAATATTCCTACACCCACGGCAGATAGGGACCGAACTGTCTCACGACGTTCTAAACCCAGCTCACGTACCACTTTAAATGGCGAACAGCCATACCCTTGGGACCTGCTCCAGCCCCAGGATGTGATGAGCCGACATCGAGGTGCCAAACAATGCCGTCGATATGGACTCTTGGGCATTATCAGCCTGTTATCCCCAGCGTACCTTTTATTCGTTGAGCGATGGCCCTTCCACGCGGGACCACCGGATCACTATGACCGACTTTCGTCTCTGCTCGACTTGTCAGTCTCGCAGTCAGGCAGGCTTATGCCATTGCACTCAGCGGACGATTTCCGACCGTCCTGAGCCCACCATCGCGCGCCTCCGTTACTCTTTGGGAGGCGACCGCCCCAGTCAAACTACCCACCATACGCTGTCCCGGACACTGTTATGCCGCGGTTAGACATCTATGACGATAAGGGTGGTATCTCATCTTGCGGCTCCACAGAAACTAGCGTCCCTGCTTCAAAGCCTACCACCTATCCTGCACATGCCGACACAAATGCCAGCGTAAAGCTATAGTAAAGGTGCATGGGGTCTTTCCGTCTGACCGCAGGAACCCCGCATCTTCACGGGGAATTCAATTTCGCTGAGTCTATACTGGAGACAGTGGGGAAGTCGTTACGCCATTCGTGCAGGTCGGAACTTACCCGACAAGGAATTTCGCTACCTTAGGACCGTTATAGTTACGGCCGCCGTTTACCGGGGCTTCAATTCAGAGCGTTAACTCCTCCTTTTAACCTTCCGGCACCGGGCAGGCGTCAGACCCTATACGTCGATTTGCATCTTCGCAGAGCCCTGTGTTTTTAGTAAACAGTCGCCACCCCCTCTTTTGTGCCACTCCTACAGAGTTGCCTCCGTAGAAGTCATGCTTATCCCGAAGTTACGCATGCAATTTGCCGAGTTCCTTCAGTATAGTTCTCTCAAGCGCCTTGGTATACTCTACCAGTCCACCTGTGTCGGTTTAGGGTACGGTCAATGTTGGTGGAGCTATTTCCTGGAACCGGCTCATCGCACCCCCAATCCAATAAGGGGATACGAACCTGCGCGATCCGTCACTACCACCTGGTTCACGAATATTAACGTGATTCCCATCGGCTACGCATTTCTGCCTCACCTTAGGGGCCGACTAACCCTGCGCTGATTAGCATTGCGCAGGAACCCTTGGACTTTCGGCGAAAGTGTCTCTCACACTTTTTATCGCTACTCATGTCATCATTCGCACTTCCGATACCTCCACGGCCCCTCACAGGTACCGCTTCGCAGGCTTACGGAACGCTCCGCTACCGCTTACACTTGCGTGTAAACCCTAAGCTTCGGTGCATAGTTTTAGACCCGGTACATCTTCGCCGCAGGAACGCTTGACCAGTGAGCTGTTACGCTATCTTTAAAGGATGGCTGCTTCTAAGCCAACCTCCTGGTTGTCTAAGCATTCCCACATGCTTTCCCACTTAACTATGACTTGGGGACCTTAGCTGTAGGTTAGGGCTGTTTCCCTTTTGACGACGGACCTTAGCACCCGCCGTCTGTCTCCCGGATATTACTTGTGGGTATTCGGAGTTTGGTTAGGTTTGGTAGGTCGGTGAGACCCCCTAGCCCATCCAGTGCTCTACCCCCCACAGTATTCGTCCGAGGCGATACCTAAATATCTTTCGCGGAGAACCAGCTATTTCCAAGTTTGATTGGCCTTTCACCCCTAGGAACAAGTCATCCCCGCAATTTTCAACTTACGTGGGTTCGGCCCTCCAGTAAGTGTTACCTTACCTTCAGCCTGCTCATACCTAGATCACTTGGTTTCGGGTCTAATCCGACTAACTTAACGCCCTATTCAGACTCGCTTTCGCTGCGCCTACACCTAACGGCTTAAGCTTGCTAGTCAGACTAAGTCGATGACCCATTATACAAGAGGTACGCCGTCACCCTTGCGGGCTCCGACTGTTTGTATGCATCCAGTTTCAGGAACTATTTCACTCCCCTCGTCGGGGTGCTTTTCACCTTTCCCTCACGGTACTTGTTCGCTATCGGTCGTGCACGAGTACTTAGGCTTGGATAGTGGTCTACCCATGTTCAGACAGAATTTCACGTGTTCCGCCTTACTCGAGGACCTCAATGCTTTCTACCGGTACGGGGCTATCACCCACTATGGCCAGAATTTCCATTCTGTTCCCGTTCTTACAAAGAGGCCACTGGCCTGGTCCGCGTTCGCTCGCCACTACTAACGGAGTCTCGGTTGATGTCCTTTCCTCTGGGTACTTAGATGTTTCAGTTCCCCAGGTTAGCTCCCTTGCGGGTGACCTAAATGGTCGGGTTTCCCCATTCGGAAATCATCGGATCAAAGCTTATTCGCAGCTCCCCGACGCTTATCGCAGCGTATTACGTCCTTCATCGCCTGTGCAC
>NZ_LAPV01000070.1 GCF_000971275.1 Devosia psychrophila | reverse complement strand
GTTCATTCTGATCGCGGTGCCCATTATCGCTGGCCAGGCTGGTTATCCAGGATTGCTGACGCGAAGCTGGTTCGCTCAATGTCCCGCAAGGGATGCTCGCAAGATAACGCTGCGTGCGAGGGGTTTTCGGCAGGTTGAAAACAGAACTCTTCTACCCTCGGGATTGGACCGCCACCACGGTCGAGCAGTTCGTTATCGAGGTTGATTCCTACATCCGCTGGTACAATGAGAAGCGCATCAAGATATCCCTTGGCTCTCTTAGCCCAATCGAATACCGACAAAGTCTTGGCATTACAGCATAACCGGTCTAAGTTTTCGTCCGCATCCCCCCGGGTCAGATCCAAACGGCAATCAACACTATGGTAGCGAAAAACTGGTAAATTCGGCTTAGATGGACATTGCTTCGATCATTGGACTCGTTTGCTTTATCGCCGCCAGTTTCCTCGCGGCGCTCATGGGCGCATTGTTTCGTCCCGGCGAATGGTACGAGCGACTGAAGAAGCCGTCCTGGCGGCCGCCGAACAGGCTTTTCGCGCCGGTGTGGACCGTCCTCTATTCGATGATTGCGGTTGCAGGTTGGCTGATCTGGCGGGAAGCCGGATTTGCCGGCGCAGGCTTGCCCTTGGCGGTCTATGCCTTGAAGCTCATTCTCAATGCCGCGTGGTCGCCACTCTTCTTCGGTCTGCACCGCCCCGATCTCGGCTTCGTTGATATCGTTCTGGTCTGGATGTCCATCATCGCGACCATCGTGCTTTTCTATCCGATCCACGTCGTCGCCGCGCTGCTCCTCATGCCCTACCTTGCGTGGGTTACGTTCGCCACTGCGCTTAATTTCGCCGTATGGCGTCTGAATTCGGTGCCGCCGCCGCGAACATAACCGGGCGGCGAAGATATCAAAACCACCGCCGCCTCGCCGACTGCCCGCCCGTCACCACAGGCTGATGCCCGCGCTACCTTGAAAGGGCCTGCGACATCAGAAGAACCCACCCGCCATAGAAATTTCCGGGTTGCGTCGTCACGCGCTCGTCATCGACAAAGCAGCCGTCAAAAGGCCATGCGTAAAAAGCCACGTGATCACGCAAGGATCTGAAGGTCGGGTTCGGATCGGGATAGCTCCAGGTCACATCGCGCAGCGTTTCGTCACGCACGATGACATCGAAGTCGATCGTTAGCCCTTCCACTCGCAGAAAGAGCGACGGCGCGACGCCGGGTAAGTGTCTAAACCGGAACGACTTGCTGCACACCTTGCAAGCCGCGCTGGACTTTGAGCTGAACACCTGCGAGCGATAGGCGTTGGGTCGCGCGTTGTCGGGCAGGTTCTCAGCGACGCCTGGCGGCAGTGCTTCTCCCTCGACTGGGTGGATAGACAGCGCGCCGGGCAGACCACCGCTTCGGTGGCATTGGTGGCATCAACAACCCGGAATCCGGCAACTTCGAGATCATCGACGATAGCGAGGCGGATGGGCGCCTCGTCCTCGACGACGAGAACTGTGACGAGCTTTTCAGTCATTGGAGGGCCGATCGGTGAGATTAAAGTGGATTGGCCTGCCGCGAGCCCGAAACGTGATACCCTTGTTGCAACGGCGCCAGAGCCAAAGGATGCATAATGATCGCCGCCCATGCCGTGCTTCGTGCAGCGACGACGGACAATCACCAACAAGTCGACGCTGCCTTTGCCCATTTCGATCTGGCCGATCGCCGGTCCTATGGCGTCTTCCTGAGGGCGCACGCCCGAGTACTTGGTGCTATTGAACCCGCCTTGATTGATGGACCTGCCGGGTTCCCACAGGTCCGCACTCGACTCGACCATCTCACGTCCGATCTGGCTGGCCTCGCAACCCCTTGGCCAGATCTGGTGCCGCTGCGTGGCCCGTTCAATGCTGCAGCGTTGTGGGGCATGCTCTATGTGGCCGAAGGGTCGCGCCTGGGCGGCGGCGTTCTTGCCGCACGCGTCGGGGGCGCTATGCCCAGACGGTATCTGGCGGCGGTGCATGGCAAAGGCGAATGGCGCGCCGTTCTGATGGCGCTCGATGCGGCGGCGGCGGATCGGCCGCAGGCTTGGCACGACCATATGATCGACGGGGCTCGGCGCACATTTGATCTTTATACGCACAGTGCGGCGGTCGATAGACCGGCCCTTGCTTGACTCGATCAAGCGCCGGTCTCTTCAATGGGCGCGGTGACGACAATCTGCAAACCAGGATTGCCCTCGTTGTAGGTGATTGTCCCTGCCAGCCGATCGACCATTGCCTTCATCATCCGCGTGCCAAAGCCGGCGCCTGGTTTGTGATCGCCTCGGCCCTTGTCTGCGACGATAAGAGTGAATCGGCTTCTATGCCGATCCAGCCTAACCGATAGCGGACCCGGTTGGCCGGCATAGGCATATTTGTTCGCATTGATGATGAGTTCGGTCAGCACCAGCCCGATATTGATCGCCCGATCGGCGGAAATCAGCAAACAGTCGAAATTGGCGCTAAAATGCTTTTGCCAGCCGTCGCCCATCGAGCCTTGGATATCAAGACACAGCTCTTCGAGGTAGCGGCCCAGATCGATGGTTTCGAAGTTATCGTCGCGATAGAGCCGCTTGTGAACCAGCGCAACGGCCGACAGGCGGCGCTGGGCCTCGTCGAGCTGGAGCGTCAGCGCTGCGTCATTGACCGATCGCGCCTGCATGTTGAGGAAGGACGACACCAGTTGCAGGCTATTCTGAACGCGGTGGTTGACCTCCTTGACCAGATAATCCTTCTGGCGAAGAAGGCTTTCCTTATCGGCAAGGATGGCGGCAAGTTCGCGATTGAGCTCCTGCAGTCGACGGCTTTTCCTGGCGTCGAACAGGGCATTGCGCAACCTTTGAGCCGCTTCAAGCTCAGCCAAAGTCCAGGCTCTGGCTTTGCCACGCACCGTCTCGCTCCAGGCTTCGAACGAAGCGCGCGGCGTGAGCACGGCCTTGGGGTCGCCCGGAACCGCTTTGTGTGGATTGCCCGCCCATTCGATCACCTGCAGGTGCTCGGCGCGGAACCAGATGAACAGACCGGTTTCCTCGCTGGAGACGGCGATGGCAAGCACGCCGCTCGCGCAGTCCTGATACGCTTGGGCCGGGGGGAACAGCACGGACAATGCGCTGGTGCGGAAGGCGTCGACGGTGGGCTGCTTGCTTAGCCAGGTTGCCAGGTCGAGGACCTGTTTGGGCGTCGGACAGGTGCCGGCGATCTCAATCTGCTGGCCACGGACTGTGGCAAAGCCCTCGGCACCGAGCATTTGTCGCATGTCTTCCCGTGTCGCCGAATCCGGCTGATCAAGCGGACCGTGGCGGTCGAGATGGGCCACGATGGTGTCTTCGGCGCTGCGCAGGCGCAGCCGTTCGCGATAATGTTCCCCATCCTCCTTGGCCCTGATTTGACGGGACATGCTGCTGGCCAGCGCGCTGCAAGCAATGCGAACGTCGTAGGTCAGGTTCTTCGCCTTCAGGTTATGGCAGGCGACCAACCCCCATAGGATGCCATCCCTGACGATTGAGACAGAGGCTGAGGCACCGACCTCCATGTTCTTAAGGTACTGGATATGAATTGGCGAGACGCTGCGCAGGGACACATCGCTCAAGTCGACAAATTGGTGACCTGCCGAAGCCGGTCGTATGACCGCTGGTGCATAGGCAACATCTGGAATGACACGGACGCGGTTGCGGACATAGAGCGCGCGCGCCTGGCGCGGGATGTCGGACGCGGGAAAATGGTGATTCAGGAACGAATGCAGCTCTGGCGCTTGGGCCTCCGCTATGACGCAGCCGGCATCATTGTCGAGGAAGCGATAGACCATCACCCGGTCAAAGCCGGTTAGTTGGCGAAACAGGAGCGCCGCTTCTTGGCACAGGGTGGCTATATCGGCAGATTGAGCAAACTTCGTGCCGGCGTTGTCGAGCAGGGTTAGGACCTCGCCCGAGGCGGCTGGCTGCAGCGGTGCCGGTTCGAGCTGGACCAGGATCAAGTCGCTGGAGTGATGCAGCGACACATCGAAGATTTCCGAACTGCCGCGGACTGGAACCAGCGACACCGAACGGCCGATGAGGCGCCCGGTCGGCTCGATTACGCTATGGACATCTTGGCCTAAGAGGTCATCAAGTGTTTTGCCAAGCCATTGCGGGTCGAGCCGGTTTTCGACGTCGCCAGCCGCAGCAGTGACATGCAAGGTCCGTGCGTCGGCGATGAGCAGTAGTCCATGCGGCTGGATCGACCCTGGTACATGAATGGGCTCAACATCGCACAGCGTAAGATCGGGTTGGGTCGGTGTTCTCGCCGGAAAGGCGGTAGCGTCTACAGCGGAAGTGGGCAAGGGCTCACCAGCGTTGAGCCCTCAGGTGAGTGACTGTCAAGAAGACTAGACGCCGTTATCGTGGCTTTAGCAACGGACCTTGAAAAATACATGCCAGATGGCGTTCGCAAGCGTATGGCAACGTCCGGGTTGGCGCCCATTAGTTTCCTCCTATGTGGGAGTAAAATGGCACAGGCATTGTATCTGGTCGTTCAACGGTCTGAGCAATGGTGGGTGATGCTTGTTGGGACGCGGGGCCCTTTGCCGCAAACAACTGGCCATAGACAGTACGGTCGCCAGCGCCAAACTGTTCGAAAGCTCCGGGGACACCTCGTAAGTCGCTGTCGATGAGCCGGACTACGGGATACCCACTGTCTATGAAAGCCGGCAGTGGCCAGCCGCCGTGACACAACCCTGGTCCAATGGTCAGACAGAGGCCAGATCACCAAGCTCAAGCTGGTCAAACGCCAGATGTATGGTCGTGCCAAACTCGATCTGCTCAAGCGCATCTTGTCGGAGTGCAATGACCGGAAACGTCATCGAAATTGCGTCACAGCCCTTATCCGACGCCGATTGACAGGCCTGGTTTCCTAGTTGGATCGCGACATTTGTCGCATAGTTGTGACGATCTCATGAGGGTTGTAAGGCTTGGCAAAAAACCTGGCTTCCACCGGCAGGTCATCAAGATTGACCTGACGATGTCCCGACGTGACGACGATTTTAATCGGCGGCCATCGATGCCGAACGGCCGCTGCGAGCTTCAGGCCATCCATTCCGCCGGGCATATCAACATCGGTGAACATGATGGCAATACGTGGGGTTGAACCCAGAATTGCGATGGCGTCGTCAGCGCTCTCCGCCTCGAAGACCTCAAACCCATGTTCGTCGAGAAAGTCGACTATACCCATACGAACGAGAGCTTCGTCTTCGACGACCAGAACTGCAACACGACAAAGCCCCATCTGTTCAAACCCGATTTTGGAGAAGAGCTGCGGTTGCAGCTCGAGGTTTGACGCTGTCGGTCGGTGCGACCAGGGAACACACAACCCCTTCCGATCGGTAATCGATCCCAACAATTCCAGCAAAGTCGGCGGCGAGTACTCTTGTGATCAGACGTGAGCCGACACGGTGGAGCCGAAGTTCAAGGTTCCTGCGCGGCCCAGCAAGCTTGATCGGTTTGCGCAAAAGCTCTCCGACTGGCTGCGCGTGGAAGCCGGTAAATCGCGCAAGCAGCGGCGCACGGCCA
>NZ_LAPV01000007.1 GCF_000971275.1 Devosia psychrophila | reverse complement strand
GAAAAAAGAGGAAGGTGAGGGAGAGGTAGTGTTAGAGCAAGAGACAGAGAGGGGCGGGGGAGGAAGGGTAGATAGGAGACAACAGGAGCAACGAAAAGGCGAACAAAAAAAAACTCGACAAGCGCAACGGAAAGGGAATCAGCAAAAGAAAAGCGAAGGGAGAAAGAAACGAAGGAAGGGAGAAAGGAGAGAAGGAGGAGAAGAAGGGGGGAAAAGGGGAGGAGGAGAGGGGGGAGGGGGGGGAGAAGGGAGGAGAGGAGGGGGGGGGAAGGGAGGAGGAGGGGAGGAAGGAGAGGGGGGGGAGGAGGAAGAAGAAGAAAGGAGGAAGAAGAAAAAGGAAGGGGAGAAGAAAAAGGAGGAGGAGAGAGGGAGGAAAAGGAGGAAGGAGAGGGAAAGGAAAGAGAAGAAAAGGGGGAAAAAGAAAGAGGGAAAGAGAGAAAAGGAAAGGAAAAGGAAAGAAGGAGAAAAGAAAAAAAAGGAGGAAAGGAAGAAAGAAGAAGGAAGAGAGGAAAACGGAAGAGAAAGAAGAGGAGGGGAGAAGAAAAAGGGAGTGGAGGAAAGGGGGAGGAGGAGGAGGAAAAGAGGGAAAGGAAGGAAAGGAGAAGGTGAGGGGGAAGAGGGAGGAAGGAAGGAGAGAAAGGGAGAGAGGAAAAGGAACGGTTAACAGCGTCGCACCCAGTGGGGTTAACCGGTC
>NZ_LAPV01000069.1 GCF_000971275.1 Devosia psychrophila | reverse complement strand
CCTCCTCGAACCTATCGGCAATATCCCGCCAGCGGAAGCTGAGGCAAACTTCTACGCGGCACTGGAACAAACGGCCATGGCCGCATAACTTATACCAAACAGCCTCCGGAATTCCCGGCGCGGTTCAAACCCAGGAAAGCGGCGCTGATACTTGGCGATCAGTTGCGGATCAAAACTGGCCTGACGGTCGCGCGGCACGTCTATCGCCATCGTGCCGGTCTCGGTCATCACCGTCTTGCGACCATAGCCGTTGCGCATGTTGCCGGCGCCATCGTCGCCGGCCAGATGATGATCCATCTCCGCGTTCAACGCCCGCTCCGTCAGCGCCTTCTTGAGCGCATCAAGCAAGCCGCCTTGCTCAAAGGCAGCACTGGCCGCATCACCAGCCAGCAGTTGGTCGAGAAGGTCATCCGCTCACGCAGCACCGCATCATCGACCCTGATGGTCTGGTAGCGCATCGTCATCCTGCAGCATCCCAGCACCTGGCACGCCCGCCGCTCGCTCATTCCAAACACCGTCTGGAGATGGGCGACAGCATCCCGCTCAACGGCGGGCGTTACCATTTTTTTCCGAGCAGGTCTTTCAACGCCGAGTTGTCCAGCATCGCATCGGCCAGCAGCCGCTTGAGCTTGGCATTCTCATCCTCGAGCGCCCTAAGCTTGCGAGCCTCGCTAACGTCCATGCCGCCATACTTGGCTTTCCATTTGTACACGCTGGCGTTGCTCACACCATGCTTGCGGCACAGATCGGCGACTGGAACACCCGCCTCGTGCTCTTTTAAAATCCCGATGATCTGGTCTTCGGTAAACCTGCTGCGCTTCATCTCTGGTCCTTTCTAGGGGCCAGAGCCTACTTCAAACTGGATTAGAGGCCGGGGGCAACGTCATCTTCGTGATCGACGTCTACTCTCGTTATATCGTGGGATGGCGGGTCAGCCGTACCGCGCGCTGCAGACAACAAACGCAGTCGCCGCCTGACGCCTGCAGAACATAAAAGATTGGGTGACGTGCTCCGGGAAGCTGACGACCAGATTTATCAAGCTCGCGAAGGGCTGTGGCTTCTTGCGCTGACCGGCGCGCGCATTAGTGAAATCGAAGGGTTGGAGTGGATGGCGATCTCCAAACGAGCAGCGGTTCTTGAGGATACTAAGACTGGACTGTCGCTTCGACCATTTACAGAGGTCATGAGGGACGTTTTTCAACGCGTAACAAAATCAAATCAAAACAAATATGTGCTGCGTGGGTTCCGAAGCTCTGTTGGTCACTATGGCGGCTTGGACAGTGCAGTCGGGCGATTGACGAAACGAGCCGCCTTGCAAGATATTACCGCTCACACGCTTCGACATTCTTTTGCGAGTGTCGGCAACGACCTCGGGTATACCGAGAGCACTATCGGCGCCATTATTGGCCATGAAACTCATTCCATCACGGCTGATTATATTCATCATCTCGATCCAGTGCTTGTGGCTGCCGCCAACAAAATCGCGAACGAGGTGTACCGCCAAATGCTAGAGGGAACCGATATCAATTTGGAGCTGTAAACAATTTTCCCGATCCATAAACTAATCTGCAATGTGGCTCATGCTTCGTAGGCCTTACGACCGTTCGACACGACGACTCGACCTGCCCTTTCTACGGAAGTCCCGCGCGCGGCTGGGCTCTGATTAATATTGTATTGCGAGAAGTGGCGAGAGACACGGCGGAATCGAAACCCTCTAGGCTCGATATCGATATCGATATCGAGCCCGATGTCTCGGTCGCGGCCGCGTTTCGACCACCAATGCCAACGACTTCGGCGTCGGCGTCGGCGTCGGCGTCGGCGTCGGCCTGTATGGTGCCGCCTCGATAGAGGAGGCCAATATCAAGTTTGCTCTCTCCCATGTCTATCATGACGTCCACAGCACCCGGACGGTGATGGTTCCGGCTTGGCATCGGTGCTCGATGCAATCTATGGCGCCACCACCATCCAGGGCTATGACGAACTAGGCTATGCGCTCGATCTGCGACCAGCCGAGATCGAGCCCTATGCGCAATTAGGCGTGGTGCATCGAGCTTGAGCGCGTCGATGGTGGGTGGCGCAATGGCTTTGCCGTCGGCGCGGGGCGGCGGCACGTCAATATGTACATCGTCAATGATGACTGCTGCTTTAGCGGGTATAATGCCAATCACTTCGCGCCCGCTGTAACGGCCGCTGTTGCCGGTTGGCGCTGGGAAGCTTCCGTCAGCAAGCACACGATATCGCCATGGGCAGCGAACTGGGTCGTGTCAGACATGGCCACCAAGTTCTAAATCCGAGCGCCAGGTTGCCACTAAACTGATAGTGCTACATACTTATCTGGATGACGCGCCCGACACTTTTTGCATTTCTGACGATTGGTGTCCTGGCGCTTTGGTGCGTTGCGGTAAGTCAGCGTGCAAACGCCGATATCTCGGTTGCTGCGTTTCCTTTGGCGGGGCAGTTGTTGCCGGACGATCCGCTTAGGTCTCTCCAAGAAATCGAGGCAGACTATAAGGCTCTCGGGGTTTCAGTTCCGAGATCGGCTTCAATGGACGATCTTTTAGCAGTCACCAGCCGCGACAATGCGGCGGAACTTCTAGAGGTCGCCGTCCTTGTCTATGAGCACTACGTCTTCTCAAACGCTCCTGCACGATCCCTGGCGCCGGCCGAGTATGCGTCTATATTTTCGGATGCCGTGCCGGGGGTATGCGACAGTGCTTCGGTTATGGTTCGCCAACTACTCCCGAAGCATTTCGAGGCTTATAACCTCAACCTGATTGCGCCAAGATACGCGCCGACGACAAAGGAAGTCAGTGGCCAGAACTTCGGATATTGGGGCCACACGGTGGCGGAAGTGGTTTTAGAGCGTGGTGCGGCTGCAATTGATCCCACCTATGGGTTTTTGCTGGTCACGCAAGAGCCGCGCTTTACGACAGAAGTTTTCCGTACCCACAACTTCAAGCAATTCGCACTGAGCCAACCGCCTTTCACTGAGAGGCAGCGATACGACTTTCAGCACGGCCTTGTTTACCCGCGCGCGGGATTGCCATTCAGCAGCGTGGCGCGAAGCGGCGACCCAATTGAGCCAACGTTCCCCGCTATACGGGTCCCGACAGAAGGCGGCGTTGCCATTGGTCGCTTGGATGGGTCAAGCGCCGAGATGCTGAACACGTTCGGCGGGTGGGGAGACCACATCGGATATTGGTATGAGCCTACCAAAAGCGACTGGCGGTTTGCACCGAACGAACCGGGGCGTTACGCTGTCGTCTTCTATCTCCTGGGCGGGGACAATGCCGTACAAAAAGCCGCGCTGGATGTAGAAGTTTCAGTTTCTGGCGGTCAGTTGGCCACATTACGTTACCTGCCATCACAAGCTGACCCCAAGCAAATCAGCATCACCTTCGATGCGTCTGGCGAAACGGTCATCTCCTTTAAGTCAAATGCGGCTGCTTCTCGGTTGATAGACTCGATACATGCCAAGCGGCTTTCTGGCGTGGAATACATAGGGTCAATTTTCAGGCAAATTACCAACCTGTAAGGCTGAGAAGTTCGACTGTTGTGCTGGGCAGTTACCCCATTCTGCCCCGCCTGAAGATTTTCATATTACGATAGATCGAGGCATCGCTCACACAGGACCTTTTTCATTCCGGCCAGTTCGGCCCTCGCTCTATATTCACCAAATCAAAATCCTTCAGCAGAGCCGTGACCGTTCGTGATCCCTCCGACAGGGTAATGTGCAGGAACCGGGTCGCCATTATAGACTAGTTGCGCAACGAAAATTAGGCGATGGTGCGGGCTACTGGTCGCGATGTCGAGTGCGCCTGGTTTTGTGGTATCGTATTGATCGGACGGGCATGTTCAGCCAACGCACAGTTTTCAGCGCTGCGACGGCATCGCTTTTAGCGTGTATAGCCGCGGTCATTATTGCAGCCATACCTCCTGAATTTGGCAAAGACAGCCAGTATTACGTGCAGGCCGGCCATCTATGGGAAAGCGGTCAAGTAACTTATGCAGCTAGTCTGATCGGGTCTCGCGTCTTCGCTGTATTGGCCTATTTTCTGCCGCAGATGTTGTTCGGAGTTTCCATCGACAGTATAGCGATTGCACTGTCAGCAATCTGGTTAGCGTTCAGCATCGTCCTTATTATTTGGATATATCTGGTCGCTCCAAAAGGAACCAGACTAGTGGCCACGATGGTAGCGCTAGGGGCCTCCCTCGTATGGGTGCCTTGGAACTATCCGCTGACTGACCAATTCGGGGTGATCATCTCGGTCCTTGCACTAGGCCTGTATGATCTCAGTCGACAGCACATGCGGAGCAGCATTTGGCTCCTGATAGCATCAGCCTTGATATGTGGGTTGGGGATGGGGTTTCGCCCGGAGCCTATAATGTTGTTCTGCCTGGTGGTTTGTGCCGCAGTTCTATCCCACCCGATCTCCAAAACATTCGGAAAGAGGGCTTTAGTATGTGCGGCAATGGCTCTGGCATTTGTGGCTGCGTCAATGATGCCCGCCGTTACATTCCGGCTATTTTCGGGACAACCGCTCCCCGCTCAGGTCAGTGGTTATTTTGTCTTCTTTCAGCCTGTGAATTCATTGGGAGACCCGTCGTTTGGGCCAAACTCCGAACTGTTGGCGAATCTTGGGGAGGAGGTTGTGGCCACGCGCGCGGACCTTGCGTTGCTTTCGAGGATTCGACTGGGGTACCCGGAGGCGTATAGCCTTCAGGGTCCGGAATTTGCGTCCGAATTATATGCGATGGCTGGTATTGAGACGATAGCCCATCGACCGATCGAAACTGCCTGGCTGTTGGGAGATGCGGTTTCCCAATACCTCTTTTGGCAGCCATATAGTTGGGACATCCACTACTCGACAGCAAATCATCGAGAGGCTTCGACCAAGAAGCGCTTAGCCGCCATTGATCAGGGCAGGGTAATAGACAGCCCTCGATTTGGAGGGGACGGCACATGGCCCGTTGGCCAGCTTTTTGAAAAGAGGTTATCGGCGGTGGCCGCACTTGGGCCCATCCGCGGCATAAACATTCCGCAGTTTGTGCCACCTGCCTGGACTCTCAGTCTGCTTGTCGGCTTTCTGATAATTTTTGGTGTCTCTCGAGGTGGCATCTCAGACGTGGCAGTCATAGCTGCCTTACTATTTCTGGCGCATATTTGCCTCGCCGCGTTTAGCCAGGGTTATGTGCTCAGGTACGGATCATCTGCCAGTCTGCCTCTGCTCATAACTGGCATTGTCACTCTGACAGGATTTGTGCGCAAACCCTTCCCCGGTCTGATGCGCCGTATGAGGCGGCGAATAGCATAACTTGGCCAACAGACTTGGCATCTTTGGATACCCAAGGCCTCGTTCATGGGGGGCCAGTTCGACCCTCGCTCCGACTTCACCAGATCAAAGTCCTCCAACAGCGCCAAGCCGGGCCGTTTAGCGGCTGAAGTTCCATGGCGCCGCCATCACAAGGGGCATGGGAAATGTCAAACTTGCGGCCATCCGACGATGCCAGACGAGATTGCCCAAACCATGTAAATTCGTAGTTGCAGTTTCACGGGCTGGCAGCTCTCTTTGGCGGGCTCGAGGGCTATCGGCGCCTGCACGTACTGCTGCGGCGAGAAGGCCATATGGTCAATCACAAGCGGCTGTTCCGCATCTATCGCGAGGAGAAGCTGGTCGTGCGCCGCCGCGGCGGCCGCAAGCGGGCGATGGGCA
>NZ_LAPV01000068.1 GCF_000971275.1 Devosia psychrophila | reverse complement strand
CACGGGGCGTGAATGAAGCCGGAGTGGTGATCGACGCGCTCAAAGAGGTGGACCTCGATTGCACCTTGCTGGCCGGTCGCCAAACCCTGCTTGAGCAGAACGCCAGCCAGTTGCTCGATCAGGCGAGCCAGCGCGGAATGGCGGTTGTGATTGGCGGCGTGTTCAACTCCGGGATCCTGGCGGCCGGGACGGTTGGCAATCGCAAGTTCAACTACAAGGACGTTCCCGAGGACGTCGCGCGCAAGGTCGATCTGCTAGCGATGGTCTGCTCCGAGTTCGACGTGCCACTGGCGGCTGCAGCCATCCAGTTCCCGTTCCGGCATCCTGCAGTCACGTCCGTTTTGATCGGCGCCAAGCACCCCGATCGGGTCCGACAGAACGTTGAGTGGTTCGAGCAGGACCTCCCCGATCAACTCTGGCAGGCGCTGGCTGATAAGGAATTGGTTGTCTGAAAGCATTTGCCCGGGTCGCAGATCGACACGGTGCCCGCCGCTACATGGTGGCGCCGAGACTCCATGGCACGAACTCGTTGTCGCCATAGCCCAGGCACTCGGACTTGCTGCGCGCGCCGGACGCAACGCGCACGATCTCGTCAAAGATCTCCCGGCCTTTGTCGGCAAGGCTCACACCATCAAGGACATCCCCGCAGTTGATGTCCATGTCTTCCCGCATCTGATCGAAAATGAAGGTGTTGGAAGCCAGCTTGATCGAGGGCGTCGGCTTGCAGCCAAAGGCTGAGCCGCGGCCGGTCGTGAAACACAGAATGTTTGCTCCCCCGGCTACCTGTCCCGTGGCAGAGACCGGATCGTAGCCGGGCGTATCCATGAATACGAGCCCGCGCTCGTTGATGGGCTCGGCATATTCGAACACCGCGCGCAGGTTCGTGGTGCCGCCCTTGGCCGCTGCGCCGAGCGATTTTTCGAGAATGGTGGTCAGCCCGCCCAGTTTGTTGCCCGGCGATGGATTGTTGTTCATCTGCATGTCATGCTTGGCCGTGTAGGCCTCCCACCAGCGGATACGCTCGATGAGCTTTTCGCCGACCTCGCGGTTCTCGGCTCGCAGGGTTAACAGGTGCTCCGCCCCATAGATCTCGGGCGTCTCTGACAGAACTGCCGTGCCGCCCTGGGCGACAAGAAGATCGACGGCTGCGCCAAGCGCCGGATTGGCACTTATGCCGGAGTAGCCATCGGACCCACCGCACTGCAGTGCCAGGACCAACTCCGAAACAGGCTGTGACGTACGGTGAACTGCGTTGACGATCGGCAGCATGTCCAGAATGGCCTGGACCCCCGCCTCCACCGTTTTGCGGGTGCCACCGGTTTCCTGGATGGTCATGCTGCGGAAGGTTGAGCTCTCGGAAATGTCGTAGGATTTCATCCAGCGTGGGATTTGGAAGGCTTCGCAGCCAAGTCCAACCATCAGCACGCCCCCCACATTTGGGTTGGTGGCAAAGCCCCACTGCGTACGTTTGAGAACGTCATAAGCGGGACCTTTGACATCAATCCCGCAGCCAGTGCCATGCACCAGAGCGATAACACCATCGACATTGGGATAATTGGCTAGGATGCCGGACCGGTTCACTTCATCGGCGATGAAACGAGCGACGCTGGCCGAGCAGTTTACCGAGGTGAGCGTTGCAATGTAGTTGCGGGTCCCAACCTTCCCATTGTCCCTCTTGAAGCCCATGAAGGTTTCCCGGTTCGCCTCGGGAATCATTTCGGTGTGCCGGGCCGCAGAGCTGAAGATGTAGTCGCGCTCGAAGCTGCGGACATACACGTTGTGCTCGTGCACCCAATCGCCCGCCGCGATCGGCTCCCGGGCAAAGCCAATGGTTTGGCCGTATTTGATGAGCGGCGCGTCCGCGGCAATAGGACGGGTCGCCATTTTGTGGCCGCGCGGAATGCGGGCCTTGGCCACCACGCCACCGGCGCTATCGCCTACATTGAGCACGTCTACTGCCAGGACGAGGTTGTCGGCATCCGAAAGCCTGAGGGATCTTGGCATCGCATCTCCAATAGCGGTTTCATCAGCGTGTTCGAAATACTAATATAATAGTTGCCGATACGCAAGGAAACCGGGCACAGCCTCACCCACCCTGCCAAGTTGGGGCGTGCAACGCTTAGGAAAGTATAGAGGTGAACTATGGCGGGACGGGTCTAGCTAGGT
The DNA here is from genome assembly GCF_000971275.1 of Devosia psychrophila. Classification (GTDB taxonomy): domain Bacteria; phylum Pseudomonadota; class Alphaproteobacteria; order Rhizobiales; family Devosiaceae; genus Devosia; species Devosia psychrophila. The sequence continues at coordinate 3,592 of NZ_LAPV01000068.1, read as the reverse complement.
GCAGGCGGGTCTATCCCAGCACGTTCTCCGCCACTTCAAGGGTGTTGCGGAAGGAGGTTTCGAGATGGTTTTCCATGGCCCGCGCCGCGCCTTCTGGATCCTTCCGGCGCAAAGCTTCGAGGATAGCGGTATGCTGCTCGATGGTCTGGTCCCCATAGCCAGGCTTGGGAATGGCCATGTACCGTCCCCGGTCCATCTGCGCCTTGGAGATATCAACCGCCCGCCAAATCGCGGGGAAGCCGCAAATCTCCGCGATGGTGCGGTGAAAGACATCATCGAGCTGAATTGCCGTCGTGTAGCGCCCGCGCGTGATCGCCAGCCGGTGCGCCGCAATATTGTCCTCAAGACCTTCGGCCGCTGCGGCGTCGAACTTGGGGGCGGCGCGGCGGGCACTCTCCATCTCGAGAGCGCGCCGGATGACATAGGCTTCTTCAAGCCCATCGCGGCTGATCGGCGATACAAACGTGCCGGTTTGGGCGATGACCCGCACCAGCCCTTCATCGCTGATGCGCTTGACGGCCTCGCGAACCGGCGTTCGCGACACCCCTAGGATTTCGGCGATCAGGATTTCGTTGATCGATTCGCCGGGCTTGAGCTGCCCCATGACGATCATGTTGCGGACCATCTGGTAAATCTGATCGCGCAATGGCAGCGATCGATTCAGGCTCGAAGCGTCCAGTTCCATCTCTGCGCACTCCATTTACCCAGGTTATCAACACCATTATATTAGAATGTCAATTCCAGCCATTTTCCTAACCACCCGCCTAACGGCGAGCGCCAGTCAAATAACCTTTGCCATACTATTATATTAGTGTAATAGAACGAACAGCGTGTTGGGTAACAGTGCTGAAGGAGACTGCTTCCTCGTGGAAGTGGGGGCGGAACCTACCTGACACAAGATGACGGCGCTGCTGTGAGGAGGCAAAGCCGAATGAGCCCATCCGATTGCGCGCTGACAATGCGCGGCATCACCAAGACATTTCCAGGCGTCAAGGCGCTGTCCAATGTCAATTTTACCGTGCGCTATGGCACCATCCATGCCGTGGTCGGGGAGAATGGCGCGGGCAAATCCACCCTCATGAAAATCCTGAGTGGCACCTATATGCCCACCAGCGGCACGACCGAGATCGCCGGCGCCGAAGTCAGGATGCGCAAGCCCGCCGATGCCCAAAAGCTCGGCATCCGCATGGTTCACCAGGAACTCAATCTGGTTCCTGATCTCAGCGTCGCCGAAAATGTTTATCTGGGACGCATGCCGCGTCGGTGGGGAATGATCGACAAGGCGGCCATGGTTCGCAATGCCGCCGCTGTGCTCACGCAGCTCGGCGCCTCGATAGACCCCAGAGCGCGGCTGGGCGATCTGCCAATCAGTCAGCAGCAGCTGGTGGAAATCGCCAAGGCCTATTCGGCCGATCCGCGCGTTATCGTGCTGGACGAACCGACCTCCAGCTTGAGCGATCATGAGACAGCGGCGCTGTTCGCGATCCTGCGTCGCATGCGCGACAAGGGGATTGCCATCATCTACATCAGCCACCGCCTCAAGGAGGTCCTCGAGATCGCCGACGAGGTGACCATCCTTCGCGACGGCAACATGATCGAGACGCGACCCGCACACGGGGTCACCGCCGGTGAGATGATCAAGCTGATGGTGGGGCGCGACGTTACCGACATCTTCCCAAAGAGCCCTTCCGTCATCGGGGACGTGGTCTTCAAGGTCAGCGGACTCTCCGACGGACAGAATTTTGAAAACGTGAGTTTTGATGTGCGTGCCGGCGAAATCCTGGGGCTGACGGGACTGGTCGGCGCCGGTCGCACGGAAGTCGCCAAAGCCATCTTCGGTCTTGCCAGGCTTACCGCCGGCCAGATCGAGATTCATGGCAGGCCCGTCAAGATCGGCTCGCCCGCTGCAGCCGGCAAGGCCGGCGTGGTGTACGTGCCCGAGGACCGCAAACTAGACGGTATCATCCCGGCGATGACGGTGCGCGACAACATCATCCTGCCGATCCTGCGCCAGATCTGCAAACTGGGCCGGATCAGCACGCAGCAGGACCGGGCCCTGGCGGCGCGTTATGCCAAGGACCTCTCCATCATCCCGTCTGACCCCCAGCGTCGCATCGACTTGCTCTCCGTCGGAAACCAGCAGAAGGCGGTCATCTCCAAATGGCTGTCTGCCAATCCGTCCGTGCTGATCCTGGACGAACCGACTCGGGGCGTCGACGTCGGAGCCAAAGCCGAGATCCACCGCATCGTGGGCGAACTTGTGGCTGGCGGCATGGCCGTGGTGATGATCTCGTCGGAGCTCCCCGAGATCCTGGGTGTGTGCGACCGCGTCATTGTCATGCGGGAGGGTCGGGCATGCCCGGCCCTTGATCGGGCATCGTTGAACGACGAGCGCATCATGGCGCTCGCCACGGGGGAGGAGGCTGCATGAGCGAGGCTTCGATCGCTGCGCCAGCAAGCGCAAAGGATTCCAGGTTCAATCGCGGCAACAGGTTTGCGCAGTTCGCCTCCCGAGGTGCGCTGATCGTAGCGATCCTTGCCGCTCTTCTTTATGGCTCAATGGCCAGCCCGGTGTTTTTCACCTCGGGCAACCTGGTCAATATCCTGACATCAATGGCCCTGGTGGGCATTGTCGTGGTTGGCATGACCTTTGTTCTGGTCGTGGGCGGCATGGCCGAACTTTCGGTGCCCGCAACCATCGCCTGCGGTGCCATCCTCGCCTTGTCGCTGCAGCCTGAGATCGGCCCGGTTGCAGCTTTCGCAGTAGCGGTACTCCTTGCAGGCCTTTGCGGTCTCGTAAATGGCATCCTGATTGGGTACGTGGGCGTTAACCCGATCATCGCCACGCTCAGCGTCGGCACGATCGTTCTGGGCATCGTTCAGGCGGCAGTGGGCGGTGTCATCGTCTATGGCACAGATCCCGAAACCGCGGCCCTTGTCAAAGGTAGGGTCCTGGGCGTTCCAGTCATCGTCCTTGTGTTCGTCGCCATCGCGCTGATCGGCAATTTCGTGCTCGCCCGCTCGTTCTGGGGCCGCTGGACCAAAGCGACAGGTGGGAACTATCGCGCTGCCGAAGCCAGCGCCGTGCCTGTGCGCGCGGTCAAGGCCGGCGCCTTCGTGATCACCGCACTCTGCAGCGGACTGAGCGGCGCTCTACTTGGCCTCACGCTGCAAAGCGCCCGCCCGCTGGTCGGGACCGGTTATGAGTTCAGCGCCATCACTGCGGTCGTGGTGGGGGGCGTATCCATCATGGGTGGCTTCGGATCAATCCCACGTTCTATAGCCGGGCTGACCTTTGTCCAGATCCTGACCAACATCATGGTGCTGCAAGGCGTTCGGACACCGATGCAGGGCTTTGTGCTCGGGCTATTGATCGCCTTGGCGGTCGCTCTGGACGCAGCATTTCGCAAGCGGGGAGTGGCTTGATGACCCTGTTGTCCCAGATCGTTCGCTACCGTGTCGGCGTTATTCTGGCGCTGACCCTCATCGTCGCCACCGCCACGGTGCCGGGCTTTATTGACCTCACTACCCTGAGCCTCGGGCTTGATCTGCGGTGCACCCTATGGCGGATCCGCATGCGTCTCACCCACAT
>NZ_LAPV01000067.1 GCF_000971275.1 Devosia psychrophila | reverse complement strand
GAAATCTGACATGGTCGCTGAATGCACGTTTGCATGATTGACGAGAACTCACACTATCCTCAGCTAACCGAAGTCAGCGAGAACATTATGCTTTCTCTCAAGAAAACGTACACCCATCGAAAGTCTTTGTAACTTCCACCGGAGTAAACCCCAGCTTCCGTTCGCAAGAACCTCGCCGTCCACGTTTCTCTTTCTTCTATCTTCACAATGTCAAAGAGCTGACCTCACTGCCATCACTGGCTAGGACGTCATGAAAGCCCGAGGCTTTCAGAATTCTTTCGCAACATAGCTTCGTCACTGGTTGCCCAGCAGCAAAGCCTGCCTTGTCAGAAAACGCTAACAGTGGGAGTGCAATGCACTCAACGTCGTCAGCGTGGCGGTGTTATAGTTGACACATCTTTTCGTGTCAACACCCGCTTTTCAGTCGCTAATTTCGAAAATTTCTTTTCAATTTCAGTGACTTGCTTCGGTGCCCGGAGCCGTTTGGCGCCGCGCCCTGAAGCGATGACCGGGTTATAGGGGCGGTCCGTTTTTCTGTAAACCCCCAAAAACGACAAAAGCGTCATTTTCGTTCCGGCACGAAATGCGGCGTGTGGAAAACTCGACTGAAGCACCAGAGATTGCGCCCGTTTCGGCCGTTTGCGCTTCTCGACGTTGCACGTTGGATTATCCCCGAAGCTGGAGCCATCAGGGGTTATGGCTCCCCGTCTCTCCCGATGGCCTCTGCGACCCCCTCTATAGCTCACTCTATAGCTCACTCTATATGAGCTGCCGCCCGAGCCTCGCAGGCCCCCCGTAGTTTCGCCGTATTTATTTTGGATCAGGTGGGTGCGTGATATAGACTCCGCGCACGTATGCGAGCGCAGCGCGCTTAGAACCGGCTAGAAGACCGGATCCGGGGGATTGCCGTGACAGATCAAAGGATGAGGCGTTGAACGCAACGCAAAGAAACCGTCATGCCGCGCTGCTGAAGTCTGCGGGCTTCGAAGACAGCCCGGCCCTGACGGTGCAATCGACCGATGGCGAAATCCCGCATGGCCGCGAGCTGAGCTTTGCCTGGCTGACGGGCACGGTAATGACCGGCCTGACCAGCGTGCTGCTGATGGGCGCCGCACTCTATGTCTCCTTCCAGGGCCAAGCGAGTTTCTCGACCGCTTACGAAGCCTTGCAGATCTCCCGGCCCAAGGCCGAGGCACTGACACCGACCGATCTATCGGCCAAGACCTCGCGCATGCGCCCGGTAACGGCGACCCGTTCCGACCTCGAGGTCATCGAGGCTTCGATCCGCGAGACGGTCGATGGTCGCGACATGATCCGCAACCAACCCTTCATCCGCATCAGAGCCACCCTCGCGACCGCGCCTACCTCTCTGTCCGATGGGGTGCCGGACTATGATCCGGTGGCCATCCTCAATGCTACCCAGCCGATCGAGGCCACCGCCGCCAGCATGGACATCAATACCGATGTCTATGGCGCCGAAGTCGAGGGCGAGGTGGCCGTGCGCCTTGCCGCCATGCCGATGACCTTCGTGCCGCCGCGCGCCATCTCCGACCAGTCCGCCGCAGAATATGTGCGCAGCGTGGTCGAGGCGACCTTCTTTAGCGAGGACGAGACGCCACCAACGCTTGCCTATGCCGCCCTCGGACCGTCGGTACGCGACCTCGGTATGCAGCCGGGCGGCACGACGCTTGGTGGCGTGGCAGAAAATGTGACCGTGGTGCCCCAGACTGTCCAGGCAGCCGAAGCGACGCTTGGCCGATCGGAGCGTATTCTCACCATGCGCGAACGCACGCCGCTTAATGACGTGATGCGCCGCAACGGTTTCACCGACTCCATGATCACGGCGATCGACACGACGCTGCAGAACGTCTTCCCGTCCACTGATCTCCCATCCGGCGCGCGCCTGCGCATCCTGTTCGGGCCGTCGCGCACCTCCAATACGCTGATCCCCTATCGGCTTAGCATTTACCTGCATGATGACGGGGCCGATGTGGACGTGCATCGCGCTACGGTCGCGCTGACCGACAAGGGCCAGTATGTGCTGGGCCTCGCCCCCGCCGAAATCCAGTTCCCCGAGGAAGACACCGAAGAGGTCAACGTCGCCAACCTGCCGAGCGTCTATCGCTCGATCTGGGAGACCGGCCGCAAGCATGACCTCGACGACGCCACCATAGAGCGCATCATCGGCATGTTTGCCTATGACGTGGACATGACCAAGAAGATCGCTGCCGGGGATGCCATCGAGATTCTGGAATCGACCCCGGATGCCGCTGGCAAGACGGAGCTGCTCTTCGTCGGGCTGACCCTGGGCAGCACCACGCGCCAGCTGTACCGCTTTGGGACCGACGATGGCGTCATCGACTTCTATGATCCAGATGGCGAAACCGGCAAGCGCTTCCTCAATCGGCGTCCGCTCGAAGGCGGCGGCACCCTGCGTTCGCGCTTCGGCTACCGTATTCACCCCATTTTCAAGACTCGGCGCCTGCATACCGGGGTCGATCTGGCCGCCCGTTCTGGTACGCCGATCTATGCGGCAGGTGACGGCGTCATCGAATATTACAAATGGGCGTCCGGCTATGGCAACAAGGTCGAGATCAGCCATGTCAACGGCTATGAGACGGCCTATGGCCACATGTCGCGCTATGTCGACGGCCTCGGCGTCGGCAGCCGCGTGCGCCAGGGCCAGTTGATCGGCTATGTCGGCTCGACCGGGCAATCGACCGGACCGCACCTGCATTTCGAGATCAAGATCAACGGCAACCTGGTCGATCCACTCAGCGTCAAGCTGCCCAAGGATAATGTGCTGCCCCAGCAATATGAGGCGCAGTTTCATCAGACCATGGCGCAGATCAACGACCTGATGGCGCGGGAACCGGCGCCGGTTACCGTGGCCCAGGCCACGACGCCGACCTTAACGCCCTGATCGAAGATGCCATTCCCGCACTGGCGGGGATGTCCGCCTAGGAGCGACCCTTCCGCTCCAGCGTCAGCCAGGCCACCAGTGCCGAGACCAGGCTCAGCCCGGCGGTGATATAGCAGATCGTGGCAAAGGCGCTGTCGGTCGCAGCCAGCCGGATCGCTTCATCGCCGGCACTCAGGCCTGTCGCCATGATGCCGAAGAAGACCGGCAGTTCGGCGGCAGAACCCAGCGCCTCTTCGAACACCTTGGCGACGATGGCGCCCAGCGAGGCCACAGCGACCAGACCCGCTACCCTCGCCACGGCATTGTTGACGCCCGAGGCAACGCCGGTTTCACTATCTTCCACCGATGTCATGACAGCGGTCGAAAGCGGTGATACCACGAGGCCCATGCCAAGCCCGAGCAAGGCCATGCTGGGCATGACGGCCCCCCAGACATTGTGCATCGGAGCGGTGAGGCCAAGGACGGCGAAGGCCAGCGCGACGATGAGTGAGCCGAGCGCAATCAACGGGCCGGCGCCGAAGCGATCGGCCCATTTGCCGCTGAAGGAAGAGAGTGCTGTCAGCAGGATACCCATGGGCAATAGAGCCAGCGAGACCGTAGCCGGCGTTTCACCCCAACCGCCGATCATCGTCATTGGCAGGTAGAACATTGTACCACCCAGCGCAAAATAGAGGGTGAAGGTCAGCCCGTTGGCGCCGGAAAAGCCCTTGTTGGCAAACAGGCGGAGGGGAAGCATCGGCGCCGGGGCTCTATGCTCCCAGAACAGGAAGGCGCCCGCCAGCAGGATGCCCGCGCCGCACCACAGCAGCGTATGGGATAGTGGCGGAACACTGTCGCTGCCATCCCCGGTCAGGCCATAGGCGATCGCCATCAGCGCTAGCGTCGCCAGCACAGCACCGGCAACGTCCAGCTTGCGGCCGGCCTCGGGGCGGTCGGGCGCTACCTTGAACCAGAGCAGAGCCAGCGCGCCGATACCCAGCGGCAGGTTGACCGCGAACACCAGTCGCCAGCTCCAGTCGCCCAGAGCGGTGAGCAGAAAGCCGCCGATGATCGGGCCCGCGATAGACGTCAGCGACGAAGCCGCCGCCCAGATGCCGATGGCGCGGCCACGTTCCTCGCGCGGATAGGCCTTGGCGATAATCGCAAGACTGCCCGGCACCATGAAGGCAGCACCCATGCCCTGCACGGCGCGGGCGATCACCAGCACCAGCGGCGTTGGCGCCAGGGCGCAGATCACCGAGGCGCCGACGAACACCACGATGCCCAACCCGAACATCTTACGCAGGCCGAAGCGATCGCCCGCCGCGCCGCCAAGCAGGATCAGTGCCGAGAGGAACAGCAGATAGCCATTGCTGATCCATTGCGCCTCAGCCAGCGTGGCGCCGAGATCGGAGCGGATCGCCGGGATGGCAATGGAAATCACTGATCCATCAATGAAGCCCATGCTCGAGGCAAGGATCGCCGCCACCAGCACGAAGCGGCGGCTTTGCGGGGCGGCGATTTCCTGGGTCATGCTGGGTCCGGGTGTTGATTCCGACAGAGACTATTCCCGCGCGATATAGACCGCCATCTCGTTTCCGCCCGGCTCGCGAAAATGAAAGCGCCGGCCACCGGGATAGTCGAATTGCGGCTTGGTAATCGTGCCGCCAGCGGCCAGCACCCGACGCTCGGCGTCGTCGAGGTTATCCGTGCGTACGATGGCCATTGTGGCCGCGACCTTTTCCGGCGCCTGGTCGACGCCACCATCGAGGCCGGCATCTCTCAGTGCATCATAGTCGGGGCCGTAGCTGATCGTGCCCCAGCCAAAGGCGACGTTAAAAAAGGCGCTCGTGGCTGCGCGGTTGGTGGAAGGAAATTCGATATAGTCCAGTTTGTCGGTCATGGGGGACTCCAAAGTTCTTGATTTGTTCTAAGACAAAATTTGGCGGGCGGGAAGAGGTCCACTTGATTGGTCGCACCCTGATGTCACCCCGGCCTTGAGCCGGGGCCCATCTTGAGATCCCGCCCAACGCGCCAGATCGATCGAACGAACCGCCTTGCGGCTGCGGACACATCTCGAGATGAATCCAGGCTCAAGGCCGGGATGACACCTTGGCCGTAAAGGCGCTTTGATGAACAAAAATGGGCCGGTCTGGTGACCGGCCCATATGCATTTTAAGCCGCAGCGTCGGCCTTGCCGGCGCCGCCCGGCAGCAGCACGATGCCGTTTTCGTTGGCATCGACCACGACCCGGCTGCCGTCGCTGACGCGACCACCAAGGATTTCATCGGCCAGGCCATCCTGCACCGAACGCTGGATGACGCGCTTCAGCGGCCGGGCACCATACGCAGGATCGTAGCCTTCGTTGGCCAGCCACTCGCGAGCCCGCGGCGTCAGCTCGAGGCTGATGTCACGATCCTTCAGCAGGTTCAAAAGGCGACCGAACTGGATATCGACAATCGAGCCCATATGTTCGCGACCCAGCCGGTGGAACAGCAGGATCTCGTCGATGCGATTGAGGAATTCCGGGCGGAAAGCCGTCTTGACCATGTCGATCACCCGCCCGCGCACCAGTTCGACCGATTCCCCGTCCTTGAGATCGACCAGATATTCCGAACCAAGGTTGGAGGTCATGATGATGACCGTATTTCGGAAATCGACCGTACGCCCCTGCCCGTCGGTTAGACGACCGTCGTCGAGCACCTGCAACAGAACGTTGAACACATCCGGATGGGCTTTTTCGATCTCGTCGAACAGCACGACCTGATAGGGCCGGCGCCGCACGGCTTCGGTCAGCATGCCGCCTTCGTCATAACCGACATAGCCCGGAGGGGCCCCGATCAGGCGAGCCACCGAGTGCTTTTCCATGAACTCGCTCATGTCAATGCGCACCAAAGCGGTCTCGTCGTCGAACAGGAACTGCGCCAGCGACTTGGTCAGCTCGGTCTTGCCGACGCCGGTTGGCCCGAGGAACATGAACGAGCCGATCGGCCGGTTCGGATCCTGCAGGCCCGCCCGCGAGCGACGCACGGCCTTCGCCACCGCAGCCACCGCTTCGGCCTGGCCAATCACCCGGGCACCGAGCGACTCCTCCATCTTGAGCAATTTGTCGCGCTCTCCTTCCAGCATCCGGTCGACCGGAATACCGGTCCAGCGGCTGACCACGCCGGCGATATCGCTCGGCATAACCACTTCGGCGGCCATCAGCGGATCGGCCTTGCCGTCACCATTGGCGTCGTCTGCACTCTTGATGCGCTTTTCGAGATCGGGAATGACGCCGTAGGCAAGCTCGCCGGCCTTGGCCAGATCGCCTTGGCGCTGCGCAATTTCCAGCTGGCTGCGCGCCGAATCCAGCGCTTCCTTGAGCTTCTGGCTACCCTGCAGGCGTTCCTTTTCAGCCAGCCATTTGGCCGACATCACCTGGGCCTGCTCTTCGAGTGTGGCCAGCTCGTTCTCAAGCCGGTCGAGCCGGGTGGCCGAAGCGTCGTCGGTTTCCTTCTTCAGCGCCTCGCGCTCGATCTTGAGCTGCATGATGCGGCGATCGAGTTCGTCCAGCGCCTCCGGCTTGCTATCGACGGCCATGCGCAGGCGCGCTGCCGCTTCGTCCATCAGGTCGATGGCCTTGTCGGGCAGGAAGCGGTCGGTGATGTAGCGGTTGGACAGCGTCGCTGCGCTGACCAGCGCCGAATCTGAAATGCGGATGCCGTGATGCAGCTCGTATTTTTCCTTGAGGCCGCGCAGGATCGAGATGGTGTCCTCGACGCTGGGCTCATCGACAAACACCGGCTGGAAGCGACGCGCCAAAGCCGGGTCCTTCTCGACATGCTTGCGATATTCATCGAGCGTCGTGGCGCCAACGCAATGCAGCTCACCGCGAGCCAAGGCGGGCTTGAGCAGATTGGACGCGTCCATCGCCCCATCGGCCTTGCCGGCACCGACCAGCGTATGCATCTCGTCGATGAACAGGATAATCTGCCCGTCCGAGGACGTGACTTCGCTAAGCACCGACTTCAGCCGCTCCTCGAACTCGCCGCGATATTTGGCACCGGCGATCAGAGCGCCCATATCGAGAGACAGCAACGACTTGCTCTTGAGGCTCTCCGGCACGTCGCCATTGACGATGCGAATGGCAAGACCTTCGGCGATCGCCGTCTTGCCGACGCCGGGCTCGCCAATGAGAACCGGGTTGTTCTTGGTGCGTCGGCTCAGCACCTGGATGGTCCGGCGGATTTCCTCGTCGCGACCGATCACCGGGTCGAGCTTACCCTCCCGCACATCCTGGGTCAGGTCGCGGGCATATTTCTTGAGCGCATCATAGCTGTTTTCAGCTGTGGCCGAATCGGCGCTGCGGCCTTTTCGGATGGTTTCGATAGCGGTGTTGAGGGTTTGCGGCGTGACGCCGGCCGAGCTCAGTATCTTGCCGGCATCGGTATCCTTCTCGACCACCAGCGCTAGTAACAGCCGTTCAACGGTGACGTAGGAGTCGCCGGACTTCTGGGCTGCGCTTTCGGCAGTGTCAAATACGCGCGCCAGTTCGCGGCTGAGATAAAGCTGCGAGCCGTCGCCGGATACGGATGGGATTTTCGCTATGGCGGCTTCGACGCCGGCTCGGGCTGCCTTGGGATCGCCACCGGCGCGCTCGATCAGGCCGTTGGCCATGCCCTGATCGTCGTCGAGCAAGACTTTCAGAAGATGAATTGGTGCGAACTGCTGGTGGCCTTTGCCCAGCGCGGCCGTCTGCGCGCTCTGGATAAAACCACGAGCCCGCTCGGTATATTTCTCGATATTCAACTCAACTCTCCTTGTTTCGCCCGCTGCCCGGCCCCGAAGGCACCAAAACACGCGGCGGAAGCGTCGTCTGATGAAACGCCCGACACGCGGCACTGCTCCGTCACACCCCGATATATGGGAGCGGTTTTTCAAACAAAAAGGCCGGACATTGCTGTCCGGCCTTTTCTCAAAAATCTTGTGTCGCTTATTCGGCAGCGTTGGTCGTGCCGGCCGTCAGAAAGGCCGGCAGGCCACCGACATCTGGTTCGTCGGCATTGGCCAGATCGCCCTCGCCAGCGGCGGTACGACGGCGGCGCGGACGGCGCTCGCGCGGCTTGGCCGTTTCGCCTTCGGCTTCGACTGGAGCCTGAACTGGAGCCGGAGCCACTTCCACGGCCTCGGCGGTAACCGGCTGTGCCTGCTCGGCGACGACTGGCTGCTGCACTTCGCCTTCCGGGCGGAAGCGTTCCCGACGTGGTCGATCACGACGATCGCCGCGCTGTGGACGTTCACCTTCGGGCTGGCCATCCTGCCGCGGCGGGCGCTGTTCACCCTGCTGCTGCCGGGGCTGTTCGCTGGCTTCGGGCTGCTCGTCGCCCTCACCCTGGATATATTGCTGCTGCGGCTGGGGCAGCGGCGACGAAAAGCGGGAATTCATTTCCGGCATGTCGTCATCATAGTCGTCGTCGCCATCCGGCCGCTGGCCGTTCTGGGCCTGCACGGCACTAGAGACGATGCGGAAATAATGCTCGGCATGCTGGAGATAGTTCTCCGCCATGACCGAGTCACCGCTTGACTGCGCATCGCGCGCCAGCTGCAGGTACTTCTCGGCAACATGGGCAGCGTTGCCGCGCACCTTCACGTCCGGACCATTGCTCTCGAAATTGCGGGATAGCGGATTGACATGCTTGCGTCCGCCATTCCGGCTGCGCTGCCGGTTCTTGTTATTCTGATTACTATTGGGTCTCATCTGGTCGCTTTATCTGACTCTAGAAAAATGAGCGTCACACTGCGGGCGGACCGGCTTCCTGCCTGGTCTGGCCATCCGGATAAAGCACTATGGCTTTGCAAACCGGGGTCTATCTTGGCTTCATGAAAACCCAACCGTCTGACGGCGCCCCGAACCCATCCCGCGTCGTTCCTGCCTTTGCTGGAACCGCGCTGCCTTGCAGCCAATGGATATAACGGATGGCTAGTCACCGTGGCGCTCATGAAGCGCCGTTGACAGCTACCAACAAACTATATCGTTCGTTTCGTCTTTGCCAGCACTAATTGCACGTCTCACCGCGCCATATGTTTTATCTGTTCAAATGTGGTGCGCTGCGACAACACGATCAAGTCCGTTGAGATCCCGATGCACCGTGACCTCCTCGAACCCGGCTTGCAACATCAAGGCGCTGACTGCAGCGCCCTGGTCGAAACCGATCTCGACCAGCAACCAGCCGGCAGGCTTCAGAAAACGAACGGATTCTGCACAGATAATAACGTAGGGCGCGAGGCCGTCAGGCCCGCCATCCAGCGCCAGGCGCGGATCGAAGTCCTTCACCTCCGGCTCCAGCGTCTCAACGATCGCCGATGTGATGTAGGGCGGGTTGGAGACGATGAGATCGAAGCGCTCGCTCGAAAGTGGCTCGAACCAATCTCCCTGCTGTAACGCGATCCGCTCGCTCATCCCGTGCAGCGCGGCGTTTTCCTGCGCCGCCTCCAATGCCCTTGCACTGAGGTCCACTGCAACTGCCGTCGCAGCCGGCTGGTTGGCCAATATCGCAATCGGAATACAGCCCGAACCGGTGCCCAGATCAAGCACCCGCCCACCCGCAGGCAAAAATCCCAGTGCCAGATCGACCAGCAGTTCGGTATCGGGCCGTGGCTCGAGCGTCGCTTCGTTGAGCCGAAAGGCCAGCCCGTAGAATTCACGCTCGGCAATGATCCGCGCCACTGATTCACCGCTCATCCGGCGTTGCAGCAATTCGGCGACCCGCCCTGCAGCAACCTCATCGACCGGCTCATTTTCGCGCGTTGCCAATTCCAAAGTGCTCAGTCCGAGCGCATGCCCGGTGAGCAGCTTCGCGTCGAGCGCTGCGCTGGCAAAGCCCAGCCGGCCGAGTACATCTCGCCAGCCGCGCCACAGCGCTCCGATGCTGGGCGTGTCGTTCAGTTTGGGGTTTCCATCGCCGCAAGCTGTTCAGCCTGGCTGGTGGTGATCAGCGCTTCGATCATTTCATCCAGCGCTTCGCCGGCGATGACCTTTTCGAGCTTGTAGAGCGTCAGGTTGATGCGGTGATCGGTAACACGGCCCTGTGGGAAATTATAGGTGCGGATGCGCTCGGACCTATCGCCCGAGCCCACCTGCCCCTTGCGCTCGGCGGAGCGGGCGCTGTCGCGCTCCGCGCGCTGCATGTCATACAGCCGCGAGCGCAGCACCTGCATGGCCAGCGCCCGGTTCTGGTGCTGGGACTTCATCGCCGAGGTGACGACGATGCCAGACGGAATATGGGTGATGCGTACCGCCGAATCGGTGGTGTTAACGTGCTGGCCGCCAGCTCCAGAGGCGCGCATCGTATCGATGCGGATATCCTCGGTGCGGATTTCGATGTCGATCTCTTCGACTTCCGGCAGCACGGCCACGGTCGCTGCCGAGGTGTGAATACGGCCCGAACCTTCGGTGGCCGGCACGCGCTGGACGCGATGTACGCCGGATTCAAACTTCATCCGCGCATAGACGCCCTTGCCCGAGACATTTGCGATGATTTCCTTGAAGCCCCCCATTTCGCCGGGGCTCTCCTCCATAACGGCGACTTTCCAGCCATGGCCCTGGGCGTAGCGCTCATACATGCGGAACAGGTCACCCGCGAACAGCGCCGCTTCGTCGCCGCCCGTGCCGCCGCGGATTTCGAGAATAATCGACTTTTCGTCGGCCTCGTCCTTGGGCAGCAGCAGGATACGCACCGCCTGGAACAGCCGCTCGATGGTCTCGTCGAGTTCCAGAATTTCGGCCTGGGCCATGTCGGCCATTTCCCTGTCGCCGCTCTTGAGCAGGGCTTCAGCCTCGGCCCGGTCGCTCAGCGCCTTGTTATAGGCCCGGATTTCGCCAACGATTGGCGCCAGTTCGGCATGTTCCTTGGAAAACTTGACGAACTCCTCCGGCCCGGCGCCGCCCGAAAGCGCTGCCTCGACATACTGGAACCGCGTCTCAAGCGCGTCGAGCTTGTCCTGGGGAAGAGATGCCATGGCCTAAGTCTTTCAAGTCTGGAGCAGGCACGCTTTAGGGATAAGGCGGCAGGACTGCAAGCCTGCCGCGATGTTGGGCGTATTACGCAGCGATGTTTCAGTCGACACCCTCCCCCTTGCGGGGAGGGGGAGGGTCAGGGAGGGGGG
>NZ_LAPV01000066.1 GCF_000971275.1 Devosia psychrophila | reverse complement strand
TCCCGGAGACTTTCGATCGCCTTGCAGCCGGCAGGCCGCGGCTTCTGGAGACCGGCAGCGACGCCACTGCCTTTGTCCGCGTGATGGAACCGGTCGATCACGGGGCACATGAAAGTCGTCGCGGCGCTGACAATCGTCAGGATCGCTACACCGTCACGCACCCATTTGCGCAACACGTTCACATGCAGGTCCAGATCACGGGCCGCCTGCGCCACCGCAACGCCTCGTTCCCTGACCAGCTTAACAGCCTCGAGCTTGAACTCCCGGCTGAACTTGCGTCTCTCCATCAAAACTCTCCAGTTCCAAAAACACCTTAACTCGGTGTCCTCAAAACCGGCAGCAGCTCACTTGCGGATGAAGGTGAGAGCGCTGCTTGCGTGAGCGAAGTCTCGCAGCGAAAGTAGCAATCGCCGAAACAGCGCGTGGTTTTCAAACTTTTAGTAGGAAGTTTGGAGGTATCAGGAGGTGTGAAACACCTGATGCCGCCATAGCCCGAGTCCTGGCCAGTTTTCACCCAGTAGGACCATTCATCAGGAAAACCGTAAGGATGTTGTTGCGAGTTTTCCGTCATGGACCATTCCAAATGTGCCGAGGGCCTGACGGCATCCTGGCGTGCTGCAAATGCTGCGCAGAGCAAAAATTGGCAACCATAGCGACAAATTCCTGGGCATGGTCGCATGGCGCTAGTTGGCGACGACTGGCGAATCTCGATGTGATGAAGGAAGTTCGCGTCCCCTAGAAGGTCGAGGATCGTTTCAAGGCGATCTACGGCAGCTGTTGGCGTTTAACGGCGACTTGAGCGATGGGTCATGCGCGTTGTGCGAGTGGCCCAGAGAGGGTACGGTCTCGAGGAACACCAACCCCGGTATCGATATGACAGCCACTGCGAGTCTCGCAGGCCAGGCAAAGAAGCTGCAGGCGATTCTGGAATCTGCGCTCGATGCAATCATCACCATCGATCACGTGGGCACCATCACGACGGTCAACCCAGCTGCGGCTACGCTCTTCGGATACGATCGGGACGCATTTATCGGGCGCAACGTCCATTTCTTGATGCCCGAACCCTACCACTCCCAGCACGACGGCTTTCTGACCAATCATCGCAACACCGGTCAGCGGAAGATCATCGGCATCGGACGCGAAGTGACAGGGCGACGCAACGATGGCAGTGTTTTCCCGATGCATCTTGCCGTCAGCGAATTCGAGATGGAGGGGCAGACCTACTTCACTGGGATCATTCGCGACCTCTCGTCAAACAAGGCCACCGAGATGGCCCTTCGGCAGTTTCAGAAGATGGAGGCCTTGGGCCAGCTCACCGGCGGCATCGCCCATGATTTCAACAATCTGCTGACCGTCGTGGTGGGCAATCTGGAAATGCTGGACGAAAAATTGACGACGCCGCTGCAGAAGGAGCTCGTCGCCGAGGCCTTGGAGGCAGCTGACCACGGTGCTCGTCTTACGGCTCGTCTTCTGGCATTCGCCCGTCGCTCCTATCTCGAACCAGAGATCGTCAACCTCAACGTCTTCGTCGTCGGGCTGACCGATATGCTGCACCGGACGTTGGGCGCTACCATACAGCTCTCGAATTCCTTGAGCCCTCAACTGTGGTCTACGAAGGTGGACGCATCGCAGGTCGAAAGCGCGATCATCAACCTCACCGTGAATTCGCGGGACGCCATGCCGAATGGAGGCCATCTGGTCCTGGAGACCAGCAACGTCGTCATCGATGAGACGATGTCCGACCGTTTGGACCGGCTGACGCCCGGTGAATACGTTCGGCTTTCCGTTGCAGACACTGGCAGCGGCATTCCCACCGAGCTTCGCCACCGTGTCTTCGAGCCCTTCTTCACGACGAAGGAGCCGGGAAAAGGCACCGGTCTTGGTCTTTCCATGATCTATGGCTTCGCCAAGCAGTCCGGTGGGCACGCCAGCATCTCCAGCGAACATGGCAAGGGAACGACGGTCAGCATATTCCTCCCACGTTATCTCGATGAGCCTGTGGTTCTTCCCCCTGCCCCGATGCCGGCGGCGACATCCGGTGGCAAAGGCCGGGTCATCCTAGCGGTCGAGGACGACGACAGGGTTCGCAAGTTGACCGTGTCGAGACTGACGCGGTTGGGCTATCACGTGTTCGAAGCCAGCAACGGCGTCGAAGCGCTTGCGCTCCTGGAGGGGGACACGGAGGTGGCCCTGCTTGTCACCGACCTGGTGATGCCGGGCGGGATGTCGGGATACGAATTGAGCGCCAAGGTGCGTACACTGTACCCTCACATCTGCGTCCTGTTGACGTCCGGCTATGCGGATGTCCTGGCGCAGACCGACGAGTTGGCCGCCCAGCAGCTCAAGGTTCTGCGGAAGCCGTATCGCCAGGCCGAGCTGGCCAAAGCGATCGACGACATCCTGAACCCATGACTATCAGATGGTCAGGGTATCGGGCGTGAAGCTGTAGCCCGCCCCCCGTATCGTCTTGAGCAGCCGTGGGCTGCCGCTATCGATTTCGATCCGTTTACGCAGTCGAGCGATCTGGTTGTCGATGCTGCGATCGTTGGGGCTCCATTCGTTGCCCTTGAGAAGGTCCATGATCTGGTCGCGACTTAGGACGCGATGGGCATGATTGACAAACAGGACGAGCAGGTCAAATTCGCCACTGGTGATCTCGATGGCCAAGTCATCGGGCCCGGTCAGCTTTCGACGAGCGAAATCCAGGTCGAAGCCATCGAACTTCGCGTGGTTAGAATTGGATGACTCGATTTTCGACGGCGCTGAGTGCGGCGCGCGGCGCAGCACCGAGCGAACGCGAGCCAATACTTCGCGCAGATAGAATGGCTTGGCAATGTAGTCATCGGCCCCAATCTCCAGCCCCACCACGCGGTCGATCATCTCGCCCTTGCCGGTGATCATAATGATCGGCACGTCGGAGCCCTGGCGCACCGCGCGGGCAATGGACAAGCCGTCGGTCCTGCCCAGGTTGAGATCCAGGGTGATCAGGTCGACGCCCGACGACAGCACCTCATCGACACCGTCCTGGTCCTGCGCCTCGCTGACACGGTAGCCCTCGCCTTCGAAACAGCGCCGCAGCAGGCGTCGAATTTGTTCGTCGTCGTCGACGATAAGAATATGATGCTGGTTCTCGGTCATCCGCGCCTTGCCGACGACCCGACATTGAGGAGCCGTTACGTTTCGTTACAATTTGGTACGAAGTCAGCGTACGCCGATTACCTGGCCATGACCATCTGTCCATGCCGCGGTCAGATCGACGGCACGGAACCCAGATCATGCTCCTCTTCAGTGAAGCAGCTACCGATATGCGCCAGATGTCGTGGATGGGCAGCGCTATCGACCGGGACAGCGTTCGAACGTTTGCGCCTTTCTCTCCCATCTTCCATGAAGGCGACAGCACCGCGGAATTCTTCGAGATCGTGCAGGGCGTCGCCCGCTCCTATAAGATATTCCCAGATGGCAGGCGGCAGATCATTGCCTTTGCCTTCCCGGGCGACATCGTCGGATTCGGCCATGGCAGCACCTACCGCTTTGACTGCGACGTCATCGAGAAGACGCATGTTAAGGTCATTCCTCGGTCGTCATTGCTTCTGGCCATGCGCAATCGGCCAGAACTGAGCGAAAAACTGCTCGACATGGCCGCTGAAGCAGTTGCTGGCATGCAGGACCACTCGATTTTGCTCTGCAGGAAGTCTGCGATCGAGCGGATTGCGTCGTTCCTGCTCCGTATGGCCAGCCGTCAATCGGCACCTGTCGTCGGCAAACGCCTGTCGCTGCCCATGTGTCGCGTCGATATCGCCGACTTCCTGGGCCTGACGATCGAGACCGTCAGCCGCTCCCTCACCAAGATGCGCACTATGCGGGTGATCGACCTCCCGGATCGTGGCGGCTTCGTCATCCGTGATCTGGTGAAGTTGCTCCTCCTCGCCGAGTCCGAAATCGGTTCGGCATGAGCGGGCCCGGAAAATGACATCCCAGCCACGGAAGCCGCGCATCGCCATGGCGGTATTCCACGACACGCAAGACATGTTCGGCACCATCGAAGGCCTGGAAAAGGCCGGTTGCGATCGCTCTAACATGATGGGCATCACCGGCCGGTCCAACGTCGAACTGGTCGTCGGTTTCGGACTGCATGCCGGGCTGCCCGAGCATCTGGGGGCATTCGTGCAGGTCATGACCGAACCAGCGGCTATCGAGCTCCAGACGTCGTTGGCGCGTGGCAATCTCATCCTGATCGTGCCGATCCCGGACATGGCGACCGAACTGACCGTTTCCCGACTGCTCCTCGAAGCACCTGCGACGAGCGTGCAACTGCACGATCTGGACCATTCCCAATGAAAACCATGAAAACCCAAGAGGCCTCTATGGCTGACCTTATGCCCACAAAACCTACGCTACCTGCTCGGCCTCGATGGGCGGGAGCTGTCGGTTTCAGCTCGGTCCTGCTGGTGACTTCGCTATGGGCAGTCCCTGCCCAGGCACACGTGAAATGGTTCGCGCCCTACATCGTCGGGCAGTCGCCAGCACCCGTGATGCAGACATTGACCAATACCTGGTTCTGGCTGGCCATCGGGCTGGTCCTGATCTTCTTCCTCGCGACCCGGGAGATCGAACGGCGCCCCGCCGGCGAAGCCGTGCTCGTGGGAATGGACAAGATCTCCAATCCCCTATGGCTTAGGCTCGACGACTTCGTACGATGCGTCATCGGCGCCTTCTTCGTGGCGATCTTTGCCGTGGGTGGCGTCTACTTAACGCCGGATCTGCAGACGCCTGCGGAATGGGTGTCGTGGCTTCAGCTACTGATTGCCTTGGGCGTTTTCTCCAAGAAGACCATGCCATTCTCGGCGGCAGGCATCATCCTGCTGTGGGCGATGGCGCTGACCGAATACGACCTGTTCCACCTGCTGGACTACCTCGCCCTAGGCGTCGGCGTTGCGCTCTATCTGGTGCTGGCGGCGTCGGACAACGAGAAGTGGCGCAAGCATCGCTTCGAAGTCCTGCGCTGGGGCGTGGCGATCGCACTGATGTGGTCGAGTCTCGAAAAATTCGCCT
The DNA here is from genome assembly GCF_000971275.1 of Devosia psychrophila. Taxonomy (GTDB): domain Bacteria; phylum Pseudomonadota; class Alphaproteobacteria; order Rhizobiales; family Devosiaceae; genus Devosia; species Devosia psychrophila. Next base: position 7,583 of record NZ_LAPV01000066.1, on the reverse strand, counting down.
ATCCCGAATGGTTCTACCCGCTCGTCCTGGACAAGCCGTTCCTGACCTTCGGCATGCCGCGGGACGTCTTCATCCCGATGGCCGGCGTCGCCGAATTCACCATGGGCTTGGGCCTGCTTTGGACACCATTGGTCCGCAGGCTGTCGGCGGTCTCGCTGTTCATCATCTTCAATGCCGCCGTCTACCCCTTCGGTCGCATCGACCTCATCGGTCACGCCTTGATCATGGCGATCATCGTCGCCATCGCTGTGGACCCGACGCGCACCCTGAGCTTCCTACCCGTGCTCCGCCAGTCGATTAAAGCAGTTCCCGCATTGCTGCTGGCAGCACTTGTCGTCTTCGGCACAAGCTATTGGGGATTGCATGCCGTGTTCTACGGCCCGGAGGGGCTGGAAGCAGGCGCCCCGATGAGCACTCATGCGTTCGATCCCGAGCATCCCCATGACGCCTCTATGCCCGGGGCAGATGCCGGTACATTGCCGGCGAGCAGTCCAGATGACGCAGCCGCGGCCTATGCCGCGACCATGGAGACCATGCACGGGCCTATGATGGAAGGGATGATGGATCCAAATCCGGACGCGGCTTTCGTCCGCGGAATGATCCCGCACCATCAAGGCGCGATCGATATGTCCAAGGTGCTGCTCCAGTACGGATCGGATCCGGAGAACAGGGCGCTCGCTGAGCACATCATCGTCGAGCAGCAGGTCGAGATCGATGCCATGCGCGATTGGCTCGCACGCCGAGAAGGATCGACGACCGACTGAACGGCCCGACAGCCAGCCAAACGGCGGGAGCCTCGAGAGGAAAGCAAATGGCCGTCATCGTTATCGATCACTTGCCCGCCGACGAGGCTCCCCTGCGCTGTCCCTCGGGATGGGACCGGTTGGTGGAGCTGGCTGACTCTCGCTACAGGATCCGGCCAATTCGTCCTATGGACGCTCCCCTCTATCCCTACTTCCTGCGGATGGTCTCGGAGGACGATCTGCGGCTCAGGTATCTATCGACGTCCAAGCCGTTCTCCCCCGAACGGATAATGAAGCTGACCCAGATCGATTTCGAACGCGACGTCGCCTGCGTCGCGACGGATGAACCGTCCGGGCAGCTGGCTGGAGTTGTCCGCTATGGGGGGCAACCCGACCGGCAAGGTGCGGAGTTCGCCATCCTGGCGCGGAGCGACCTACACGGGATCGAGCTCGGTCGGGAACTGCTGCTTCAACTGTCTTCCTACGCCAGAGCCCACGGGATCAGACGGATCTATGGTCTTGTCAGGCGCGACAACGTCCCGACGTTTGCGCTCGCCTCCTCGCTGGGTTTCGTGTCTCGCTCCCATCGAGACGACCACACCTTGGTCGATGTCGCGAAGGAATTGATCGGTCGATCGGCGGCTGCAGTTACCGGCAGGACAATGTCCGATCGCATGCTGGAGGTTCAGCCATGAAGCCGATCCTTTACGGCCTGATGGCAGTTCTTCTGATCGGGCTAATCGTCCTGACGATTTTGTCGTCGCGTTTCCAGGATCGGATAGCGCGCCTTCGCCTCGAAGCGGCTGCCGAACAGCTCGAGGCATCGCGCAACGTCTCCGAGCCGCCTCCCATCATGCGCCGGTTCGCCGAACGGAACGGTGGTCGGGCGAATGGCCCGTTCACGGTGCTGTCTCGTCAGAGGGCCCAAATGCGATTGGCGCCGAACCAACCGTTCTTCGACGTCGATGCCACCCAGCTGTCGGGCACCCGCAAGGCAGCATTCGTCTGGCAAGCGACAGCCAATGTGGCGACCGTCGTCCCGATTCGCGTCGTGGACTCCTATGTCCGCGGTCATGGTCTGTTGGAGGTGAAGGTGGCCGGTGCACTGCCCATGGCGCACGCGACCGGGCCGGAGAACGACATAGGCGAGATGATGCGCTTCCTGTCCGAACTCGCCTGGAACCCCGATGCGATCCTCAGCGTCCAAGGCCTGGCCTGGCGGCAGATCGACGACCGAACAGTGGAAGTATCGGCGCCGACGGACGGTGGCATTGCCAGGGTGCGTCACATCTTCGATGCCGAAGGCGACATCGTCGGTATCGAAGCCGACGATCGCCCATATCTCGTCGATGGACTGTCCCAACCGACCCGTTGGATCGGTAGATTTGGGGCCTACGCGACGTATGGCGCATACCGGTTGCCCAGCTATGGCGAGGTGGCGTGGGACCTTCCCGAGGGCGAATTCGTCTACTGGCGAGGGACGATCCTCTCCTTCGCCGGTAGCTCATGATAGCAGCCGCCATGCCGCGGCGTTTGATGTCCCTTGCTACGCTCGGTCAATCGGGCGTGATGTTAGTCTTACTTCGAAGGGTTGTGGCGATGGCGAAATAACCGGCTCGGTACGACGCTAAAGGGTGCGGCATCGCCCGCAAGATTCATCCGTTCATGTTGCCGCCTCGGGCCCGTCTAACCTAAAGAGAATCAACATGAACTACGCAACTATTGGCTTTGGCCAACTTGGCCAGGGCGTTCGCCAGCAGCGGCATCGACGTATCGGTCGCGACCACCACGACCCCGAAGGCTTTGCATCCGCTGCGGCCGCAATCGGACACGAAATCATTCCCAAAACACTGTCGGAAGCGGTCAGGGCGGACATCATCTTTTTGGCCGTTCGCTTCGAGTCGCACGCCGATGTCACCAAGGCGCTGCCCACCTGGCGGGGAAAGATTATCATCGATATGACCAATGCCTTGGCGTGCCCCCGAGGTATTGGGAGGACAACCATCTTCTCGCGTCGTCGCTCAGGCGTACACTGGCGCAAGACTAGTGAAGGGCTTTAAGCTTGCGCCGTGATGCCGAGGAGGACTGGCGATGCAGGTTGGCGTGAATCTGCTGTGCCTGACCGGGTTCGTCGAGGCGGAGCATCTGGGTTGGATCGGTCGAATTGCCGACCTGGGTTACGACGGCGTCGAAATTCCGGTGCTGCGCAGGGGGCCGGAGCACTATGCCTGGATGGGGCGCGAGCTCGACGCGATTGGCCTGCGTCGCACCACGACGTCGGTGATTCCGTCAGTGCTCGCCAATCCGCTCAGCGATGACCCCGAGATTCGGCAGGCGGGGCGGGCTCACCTCGACTGGGCGCTGGATTGCGCCATCGCGCTGGGCGCCGAGAGCATTGGCGGTCCGATGCATGCGCCGATCGGCTATTTTACCGGGGCGGGTCCGACTGAAATCGAGCTGCAATATGGTGTCGATGCCCACCGCGCCCTTGCCGCTCGGGCCAGCGCCAACGGCCTCTATGTCAGCCTCGAACATCTCAATCGGTTCGAGACCTATTTCCTCAACACCATGCAACAGGCCCGGCTCTATACCGACCGTGTCGACCACCCGGCATTTCGCATCATGTACGACACCTTCCACGCCAATATCGAGGAGCAGGACCAGGCGCGAGCTATTGCCACCCTCGGCGATGCCATGGGCGTGTTGCACGTATCGGAGAATGATCGCGGCATACCGGGTCGCGGTCACATAGATTTTGCGGCGGTCTTCGGCGCCGCGCGCCGTACCGGCTATGACGGCTGGGTTACCCTCGAAGCATTCGGCGCCGGCCTGCCCGAACTGGCCGCGGCGACGCGGGTCTGGCGACCGCTATTTCCCGATTTCGAAACGCTGTTCGCTGAATCCATCGGCTTTATTCGCCAGACCTGGGCAAAAGCGGGCCCATAACTCTGACGTCGCGCGGGGAGTTCGGCCGCGCCGCACGGCGGTTTCCGTTTACTCTCAACGCTTTCTTGCCTGCAAACGCTGCGAGGGGTGTTGACACTCCTGTCACAGACCACCATAAACCGCCCGACGAAACGCCCCGGCGCTTCGTTTCCGACCCAAGCGACGTAGTTGTGGAGGGGTGGGAGAGTGGTTAAATCCATCAGACTGTAAATCTGACCGCTTAGCGTACACTGGTTCGAATCCAGTCCCCTCCACCATCGTCCCTCCCGCAGGTGATCTGTCCGCCAAACCAACCTATTGCAGTTGTGATGCGGCATGCAATTTTGCGGCTGGATCGCAGGCGATAGCGGGGTTTAAGACGGTTGCATGACAAAGACGACCCTTCGAATCTTCGCTTGGCTGGCATTCCTGTTCATTGCCTTTGCCACGCTGTCGCCGATTGGCTTGCGGCCGCATAGCGTGTTGCCGGTCGATATGGAGCGGGCAGCGGCTTTCCTTGCAGTTGGACTGCTGTTCGCCCTGGCCTATCCGCGCCATCTCTGGCTTGCTGCTGCGGTGGTGCTGGTCAGTGTCGTCGGCCTTGAGTGGCTGCAGACGCTGCACCCCGATCGGCACGGCCGGGAGGGCGATGCCCTGGTCAAGCTGGCGGGCGCCGCGATAGGCCTTGGTTGCGGCTGGCTGCTGGCGCAATTGGCAGCGCGCAGGCATCGGCAATAGCGGCAGGCGCTTGCCGCTCTCGCGCAAAGGCGCTACGGCTCCCCCATGAGCTTCAACAAATTTCCGCCCAAACCCAAATACGATATCGATGCCGGCCCGGTCTATCTGTATGGCCTGCATACGGTGCGCGCTGCGCTGGACAACAAGAACCGCATCAAGAAGGTTCTGCTGGCCACACCAAACGCCCTCAACCGGCTCAAAGAGACCGGCGAGATCGGCAAGGTTACCGTCAAGGAAACCACGCCCAAGGAACTCGACCTGCTGCTGGGCGAGGACGCCGTACACCAGGGCGCTGCGCTCGAAGTCGATCCGGTGAGCCGCTTCGGCCTCGATGACATCAAGCCGCTGCAACTCGTGGTCGTGCTCGACCAGATCACCGATCCGCACAATGTCGGCGCCATCCTTCGCACGGCCTGTGCTTTTGGTGCCGATGCTGTCATCACCACGGCTCGTCATTCGCCGCGCGAAACCGGCGTCATGGCCAAGGCTGCCTCCGGCGCGCTCGACCTCGTGCCGATGATCGAGGTCCGCAACCTTGCCGACGCGCTGGAAAAGCTCAAGGCACGCGGCATGCTGGTGCTGGGTTTTGATTCCGAATCTGATCAGCAGCTCAAGCCGCGTTCGGGCGATCAGCCACTGGCTATCGTCATGGGCGCCGAGGGCAAGGGCCTGCGCCAGCGCACTCGCGAGCTCTGCGACGAAGTGGTCAAGCTGGACATGCCCGGCCCGATCAAGTCACTGAACGTTTCCAATGCCGCCGCCATTGCTCTGTTTGCGGCCACTGCCGGACGCAGCTGATGAGCCAGTTTGCCCCCTTCGCCATCGCCCTGCGGCTGTCGGGCGTCACCCTGCCCCAGGCGGAACTCGAAACCGCCCTCAAGCAGTTGACGGTCCGCTATGAGCCCGAAGATGCCGAAGCGAGCTTCTACGCGCAGGTGGACGTATCGGTGACCAATCCGGTGCGCAGCCTGCTGGACTTCGCCGAGCGCTCCGGCCCGGCGATTGCCGCCATGCTGGACGATCGCCGCATCGGCAAGGCCGTGCTGGATATCGCCTTCGACTATCCCGAGCACGGTGAAGCCATGTCAGCCCGCCTCCCCGCGCATGTCGCCGCCGCGATCGGTGGGTATGATATTGATATTGAGGTGTCGGTTTATCTGACCGATGTCGAGGACGACGAAGAGGACTGAGGCCCTGCTGTTGCGAGCGATACGGATTTTCCAAATTCATGCTCGCCTGAAACCATACCCTCACCATTTCAGAGATTTAGGTCCCATTTAGCTACTTATGTCGAAATCGGACCTTCCAGACCAAGAGCCGTAGATGTCGCTGCGTTGGCTTGAGCAGAGCCAGATTGTGTGGATTGGCACCTGTCCAAAGTGCGACATTCGCGAAACCACCGGGGGGAGCATCATCTGCTCAAAGCCCGTGTGAGCGCCCGACGAGGATGGTCAAAAGTCCGACTTGTGCGCACTCAATGTTCACGTCAGTTAGCCTCAACTTTTGATTGAAAGAGAAAGCCCCGGGAAACCGGGGCTTTCTCACTTTGAGCTGGATTGGAACGGGGGCTGCGACCGGATCGTGTTCAGAGTGCGAATGCCGCCACACCACTACTCCGCTGCTGTGCTGTTGGGAGGCTCGCCTTTGTGACGCTCCCCATAGAATTTCCATTTTTGGGGGGAGCGTTTCCATTCACGAACGGATAGCTTTTCCATCAACGCACAAGGGCCCGGAACTCCGGGCCTTCTTCCTTTCCGGGGATCAGGACCGTGGCGACAAGGTTGGCCGGAACAATCACCCATTGGGGGAGTGGTCAACGAAATGAGGGACATCGGCCAGGTGGGCTATCGAAGCCCGCAGGTAAGGTCCTCAGAGCCTGCTGATGCGTGGGCCGCGCGGTGCAGAGTCACAGCTACAGTGGTGACCGCAGATGCCCCGGCTCCAGTAGATCGGGCCTTGATGGTTTTGTAAGTTCTCTGTTCATTTTCCAGCATACGGGCTGGCACCGCAAAGCAGCCCTATTTGTGATGCGGTGTGCAGGCTCCACGGGAGTTGCCGATGTTATCTTATCTTCGCACAGGCGCCACGCTGGTCGCCGTTGTGGCCCTTTCGGGGTGCACAAACACCAGCGCTCCGGCGACGCCTCTGCCGGCGCCAGCTGACTGCGGGGCTTCAGAACTGCAGGGCAAGATCGGTGAACCCGTCAAAGGCAGCACCGCGGATGATGCCGAGGTTGGAGGCGTACTGGTGGCGTCCAAAGGAGATGTGCGAGTGATCGCGCCGGGTCAGGCGGTGATTCAGAACTTCAGCGAAGCTCGGCTGAACCTTGAGACCGACGCCGCGGGTAATTTGGTGCGCGTCAGTTGCGGCTGATCAGCCCCTAGCTACGGCACTCTGAAGGCAGCAAGGGCCGCTCGTTTTCTAGTTGCTCTAGGCGACGTTATCCTGGGCCTGAATGATGCTATTCTACATCACTTTCGGTACCATAGTGCTCGGCTATTTTGGTGCCGCGATCACATCTGCACAATCTTAAGAATCCAGAAGGAATCCAGGCATAGCGCTCCTCGTGGGGCTCCTATCAACCTGAGCATCTTCACAATGCTGGACTTAGAAACCAACATAGCAATGCAGGCTGAGTACAGCCGCGATCGTCGCCGAAAACTCGCCGTCTTCAATGGAACTTCCTGGCTCAGCCCACTTCGGAAATTGTCGCTCTTTGGAGAAGCCTACCCATTGTCGGAGTGGCCTGTCGACGAGTTCGCGATTGTCGCTGCGCTGATCGCCGTGATTGGGATCGTTGGACTATTGGCATTCTAGCCCGCTTCAGGATCGCAATTTGTGCCACCATGACCGGGCACAAATACGCATGCCCCTTAGACCCCCAAAGATATAGATAAGGCGGCGATCGCTGCCAAAATCCTCAAACGGGTGTGGGAGGCTGTCTAAGGAGAGGCATCCGAGGTAGCCAATGGCCGGCAGCAAAGCGCCCATGCACGAACCCGCTTCGCGGGAGGGTGCGGGCGGCGGGGTCTCGGTTTCATTATAAGCTATTGATCGAGCGGCAGCTGATCTGACCATGGAGTTCCCTTCAACGAGAGGAACTTGCCATGGCTACTCTATCGACCGAGGCTCCTACCAGGCCGCTTCGCCAGCGGATGCAGCAGGATATGCTGATGC
>NZ_LAPV01000065.1 GCF_000971275.1 Devosia psychrophila | reverse complement strand
AGGCCCATATTGCCGGTGGCCGTCTCTCGGTACGCTGCGCCCTCTACATGGCGAGCCTCTCCGCCATCCGCGCCAATCCCCCGATCCGAGACTTCTACCAGCGCCTGCGCGACCAGGGAAAACCCGGCAAGCTCGCCATCGTCGCCGCCATGCGCAAACTCATCACCACAGCCAACGCCGTCATCGCCAACGATGCACCATGGAAGGGCAAAAGCGATTGACATCAAACACGGTTGCTCAGGGGAGGGAGGCGCCAGGTCGGATGTCAGTGTTCATCGCCTCCCTTCCCCTTGTGGGCTTCGAACGTAGCCGAAGGGGCAGATCGCTCCTGTGGAGCGATTTGAGTGAAGAAGGATCAAGGGTGGGGGTGGTTTGGCCCCGATGTAAGGTCGGACGCCCGTGTCTATCGGCTTCCTTCCTTTGGGAAGCACCAAAGGTGCGGTGGCTCCCGCGGCCGTACCTAAACCCCGCCCAGCTTATCGGCTCGCACCACAAATCTGAGCACCATGTCCACTGTCTGGCGGCGGAGGGAGGTTTGGTATTGGGGGCTGCCGACATCTTTGCCGAAGATTTTGGAGAAGGTGGCGCGGTTGGAGACGTTGAAGAAGCACAGGGCGCTGATCTGCCAGTGGATTTCCAGGGGATCGAGATCGGCACGGAACAGGCCTGCGGCGAGCCCCTTGGCGTAGATGGCCTCGATATTGCCGATGGCCGTGACGTTGAGGTCGCGGATGACGTCGGAGCGTTCGAGGAATTCGCCGTGGTGAATATTTTCGATCATCACCATGCGGATGAATTCTTCATGCTGGTGATGGTGGTCGAAGGTGAATTCGACGAGGCGCTTCAGAGCATCGAGCGGTGGCATGCCGGCGATGTCGAGTTTGGCCTCGCCTTCGCGCACCTGGCGGTAAGCATTTTCGAGGGCGCTGACGTAGAGGCCCTCCTTGCTGCCGAAATAGTAGTAGATCATGCGCTTGGACGAGCGTGTCTTGGCCGCAATCTCGTCGATGCGCGCGCCCGATAGCCCGTTGAGCGCAAACTCCTGCGCAGCAACTTCGATGATGTTCTGCCGCGTGCCCTCGGGGTCCTGCGCGCGCGTCGGCGTGGCGCGCGACCTGGATCGGGATGTAGATACCGGATTGCTCATGCGCTGGCAGCCTTCCTCGGCAGCAATTGACTAAACTAACCAGTTCGTACATTTTGCCGCAAATCGCCTTGCAGCATTTATCTGTTGCGGAGCGAGAAAAACAAGGCCGCCGCCGCTATCCGCGGGCAGGGGCAGGCGGGGAGTAGCAGTTTTGCACATCGCAGGCAGGCCAACAGTGCACCCACTGCGCGTTTCGGTTCTGAATAACCAGTTGCCCCATGCCGATTGCATTACAATCGGGCTGGTCGGTCGCGGCATTGCCTCCTCGCTTTCCCCGATCATGCATGAGCAGGAAGGGCGGCGGCAGGGGCTGGATTATCACTATCACCTGATCGACTTCGATCGGCTCGGTCTCGATGACAGCCAGCTTGCCGATGTACTGGCCGAGGCACGCGATCTGGGTTTTGCAGGCCTCAATGTGACCTATCCATTCAAGCAGGCGGTGCTGCCGCTGCTCGATGACCTGGGCCCCGACGCCGCAGCTATTGGCGCCGTCAATACCGTGGTGCTGAGTGGCGCGCAGTTTACCGGTCACAACACGGATTGCTGGGGTTTTGCCGAGAGCTTCCGCCAGGGGCTGCCGGATGTGGCAAGGGCGCGCGTGTTGCAGCTGGGGTCCGGTGGAGCCGGCGCCGCGGTAGCAAGGGCGCTGCTGCAGAGCGGGGTCAAGAAGCTGGACATCTTCGATACGGATCAGGCCAAGAGCGACATGCTGGCGCAGCGGCTGCGGCATCTGCTGGGTGCCGACGTGCGGGCGGTGCAGGACGTTGCAGTGGCAGCGCTGGCCGATGGTATCGTCAATACGACGCCGGTCGGCATGGCCAAGCATCCTGGCTTGCCGCTCGATGCCAGCCTGATCGAGCCGCGGCACTGGATCGCCGACGTGATCTACTTTCCACTCGAAACCGCGTTGCTCGAATTGGCATGCGAACGTGGCTGCCAGGTGCTGCCGGGCGGCGGCATGGCGGTCTACCAGGCTGTTCGAGCCTTCGAGCTGTTCTGCGGCAAAAAGCCGGAAGCCAGCGCCATGGCCGCGACATTCCGGAAAGCCGTGGCAGGCTAGATACGCCCGCTTTGCAGGACGTGGTCGACGCCGCTCTTGATGTGGGCGGTCAGCTTGCTGACGATGCCATCCACATCCCGCCGCATTGCCAGATCGAACAGCGCCTTATGGTCGTCCATTACGGCCGAGCCGCGAAAACTGGCTGCCAGCATGTGATAGCGAATGAAACGGTCGAATACCGACGCATGCAGGTCGAGCAGCGTGCTTGAGCCGCAGGCGGAAATCAGCTCATTGTGGAAGGCAAAGTCATAGCTCACCCATTGGGCGGTGCGCTCGATCTCGCCGCTCACCAGTTTCGCTTCAACGACGGAGAGCTTGTGATGGGCCGAGACAACGCGCCCTTCCCAGTCGAGGTCGCCCGCCGCAAGGGATAGCCGGATGGCGTGGCTTTCAAGCAGCAGGCGCAGATCGGCCACTTCGCGCAGATTATCAGCAGTCGCCGCGGCGACTTCAAAGCCGCGCTGGCCTTCGGCGGTAACCAGATTTTCGCTGGCCAGCCGGCTCAGGATTTCGCGCAGGGTGCTGACACTGGCGCCGTACTGATTTTTCAGGGCATCGAGCTTCAGCTTTTTGCCCGGCAACAGAATGCCGGTCACGATGTCGTCGCGGATGCGACGCAATGCGGTCTCGCCAACGCCCCCGTCGATCTGCTGTTTTTCGTCTCTCACAGTGGCCTCCATAGGCAAGCTTGTAACCAACGAAGCGAGTAACGTCAAAGCGCGGATAAAATATCATATGAATTGTAAAATGGATGACAGAAACTGTAGTGGCAGCTAATTTTCTACGCATCGGGAAACTGGATTGACTTGAACGAACTATTTCGTACATTGTGCGCAAGGACGAAAAAAGGACGGTGTTTGACCGTGTCGTCCGGCGAGGATGCCTGGTTCTCAGGCGACATTTGGGAGGATGATAATGCGTTTTGGTTTCACGCGCCGCGCGGTGCTGCTTGGTAGCCTGATGATGGCTGTTGCCGTGCCGGCCATGGCTCAGGACAAGCCGGTGTTGCGATTTTCGGCGGTATTTTCGGAGCAGGACATTCGCGCCGAGATGATGGGCCTGTTCTCTGGACAGATCGCTGATGATTTCACGCTCGAGCCCTATTACGGCGGCAACCTGTTCAAGCAGGGCACAGAGCTTGTCGCGCTGCAGCGCGGTAACCTTGAAATGGGCAACATCGCCCCGCAGGATATTTCTAACCAGATTCCAGCCTGGTCAGTGCTCACCTCGGCCTACCTGTTCCGCGATGCGGCGCATCTGCGCACGTTCTTCGATAGCGAAGTCGGTGCGGAATTCAAGCAGATGGCCGAAGATCAGCTTGGGGTGCATATCCTCGGGCCAACCTATTTCGGCGCGCGCCAGGTCGGCCTGCGCATCGATAAGGAAATCAAGACTCCGGCGGACATGGCTGGCATCAAGCTGCGCATGCCTGGTGGCGATGCCTGGCAGTTCCTGGGGACCTCGCTTGGTGCCAACCCAACTCCAATGGCTTATGCCGAAGTTTATACCGGCTTGCAGACCGGTGCGATCGACGGCCAGGACAATCCGCTGCCCAACGTCGAGAACATGAAGTTCTACGAAGTGATGAAGCAGATCGTGCTGACCTCGCATCTGGTGGGTTACGACCTGCTGGTGATCTCCAGCGAGAAGTTCAACGCGATGACGCCCGAGCAGCAAGAAAAGCTGCAGGCAGCCGCTACCGTTGCCATTGATTTCAGCCAGCAGGCCCATCTTGATCGCGAAGCTGAGCTGCTGGTCCGGTTTGAATCGGCCGGCCTCAAGGTTTACGAGCCCGATATCGAGGCGTTCCGCACGTATGCCCAGCAGATGTACCTCGACTCCGAACTGGCCAAGGATTGGCCCGAAGGCGTAGTCGACAAGATCAACGCGCTCTAGTCTGTTTTAGACAGGCGGTGGCGCCGCAGCAGTGGCGCCACCGCCGGAACGGTATCTACCTTTTCTGGAGACTTCGGATGAACGCCCGCTTTGCCGGTATCGGCGCGTGGTTGCACGCCCGTGCCGAAAATCTGCTCGCAGCCATGCTTGCCGTGATGTTCACGGTGTTCATCCTGCAGATATTCTTCCGCTACGTCGTCAATTTCCCGGTCGGCTGGACGCATGAGATCAGCGTCATCATGTGGCTGTGGATGGTGCTGTTCGGCACGGCCTTCGTAGTGCGCGACAACGAGGAAATCCGCTTCGATATCCTCTATTCGGCGGTCAGCGACCGCTGGCGGCGCGTGCTGGTCGTGGCCTCGGCGGTAATGCTGATCGTGCTGTTCGGCATCTCGCTGCCGGCGGTGATCGACTACGTGATGTTCATGAAGGTCGAAAAGACCGCCTACCTCAAGATCCGGTTCGACTGGCTCTATTCGATTTACGCCATCTTCGCGGTGGCAACGATCGTTCGGCAGTTCTGGCTCGGCTATCAGGCCATCTGGGGCAAGGGCACTGAAGAATACGATCCGACCAAGGTGAGCTCCGGCGTATGACTCTTTCTCTCGCTTTCACCCTCGCCCTCGGGCTGATCATCGTGCTGTCGGTGTTCGGCCTGCCAATGGGCCTCTCGATGATCTGCGCCTCGGTATTGTATCTGTTGATGCGCGGCCAGGACATGGGCATTGTCGCTGAGCAGTTCCTCAACGGCATGTATTCCAACTACATCATGCTGGCGGTGCCGCTGTTCATTCTCGCCGCCGAAATCATGAATTCAGGCACGCTGTCCGAGCGCCTGTTACGATGGTGCGACGCCGTGGTCGGCCGCTTCCGCGGTGGCCTGGCTCAGGTCAACGTCCTGCAGTCGATCGTCTTTGCCGGAATGAGCGGTTCGGCCGTCGCCGACGCGGCTGGGTCGGGCAAGATGATGCAGCATATGATGACGCAGGACGGCAAATATACGCCGAGCTATGCGGCTGCCCTGACCGCCGTCACCGCCGTGATCGGGCCGATCATTCCGCCGTCGATACCCATGGTGCTGTATGCGCTGATCGCCGATACCTCGATCGGTTATCTGTTCCTTGGCGGCGTCGTTCCCGGCCTGCTGATGGCCGGCGTGATGATGGTGCAGGTGGCTGTGACCGCGCGGGTCAAGAATTTCCCGGTCGAAAAGCCGGTGCCCTTGCGTGAATTGCCGAAGATGACCTGGCACGCGCTGCCGGTGCTCTTCATGCCGGTTGTGCTGATGTATGGCATCTATGGCGGCATCACCACGCCGACCGAGGCCGCCGCCGTGGCTGCGTTTTACGCGCTGATCGTGTCCGTCGTCGTCTACCGCAGCGTGCGCTTTCCAGATCTATACGAGGCGCTGCTGACCAGCGCCAAGACCACCGCCTCGATCGGCATGCTGATCGCCGGCGCCCTGGTGTTCAACTATGTCGTCACGGTTGAGAATATCCCGCATAGCCTGAGCGGCGTGCTGCTGGCCTGGGACCTCAACCCGATCACCTTCCTGATCTGCGTCAACATCCTGCTGCTGGTGCTGGGCTGCGTATTGGAAGGCACGACGATCCTGCTGGTCATCGTGCCGGTGCTGATCCCGACGGCCCAGGCGCTTGGCATCGATCCGGTGCATTTCGGCGTCGTCGTAGTGGTCAACATCATGCTTGGGCTGATCACACCTCCCTACGGGCTGCTGCTGTTCATCATGACGCGGATATCGGGGGCGCCGATGAAGGCCATTGTCGCTGATGTTATGCCGTTCCTGTTCGGGCTGATCCTGGCGCTGATCATCTTCACCTTCGTGCCCGATGTGGTGCTGTGGCTGCCCAAGATGTTCGGCTACGGGACGTCCGCACTATGAAGCCAATCTATGTATTGAACGGACCTAACCTCAATCGGCTGGGCAAGCGTGAACCTGCCATTTATGGCACCACGACGCTGGCGGAGGTGGAGCAAATCTGCCGCGCCGCCAGCGGCCAGCGGCCAGTCGTGTTTCACCAGACCAACAGCGAAGAAAAGCTCATTGATCTCGTGCATGAGGCGATCGACGAGGGGGCAGGGATCGTCATCAATCCCGCCGCCTTCACCTTCACCTCGTTGGCGTTGCTCGATGCTCTCAAGATGTTCGAGGGGCCGGTGATCGAGTTCCACATCTCGAACATTCACAAGCGGGAGCCGATCTATCATCGTTCGTATGTGTCGATGCGGGCCGATGCGGTGATGGCTGGGCTGGGTGCGAAGGGGTATGCGACGGCGATACAGACAATGCTCGGGATGGTTGGGGATCGCTCCTAACCTTCGACACCTACGCAAGCTAGTGTTTGGGCGATATTCGAACAAATAGCGACAGTCGCACAAACGGCATTGCGCGTTAAGTTGCGCAGTGCGTAAGTTCCGACGCGCTGTGTTAGCGCGGGGAGCCTCAGATGGATAAGACCGTCGCCGATCCGGCTAGTGCCGTCGCCGATATTGCCGACGGCATGTCGATCATGATTGGCGGCTTTGGCGGTTCGGGTGCGCCGATCGAGTTGATCCACGCGTTGATCGACCGGTTTCACGCCACCGGCAGTCCTAAGAACCTCACAATCATCAACAACAACGCCGGCAATGGTCGCATCGGTATCGCGGCGATGATCGATGCGGGCATGGTGGCGACGATGGTCTGCTCGTTTCCGCGCTCGGCCGATCCGCGCGCCTTCACCGAGAAATACCTGGCCGGGGAGATTGCGCTGGAGCTGGTGCCGCAGGGCACGCTGGCGGAGCGTATCCGCGCCGGTGGGGCGGGCATTCCTGCATTTTACACGCCGACCAGCTATGGCACCGACCTGGCCAAGGGCAAGCCGACGGCGGAATTCGACGGCCGGATGTATGTGCAGGAGCGCTGGCTCAAGGCCGATGTCGCCATCATCAAGGCTGAACTGGCGGACCGCATGGGTAACCTGACCTATCGCAAGGCCGGCCGGAATTTCTCGCCGCTGATGGCTGCTGCGGCAAACGTTACCATCGTGCAGGCGAGGCAGATCGTCGAGCCGGGCAATATTGACCCAGAGCAGGTGATAACGCCGGGGTTGTACGTTACCCGCGTGGTCGAGGTTGCCGATGCACAGCAGGAAGAGGCGCTGATGCGCGCGGGAGTGGCCTACGCATGATCGAGAAGCTCAGCAACGCCCAGATCGCCTGGCGCGCCGCTCAGGACATCGCCGACGGCGCCTATGTCAACCTGGGCATTGGCTTTCCCGAAATGGTCGCCAAGTTCCAGCCGCCGGGGCGGGAGGCTATTTTCCATACCGAGAACGGCATTCTCAATTTCGGCGAGGCCCCGCCGGAGGGCGAGGAAGACTGGGACCTGATCAATGCCGGCAAGAAAGCCGTGACGCTGAAGCCGGGCGCGTCGTTTTTCCACCATGCCGACAGCTTCGCCATGGTGCGCGGCGGGCATCTCGACGTGGCAATTCTAGGCGCATACGAAGTCGCCGAGACGGGCGACCTGGCCAATTGGAGCACCGGGCCCCAGGGCATTCCGGCGGTCGGTGGTGCAATGGACCTGGTGCATGGCGCCAAACGCGTCGCAGTGATCACCGATCACGTTACGCGGGACGGCAAGCCCAAGCTGGTCAAGGCCTGCTCGCTGCCGCTGACCGGCGTGGCCTGCGTCACCCGCGTCTATACCAGCCTGGCGGTGATCGACATCGAGAACGCCCGCTTCGTGCTGCGCGAAAAACTTGCCTGCATGAGCCTCGACGAGTTGCAGGCGCTGACCGGCGCTGAACTGCTTGTGCAAGGTACCATCGGCGAACTTATCGTACCGGAGCTCTGAGATGGCCGAAGCTTTCATCTGCGCCTATCTGCGTACACCTATCGGCCGCTTTGGCGGTGCGCTGTCCTCGGTGCGGCCCGACGATCTCGGCGCTATCCCGCTCAGGGCGCTGATGGCGGCTCATGCCGGGGTCGATTGGGACGCAGTAGACGACGTCATCTTCGGCAATGCCAATCAGGCCGGCGAGGACAATCGCAATGTGGCGCGGATGAGCCTGCTGCTGGCCGGCCTGCCGGTTTCGGTGACCGGCACCACCATCAATCGCCTCTGCGGTTCGGGCATGGAAGCGGTCATCACCGCCGCCCGCGCCATCAAATCGGGTGAAGCGGACCTCGTCATCGCCGGCGGCGTGGAATCCATGTCGCGCGCGCCTTTTGTCATGCCCAAAGCCGAGACAGCTTTCTCGCGCAATGCCGAGATCTATGACACCACAATTGGCTGGCGCTTCGTCAATCCGCTCATGAAGTCGCTCCACGGCGTTGATTCCATGCCTGAAACTGGTGAGAACGTGGCGCAGGAAGTCGGCGTGTCGCGCGACGCTCAGGACGCCTTTGCGCTTCGCAGCCAGGAAAAGGCTCTGGTAGCGCAGGCCAACGGCCGGCTGGCGCGGGAAATCGTGCCGGTTAGCATCCCCCAGAAGAAGGGCGAAGCGACCGTGGTTGACAAGGACGAGCATCCGCGTGCCGGCTCAAGCATGGAAACGCTGGGCAAGCTGCGGGCGCTGTTTGCCAATGGCACAGTGACGGCGGGCAATGCTTCGGGGGTCAATGATGGTGCCGCGGCGCTGATCATCGCCAGCGAAGCGGCCGCCAAGCGGCACGGATTGACGCCAATTGCCCGTATTCTCGGCGGCGCAACGGCTGGCGTGCCGCCACGTATCATGGGCATGGGGCCGGCGCCGGCGACGCAGAAGCTGTGCGCCCGGCTTGGGCTAGCACCGGCGGATTTTGACATCATCGAACTTAACGAGGCCTTTGCCAGCCAAGGCATTGCCGTGTTGCGCGAACTGGGCATCGCCGAAGACGCACCTCACGTGAACCCCAATGGCGGCGCCATCGCACTTGGGCATCCACTCGGCATGAGCGGCGCGCGCATTGCTGGCACGGCGGCGCTGGAGCTGTCGCTGACCGGCAAGCGGCGCGGCCTTGCCACCATGTGCATCGGTGTCGGGCAGGGCATCGCCATCGGGCTTGAGCGCGTCTAGTGTTGCAGCCATGAGTACAAATCGCACCCTGCTCGACGCCTTAACTGGCGACCTTGAAATCGAAACCCTACTGGACGACGAGGCACAGGTCGCTGCCATGATCCGCGTCGAAATCGCCCTGGCCCAGGCCGAGGCTGACGCAGGCATGATCGGCGTCGCCGCAGCAGCGGCCATCGCCGCTGGCTTAGCCCATTTTGCACCCGATTGGGACGATCTGGCCGTCGGAATGGTGCGGGACGGCGTTGTGATTCCCGCATTGGTTGCTCAGCTGCGATCGCGCATCGCATCGCCTCACGCCGACGCTTTGCACAAAGGCGCCACCAGCCAGGATATCATCGACACGGCACTGATGTTGCAACTGGCCCAGGTCATTGGCCTGTTCTCGTCTCGATTGACCGCGTTGCTCGATGAACTCGACCATCTCGACAGCCGCCACGGCGGGCACGTCATGATGGCTCACACCCGGATGCAGCAGGCACTGCCCTATACATTTGGCGCAAAACTGGCGACCTGGATCGCGCCCCTGCGCCGGCATCTGGCGGCGCTGCAGGCCGCTCGTCGCAGCCTGCTGGTTATTCAATTGGGTGGCCCGATCGGTGACCGCAGCAGCTTTGGCGCGCATGGCGATGCCGTGGCGCGGGGGCTGGCAAAGCAACTCGATCTTGGCCTTGCGGAACCATGGCAGACGGCGCGCGACACGCTGGTCGGCTTTGCCTCTACACTATCCTTGCTGACCGGGACCCTGGGCAAGATGGGAGCGGACGTGGCGCTGCTGGCGCAAAATGAAATTGGCGCAGTGGTGATAACGGGGGGTGGCGGGTCGTCGTCGATGCCGCACAAGTCAAACCCGGTCAACGCCGAAGTGCTGGTTGCCCTGTCCCGATACAATGCTGGGCTGGTTGGTACTTTGCACCAGGCCATGGTGCATGAAAACGAACGCTCCGGTGCAGCCTGGACGCTCGAGTGGCTGACGTTGCCATCCATTCTGGTCACGACCGGCGCAAGCCTGCGTGTCGCGAGTTTGCTGGTTGGTCAGTTGGAGCTACCAACATTGCCGGCATAGCGTGCCGGACGCAGCGGCAAGGCGATGTCGCAGCGCCGCTGCGATTGGTTTGAGGCCCCGCGGTGGCCGGCCCTAGGTTAGCCGTGAGCGCCAAGTTTTAGGCAGGGCTACGCCAAAGCCCTCGAGGCGGGCCCGGGCGGCCTGCACGACGTTGTCCTCAAAACTATCGGCATATTCCAGCACGATATATTCGCCGGTGAACTCGGCCATGCCGGCGCCGATCGCGGCGAGAAATCCTGGCGTGACGTCCTTGGCGGTAGCCCAATCCGCAAGCGCAACGAGTGGTCCCTTGGTCTCAATCTTCTTGCGCACCTTGGTTTCGCGCTGGGCCCGACCAACCTTCATCTTGAGAGTTTCCTCGTAGGCCGTCACGGCCTGCCAGAGGCGTCTCACCAAAGGGTCGGGATGGCCCTCACCACCCAGTTCAAAAATGCGGCGCAGGCACAGCCGGGCGAGACCTTCCTCGTTTCTGGCCAGCGCATTCTGCATAAGCATCCGAATGCGCTTTGGGTCGGTCATCGTCGATGGATCTGCTGCCATGTGTGCCTCGGTTTTTCCTCCCTATAGCACGGCAGCACCGCTAACCGAGCAACCATCAGCCCAGTCCACAAGATCAACAACTGTTCGCGGGTGACATGGCACCGCTGTTCAGCAAGAGACGGGCTGTGGGTTGATTCGCAGGCCGACACTGGCGTCGAACAGATGGTCACGCAGTGATCATTCGAAGGGAACTTCGACCAGTTGCGGCACGATACGCTGGCCGGTCGCCTGTTCGTAGTCGAAGCAATAGCCAAGCAGGGTTGATTCGCTCCACATTGGGCCGACGAAGATCAGGCTGAAGGGGGCGCCGCTGGCATATTGGCCTGCTGGTACGGCGATGCCGGGGAGACCGGCAATGTTGATTTCCGATACCGTGGTTGCCGGATAAAGGTTCTTGCCTGTGACAGGCGGCAGGTCGGCGGCGGTCTGGGGGAAGGTCAGGACATCGAGATTGTGCTTGGCCAGCCCGGCGTTGAAGGTCTTGAGATAGGCCCGTCGGGCGGCGAGAAACTGGCTGAGTTCTGGCGGCTGGGTGGGGTCCTGCAGCGATTTTTGCAGTAGCGGCATGTCGGCAATGATGCCTCCGGGACCATCCTTGGAGAACGGGTCGATCTTGACCTTGGCCTTGAGGCTGGCGACCGAGTTGACGGCTGCGGCATCGCCAAAGCGGCGCAGGAACATGCTCCATGTCATAGGCAACCGATTCCATACCGCGACCGTCGTGACCGCCGCTGTTGTCGGCCAGATCGGCAAAGCCGCTGCCGGCAAAGGGGTCTTCGGCAAGCACCCCCCCGCGTCGCTTGAGCTCTTCGAGGGTGGCGGCGTAGAGGACTTTGGTTTCCTGCAACAGCGCTTCGGTGCGCCAGCCGGCGCCATAGATGCCGACGCAGGCGCCGTTCAGGGCGGTCGCAGATAGCTTGCTGGTGTAGCCGGCTTCAGGGACATTGCCGATGGAGGCGACGGTCTTGCCGTCTTCAACCGAATGGCCGGCGATGAACATGCTTGCGCGGCGGCAGGGCGCCGAGCGAATGCGGCTAATTGGCAGCTGTGATACCCAGCTGCCATCGCTGCCTCGGCCCGAGTCTCGGAATCCAACAGGGTGTGACGGAAAAGCTATTCCGGCCGACATGTTGGCGCTGTATTGGCATGTGCGCTCATTTGTCTTGGGACCACGGCTGAAGTGATCATCTTGGCCAAGCTTGCCACGCGACATTAGCTGAAGAGTATCGTCGCTCCCCGACAGAGTGAACCGCTGGCAACTAAATTATATCGATTTTGGACAGCCACAAACTGCCTGTTGCCGCCCGCCGCGCTTAATGCTAGTTGGCTCCGCAATGCCGGTATAGCTCAGTTGGTAGAGCACCTGATTTGTAATCAGGGGGTCTCGGGTTCGAATCCTGATGCCGGCACCAGAATCTCCAGCACTTGTAAGCTCATTTCCCGTTTGCATTTTAGTGTTGGCGACCTCTCGGTTTACAGTTTTAGCAATGGTTTACAGTTCGTCAGATTTTGAGGCGCATAGCCTCGCGTCCTCCCATTGCGATCCATGGTCGCCCGACTTCGAGCCCTTTGCACCTGCAGGACACGTGATGCCGGCCTGAAGAAAATAACCCTGGGCGATCTGCGTCGAACGCAGTCTCAGCTTCAACGCCTCCGAAATGCACTACGGACAATAAGGTGATCGCAGCGGTCGCCAAACCTTTAGGAGCATAATCAGGCGGCTTCGCGCCCCATGCACGAACCCGCTTCGCGGGAGGGTGCGGGCGGCGGGGTCTCGGTTTCATTATAAGCTATTGATCGAGCGGCAGCTGATCTGACCATGGAGTTCCCTTCAACGAGAGGAACTTGCCATGGCTACTCTATCGACCGAGGCTCCTACCAGGCCGCTTCGCCAGCGGATGCAGCAGGATATGCTGATGC
>NZ_LAPV01000064.1 GCF_000971275.1 Devosia psychrophila | reverse complement strand
ATGACCACGGTTGCCCTGCTCTTGTTCGTTCAGTGGATCCTGAATTAAGCGAGTTTGGAATGACCGACGGCAAACTTATCCAGCTGATGAGAATTTTGGGCGATCCGCAGCGCTTCGCCATTTTTCGGCAGTTGGCAGATGCAGGTGACATGCCAGCCGGAGCGCTTCGCGCAAAAGGGCTCTCTGCATCTGCCACAAGTTATCACCTGAAAGAAATGACTGAAGTCGGCCTGCTGGCGGTCGCTCGCCGCAAGCAGGAGCGACGTTATTCCATCAATATTGAAACGCTCGATGAGCTTGCGCGATGGGCACGCAGCGCCGCGGAAGATGCAGGTTACGCAAGGCTAAATGCGTACCTGGACGCGACTGCAGGTAATGAGCAACCTCCAGGCGCCTGTGTCGCTAAGGTATAGCGCTTAGAATTTTCGTTCGCAGATTGCTGGGCATAAGCCGCGCTTATCAGCAGCTTTCGACCGCATTTCGGTCCTTACAACAGTCCATGACATCCGAAATGCGGGCAGGCAGAGCGCAATGCGCTTTTAAGAGTGCCCAACCAGTCAGGCCCACTATTTGCTGGTCAGACATTGCTTGTCTCCCCTCCGCCCAAACTGCCATCCAACCCCTCCACGAATTATGTTCTATAAACGGAGCGCTGTTGGCCGACACATTCCAGTTATAGATCATCGTTGACTTTGCGCGTCTCTCACGATTAATAAAGTACCATAAACGATACGCGGAGATGACCCGAGATCTATTTATGGAGCATACATTGCCAAAGCCGGAAAGCCGTCCTACCTCCCGTTATGCCAAAGAAGCGGCTGAACTGCTTGGCCTCCTGATCCGGCGTACCCGTATCGACCGCCAGATGACAGCCGAAGAAGTGGCCGAACGGGCGGGTATGTCGCGCGGGCTGGTCCACCGCATCGAAAAGGGCGATCTAGGCGCGTCAATCGGCGCGGCGTTCGAGGTCGCGTCCGTTGTGGGCCTGCGGCTGTTTGATCAAGATGTGCGCGGCATGACGCTCAAAGCCAACGAAGCCCGGTCCGTCAACACCTTGCTGCCGCAGGCCGTCCGAACCTCGACTGGTAAGGTGAATGATGATTTCTAGGGCAAGCGAAACGCCAAGCCAGGCATATGTCTGGGTATGGCTGCCAGGAAAGACGGAACCTGTTGTCACCGGGCTGCTCACGCGCGCCGGCGGTCAGCTCGTGTTCAACTATGGGCGCTCCTATCTTGCCAGGCCGGATGCGATCTCCCTGTACGCGCCAGAGCTGCCCTTGCGCGCGGGCGTATTGCCGCCTGCGGCGGGACTGATGATGCCCAGCGCGATCCGCGATGCCGCCCCCGACGCGTGGGGGAGACGCGTCATCATCAACCGCATGCTGGGTCAGGCGGGCAAAGATGCGGACCCGGTGGAAATTGATGAACTGACTTATATGCTGCAGTCGGGGTCTGACCGGATCGGTGCGCTGGATTTTCAGAAGTCGGCGACGATCTACGTGCCCCGTGACGAACGGGCTGCTTCGCTTGCGGAAATGCAGGAAGCGGCAGAGCTCATGCAGAAAGGGGTGAAACTGCCAAAATTACTTGATGCAGCGCTGTTCCACGGCAGTTCGATCGGCGGCGCACGCCCCAAGGCGAACATCACGGATGGTCAAACCAAATACATCGCAAAGTTCTCGGCCCAGGCCGACGTTTACAGCATGGTGAAGGCAGAGTTCGTGGCGATGCGTCTCGCATCGCACGCGGGCCTAAACGTGGCGCAGGTGCGGCTGACTCAGGCTGCTGGAAAGGACGTGCTTCTCATCGAGCGCTTTGACCGGCAGTGGGTGATGGGGGAGGGGTGGACACGTCGCGCCATGGTCTCGGGCCTTACACTCCTTAGCCTCGATGAAATGATGGCGCGGTATGCTTCTTACCAAGACTTCGCTGAAATTATCCGGCTGCATTTCAGAGATCCGCGCGCGACCCTGCATGAGCTGTACTCGCGGCTGATGTTCAACATCCTCGTCGGCAACACGGACGATCACGCCCGCAATCATGCCGCGTTTTGGGATGGTCAGGCGCTCACCCTCACGCCAGCCTACGACATCTGCCCCCAGGGTCGCGCCGGTAACGAGGCGACGCAGGCAATGCTGATCATAGGGGATGATCGGATGAGCCGCATCATGAGTGCTGTCGGTGCTGCCACGCGGTTCCAGCTGTCTCGTGAACAAGCGCTTGAGATCGCGCAGGCGCAGATCGAGGTGATCAGGACGCGTTTTGGCGACGTGTGCGATGAGGCGGGTCTGAGTGAGGTCGATCGCGAGCTGCTTTGGCGGCGGCAATTCCTCAATCCCTTTGCTTTCGACAGCGTTCCCGCTGAATTACTCGCGCTGGTGATCGACAGCTAGCGAAGAGCGGTGACATGGCGGTCGAGACGATATCAGCGCAGCGCCGGCTTCTGTGCGCTGATCGATTCATCTGCTCCATCAGACCGAACAAGGCTGTGGCGCCGATGCCGGCCTCGAGGAGCAAGGTTTACCACCGTCAGGTGATCAAATACCTTCATGATAAAGTGGTTGTGGGGCAGGTAGTCGAGTTCTCGGCCGGATCAGGCTCTGCCGCACACTCGGTCCCTTCTGTGCAGTTCTGTGATTTCCGACATTCATGCAGGCGAGCGGCTTCGGTGCACGGTCAGGTGCGACGAATGGCTCGAATGTGCTGGGAAGTGCAAAGAGGCTCAGGCTGGAGCTAAAGGCGGAGGAAGTGCAGGCGGCCACATAAAATCAATTGCCTGTCCGTGTGCGACTGCGGGTATTGAGCCGGGGTTGAAGGCTGAAGGCGGGCGGGACGTAGCCATCCGCTGTCAAACTTGAAAACCTGGACGGTTATCGAAACCCCAATGGTAGCGCCGGGCTTGTGGGTAATGCCTCTGCTGGCTCTGTTGCGGTCTTGCACCGCCATTCGGCTTTCGATAGGTTGCGCCCAGTTCAGCCGGGGCACGCCCCGCGTGACGGAAGCACCCGTAGCTCAGCTGGATAGAGCGCTGCCCTCCGAAGGCAGAGGTCACAGATTCGAATTCTGTCGGGTGCACCAATAAAATCAATAACTTAGTCGATTTTTGGTGATCCCGTCAAATGACGGAGTCACCACAGAGTCACCATCGCGATGCGCGGATCCGGTGGGTTTAGTGCCGACGGCTTTGCTAATGCGAAGGGCCGACTGCTGGATGCAGAGAGAATCGAGCGCGCCATGGGGCTTCGCAGCCGCGTGGAACTGGGCGCGGTTAGTCCCGGTCTTTGCGGAGCAGCCAGGAATTGGGGGACGGCGGCAAGGACTTGAGCCCGCGCCTGACCGGGGGCGCGACGGGTGGCCGGGTCTTCCCGCGATTGCCGGACGGACGCGGCTTGTCACCAGCGCTCGCCGCCACCGCTGGCTCTGTCTTCGGCAAGACGACGGAAGCTTCAATCCAGGCCTCTATGTCCTCGGGGCGATAGAGGCATTTGTCGGTCGGTTTGTATAAGCGCGGCCCTTTGCCATCCGAGGCCAGTTTGGCCAGGGTATGTATGGAGATCGGATAGCGCTCAGCGACTTGAGCCCGAGTGAGATAGGTGGTCACTGATTGCGCTCCAAAGCGAGACCTTCGCCTGAGATTGGCGAAGAGAAGACAAGAAGGCAATCACCTCCACCCTGCCATCCAACGTCAATTGATTAGCAGCGTTCCTGTCCTCGCAGGAACGGCACACGTGCAAAGCCGAAAAACGCCGTTACGAGGTTGCCGTTTTTTCAGCTCAGCTCCGGCGTTCACCCAAGTTGCTCGAAACAGTATACGGTCGGTCTCCGATGGGTTCAGTTTTACATTCAGCCGCAGCGAACCGCATCCCTGGCAGGTGGGATGTCGTGGTGAGGCAGGGGTGCTCAGCAGGATATCTCCACGAATTGGAGAGTGCTTCGGGGTACCAACGCACCAGTTGCCGAATGCGCGGCACATCCACCACATCAACGTTTATTGGCGACATTGAGCTGCTGCCGGTTTCGAGGACACCGAGTTTAGATGCTCTTCAAATTGGAGAATTCTAACGGGGAGACGCAAGTTCATCTGCAGTTCAGGCGCGAGGCCGTTGGGCTGGGCTGGGAGCGGAATGTTGCGGTGGCGCAGATAGCCCGCGATCTGGATCAGCAGGTAAACGTGCTGCTTGAGTGGGTGCGCGAGCAGTCTGCCGATTCGCAGCAGTTCCTTTCCGAACATGGGCAGATGAAGGCTGAGCAGATCGGAAATTGGAGAGCTGCGGTGTGGTCGCCAAGCTCAAGGCGGTGCGCGATACTCTAAAAAAGCCGCAGTGGGTTCAATCGGTCGTTGCAACACCATGGAGTTGGAGCTTGCAATGTCGGTTCGCAAGCGTGCGTCGGACTGGTTTACTCGAAGCAAATGCGGTCTCCTAGCCGCTTAGGAAAACCGGGTAAACGATAGATGATCGATAACGCAGCATATCGATTTTCAACCACCGAAGGCTGATCTCTGCGCTGGAAGTCCACCCCAATCATTGACTGCAACGAATTTTACGTCAAAGAGGGGGCAAGATTAGCGTCGGCGCTGGCTCATCGCTGTTGTGGATTTGCCCGCAACACCACTCAGCTGCAGTCTGGGGCAGCCTTCGGTGCGGTTCAACGTCGCAAAAGCTGCGGGCTGCCTATAAGACCAACCATGCCGGGATAATCATGATAGCCGATCCACTGCGACCAGCCCTTTTTCTCGTTGCCCTTGTGGCCGTACTTGCCATGGGGCCTGTCGCCCCAGAAGCAGGCAACATATTGTTGCTTACCGCAGGGGGGCTCGCAATTCTGTTGCTGCGCAGCGTTGATCTCGAGTTGATTGCTCGGCCCATAGTGTGGATGCCCCTAGCTGGTCTGCTTCTTCTGGCAATTGCCTATGGTTTTGGCTCCGGATCGATCAGCGGTTTGATCGGCATCGGCTATTTCGCGCCCATGCTGGCGATCGCTCCATTGTTGGCGCTCAACCGCGGCGACAACACGGTAGCACCGGCAACAATCGCGGTGCTCAGCCTGTGTGGTGTTGCGGGCGCCGCGGCCGTCGCCGTGGGTGAATTCGTGGCCAGCGGAACATTTCGGGCTGGGGGGACAGTCGCAAATCCAATTCATTTCGCCGATGTGGCGCTGACCGTCGGTTTCGTGGCCACCTTGGGCGTAGTGTTCGTCAAAGGGCCGTGGCGTTATATGTTCTTGGCCGGCCCGCTGTTGGCGTCCGTCGCAGTCCTGTTTTCGGGAACTCGGGGCGCCGTTGTCGCACTCGTGGTCATGGTGACAGTGGCGGTCTTATTGACCATTTTCATGCGACTGGTCGCGGCGCGCATTGTTGGCATTGCGGCGTTGGCAAGCGTGGCTGTCGTGGGCGTGGCCATTATCGCGGGCGTTGGCCAGACCTCGGGGGTGCAGCGCGTCGCAACCGACATCAACGATGTCATGCGCACCGGACTGCCCAACGACGCTTCGACTGAGCTCAGGCTACGGATGTACCAAGGAGGATTGGGCGCCTTCATGGCTTCGCCGCTGGTCGGCCATGGTCCATTCAACTATGCGGTTGTGGCGTCCAGCTATTCCGATGTGCCGTTCGAAACCCCGCATTTGCACAACGATCTGGCCGACTTTGCATCCAGTGGTGGCGTCATGGGGCTCTTAGCTTACTTCTTGTTTTTATTGGCGCCGGTCGTCGAAGCGGTAAGCGCGCCAGCTTCAGCAACGCGTGGCGGGCTTATCGTCATAGCAGCATCGTTAAGCGCGGGCTATTTTGTGATGGGCCTCACAAATGCGATGTTTGGCATTCTCAATGTCACGGTATGTTTTGCGGCGGTGGCGCTGGTTATCTCGGTCTTGAGCAGACGAACTGCCACGTCTATCGTCCAACCAACGCGGGCCAAAGCCGTCCGATGAACCTTTAACCGCAGCGGTTGACGATCCCATCGAGATCGACACCAACATGGTTGAAGCCTTTACGCGGCGGAAGATGCTCTCCGCTCGCCCCTTGTCCCACACGCATCGTCGCTCCCGACATCATCATCTCAATGACGCCGGCCGCTGCAGGTTCGGAGTGCGACGCCCATGCCATCCCGTCGATCTGGCGCTCAACTTCTCTCCTATCATCAGCATCGGAGAGCCAACCGAACAACTTCTAGGGCTATATCTCAATCTCGCGCGCCAGGGCCGTCACGTTCGCCCCAAGCTTAAAACTCCGCACTACCATCTCTGCCTTGAAAGCATCGGACAACCGCCGCCGATGCGCAACCGGCGGCGCCTCCAACGCGAGCGGCAACAGTTTCGATCAACGAAAACTTCTATCCGCACGCTTGGTCGCAGACATAGAACATTACACCCGCAACAAATGAGAGCCTGCAAAATGCAGCCCCAAGACACGCAGACCAGACTGGATCAACTCGGAAATTGCAGCGCGGTAGGCGTATGATAGTTGCCTATTGTGATCGAGGACCCTACAAAAAAAGCCAATTCATCATTACCATGGCAATTCATGAGCTTTAACAATCCCCAAAAAGCACATTACGAGGCGATGCATGACGACTATGCCGCGCATTATTACGACCCCACCTCCATGGCATACAGGCGCGAATTCGTGCTCAAACCGCTCCTTAATGGCTTCGATCTTTCGGGGCAACGAGTAGCAGACCTGGCCTGCGGAAGCGGCCACAACTCGCTCTTACTACGTGAGCTTTTCCCCACCGCCAGATTCGAGGGATTTGATATCTCCTCTTCCGCATGCAGCGATTATGAGGCCCTGGGCAATGGCCCGGCGCACCAGACCGATCTGACGGTACCGATGGATGTGGCAGAGTTGTTCGACGCGGGCATCGTCATCGGTGGTTTGCATCACTGTATTCAGAACCTACCCGAGACCATTCTCAATTTAAGCCGCATTATCAGGCCTGGCGGCACACTGATGCTTTACGAGCCAAACGCTGGGTTCCTAGGGGAAACGGTGCGCAAGTTCTGGTATCGGCGCGACGAGTATTTTGAAGCCGATACGGAAGGCGCTTTGCACCCGGCTGAGCTTGCCGGCGAAGCCGCGGAATATTTTGCTGTCGAGCGTTCGTTCACAATCGGCGGGCCAGCATACTTTGTTATCCTCAACAGCTTGGTAGTACGGGTTCCGCTGCCCGCCAAAAAATACCTGGCGCCGCCGCTATTCGTCGCTGAAAGGCTGTGGAATGCGGTGCCACTGCCCTCCTTCAAACCGGCATTCGGCATGGTTCTTCTTCGCAAATAAAGCTGGGCTCAAAGTGGAGCACGAGTTTTAATTCGCCACCAAAAAAGTATAAGTCGGGTTCGAGCTAACTTCGACCACCACGATCCAGTAAAGGTAGTCTCGGTTTGCTAGCTAGAATTAAATCGCTCAGCCATTTCTTTTGGCGTTCAGCTTCCTCCAAACCCGCCTTGTATCTGTGTTATTTCGCCCGCGCCGTAAGGTCTCGCCCCGTCTATTCGGCAGTGCTAATAATGGCACTGATTTTCCTATCTTCGTGGTTTAGCAAAAGCTTTGTTCTGTCACCGGACGGGCGCGCACCCCTTTTAGTTCTGCTTGTTTCGATATGTGGACTGGGGGTTAGATACCCACGTGAGAGCGCACCTTTCACTATCCTGACGCGAACTATAATTGTTGTATTGTCGGTCTATGTAGGCTGGGAAGCTATCGCTGAAATTCCTAAAGAATACGAGTTGACAGGAATTTCAGAGGCAATGTTGGGCGCCAGAAATTGGGGCTGCTGGATTGCCCTTGCCTTTGGAATTGTCGGTTGGTGGCGCCCTTCAGGAGGCATATTACTGCTCTCCTTCTTACACTGGCAAAAGACTGCATTAGGAGCGGAGCTAGGTTATAACTTATCCTGGATTGATTACCTCGCGCTTGTAGAGATCGGCCAATTTTTGGTGATTTGCCTTTTGGCTGACAGGATCATCTGCACCCTTTGCAGATACCGCCCTAATTCAAAGAAATCTACCACTCCATTTATCCTGCCAACAGCGGTGGTCGCATCAGTTGGGATACATTTCGCTAACTACTTCTGGTCGGCCATTGAGAAGCTTCAGTTGCAGGGCGGGCCACTGTCGTGGGTATTTGAGAACCCAACCCATAATCTTCTCTTGGCGGCTTATGAAGGAGGCCATCTGCCAATTTCCCAATTTGGTGCCTTGCCCGCGCTCGCCTACCAACTTTCCGACCATCTCTTCATAGCGCTCAACATATTTATTCTGACCACGCAGCTGATCGGTGTCCTAGCAGTTTGGAGCCGTCGCGGCACAATTTTTTTGACAATTATTTATGATATTACCCACATCGGCATTTTTATTCTAAGTGGAATCTTCTTCTGGAAATGGATACTCTTAAACTTCGCAATCATAGCCGCCACTCGCAAAAGCCAACCTTTCGTATTGCCACCGATAACTCGCTTTGTTGGCGTATTAATGGTATTAATAGCACCGATGTTTTTTAATATTGCGAAGCTTGGCTGGTATGACACGCGTTCATTCACCAGCATAACAATCGCAGCCACGCTGAGCGACGGCTCGCAGCACGTGCTTCCGACCAACTTCTTTGGGCCAAATTCCGTTGCATTTGCCCAGCTACCGGACTCGTATATTTCAGGACACTTTGGAACAGGGACGTACGGTGCCACTTCCGATTACAGGTTGTTCAAAAACGGGAACTCCTGCAGTTTGCCAGCGGGAGTAGACGTAGGGAAATTCAAACAATCTGACTTCGACCGACTCGACAAGGCCATTCGTCAAGACCACATACGACGGAGCGGGAAGCTTCTTAGCTCAGACTGGCCTTGGTATAACATTTTCCCACATCATATATGGTCGAACCCTTTCGCCTACGCGAATGCCTCAGAGATTAAGCAAGAAGACATACGCGGCTACCGCGTGGTAGTAGATTCAGTGTGCCTGTCGGTCGTCGGGGACAAAGTTGTAAGGGACAGCAGATATGTTACATTCCACGATGTTGCACTTGACTGAAGACGCAGCAAGTCCAGTGTTGGTATATGATGGCGAATGCCCCTTCTGCTCTCAATACGTGAAGTATTTTAGACTCCAGTCCGCCTTGGGAGCACTGAAGCTCGTCGATGCGAGAGATGGCGGAACGATCGTTGAAGCCATACGGGCAGCCAACTACGACCTTAATGAAGGAATGGTTCTCATTCTTTCTGGCCAAATGCATCATGGTCCAGACGCGATTCATATGTTGGCATTGATGTCATCGGGCAATGGCTATTTCAACAGGCTTAACGCCTTTATTTTCCGGCGTAAGTGGCTGTCAACGCTATTGTACCCCATGCTTCGCACGGGCCGCAATTTCACGCTATGGTGCCTCGGGCGCAAGAAACTTAGGTGATTCTTGAATCGAACTTCACGCGATGAGTTAGCGCGGCTCAGGGCAATGTGGCACCCCCAACATCTTCAACACCGATAGTCAAAAGGCGGCGCCCAGTTCACCAGCATGGACTTCACCGGCCCGATGCGCCCGCGATATCCCAAGGGTCATCGCCAGATATACCCAGGAGGTTCCTCACATATCGATTGCCCCGCTTGCTGATCCCAAGCGATGTCGTCTTGCCTCCCGTTGAGTGCTCTCTGGGTGTCAGCCCCAGCCAAGCGGCCAATTCTCGAGTTCGCCGAAACGGGCGCCCATCTGCCCCCGCTGCGAGCAAGGCTGTGGCAGCCATTGGGCCTATACCGGGGATGGTCATGAGACGCCTGGCCCTATCCTGCCGATCGGCAAGTGCTTCGATCTGCCTTGTGACCGAGGCAATGCGCTGATCGATATGGACGATGTCGCCCAATATCTCGGTTAGCATCTGTCGCATCGCTGCAGTCAAATCGTTGCTGTCATCCGCAAGGACACGCGGAAGGTCGACACGGAAGGTGCCAACGCCTTGCCGCATGGCGATCCCGTACTCCAGACAGAATGCCCTGGCCTAGTTGATCAGCCGGGTGCGGCTGGAGACCAACTGATCTCGCATGCGATGCAGAGCCTGCACATCGATCTGCTCAACGGTCCGCACCTGCGTGAAGCGCATCGTTGGTCTGGTTACAGCCTCGGCATCGATCGTGTCGTTCTTTTGAGATTTGACGAACGGCTTTACGAACTGCGCGGGCACAATCCGCACCTCGTGTCTGTACAACTGCAGCTTGCGTGCGAACCACTGGGATCCAGGGCATGCCTCCACGCCGACCAGGGTTGGAGAGGCGCGCTGGAAAAAGGCCGGCACTGTATCCCGCCGGAACTTGGCGCGCTGAATAACGCTGCCTCGCTCATCAAGGCCAACAACATGGAAAAGGTTCTGCCCGAGATCAACGCCGAACACGGCAGCTTCCTTAGGTGCATTTCTGATCATTCTGCTTCCTCCTCTTGGTCGGACATCAACAATGTCTTGGAAGGGTGGGGCAGGTCATCCCATTATACCAAGTCTCATTGATGCTCACTCATGTGCCCATTTGCGCAACCCGATCGACATAATGCGCCATGGCTGCTCGATTAGGCGGTTCCAAGCAAAGCAGCAGTGATCGAGGATGTCCTCATAAGATTTGAAGATTCGGTTCGAGAGCCAGTTGTCGGTAAGCGCGAAGCCGGTCCCGTCTGACATTGGCTTGCCCAGAGGGGTATAGGCACCGCAGCTTTTGCTGACGATGTGAGTTCCTATGTCTGCGCATATGCCCAGTGATAGAAGTTTCCAGTTGCTCGAGGTCGTGCCGGGCCGGATGGAGAGCAGTCCGGCGGTGGGGCGGCGGCGGTGGCCGGACGAGACCAAGGCCCGGATCGTGGAAGAGACGCTGGCCCCGAATGCCAACGTGTCGGCAATTGCGCGCCGCTATGGGATGGCGCCCTCTCAAGTGTTCGGCTGGCGCCGCAAAGCCATTGCCAACGGCCAGGTTGGGCGGCGTGAGGCGCCTACCGGAGATGGCGAGGCTGTGGGCGGCGTGATCGAGGTGGTCATCGCAGGCGCCACCCTGCGCGTCGGGCATGAGGTAGGCGAAGCTCACCTGCGCCGTGTGCTGCGGGCAGTTCGGTCGGCATGATCCCCTCGGGTATGAAGGTGTTCCTGGCCAGTCAGCCGGTGGACATCAGGAGGGGGCCTGACGGGTTGGTCGGCCTGGTTCGGGATGCGGGTGCCGATCCGTTCAACGGCTCGCTGTACGTGTTCCGCGCGAAACGGGCGGATCGAATCAAGATCGTTTGGTGGGATGGCACAGGGTTGTGCCTTTATGCCAAGCGGTTGGAGAAGGCGGCGTTCTGCTGGCCGCGGATCGGGCACAGCCGGGTGCAGTTGAGCCCTGCACAACTGCTGGCGCTGATCGATGGCATGGACTGGAAGCGGGTGCGGGCGGTACCGGCGAGCCGGCCGCAATCGGCTGGATAAAAGCCTGCGGCAGACTGACTCACTGGCGCAAAAGCTGAGGCAATCCGGGGTGTTTTGTGCCAGTATACAGGCATGATCCCGGCCGGTCCGCAGCAGCTTCCCGACGACATTGACGCCCTCAAGGCGCTGATCGCTGCCGCCCATGCCGAGAAGGCATCGGTCGAGCAAGAGCGCCGGGCGCTGGAAGCCACTATCACGGTTCATAAGGCAGAAATTGCGGCCTATGAAGCCGAGATTGCTGCCATGAGAGCGGCAAAGACCGCCGACCAGGAAAAGATCGCTCGGCTGGAATCGATCGTGGCCATGCTGCGGCGTGCCCAATACGGGACGCGCTCGGAAAAGCTGCGGATCGATCCGCTCGATGCCGAGCAGATGGCCTTCGTGTTCGATGAGTTGCAAACGGGTCTGGGCGAGATCCGGGCCGAACGCGACAAGCGTGCGGGCACTGCGCCGACCCGGCCGTCCAGGCCACGAAAAGGCTTTGCGCCGCACCTTGAGCGCGTCGAGCAGGTGATCGAGCCCGAGGTGCCGGCCGACTGCGTGGGCCTCGACGCGGTCCGGATCGGCGAGGACGTCTCCGAGCGCCTTGATGTGACCCCGGCCAGGTTCCGCGTCATTGTCACCCGCCGCCCCAAATATGCCTACCGGCTGGCGACAGGCGAAGACCGCATTGTGCAGGCGCCGGCGCCCGATCACCTGATTGCCGGCGGCATCCCCACCGAGGCACTACTGGCCCAGGTCGCGGTCAGCAAATATGCCGACGGGTTGCCGCTCTACCGACAGCAAGAGATTTACGCCCGCGACGGCGTAGAACTGGACCGCTCGCTGATGGCCCAGTGGATGGGCCGGCTCGGCTTCGAGCTGGAGCCGCTGGCCCAATATGTGCTGCATATGATCAAACAGGGCGAGCGCGTCTTTGCCGACGAAACCCGATTGCCGACCCTGGCGCCGGGCTCTGGCAAGGTGAAAACCGCCTGGCTCTGGGCCTATGCCCGAGACGATCGACCGTTCGGTGGATCAGGACCACCCATGGTGGCCTATCGGTTCGAGGATAGTCGGTCAGGTGACTGTGTCGCCCGGCACCTGGATGGTTATCGCGGTATCCTGCAGGTCGATGGCTATGGCGCCTACACTTGGCTGAGCAAGCAGCGTGGCGCCAATGACGCCATCAGCCTAGCTGGCTGCTGGGCCCACGCGCGCAGCAAGTTCTTCGACCGGCATGCAGCCGATGGCTCGCCCTTCGCCGCTGCCATGCTCAGGGCCATGGCACCCCTCTGGGTGGTCGAGGAGGATATCCGCGGCCATGGAGCCGAACTGCGCGCCAGCATCCGGGCAGAACGCTCCCACCCCATCGTGGCCGAGCTGTTCGCCATGCTCGAAAAGGAACTGCCGCGCCTGTCGGGCAAATCCAAACTGGCCGAGGCCATCCGCTACACCCTGAGCCGCCGCACTGCGCTCGAGCGCTTCCTTGCCAATGGCCGTATCGAGATCGACTCCAATATCGTCGAACGCGCAATCAGACCGCAGACCATTACGCGTAAGAATGCACTGTTCGCCGGCTCCGATGGTGGTGGCAGGGCTTGGGCCACGATCGCCACGCTGCTCACCACAGCCAAAATGAACGGCGTCGACCCGCAGGCCTGGCTCACTCAAACACTCGAGCGCATCGCCAGCGGCTGGCCCAATAGCCAGATCGCCGACCTCATGCCCTGGAACTTCAGGCCATAACGGCCCCGGCTACGCGCTTACGTTGTCGCGCATGAACTGCCAGACGTTTTCGACCGGATTGAGTTCGGGGCATTTCGAGGGCAGCGGCAAGAGGGTGATATTGGCGGGCACCACGAGTGCGGCGGAGATGTGCCATCCGGCCTGATCGAGTAGCAGCACGGCATGGGCCCCCGGTGCCACGGCGGCTGAGATTTCCGCCAGATGGAGCATCATGCCCT
>NZ_LAPV01000063.1 GCF_000971275.1 Devosia psychrophila | reverse complement strand
GCCAGCCGACGCCTACTTCGGCAGGGCCGCAGCCATCATCAAACAACGCGAAAGGAACAAACGAAAGACCATCGAGCATCGGCGCTTGCAGCACCGCAAGCTCGCCGCATAACATCAACCCAAAGACTAGGCCAATACTCCGCTAATCGACGACCCAAGCTGAGCCAAGTGATCTGACGACGGACAGTCTGCACTGACATCTTCTTCGATGTCCCCGGGAGGCTCGTGCGTTCGGCACTTTCAGCCGAAACAGCGGTCGAGAGCATGGGATGCGGCTATACGGCTATACCGCGCGGTCAGCCGGCGCGCTTCAACCTTTACGCCGAAGGGCGGTGGATTTGAGCGGACAGTGGCAAGCTAATTTCGAACAGCGCTCCGCCCCCGGGTGCGTCGCCCACGGTGATCCGACCGTTGTGGCGAGTGACAATGTCGCGGACTAGATTGAGCCCCAGTCCTGCGCCCTGGTCCAAGGGGAAGATGCGATTAAACGGTTCGAAGATCGTGCCGCGGTGTTCTTCAGCAATGCCTGGTCCGGTGTCGGCAACACGCAGCGAGCCGTCTCGTCCGACGGCAACATGGATAGTGGTTTTCCGGCCACCGTGAATGATGGCGTTCTGGATTAGATTGATGATGGCACGTGACAACGAGGCTGGATCGCCGGCCACGGTGACGCCATCGACCTCGGCATCGAAGGAAATCTCATCTCCTGCGGCGATCGCCAGCGGCGCCATGTCGGCGGTCACCTGGGCTGCTAGGTCGACCAGATTGACCGATTGGAAAACTGTCAGGTCCGCGTCCAGGCGCTGCAAATCGAGCAACTGGTTGGCGAGGTTGGCGAGACGGGCAACATCCAGCATCAGCCTGCTGCGCTGCTCATCGTTGGGCAACAGTTCAATGCGGGTCTGTAAAATAGCGATCGGAGTGCGCAGTTCATGCGCCGCGTCCGCCAAAAAGCGCTGCCTCCGCTCGATGCCGTCATCGAGGCGTTGCAATGCGGCGTTGACGGCTCGCACCAGCGAATGCAGCTCGTCAGGCACATGGGCCGAGGACAGGCGAACCCCGCGCTGGTCAACGTCGATCGTGTCCGCCTCGGCAGCTATATGGTCAAGGCCACGCAGCTGGCGCGTGACAACCACCGGAATGACCAGAAACGAGACCAGGGTCAGGATGGTCAAAAGTGCCAGGAATAATGGCTCCCCCAAAACGGAGAGGATAAACTTGAAGCGGATCTCAGGACCACCGCCTGTGATGATCCAGAGCTGGCCCACGTCACTGTCGTCGCGCCGCACGATAGCCGCACCGCCCTCATTAGGGCCAATATCGGCAATGTTGGCAGAGTTCAGCCGGGGGAGATCATCCAGCAAATTGCTGATATTGGACGGCACGGTGCCCATCTGCACCGCCTTTCCGTCGACGTCGGTGGCATAAAACCACATGGAGGGATAGCGGACGACATCTTCGCTAAGGTCATCGTCCAATGCCAGATAAAGGCCTCCCAAGGTGTCGCGCTGAATGGAGTCGGCGATGTCATCGATGACGCTGTCGTCGAGCCCCTGCTCTTCACTCAAAAACTTGACGATCGGAATGGCAGCCACACTCGCGAAGGCCAGCAACACTAGCGCCTGCATTGCGACCATGCGCCAGGTCAGTCTTTTGCGAAGCGAAGTCGAAGTCCACGGCTTCATGCCGCCGCCTTCAACAGGTAGCCAAGTCCGCGAATGCCGTGAATTTCAACGCCGGAGCCGCTCAGCTTAGTTCGCAATCGCGAGATGTGGGAATCCAGCGAATTGGAGGCGATCTCGTCGTCGTAGCCATAAACGGCTTCCTCAAGCGCGCTGCGCGACACGGTCCTGCCAGACCGACGAACGAGGATCTCGAGTGCCAGCAGTTCGCGCCGCGTCAGGTCCAGTGGCGCGCCGCCCACATCGGCCTGGCGATCGGTCAGATTAAACCGCAACAGGCCAACAGTAACGGTGCTTTCCCCGATCTGGGCGGGACGCCGCATCACGGCACGTAGCCGCGCCAGCAGTTCGTCAGTCGAGAACGGCTTGGCGAGATAATCGTCCGCGCCGTCATCGAGCCCGGCGACCCGGTGTTCGGGCGAACCCAGCGCCGACAGCACTATGATCGGCAGCCCGGCCTGCTCGCGCCGCAGCAGCGGGATCAGCGACAGGCCATCGCCGTCGGGGAGCTTGCGATCGAGCAGCACCGCATCGTGCAGCCCGCTGCGGCAGGCCTCTTCGGCAATCTCGAGGGTCGGGGCATGGTCCACCACGATGTCGTGGCGGCTTAATGCGGCGGTCAATGCCTCCGCCATGTCCTTCTCGTCCTCGACCAACAAAATGCGCATTCGATACTCCTAGCGACTTTGCGCCAGTCTAGCGATGGACATTGCGCATGCATTGCGTTGGAGGCGCAACGTTCACGCAATCCAATGGGATCATTGACTGGGTTCAGAGGCCAGTACTGGCCGTCCGTCTGCCATGCGAGGCCCTTATGAACCCGACCACTCACGATGCCCCACCCACCGGTGGCCGCCAGCGGCGCAGATGGTTCTGGCCGGCAGCTATTCTGACCATTGCGACCGGCGTTGCGTCCGTGGTGCTGGTCAATCAACTACCGCCCGCGCCCATCGCAGCCACCGTTGACGTGACCGAGACACCGCGGCCCATGCGCCTGCATCCGCTGGAAATCGTCACGGTACAGCCCCGACTGATCGAAGACCTGGTCAAGGTGACCGGCACCCTCCATCCGGTGCAGGAAGCGGCGATTGCCGCACAGGTCGGCGGACTTGCCGAGACCGTGACAGTGCGGCCGGGCGATTATGTCGAGGCTGGGCAACTGCTGGTCGAGGTCGGCACCACCGATCTGCAACTGCAACTGGATCAGCAGCGCAGCACGATGGGATCAAGCGTCGTGCAACTGCGTGCCGCCCAGACCACGCTGGAGCGTACGAAGCTCTTGGCTGACAAGGGATTGGCAGCGAAGACCGCGCTCGATGGGGCTCAGGCCGACGTCGATGGACTGACGGCAACCATCGCGACCCAGCAAAGCCAGGTTGCCCTTGCCGAGGCCAATTTGCTGCGTGCCCGGGTCTTGGCACCGTTTGCGGGAACAGTCGCCTCGCGCAGCATCGAACCGGGACAGATCGTCAGCCCAGGCACCACAATGCTTTCGATCGTCGACCTCTCCACCGTGCGCGTCGAGGTCGTCGCTGCGCTCAAGGATTCGGCGCGGATCGTGGCCGGGCAATCGGTGCGGCTGGCTGTTCAAGGCATGACCGGGCAAGACTTCATAGGCACCGTTGATCGGGTCAGCCCGGTCGCTGAAACCGGTACGCGCTCGATCAAAGTCTATCTCAACCTCGACAATACCGACGGCAATTTGCGCGGCGGCATGTTCGTAACGGGCGAAATCGTAGTGCAGCAGAATGAGGGCATTCTTGCGGTTCCCACCGAGGCTATCGTCCGAAGGGATGAGGCCACCTTTGTCATGGCGATTGTCGATGGCGTTCTAAATGAGCACCCCATAGAGACCGGCAGCACATGGCTAGCGGCAAATCTGGTCGAGGCGCGATCCGGCATTTCGGCTGGGGACACGATCGTCGCTACCGATCTTTCGGGGCTCACCCATGGCGCCCCCGTCATCATCGAGGGGAACTGAGCCATGTTTCTCACCTCCATCAGCGTCAAGCACCCGGTGTTTGCCACCATGATCATGGTGGCGATCATGGTGTTCGGTATCTCCGCCTATCGCATTCTGCCGGTCGAGCAATACCCGGACGTGGCCTTTCCAATTGTCGCGGTATTGACGCCCTACACCGGCGCCTCGCCCGAAGCCGTCGAAACCGAAATCACCCAGCCCATCGAGGAGGCGGTCAATACCCTCAGCGGCATCGACACGGTGACCTCGACCTCCAGTGCCGGGCATTCGACTGTAATCCTCCAGTTCACCTTGGACACTGAACCCGCAGTAGCGGCGCAGGACGTCAGGGATCGCCTGGCAGCGATCGTCGGTCAAATGCCCGACACGGCCGATGCCACGCAGGTCCTTCGCTACAATCCAACCGCTAGCCCGATGGTGTCGCTGGCACTCAGCAGCCCGAGCCAGTCGGTACCGGAACTGACATTGCTGGCCAATGATATCGTGTCGCCGGCTCTAACCGCAATTTCAGGAGTCGGCAGCGCAACGGTGGTCGGCGGCCTCGACAATCAGGTCAACATCTTCACCGACCCCAATCTGCTCAATGCCTTCGGGATCGGCGTCAGCGACGTGATTTCCGCCCTGCGGCAGGACAACGAGACCCTGCCGAGCGGCTCCATCGTCGATGGTATGTTGGTCCAGACCGTGCAGATCAACGCCGAAGTCAGCTCGGTCGGCGGCTTTCGTGACATCATTGTTGCCAGCAATGGCGGCGAGACCATCACCATCGGCGACGTCGCCACCGTCACCCAGGGCCCGTCTGACACCGAGGGCCTGGCGTTCCACGATGGCGAAAGGGCGCTGGCCATCGACGTCGTCAAGATAGAGGGTGGCAATACCGTCGCCATCGCTCATGCGGTCGAAGCGGCGATCACCCAGCTAAACGCCAACGGTAGCCTGCCCGCAGACGTCTCAATCGATATTTTGCAGAACTCGGCAGTGCCGATCGAGCAGAATTTCGAGACGGTGCAGGCGACTCTAATCGAAGGCGCCGTCCTGGCCGTGGTCATCGTCTTCCTGTTCCTCAATTCATGGCGCTCGACCATCATCACCGGCCTGACGCTGCCGATCTCGATTATCGGCACGCTGACCGTGGTGAGCATGCTGGGCTTTACGCTCAACATGATGACAATGCTGGCGCTGACACTCTCGGTCGGCATCCTGATCGACGATGCCATAGTGGTGCGCGAAAACATCACGCGCCACCTCCACATGGGTAAATCCCATATCCA
Organism: Devosia psychrophila; assembly: GCF_000971275.1. Classification (GTDB taxonomy): domain Bacteria; phylum Pseudomonadota; class Alphaproteobacteria; order Rhizobiales; family Devosiaceae; genus Devosia; species Devosia psychrophila. The sequence continues at coordinate 8,477 of NZ_LAPV01000063.1, read as the reverse complement.
GGCGGCGCTTGATGGCACCAAGGAGATCGGGCTGGCCGTGCTGGCCACGACACTCTCGATCGTCGCCGTGTTCCTGCCGCTCGCCTTCATGGACGGCATCATCGGTAAGTTCTTCGTGCAGTTTGGCGTCACCGTTTCCGTGGCCGTGTTGATTTCGCTGTTCGTCAGCTTCACCCTCGATCCGATGCTGTCGAGCGTTTGGTATGATCCAGATTCCCAACCTGACGCCAAGCGCGGTCCGATTGGCAGGCTGATCGGCCTGTTCGACAAGGGTTTTGAAAAGATCGAGCATGGCTATAGGGCCGTGCTGCGTTGGTCACTACAGCATCGCATTATCACCATGCTGGTTGCGCTGATGTCGTTCGGCAGCAGCTTCCTGCTGTTCCCATTGGTCGGTACCGAATTCATGCCGGAAGGCGACGACAGCCAGATCGAGATCACCCTCGAAACCCGCGCCGGCTCGTCCACCGCCTACACCGCCGTCAAGGCGCATCAGGTCGAAGCTCTGCTGGCAGACATGCCCGAGGTGGACAGCACCTACACCAGCGTCAACGCCGGCAGCGCCTCCGGCGAAAACCACGCCAGTATCGTTGTCAGCCTCGTCGATCCGGGCGAACGCGTCATGTCGTCGCTGGAAATGACAGTCCCGGTTCGCGAAGCCCTGCGCTCGATCCCCGGCGCAAGCTTTATCGTGGGGGCAGGGGATGGGCTCGGCGGAGGCAGCCCCATCGAAGTCAAGCTGCTCGGGCAAAACCTCGAAGGCCTGTCTGCGGCGGCAAGCGATCTGGCCGAACGTATCCGGGCCATACCCGGCACGGTCGACGTCGATGTCAGCCTGCAGCAGGCCCAACCAATGCTCGACATCGTGCTGGACCGTCAAATCACCAGCGACCTCGGCATCGGCATGCAAGCCACAGGCTCGGCACTTCGGGCCATGCTGGGCGGCGAGACCGCCTCGGAATGGACCAATGCCAGCGGCGACCAGCTTGATGTCATCGTCCGACTGCCCGAAGAGCTTCGCCAGAACGTCGAAGCCATCGGCAGCCTGCCGATCGCCCAGAGCCAGACGGAAACCCCGGTCGCCATTCGGCTGGACCAGATCGCCCAGATCAATTCTACTGTCGGCCCGAGCGAAATCAACCGCGAGAACCTGACCCGCCAGGTTAGCGTCACTGCCGATATCGAGGGCCGTGTGCTGGGCGATGTCAGCGCCGAAATCGACGCTGCGATTGCTGCAATGGAACTCCCGGCTGGGGTCAGTGTCGCCCAGGGCGGCGACGCCGAAATGCTGTCCGACACGGTTGGCAGCATGGTGTCTGCACTGATGCTAGCTGTCATCTTTATCTACCTGGTGCTGGCCAGCCAGTTCGGCAGCTTCCTGCAGCCGTTGGCCATCATGATGGCCCTGCCAATGTCACTGGTAGGCGTGATGCTGGGCCTGCTGGCTGGTGGGTCCACGCTCAACATGTATTCGATGATCGGCTTCGTCATGCTGATGGGGCTCGTGGTCAAGAACGCCATCCTGCTGGTCGATAACGCCAACCAGCGTCGTCGCGAGGGCGCCAGTCTGGTCGATGCGCTGATCGAGGCCGGCGGCACCCGCTTCCGCCCGATCATCATGACGACCCTGGCCATGATTTTCGGCATGCTACCGCTGGCCCTCGCAATCCACGAAGGCAGTGATCAGAGCGCACCGATGGCCCACGCGGTTATCGGCGGTCTAATCAGTTCGACGCTGCTAACACTGGTCGTCGTGCCGGTCATGCTAACCTACGTCGACGCTCTCTCGCGTTTCATCGGTCGCTTCCTGCCAAAGGCTCCAGACCATCATGAGCCACAATTGGAACATGCGCTTCCCGCCGTCTGACGCTGCACCTCCACAGCGTCGCACATGCGCGGCACTCGGCCTTACGGCCGGGTGCCGTTGCCGTTCAGGAACCCGTAGCAACACCATGCCCAAACAGCTGCTGCAATGTTGGGGCAATGGACCTGGGAGAACGTCACTGCCGCCTTGTCGTCAGCATTTTGGGGCCCTCAGAAATTTGATAAATAACTGAAAAAAATGGTTTTTGCAATGTTCGGACAATGCACCGGGACGATTGTGAGGGTGTTCACACAGAAAGGAACTTCCAAATGAAAACCTTCTCCATCGCAACCATTGCTGCCGTCGTCGCCCTCACCATCGTCCCTTCGTTCGCCGCTGAATACGACAATGAAAATGACACCATAGTCGGTCGGTCCAAGACCCTGGTCGAGGTCGCGCTGCGCGAGCGCGGGGTCGTAACTTCTGGTCTTGAAGAATGGGGTGGCTTGATCCGTGCCTGGGTTCCCAATGAGGATGGCGGCACATCCATGCAATTTTTCGATGCAGACACGCTGCAGCCAGTCTCGCCCGGGCGCAGCTAAAAACGGGCTCTCTGCAGGCGGATCAGTCACCGCCTGCAGCCTATATCGCCTTAGTCTAACCCCAGTTTTCTTCGTCTGCCAAAGGTAGCCCCGACCCATGGTGGCCTTGGTGAACTTTTTGGACTGGCCGAACTGAGCCCGACTGAGTGACCGTTCGCGCATTGGCTAGAGAAACGTGCTCACTGTCCGTCGTCAGATCACTTGGCTCAGCTTGGGTCGTCGATTAGCGGAGTATTGGCCTAGTCTTTGGGTTGATGTTATGCGGAGAGCTTGCGGTGCTGCAAGCGCCGATGCTGGATGGTCTGTCGTTTGATCCTTTCGCGCTGTTTGATGATGGCTGCGGCCCTGCCGAAGTAGGCGTCGGCTGGCGTCACGTTGTTGAGGCTCTCATGATAGCGCTGGTGTTTGTAATGCTCGACGAAGGCGCCGATCTGGGCCTCGAGATCGCCGGGCAGGAAGTAGTTTTCGAGCAGGATGCGGTTTTTGAGGGTCTGGTGCCAGCGCTCGATCTTGCCCTGGGTCTGGGGATGCATTGGAGCGCCCCGAACATGGCTCATGGCTTTGGCCTCGATATAATCGGCCAGTTCACCGGCGATGTAGCTCGGGCCGTTGTCGCTGAGCAGGCGGGGTTTGTGATGCACATGGGCCTGATCGCAGCCTGAGGCTGTGAGGGCCATGTCCAGTGTGTCGGAACGTCCCGGGCCCGCATGGTGCTGCACAGCTTCCAGGCGATGATGTAGCGCGAGAAGTCGTCGAGCACGGTGGACAGGTACATCCAGCCCCAGCCGATGATCTTGAAGTCAAGTGAAGTCGGTCTGCCACATCTGGTTGGGCCGCACCGTCCTGGTGTGGAACTGGTTTACCGCCTTGATCACCACATAGGCCGGGCTGGTGATGAGGTCGTGGGCTTTGAGAAGCCGGTAAACGCTGGCCTCGGAGACGAAGTAGCGCGTTTCGTCGGTGAACCGTACCGCAAGTTCCCGAGGCGACAGTTCGGACTGCTCCAGTGCCAACTCGATGATCTGGTCATGGATGGCAGCCGGGATGCGGTTCCACACCCGGTTCGGCGCGGATGGCCGATCTTCCAATGCCTCAGGACCGCCACCGAGGTAGCGATCATACCAGCGATAAAAGGTCCGACGCGGAATGCCCAGCCGGTCCAGAGTGCGTTTCGCCGGCAGGTGCGACTGCTCGACCATTCTGATGATCTCGAGCTTTTCGGATGCGGGATATCTCATTCTGGCTCGTCCCCATCCGCGATCATGCTTTTTTTGAGCAGACGGTTTTCCAGGGTCAGATCAGCCACGCATTCCTTGAGCGCACCAGCCTCACGGCGCAGATCCTTGACTTCATCACTGGTAGCAGCGCGCGCCGTATCACCCGCCAGTCGGCGCTTGCCGGCCTCCATGAACTCTTTGGACCAGGTGTAATACAGGCTCTGCGCGATGCCTTCCTTGCGGCACAGCTCGGCAATGCTGTCTTCGCCACGCAGGCCGTCCAGCACGATCCGAATCTTGTCTTCAGCTGAAAAGTGCCGCCGGGTTGCCCGGCGAATGTCCTTCACCACCTGCTCGGCAGGCTTTTTGGTATTCGAGGATTTGGCAGTCATCTTGGTTCCTTCGTCATGCAACGAGACCAAAACACTCCTTAAAGCTCAACCCTGAATCTGTGCCATGGGTGCTGACGGCGGACAGTATTGGGTCGGCGGTAAATCGCCTCGATGCACATCCGCTTCATCAGCGTGCCCACGTGTAGCAGGCCAACAGCAAACCCTTCTCGACCCAGCGGATCGCGCAACATGCGGGCGCCGACGAACGGGTAATCCAGATGCAGTTCATCGATCCGCCGCATCAGTGCCAGATCGCCGGGCGATGTTGGACATGGCAGATAATAGACGCTGCTCCGGCTGATATCGAGCACCAACGCCTGCCGGGTCACTGACAGATCATGCTCGCGATCGATCATCGCTTTGCGCTCAGCAGGCCGGCTTTGCTGAGCGCTCCTTCCAAAAAATCATCCTCCAACGTCAGTTGGCCGATCTTGGCGTGTAGCGTCTTCACATCCACCGCCGAGACTGGCGGTTCCGCGCGGGTCTCGCTGCCAAAAACATCGGCTGCGCCTTCCAGAAGCTGGCTGCGCCATTGCGTGATCTGATTGGCATGGACGTCAAACTGCTGGGCAAGTTCCGCCAGCGTCTTCTCACCCTTGATGGCGGCCAGCGCCACTTTGGCCTTGAACACCGGCGTGTGGTTGCGGCGGGGTCGTCTCGTCATGGTCGCTCCTGTTCGCGGCCATACTGGCCGCCATCAGGCACAAAATCCACTTATCCCGATGTCAAGATTTCCCGAGCCACCTCTATCGCATGGCTCGCAATTCAAAGTTGCTTTCGGTAGGAACTATGTAGCGCGGGCGACATTTAGTCCCGTGGTTGCGAATGTCACAACTGCTACGTCACCAGAAGGTCGAACGATAATGATCGCAACCACTCGAGACTATATCGTTTACGCATGGAATTTCATTTTCGATCATGAACGCAGCCCACTTCGGAATATTCCCGACGTCGCAATACGCCACTACGTTTTGCAGGCGTTGGGACTTATGTGGGCTGTCAGCTTTTCAGTTGCTATCAGCAGCTATACGTTTCTGGCGGCAAGTCTCATAGGACACTTGGTCTTGATCGCGGCCACCGCGGTTACGGTGTCTACGTATACCGTCGCTGCCAAACGCCCAATTCTGTTCATTCGTGGTTCTGGACGTCGAACTGATGGTGAGCATTACTAGCCTCGTCGAAACGGCCAACTGGCGACTGGGCTGCGACGGCACACAAGAGTGTGTCTCAGACTGGCCCACCAATTGGCAGTCATCGTAGCTTTATTGCGGGATTGGCGTTGTCGGATTAGCGAACTACTAAGCCGGGCGCGCCGTACGCATTTTCGGTGAATTGAGTTCATCCGAACGAGAATATTCGGCGGGAACGGTCACATCGGGTGCCACTTCCGCGATCGGAAGTTTTAGCCGTACAGTAACTAAAAGCCGCCTGTCCTTTACCCAACTCGAAGTTGTCAGTTGGCTACCGACAATTCGGACGCCAACTGAAATGGCAGTGGCATAATGAATATCTAGAGCACTATAATGCCTTCGAATTCGCAAATATAGCTCAGCCGTATTGCTTTCATTTCCGATACTACGGCGATGATCCTGTTTTTTACAACAACAGGGACCATCAATGAACGTTTCGTCGCTGGGTTGGCATGGGAGCACGTATTTCATGCTCGACTGTCAGGAGTAGTTCTCATGGTTCCCGTCGCCCGCCCTTATGGCGTCTGGCGTGACTGGCTCCTACAGCGAACTCGACCAAATCGGCTATCCAAATTCCTTTGGGATAGCCTTGCACTGGTTAGCTTCCAAGTTCCCATCTATGTGGCGATTATAGCTATCAGTGGTGCGTCCGGACGAGGACTGCTCTTGGGAGTTATTGGAGCCACCGTTATGATGCTGGCGCTGGGCCGTCCTTCTAAGTTGGATTAGAGCATTGTTCGGGCTCCCGCCAGGCGGCACCCGGGCAATGAGCACCGGTCGTCCTGACTAAGCTCCGTTGACCTCGGAAAGGCTTTCCCCAGTCGGATCCCGGCATCGTAACCCTCCCGCGCGAGGACCGAGACCGCTGCAACCTGCGGGAGGGTAGGACGCACCTCCCCGTAGGGTTGTGTGCGGTGCTGGTTGACGGCCTGGGCGGCACCGTCAAGCGCTGAGCCTCAGCGTCCTACACGCCTGACCCTATCTGGTGTGGTGCCGGTCCACAGCCTGAACGCGCGATAGAACGAGTTTGGCTCATCAAACCCGAGCAGGAACGAGATTTCGGCAGCAGGAAGCGCGGTCCTTTCGAGATAGTGCCTTGCAAGAGTCTCCCGCGTGTCCCTCAGGATCGCTTGGAAACTGGTGCCTTCGGCCTCGATGCGCCTTTGTAGGGTCCGCCGGCTCACAGCAAGCTTTTGGGTGATGGCTTCTATCGTGGCCAGCCCGCTGGGCAGACTTTCGAGCAGAGCAGATCGCACGCGTTGCGCGGTTGTCGCCGAGGCTTCAAGATCGGCGAGCCGCTGCCGGAGACCGGGCTCAAAGGCCGACCACATCAGTTCGTTGGAGGTGAGGAACGGGCGGGTGGCATCGGCGAGCGTGAACGTGATCCTATGCCCGGTGCCGCGCTGAATGCGGGCGCCGAGAAAGTTCTCGTAAGGCGCAAGGGGCGTTGGCAACACGCTGGTAGTGACCATTAGTGGCCGGACCGGCTCACGTGTACCCATGCGCACGACGGAGACGCAAAACAGCAATTCCATCAACACCAGGGATGTTGGCGGCAAGAGAGGCCGGTCGAGCCAAGTGAGTTCGATGGTCACGGTATCGGCTACCTGCGTGACGTCCAGCCGGATTGGTCCGATCAACGTCTTGTAGTGAGCGATGCGCTGTGCGGCCACGAGAAGGTTTGGACTGCACAGCGCTGCAAATAGCGGCGGTGAAAAGGACTCGCTGCGAAAGGCCTCGCAGAGCCGGATCGGCAAGAGCGGGTCGGCGACTTCCGCCTCGAGGCTGTCCCAAAGACGATAATAGTCTTCCGGCGGAAGGCGCGCCGATGGTTGCTGGAACAGATCGTCCGAAAGGCCGGCGCGGCGCAGGACATTGGCGGGCACGATACCTAGATCCTTCAGCAGGGTGCGCCACGTCGTATCGAGCGCATAACTATGCGTGTGCATGAGATCTACCGATCATTGAACTCGGACATTTGTCCATCGCTTCGCGCCATCCATCAAGTCGGCGCCCGCAGTTGGATCAGGTGTCGAGCCCGAACTGCTCCCGCATGCCGGCAAAAAAGGCCTTATCCTCTACGGCGCGCCGGCCTGCAAGGAACTGGATGGCGTCGCCGCCGGCTTCGTAGCGCAACCGATCGGTGCCATCGGTCATCGCGGTGTAGACGACTTCGGCGATCTGTTCGGGTGTCGATCCGAGCGCCATCATCGGCCCCAAAACCGTGGTCAGCGACTCGACCAGGGGCTGGTACTCGCTGATCGCTGGATCATTGCTGAAATCGAAGGACCGCCCCGAGAAATCGGTGGCGATGCCACCCGGTTCGACGAGCTTGACGGCAATGCCGAGCGGCGCCAGCTCGTAATGGAGGGACTCCGAAAGGCCCTCAACGGCGAACTTGGTGCCATGGTAAAGCGTGCCGAGCGGAAAGGCGATCTTGCCGCCGACCGAGGATATGTTGACGACTGTGCCCTTCCGGTTGGCGCGGAAGTGCGGCAGCAGGGCCTGCGTCGTTGCCAAGAGACCGATCACATTGACGTCGAACTGGCGGCGGATCTTGTCGAGTGATGTCGCCTCGAGCGGGCCATAGGCACCGTAGCCGGCATTATTGACCAGCCCATCGATGCGGCCGAACCGGGCGATGCCAGCGGCGATAGCCGACTGGACCGAGGCGACATCCTGCACATCGAGCCTTGTTACCAGGGTGCGGTCGAGCTGATTGAGTTCCGTTTCCTGCGCTGGCGTGCGCATGGTGGCAATCACGTTCCAGCCCTTGGCCTGGAAATGCTTTGCAGTTGCCCGGCCAAGGCCGCTCGAAGTGCCGGTTATCAAGATTGTGCTGGTCATAAGATGCTCCCTTAATGTGGAGCCAAGCTATGCCTTGCCCCGGACAGCGGCATTGGCAGGCCACGACATTCGGCAATCAGATCGTGCCAAAGAGCTACAGCACCGATGGCAACTGTGGCCTCACCCGGCGTAGCGAGGAATCCACCCCGGTAATCAATTGCTGGCGACACTACTCCCCTAAGCTGGCCGATAGTCGGCGCGGCCAGCTTGTACAGCAATGTATACAACGTCACCTTTTGGCCACCGGCAAGTCTGCGCTGAACGTCTGAAAGGGGGTCGCCTGCAGACCGGCAGAAACGGGGTGGAGGCTGTGTGAAAACTCCGGATTATGGTATGATCTGGCACTGCTTCGGAGGTGCCAGATGGGACGTTTTGTCGAGGCTGCTGACCGTGACCAAGCGAGCTTTCTGCCGGCTTGTCTTGAG
>NZ_LAPV01000062.1 GCF_000971275.1 Devosia psychrophila | reverse complement strand
ACCCCCACCCCGCCCCTATATTGGTGGGACAGGAGTCTGATGTGGCAACCGTAACTATACGAGACGACGCTATCTGGATTGGCCACATTGAAGGCGGAGCAAACCTTCAAGAACGGCTGCGCGAGCTACGGGCGGGAGACGTCGTTGCTCTCGAAGTGGATGGCGTGGTGGGCACCTGGGAGCGGATGCGGGACGGGCGCGATGGACGACCGACACTTGGTATTAAGCCCATATCTAGCACCAAGGCTGTTTGGGCAGAAATGCGACAGAAGACTGGGCAGTCTGTTCCAATCCGTGAGGTAAAAACCACGGATAGCTACCTTTCATCAGTCATTGGCACCTTGAGCGAGTGGAATACCTCGGAAGACGATGTGGCCTATGCCGATCTGTGAATTCGGCGATACCGTAGTAGTCCCCTTTCCATTCACGGATATTCCGGTCTCAAAGCGTCGACCCTCTGTCGTGCTGTCATCTGCCAGCTTCAACCGTGACAGTGGCCAGTCCATACTGGCCATGATAACCACGGCAGCAAACTCCAGATGGGATGAAGACATTATGCTGTCGGATCTCGACATTGCCGGGATACCCCATCCATCGGTAGTCCGCTTCAAACTTTTCACGCTGCCGAACGAACTGCTGCTTCGTCAACTCGGGTATCTTTGCACGGCTGACCAAGCAAAGCTGCGAGCTGGCATTTCAAGAATATTGGGTTGACCCACACAGGCAATTCAGTCGCCCCGGAGGCGAGCATGGCCGATACCAATACCAAAAACCGTACCGACACCGAACTGAAGACGGCGAGGCCGCCGCTTTACAAGGTGATGCTGCTCAACGACGACTACACACCGCGCGAATTCGTCGTGCGGCTGCTCAAGTCCGAGTTTCGCGTGCCCGAAGCGCAGGCCGGGGCGATCATGCTGACGGCCCACACCAAGGGCGCCTGCCTCGTGGCGGTGTTCACCAGGGAAATCGCCGAGGAAAAAGCCACGCGGGCCACCGACTTTGCCCGCGAGCACGGCTTTCCCCTACTGTTCACCACCGAGCCTGAAGAGTGATCTAGCTAAACCGCAGCTTGCTCTTCTCGCGCTTCTTTTCGGCTTCTTGGTCGCGGTCCTTGGGCGGCGCATTGGTCGCGAGCGACTTCAACAGCCTACCCACCACCTTTTCGATATCCTCCACCGCCTCGTGAAACGCCGCTTCATTGGCGTGTGACGGGGCATTGTAGCCGGAAATCTTGCGCACGAACTGCAGCGCCGCATCGTGCATTTCATTGCCCGTGGCCGGCGGCTCGAAATTGAACAGCGGCTTGATATTGCGGCACATGGTGGACCTCCCGGCGTTTGACAGGAAGGCTACACCGGGCCGAGGTTCCCGGCCAAGCCTATGGTCGGCTGCAGCTTGAGGCACGCACCACGCAACCGGTGTCATACCTGCGGCAGGAAGCGATGGCGGTGGTCTTGGCGGTGTTGAGAGAGTTGGACTTGCCGGTGCCGTAGCCACCATTCGTGCCGCGCGCCACGGCAGCGCAGGTATTGACGAAATACACGGCGATCATGCAGTCGTCGGCATATTCGCCGCAATAGCTCAGTGCCCAGTCGCGGGCATTTTCATAGCTTACGCGCTTGCTGGAGGTGCCCGCGGCGCCATTGCTCTGCGACAGCGCCAGTGCGCCATAATAATTGTAGTTCGCCGCCTGTGTTGGCGATAGGCACAGCATCAGAACGGCAAAAGCGGCTAGCAGTTGGCGCATCGGAAATCCCCCAAGACGCCTAGTCTTATCGGTCAGCCCAACCCATAGCCAGCAGACTTACCGGCAGCGTTCCGAGATGGCTAACGCAGGACAGGACAGTGGGAAAATTCTTGCCTGTCTTGCCCATTGGCGCAGGAGCGCCGACAGTGGTCCTAGAAACTTGATTGGTGCTGGAATGGCTTACGGCGTGCATGAATATGTCGATGACCCGCGCAATGCGGACGTCCTGATCGCGGTCAACGACACCTTGGCCAAGCGCAAGGACGCCGTGATCTCGGTGTTTGATTCCGGCTTCGTGTTGGGCGATGGGGTCTGGGAAGGCCTGCGCCTGCACAAGGGCGGCATTCCCTTCCTCTGGGCACACCTTGAGCGGCTCTACGAGGGCGCCAAGGCGCTGGATTTCTCGGTCGGACTAACGCCAGATCAACTGGTCAAGCGCATCTTTGATTGCCTCGCCGCCAACAATATGAACGACGGCGTCCATCTCCGCCTGATGGTAACGCGCGGCATCAAGGCGACGCCTTATCAGGACCCGCGGGTGACCATCGGCGCCGCCACCATCGTCATCATCCCCGAATACAAGGCGGCCTCGCCCAAGCCGGACGGCATCACGCTGTTTACCTCGACCATCCGCCGCACCGCGCCAGATATGCAGGATCAGAAGCTCAATTCCCATTCCAAGCTGAATTGCATCCAGGCTTGTATCCAGGCGGCCAAGGCCGGTGCCGACGAGGCGCTGATGCTCGATCCGCAGGGCTTCGTCGCCACCTGTAATTCGACGCATTTTTTCATCGTCCGCCGCGGCGAGCTGTGGACCTCGACCGGCGATTATTGCCTGGGCGGCATCACCCGCGGCAACATCATCCGCGTCGCCGAGGCCGCCGGCATCACGGTGCGGCAGAAGAATTTTTCGCTGACCGACGTCTATGGCGCCGACGAGGCCTTCGTCACCGGCACCTTCGCCGGGCTGACGGCGGTGCGCGAAGTCGACGGCCGGGTGATGGGCCATCCGCTGACCGGCCCCGGTCCCATTCCCGGCGAGATGACGCTGCGCCTGCAGACGCTTTATCGCGCGTTGATCGAGCAGGAGATCTACCGGCCATGAGCATCCGCCGCATCGCCATGTGGTCCGGCCCGCGCAACCTGTCGACGGCGATGATGCGAAGCTTTTCCTCGCGCCCCGACACCGCTGTCAGCGACGAGCCGTTTTATGCGGCGTACCTCGCCCGCAGCGGCGTGGTTCATCCGATGCAAGACGAAGTGCTGGCCAGCCAGACGCAGGACCCCCATCAGGTGGCAGCCGACCTGCTCGGTCCGGTGCCGGGCAACAAGTCGATCTGGTACCAGAAGCACATGGCCCATCACATGATCGAGGGCGTTCCGCTCGACTGGATGGACAACGTCACCAATGTGTTCCTGCTGCGCAGCCCCGAGCGCGTGCTCGCCTCCTATGCGCAAAAGCGCGAGCACGTCACCCTGCGCGACATCGGATTTGCCGAGCAGGCCATGCTGTTCGACCGCGTTGCCGACCGACTGGGGCATGCGCCAACGGTTGTGGATTCCGAAGACGTCCGCCGCGATCCCCGGGGCACCCTTGGCGCGCTGTGTAAAGCTGTTCAGATTCCGTTCATCGAGGCGATGTTGAGCTGGCCAAAAGGCCAGCATCCCGACGACGGCGTCTGGGCACCGCACTGGTACGGCGCCATCTTCAACAGCACCAGCTTCGCCCCGCCCGACGACAACCCCACCACCCTGCCAGACCACCTGCGCGGAATTGCCGACCAGGCGAGACCGTTCTACGAACGCATGGCGGCGCATAGGCAATAGGCATCCAACGCGACGTGAGGCAGGCATCGCCGACAATATCTCGAACTCTGTCGCTGCGATTAGCCGGAGTCGACGTCGCAGTGCCCTTGACGATTTCGGTCCCGTTAAGCGGAGATGGATTTTGGGAGTGCCAATTTCAGATCGGCTGGCCGGAAGGCATAAAGTCGGCGCGAGCGCGGGGGTTTGACGGCGTACAGGCGACCTACGGTGCGATGCGGATGATTGCGGTTTATCTGTACGCCAGCCCGCACCACAAGGCGGGCAATCTGAGCTGGGGCAGGCCCGGGATGGTTATGGCTTTACCATGCCGAAGGTTGGGTATGGCGATCTCATTGGAGAAGACCGGATCGCTCAGGTGCCAGACCGATAGTTACAATTTTATGCGCTTCTTAACTATAACCTCACGCCATTCCAGCCATGCTGCAACCTTGGCGGACCGGCACTCCTTATATCGGTGTGCACGATGCGGAGCAAGGTGATGGACGGTATCAGGCGGGTCATGGTGGTCGAAGACGAGGTGATGCTGCTGCTCGACCTTGTGGAAAACCTCGCCGACTTTGGCATCGAATCCCTGCCGCTCATGATGGCTGATGGCGCTGCCCGCACGCTCTGCAAATCCGACATCGACGCGCTGATTACCGATATCGAACTGCCAGGCAATAATTCCGGGCTGGATCTGGCGTGGCGTTGCGCGCAGCTCAAGCCCAGCATGCCCATCGTCGTGGTATCGGGCGGCGTGCGTCCGACCCGCTCGCAATTGCCACCCAATGCTATCTTCGTGCCCAAGCCTTACGACATCCAGCAGATCCTCGACGGACTCGACCGCCGCATGCAGCGCGCCGCCTGACCCTTTCGCGCGCAGGCGAAAAGCTTTAACGCTGCGCCATGACCGAACCAGCAGCCTTTGAAATCTACCTCGTCGCCACGCCGGGCCTCGAAACCCCATTGTGCGAAGAGGCCCAGCAGGCAGGCTTTGCCGAGGCCAAGGTCGTGGACGGTGGCGTGTCCTTCCCCGGCACCTGGCCGGATGTGTGGCGCGCCAATCTTGAACTGCGCGGCGCCACCCGCGTGCTGGCCCGCGTTGCCAGCTTCCGCGCCATGCACCTGGCCCAGCTCGACAAGCGCGCTCGCAAGGTCGAGTGGAACACGCTGCTGCGCAAGGATGTGCCGGTGACAGTCGAGGCCAGCTGCAAGCGCTCGCGCATCTATCATGCCGGGGCCGCCAGCCAGCGCGTCGCCTTGGCCATTGCCGAAGAGTTCGGCGCGCCCATCGCGGACGACGCCGCTGTCCGCGTCATGGTTCGCATCGAGGACGATCTTGTCACCATCAGCCTCGATACGACGGGAGAGTCGCTGCACAAGCGGGGCTTTAAGGAAGGCGTCGCCAAGGCGCCGATGCGCGAGACCATGGCCGCCATGTTCCTGCGCCAGTGCGGCTATGACGGCAAACAAACTGTGCTCGACCCGATGTGCGGCTCCGGCACGTTTGTCATCGAAGCCGCAGAGATAGCGCTCGGCCTGAAACCGGGCCGCGAGCGCAGTTTTGCCTTTGAGCAACTGCCCGGTTTCGACCGGAAAGCCTGGGATACGCTGCGCATATCGACGACCGCGAACACGCCCGCAATCCGCTTTTTTGGCTCCGACCGCGATCCCGGTGCCATTCGCATGGCAGGTGAAAACGCCGAGCGGGCGGGCATTTCCAACTTCGTCAGCTTCCAGCAGCAGACAGTTGAAAATCTCGAGCCACCCGAAGGCCCGCCCGGCATCATCATGGTTAATCCGCCCTATGGCACCCGCCTCGGCAACAAGGCGCCGCTGATGGGGCTGTATCGCTCGCTGGGCAATGTGATCCGCGCGAAATTTCCCGGCTGGCGCGTCGGCATCATCACCACCGACAAGGAACTGGCGCGCGCCACCGGGCTGGGTCTTGAGCTGGTCGAACCGACGGTCTTGCACGGCGGCCTGCGCGTCGGCCTGTGGCGGAGCAAGCAGCCTATCAAGAACTAAATATGGACTAGATCGAGCTGCGCCAGATCGCCTCCGTCGATAGCCTGACCGGCATTGCCAACCGCCGCGCCTTCAATGACGAAGCCCGGAAATTCGTCACCCTGGCCAAGCGCCATCGCAGTGCGTTGAGTTACATCTGCTTTGACATCGACCACTTCAAGGCGGTCAAACGCCTACGGTCATGCTGGCGCCCCGGTGCTGGCTGCCGTGGCCAAGGCCACGGCCGGGCAACTGCGGCAGAGCGACTTGATCGGGCGGCTCTGTGGCGAAGAATTTGCCGTGCTGCTGCCCCATACTGACGGGGGCGGTCGATCGAAGTAGCCGAAAAACTGCGCTTGTTGTTTCGAGGCCTTAGTTTTCCAGGGAGCCATCCTCCGATCTCGATCAGCGCCAGCTTCGGCATTGCGGTCCTCGACCCCAATTCTGACGACGTGGAAAGCGTGCTGCAAAAGGCCGACGAATCGGTCTACGAAGCCAAAAGCAGCGGCCGCAATCAGTGTACGACCTGGCGGCAGTCCGGCAACAAGCCTGAGGGCGAGCGCCGCCGCGTGCTGAAGGCCGGCAAGGTCGTCTTCAACAACCGCCATTCCACTGTGGACTGCACCCTACGGGCCCTCGGCGAAAGCAGCGCTGAAATCGCCCTGCCGGACGCGTTCAACGTGCCGGACTCATTCATCCTGTGGACTCTCTCGGACGGCATGGTGTGGCCCTGCAGCGTCACCGGCCGCACGGAACAGCGCGTCATCGTCGCGTTTGATTGAGCCGGCAAGGCGCGTCGGCAACGGCACGCGCGTTGACAAGCCTGAATGAGCGATGCGCAACCTGATGGTGCGCGTGGATTTTGCCAAGAAACTAAGCCGACAGCCGCATCGGCCCCGACACCGTGGCTGACACCGGCAGTTGGAGCGCCGCGACGAGACTACGATATTCCTGGCGCGCGTTGACATGCGACATCGAGGGAGCGCCGCCGAGCAGGTCGGCATTCAGCGGGTCGAACACCGTCATGCCGACAGGGAACAGCGAGCGGAAAATCACGCGCTCGGCGATACCGTCGGCGACGCGACAGCCAAGACGGGCTGCGACGCGCTCGATGGTGTTCTGCACCTGGCTGGCATTGCGCGAGCCGAGGTTTGAGATGCGGTTGCGCACCAGAACCCAGTCGATGCCCTTGCCCGTATTGGCAAGCCGCTCCGCCCGGGCCTTTTGCACATTGCGCGAATAGGGACTGGTCTCGATCGGCTCGCCGCTGACCGGATCGACGCGGGCCAGCACATCCAGATCGATCATGCTGTCATTGACCGGCGTAACCAGCGTATCGGCAAAGCCATGCGCCAGGCGGGCCAGATTGCCATCGAAGCCCGGCGTATCGATGACGATGAAATCGACCTCGCCGCGCAGGCCCTCGATGGCCTTGGTGAAAATGTCGAGCTCAGCGCGCTGGTTCTCGCGGATAGAATCGCCCCATGCCGTCGGCAGATGCACATGCCTCGGCATCGGCACCTGATGGCCGGTCGTCTCGACCGTATTACGCCGATTACGCACATAGCGCGTCAGCGTCTGCTGGCGGCTATCGACGTCAATGGTGGCGACGCGATGGCCCTGATGCAGCAGATAGACAGCCAGATGCAAAGCCGTCGTCGACTTGCCCGAGCCACCCTTTTCATTGCCCACGGCAATGATATGCGCACCGGTCTGCACCATGTTCGTCTCCACAAATCAGGCATCTCCGCCCCAGGTCCATCTCGCGACCACATGGTTAACAAACGGCTAATGAGGGGGTGTTCGACCCACGATGTGACTGGACGCGGCGGTGACCAGGCTAATCCACAAGTCTGGGTAGAATGTATTCCACCCTTCCCTTCTCCCGACTCTTCGGTTAGACAGCCCACTTGACCACCATGTCTGATCCTACCACCGCGCTGCAGCGCTCAGTTGCTGTGCGGTTTGCCGCGAGACAGGTGCTGTCCGGGCGATTCTTTCCTCTCGCCCGACCAACGTTTAGACAAGTTGAGCGAGCCCCATGCCAAAACGTACCGACATCAAATCGATCCTCATTATCGGTGCGGGTCCGATCATCATCGGGCAGGCATGCGAGTTCGATTACTCCGGCACCCAGGCCTGCAAGGCGCTCAAGGAAGAGGGCTACCGGATCATCCTGGTGAACTCCAATCCGGCGACGATCATGACCGATCCGGACCTGGCCGATGCCACCTACATGGAGCCGATCACCCCTGAAGTGGTCGCCAAGATCATCGAGAAGGAGCGCCCCGATGCGCTGCTGCCCACCATGGGCGGCCAGACGGCGCTGAACTGCGCGCTCAGCCTGCGCAAGATGGGCATTCTCGAAAAGTACAACGTGGAAATGATCGGCGCCACCGCCGAGGCCATCGACAAGGCCGAAGACCGCGAGCTGTTCCGCGACGCCATGAAGAAGATCGGGCTCGAAACACCCCGCTCCATGCTGGCGCATAACACCATCGAAGCGCTGCAGGCGCTCGAAGTCATCGGGCTGCCCTGCATCATCCGCCCCTCGTTCACGCTGGGCGGCACCGGCGGCGGCATTGCCTATAACCGCGAAGAATATCTCGACATCATCGAGACCGGCATCGACGCCTCTCCCACCGGCGAAGTGCTGGTCGAGGAGAGCGTGCTCGGCTGGAAAGAGTACGAAATGGAAGTTGTCCGCGACACCAAGGACAACTGCATCATCGTCTGCTCGATCGAGAACATCGACCCGATGGGCGTCCACACCGGCGACAGCATCACCGTCGCGCCGGCACTGACGCTGACCGACAAGGAATACCAGATCATGCGCGACGCCTCGCTGGCGGTGCTGCGCGAGATCGGCGTCGAGACCGGCGGCTCCAACGTGCAGTTCGGCATCAACCCGGCTGACGGCCGCATGGTGGTCATCGAGATGAACCCGCGCGTCTCGCGTTCGTCGGCGCTGGCATCCAAGGCGACCGGGTTCCCCATCGCCAAGGTCGCGGCGCGCCTCGCCGTCGGCTACACGCTGGACGAGCTCGACAACGACATCACCGGCGGCATGACCCCGGCGTCGTTCGAGCCCAGCATCGACTATGTCGTGGTGAAAATTCCACGTTTCGCCTTCGAGAAATTCCCCGGCGCCGACAATCGTCTGACCACCTCGATGAAGTCGGTTGGCGAGGCCATGGCTATCGGCCGTACCTTCCAGGAATCGCTGCAGAAGGCGCTGCGCTCGCTCGAAACCGGCCTTACCGGCCTCAACGAGATCGGCATTCCCGGCCTGGGAGAAGGCGAAGACAAGAACGCCATCCGCGCCGCGCTCGGTACCCCGACCCCGGATCGCCTGCTGCATGTGGCCGAAGCCATGCGCCTTGGCATGAGCCTCGAAGATATCCACGAGGCCTGCAAGATCGACCCATGGTTCCTCGAGCAGCTGCAGGGCATCGTCGACACCGAAGCCAAGGTCAAGCAGTTCGGCCTGCCCCAGGAAGCCGAAACCCTGCGCTCGCTCAAGGCGATGGGCTTTTCCGACAAGCGGCTGGCCCAGCTCGCCAACCTCAAGGCCAATGACGTGCGCAAGCTGCGCCATAGCCTCAACGTGCGTCCGGTCTACAAGCGCATCGACACCAGCGCCGCCGAATTCGCCTCACCCACGGCCTATATGTACTCGACCTACGAGACGCCGTTTGCCGGCAAGGTCGCCGACGAAGCTCGGCCCACCGACCGCAAGAAAGTGGTCATCCTCGGCGGCGGCCCCAACCGCATTGGCCAAGGCATCGAGTTCGATTATTGCTGCTGCCATGCCGCCTTCGCCCTGAGCGAGGCCGGTTATGAAACCATCATGATCAACTGCAATCCCGAGACGGTTTCGACCGATTACGACACCTCGGACCGGCTGTATTTCGAGCCGCTGACCGAAGAAGACGTCATCGAAATTCTCGAAACCGAGAAGCAGAACGGCACGCTGCATGGCGTGATCGTGCAACTCGGCGGCCAGACACCGCTGAACCTGGCCCAGGCCGTGCTCAAGGCCGGCGTGCCGATCCTCGGGACCCAGCCGGATTCCATCGACCTGGCCGAAGATCGCGACCAGTTCTCCAAGCTTCTCGACAGGCTCGAACTGACCCAGCCCAAGAACGGCATCGCCTATAGCCTCGAGCAGGCGCGCCTGGTCGCCGAACGCCTAGGCTATCCGCTTGTGATCCGCCCCTCCTATGTGCTGGGCGGCCGCGCCATGGCCATCGTTCACTCGGCCAACGAGTTCGAGCGCTATGTGCAGGACACCCTGACCGGCCTCGTGCCGCCCGACATCCTGCAGCGTTATCCCAATGACCGGACCGGCCAGATCAACTCGGTGTTGTCCGACAACCCGCTGCTGTTCGATGCCTACCTGTCCGGCGCTACCGAAATCGACGTCGACGCCCTGTGTGACGGCAAGGACGTGTTCGTCGCCGGCATCATGGAGCATATCGAAGAAGCCGGCATTCACTCCGGCGATAGCGCCTGCACCCTGCCGCCGCGCACCCTGTCGCCCGAGATCATCGCCGAACTGAAGCGCCAAACCACGGAGCTCGCCTTCGCACTCAAGGTCGGCGGCCTGATGAACGTGCAGTATGCACTCAAGGACGGCGTCATCTACCTGATCGAGGTCAATCCGCGCGCCAGCCGCACCGTGCCCTTCGTCGCCAAGGTGATCGGCCAGCCGATCGCCAAGATCGCCTCGCGCATCATGGCCGGCGAAAGCCTTGCCAGCTTCAACCTCGTCGAGCGCAAGTACAAGCACATCGCCGTCAAGGAAGCCGTGTTCCCGTTCAACCGCTTCCCGGGCGTCGATACGGTGCTGGGGCCGGAAATGAAATCGACGGGCGAGGTCATTGGCCTCGACGTGGATTTCGCCATGGCCTTCGCCAAGTCGCAAATGGGTGCCGGCCAGAAGGTCCCGACCTCGGGCCGGGCCTTCATCTCCGTTCGCGATCAGGACAAGCAGTATATCGCCGACATGGCGCGCCATCTCGTCGAAGCCGGTTTTGAAATCCTCGCCACCGGCGGCACGCAGAAGTATCTGGTCGAGAACGGCATTGCCGCGACCAAGATCAACAAGGTGCTCGAAGGCCGGCCGCACATCGTGGATTCGATGAAGAATGGCGGCGTGCAACTTGTGATCAACACCACCGACGGCATGAAGTCGATCAGCGATAGTCGCGACATCCGCCGCACTGCCCTGTTCGCCAAGATCCCCTATTACACCACCATCGACGGCGCCCTTGCCGCAGTGGAAGGCATCGTCGCCCTCAAGAAGGGCAGCCTCACGGTCCGCTCTCTCCAGAGCTACTTCGCCGAATAAATGCAGACCTGAAATCGAAGAGGCCGCGGTGAATGTCGCGGCCTCTTTTTTTGTCTATTGTGATCGCTAGCCGCGGAAGAAGGCGGCGACCTCGGCCAATGCCCCGGTCACGGTGTCATCATCCACGTCGAGATGGGTGACCCAGCGCTGCTTGCCGTAGCCGATCATGCCAACGCCGCGCTTTTCGAGGAAGCTCGTGAAGCGCTGGCCCAGTTCCGCCTCGACATCGACGAAGACGATATTGGTATCGGGCATGGTGACCTTGAGCGCCGGATACGCCGCAAGTCCCTCGGCGAGCGTTTTGGCGCGGCGGTGGTCATCGGCGAGACGGTCCACATTGTGGTCCAGCGCGTATAGACCCGCGGCCGCCAGAATGCCTGATTGACGCATGCCGCCGCCCAGCATCTTGCGATGACGGCGGGCCTTGTCGATCAAGTCTTGCCGGCCGATCAACACCGAGCCGATGGGCGCGCCAAGACCTTTGGACAGGCAGATCGAAACGCTGTCGAATGGCGCGGTGAAGCTCTTGATATCGAGCCCTAGTGCCACGCAGGCATTGAACGCCCGCGCCCCATCGAGATGAAAGCCCAGCTCATGCCGCTTGGCAATGTCGGCAACCTGCGCCATGTAGCTGACTGGCAATACCTTGCCGCCAAAGGTGTTTTCCAATGCGATCACGGTGGTACGCGCGTAGTGATTGTCGTCTGGCTTAATGGCCGCCTCGATCTCGGCGAGGTCCATGGTGCCATCGGCCTGATGCGCGATCGGCTGTGGCTGGATCGAGCCGAGCACTGCCGCGCCACCCGCCTCATGGCTGTAGAGATGCGCTTGCTGGCCGGCGATGAATTCGTCGCCACGGCCGCAATGGCTCATCAAAGCGAGCAGGTTCGACTGCGTACCCGACGGCACGAAGATCGCCGCGTCTTTGCCCAGCAGTGCCGCCATGCGCTGTTCCAGGCGATTGACCGTCGGGTCGTCGCCAAACACGTCATCGCCCACTTCGGCTTCGGCCATGGCTTGGCGCATGCCGGCGGATGGCCTGGTAACGGTGTCGGAGCGGAAATCGTAGCGGATGCTGTTCATGGGCGGACTCGCGAGGGTTTGGTGCACCCTTGTGACAAGACCGGCCGGCTTTGCCTAGTCAGGCCGCGACATCGCCGTCGGTGCGTTTGCCGCCGCCAACGCCAGCGCCGGCTTGCGCACCACAATCAGCATGCCAGTAATTGGCGCACCACGATCAAAACGCAGAACGGCGGTTTCAAACCGCAATATGTCCAGCCCGGCTAGAACCAGGGCATCGCGTGTCGGCTCCACGCCATGCGCATAGCGCAGAGACGGTCGCAGGAACAGCGCCTCCGGACCGTCATGCGCTTCCAGCGAAAAAGCCGCGAGGCCACCCGGCTGCAAGGCGGGCACCAGCGCCGCCAGCACCGGCTGGATGGCGCCGCAATAGATGAACACGTCGGCAGCCGTCACCAGATCGGCGTCGGCGCGGCGTGCTGTCAGCGCCGCGACCAGTTCGGCCTTCTGCAGCACGTCATAAATGCCCTTGCGGGCCGTTTCGGCGATCATCGCGGCTGAGACGTCGATGCCTTCGAGGTGCTCGGTCTTGCCACGCAGCCGTTCGCCCATCAGCCCCGTACCGCAGCCAAGGTCGAGCGCGCGGGCAAAACCGGCAATACCCAGGCGCGCCATTTCCTGGCTCACCATCTCGTCCAGCATCTCGGGCACGCGGTAGCCGAGCCTGTCGACCAGGGCGTGTTCGAACTGCGGGGCATATTGGTCGAACAAGGCCTCGACATAGCTGACTGCGGTTCCATTGGCCGCTACGCCCGCCCCATGGGCCGCAAGTTTCAACCCGGCGCCGAACACGCCCTCATCGTCAAGCGCCTCGAGATGCCGCCACGCCGAAATCGCTGCCGAAACATCGCCAGCCTTTTCAGCATAGGCCCCCATCAGGTCCCAGCCCGCAGCCCAATCCGGTGTAATTTCGAGAGCTTGGCTCATCAAGTCGGCAGCAGCCGTATGATCACCGCCCTCCGCCAGCATTTTAGCATAGCCGGCGCGACGGTCAGCGATCACATCGCCGGAAGAATGAAACGCCTTGGTCAAGACGAGGGGATTTCCTGGGGTCACCGGACCACTCGTCTGGCAGCCGGGATGTGCGCTCGTTCCGGGATAAAAGCAAGCACTGCGCCTCGATGGCAGGTATCAGCCCGGCCAGCATGGTTTGGCCCAAATACTTGACGATGTTAGTGTTTTTCTTGGCAGAACGCAGGTTCGAGCCAAGCGCTTTGTCGTTTCCAAACAGATATTGAACCAAGGATTTTTTCAAGCTACGTTTGCCGGATCGAATATTGCGGCCGACCGATCTCATCCTGCGAATTCCATTCGCGCCTGCTGACGTCACTTTCCGATATTTCGATATCACTAGGTCTTGGCCAATAGCGGCCGGGACTGCCTACAGCAGCGACTGCACGAGGGAACGCGCATCATGGCAACTGGCACCGTAAAATGGTTCAACGGCCAAAAGGGGTATGGCTTCATTCAGCCCGACGAAGGCGGGGCGGACGTGTTCGTCCATATCTCCGCTGTTCAGCATTCGGGCCTGAGTGGGCTCGATGAGGGCCAGAAGATCAACTACGAGATCGTCAAGGACAAGCGGACCGGGAAGTCCGCCGCCGACAACCTGACAGCTGCCTGAGCAGCTCGTAAATCGACGGAGGGCGCGTCTACTTGGAGTGACGCGCCCTTTGTAATTATTGGGAACTACCGGCGTCCAAGCTCTTCGCTGCGCACCCTCGCAGCATCGACTGTCCGGCCGACCAGTTCGGTGAGCCCATTCTCGCCCATCAGCACCGCAAGACCAGCAGCCGTCGTGCCATTAGGCGAGGTTACGTTCTGGCGCAGCACTGCGGGCGCAGAGGTATCGGCCTCCATCAAGGCTGCAGAGCCGATGACAGTCTGGCGCGCTAACTGCTCGGCGATCGCGTCGGGCAGCCCCTGCGCCTTGGCCGCAGCTGCAAGGGCTTCGACCAGATGGAACACATAGGCAGGGCCAGAGCCGGAAACCGCGGTAACTGCATCGAGCTGGTTCTCAGCATCGAGCCAGACCACGGCGCCGGCGGCAAGCAGCAAAGCTTCGGCAACGGCACGACCTTGGGCCGTCACATCGGGACCAGCCACGAGACCGGTAATACCCTTGCCGATCTGGGCGGGCGTGTTGGGCATGGTACGCACAATGCGGCCCATGCCGAGACCGCGCGACAGCCGCGCAATATCGATGCCGGCGGCAATGGAAATAGCCAGCGTATGCGCGCCGGTCACCGGCTGCAGCGATGCCAGCACGCTATCTATGATCTGCGGCTTGACCGCCAGCACCAGCACATTGGGTAGCAGGCCAACCGCTTCAGTGCTGATGGTCAGCTCATAGTCTTGCGCAAGTTCCTTCGCCGCGTCCCCCGGATTAGGATCGACCAGCACGAGGTTGCCGGACGGTAGGCCGGCATCAAGCCAGCCCTTGGCCAGCGCTAGGCCCATCTTGCCGGCACCGATCAGCATGACCGGGCCGATATCGCGCAGCGCGACACTCATGCCTCGCCAACCGTCTCGAACATGACATGGCTCAGCGCGTCGGCGGCCGATTTGCCGGCCCACACGACGAATTGGAACGCCTGGTAATAAAGGTCGCAGCTATCGGTGGCCGAGCGCAGTAGCGCTTCACATTGCTGCGGCGACACTTCAGCGCCACCGGTCAGCAGGTGCGAATTGCGGAACAGCACCACGCCTTCCTTGTTCCAGATATCGAAATGACCGATCCACAGCTGTTCATTGATCAATGAAATCAACTGCTTGATCTCGTTGCGCCGGCCTTCCGGAACCTTGAGGTCGAACGCGCTGGCAATGTGCAAGCTTTCCAGGTCTTCCATCCAGTTGAACGAGACATGGTAATCGCTCCAGCCGCCGCGGACCGAAATCGAGATTTCATCGGTGTCCTGGCGCTCGAAGGTCCAGTCATTTATCGAGGCAATGTGCTCGATGATGTCCACCGGGTGGACATGGCGATCGGGCTCGACTTGCAAAAGAGACATAGACGGTTCCGTCCGTTAACCGGCTGATTTTGGGTACTCAGGGAACTGGCCGCACGCACAAGGGCTTACGAATCGTCCTGTTGATTTGAACCTACACCGCCCCACTGATTCAGGGGACGCGACACAGGCCGAGGACGGCATTCTCTTGTGGATGAAGGTTGAAGCGCTTCGCGTTAACAGACTGTTAACACGAAGCCAGTGTTGAGCGCATATGCGTCTCAAAGCAGATCATAAAACGCGATCGGTCAAGGCTTTCCGTGCCAACCCAGCCATTGGTCAACGACGCGGCCCATTGTGGAAAACCATTTGCTGCCGCCAGCCGGGCAGCCGCTTCATTGTCATAGGGCAATGCGAGATGGGTCGTAGCCAACCCGCGGGACGCCGCTCCATGATGGCGTGGCGCGCGTTCCACGTCGCCCATCCGATCGACCGAGCCTCCGTCGTTGTCACCGAGGCAGAAATATCATCCTCGCCTTGCGCTCGATATCGTCCAGCACGACATCGAGTGCGAAAGAATTGCCATGCACGTCGGAGTTGACGGCGAAGCGCAAGCTCAGTTTGCCTTGGCGACCTTGAGGGCGGCAAGTTCCTTGCGCAGCGCGTCGATCTCTTCGCCCTGCACCTGCACCAGCTCGCGCAACGCGTCGAAGTCTTCGCGCTTGACCAGGTCCATATCGACCACGATGCGCTGCGCCTGCGATTTGACCACGGTCTCGACTTCGCGGCGCACGCCGTCGGCCACGCCGGCGGCTTCATTCATCAAACGGCCCAGATCATCGAAGATCCTGTTATTCTGGCTCATGACATACCCACTTGGTTTGGCCTCGTGAGACATTACTTAGGTCAAGCCACCCGACTTGACCAGAGAGGCCGAAGCGGCAATGGTCCGGCCGATTGCCGCAGGAGCCGTCTTTGCCCTTCCCCAATATCGACCCCATCGCCTTCGCCATCGGCCCCTTCGCGGTGCGCTGGTATGCACTGGGCTACTTGTTTGGCACCGGGCTTGGCGCGGTCTACGCCTATTTTATGCTGTCCAACCAGCGGTTGTGGCACAAGGGCGAACCGCCCTTCCCCGCCAAGGACATTTGGGACTTTGCATTCTGGACCATGCTGGCCATCGTTCTGGGTGGTCGCATCGGATACGTGCTGTTCTACAACCTGCCCTATTACCTGGCCAATCCGACCGAGATCATCAACACGCTCGACGGCGGCATGAGCTATCACGGCGGCATGCTGGGCCTGATGTTGGCCGTGGTGCTGTTCACTTGGCGTAAGGGCCATGGCAATTGGCTGAGCGGTCTGGACCTGATCGCCTCGGTGGCAACCATCGGCATTTTCCTGGTCCGCATCGCCAATTTCATCAATGCCGAACTCTATGGCGCGCCGACCAGCCTGCCCTGGGGCGTGATCTTCCCGACCGATCCAGAGCAACTGCCGCGCCATCCCAGCCAGCTCTATGAAGCGGCACTGGAGGGACTGCTACTGTTCCTGGTCATCCGCATTTTCACCCATGTGTTCTATGCGTTGCGCCGCCCCGGCATGGTCGCGGGTATTTTCGGCATCGGCTATGGCCTCTCCCGGATTACCGTAGAATTCGTGCGCCTGCCCGACAGCCAGATCGGCTATCTTTATGGCGGCTGGCTGACCATGGGCATGGTGCTGTCGATCCCGCTGGTCGGCGCGGGGCTGGCGCTGGTGCTCTGGGCGGCGACGCGCAAGCAAAGTGCATTGCGGACGCCTGCATGACCGAACCCGCCCCCACGCTGCCCGAACTGATCGACATGCAGATCCGCACCAGCGGGCCGATGTCGATTGCCTCCTACATGGGGCTTTGCCTGACCCATCCGTCCAAGGGCTATTACAAGGTTGCCGATCCGCTCGGCGCCGCTGGCGACTTTGTCACCGCGCCCGAGATCAGCCAGATGTTCGGCGAGCTGATCGGCTTTTTCGTGGTCACGCTCTGGCAGCAGATGGGCAGCCCCAAGGACTTCACCCTGCTCGAGCTTGGCCCCGGCCGCGGCACGCTGTTGGCTGACCTGTTGCGCGTGGCCTGCCGTGCTGACGGCTTTCGCGATGGCCTCGACCTGCGCCTGTTCGAAACCAGTCCTTCCCTGATTGCCGAACAGAATGCCCGGCTCGAAGCCTATGAGCCGAAATGGATCGACGCCTTCGAGAAGGTCGGCCGGGGCCCACTGATCGTCATCTCCAATGAATTCTTCGACGCACTGCCGATCCGCCAGTTGGTGCGCACCGACGACGGCTGGCACGAGCGCATGGTCGGCACGAACAACGGCAACCGGGTGTTCGGCCTTAACCCTACACCCATCCCGGCGACCGCCATGCCGGAGGCCATCGCCAATGCCGCGCCAAACAGCGTGTTTGAAGTGGGCCTCGCCAGCGGCGAAGTCATGAAGCGCCTTGCCAGCACAGTCTCAACTCAGGGCGGCGCCATCCTCGCCATCGACTACGGCTATGCCCGCACCCAGACCGGCGAAACGCTACAGGGCGTGCGAAAGCACAAGTTTGCCGACGTGCTCGAAGCGCCCGGAGAAACCGACATCTCGGCGCATGTGGATTTTGAGGCATTGGGCAATCTGGCCACCAGTGCCGGCCTCGCCGTTCAGCCGCTAGCCACGCAGGGCGAATTCCTGCGGCGCATGGGCATGGACCAGCGCGCCAAGGCGCTGAGCGCCGCCAATCCCGGCTCGGCCGCCGATGTCACCGCCGCAAAAAACCGGCTGCTGGATGCCGACCAGATGGGCGAGCTGTTCAAGGTGTTCTGCGCCTCCAGTCCCGGCCTCGATCCACCGGGATTTGCCTGATGAGCGTGCCCTTCCTGCAGTCGGACCTGTTCAACGACACCGGCGTCGTCCGGCACGGCTTTTTCGGCCGTCAGGGCGGCGTGTCGAGCGACGATTTCGCCAGCCTCAACGTCTCATACGCTGCGGGCGATGATCCCGACAACGTGGCAGCAAATCGCGGCCTAGTGGCCGATGCCATGGCAGGCGGGCCACTGGTCATCCTGAAGCAAGTTCATTCCAACCGCGTGGTGACGGTGGAAGCCAGCGCCCTGCCCGACGCCGCCATCGAGGCGGATGCGCTGGTGACGCGCCGCGCCGACGTGCTGCTCGGCGTGCTCACCGCCGATTGTGCGCCCCTGCTGTTTCTCGATCATCATGCCGGCGTTATCGGCGCCGCCCATGCCGGCTGGAAAGGCGCCCTGACCGGTATTCTCGAGAACACCATTGCCGCCATGGAAGCGCTTGGCGCCCAGCGCCGCCGCATCCTGTTCGACATTGGCCCCACCATCAGTGGCGACAACTATGAAGTCGGCCCCGATTTCATGCGCGACGCACTGGAGATCAATCCGGCGGCCGAATCGACCTTTTTCCGTCCCGAAGGTGGCCGTGAGCACTTCGACTTGCCGCGTTTTTTGTGGAACGACGCCCTTCGGGCCGGCCTGTCGGATGTGGGCTCGCGCAATGCCTGCACCTATGCCGATCCCGATCGTTTTTTCTCGCATCGCCATGCCACCCATCGGGGTAGCAGGACCGGCCGGCAGGTCGCGGTCATCGGGTTGGTATAAAACTTTTACCCTTCATCCAATTGTCGCGTTGCGCCGCTTGGGACGAGTCGATAAAGCTGCCCGCGAAACTGATAGGCCTTTTCCCTTGGAGGCCGGTTGAGACAGGATCGCGCCCATGAAGCTGGTGACCGGCAATTCGAACCGGGCCCTCGCCCAAGCTGTGGCCGCCTACCTCGAACTGCCCCTAAGCGACGCCACGGTCAAGCGCTTCGCGGACAAGGAAGTCTTCGTCGAACTCCATGAGAATGTGCGCGGCGAGGATGTCTTCATCCTGCAGTCGACCAGCTTTCCCGCCAATGACAACCTGATGGAACTGCTGATTCTGACCGACGCGCTGCGCCGCTCTTCAGCCCGCCGCATTACCGCAGTGGTCCCCTACTTCGGCTATGCACGGCAAGATCGACGCGCCACCGGCCGCACGCCCATTTCTGCCAAGCTTGTTGCCAACCTGATCGCGGAAGCAGGCGTCAACCGCGTCATTACCCTTGATCTGCATGCCGCCCAGATCCAGGGCTTTTTCGATATCCCGACCGACAACCTCTACGCCGCGCCGATCATCACGCGCGACATCCTCGACAACTACAAGCTCGACAACACCATGATCGTCTCGCCCGATGTCGGTGGCGTGGCCCGCGCCCGCGCCGTGGCGCAGCGGCTAGGCACCGACCTGGCCATCGTTGACAAGCGCCGCCCCAAGGCCGGCGTTTCCGAAGTCATGAACATCATCGGCGACGTCTCAGGCCAGGCCTGCATCCTGATCGACGATATCGTCGACTCGGGGGGTACGCTGGTCAACGCGGCCGAGGCCCTGCTCAAGGCCGGCGCCAAGGAAGTCTCCGCCTATATTACCCATGGCGTGTTGTCCGAAGGCGCCGCCGAGCGCATCGCCGCCAGCAAGCTCAAGGAACTGGTGGTGACCGATTCCATCGAGGAAACCTTGGCGACCAAGGGCGCAGCCAATATTCGGCGCATCAACATCGCCCCCCTGATCGGCGAAGCCATCGCCCGCACCGCCAGCGAACAGAGCGTCTCAAGCTTATTCGACTAACTCTCCATCGCAGCAATTCTGCCTT
Source organism: Devosia psychrophila (assembly GCF_000971275.1). Lineage (GTDB taxonomy): Bacteria > Pseudomonadota > Alphaproteobacteria > Rhizobiales > Devosiaceae > Devosia > Devosia psychrophila. The sequence goes on along the minus strand of NZ_LAPV01000062.1, from coordinate 3,699 downwards.
TGATCGCCTCGAACATGTAGAAATCGCAACCGCTCGCGCGACATTGCCTTGAAGGGCTATGCTGCCCGCGAGGAGTGCTGCGATGAAATACCTGCTGATGCTGTATGCAGAAGAAAAAGTCGGAATGGCTCTGCCCCCTGACCAGATGGCCGGTTTCATGGCCCAGTTGGCGGCCTACCAGGACACGCTGAAGAAGGCCGGGGCATTCGTTACGACTGCGGCCCTGCAGCCCACCCACAGCGCCAAGACCATCTCCAAGGCTGACGGCGAACTCAAGGTGCATGACGGCCCCTACGCCGAGACCCGCGAGCAGTTCGGCGGCTATTTCATCATCGAAGCGGCGGACATGAACGCGGCAATCGACCTTGCCGCGCAATGTCCCGCCGCGACCTGGGGCAACATAGAAATACGGCCCTATAATCCAGGATACGCGCCCGGCTGAAGATTTTTTTGCAAAAGAGTCGAAAGCATCGTTCGCTTGGCGACATTGTTGCATCGGGGCGCTGGCTCCGACGCAACGACAAGGAGTCCAGGCAATGAAATTCATGCTACTGATCCATAGCACCGAACCGGCCGTGATCGATAATACCCGGGTAGATGGGGGCGTTATGAGCCCCGAATATGCCGCCTATAACGACGCGCTGATCAAGGCCGGTGCCATGCTGGCCGGCGAGCGGTTGCAGCCCACGACCACCGCCGCAAGTGTCCGCGTGCGCGATGGCAAGACCGAAGTGCTGGACGGCCCCTATGCCGAAACCAAGGAGCAGTTCGGCGGCTATTACCTGATCGACGTGGCCGATATCGACACCGCCGTGCAATGGGCGGCGCGCTGTCCTAGCGCCCAGTTTGGCACCGTCGAAGTCCGGCCCATCTGGAACACGCGGGGAGCGTAATGACGGACGAGGCGCGCCAGACAGCCGAGCGCGTCGCCCGCGATAGCTATGGCCGCCTCGTCGCCTTTCTGGCTGCACGCACCCGCGACGTTGCGGGTGCCGAAGATGCGCTGGCGGAAGCCTTTGCCAGCGCACTCAAATCCTGGCCGGTCGATGGCGTTCCAACCAATCCCGATGCCTGGCTGTTGACCGTGGCGCGCCGCCGCCAGACCGATGCCATCCGACGACGGCAGACCCGAACCATCGGGGAGGTTCATATCCAGCTCATGACCGAGGAACTCGAACAGGCCGCCGCCAATCCCGATGCCATTCCAGACCGGCGCCTGGCGCTGATGTTTGCCTGCGCTCACCCCGAAATCGAGCGCGGCATGCGGGCGCCGCTGATCCTGCAGACTATCCTCGGCATGACGGCCGTGGACATAGCTGCCGCCTTCCTCATTCCGCCCGCCACCATGGGACAGCGGCTGGTGCGGGCCAAGGCGCGCATCAAGGACACTGGCATTGCGTTCGCTATCCCCGAGCCCGAGGAACTACCCTCGCGGCTCGATGCGGTGCTCGAGGCGATCTATGCCGCCTATGCCAAGGGTTGGACCGAGATCGGCGACAGCAGTGCCGACCGATTGGCCGACGAGGCGATCTGGCTCGGCCGGCTGGTGGTGTCGCTGTTGCCGGAGGAGCCAGAGGCCAAGGGCATGCTGGCGCTGATGCTGTACACCGAGGCACGGCGTGCCGCGCGACGAGGCGAGGACGGCGCCTATGTGCCGTTCGACCAGCAGGACATAGCGATATGGGACGAGCGGCAGATTGTAACCGCCGAGGCGCTGCTGCGTCAGGCCAACAAGGCTGGGCCGACGGGCCGTTACCAGATCGAAGCCGCCATCCAGTCGGCCCATGTCGCAAGGCGAGTCAGCGGCCGCGCAAACTGGGAGGCGGTCGTTGGATTATACGATGTGCTGTTGTCGCTGACCCAGTCGCCGGTCGTGGTACTCAATCGGGCCGTCGCATTAGCCGAAACCCAGGGGATCGAAGCGGCATTGGCCAGCCTCGTCGTCATCGCTGACGACAAGCGCATGGCGGACTATCAACCCTACTGGGCAGCGCGCGCAAACCTCGCCGCGCGGGCCGGACGGCGGGATGAGGCTTATGAAGCGATGACCCTGGCAATCGGCCTAGCCACCGATGATGCCGTCAGGCAATATCTGATCGGACAACGCAAGCTGTTGCAGGACGGCTGAGGCCTTCCCGCTTGCCCCACATCCCCCTTTGGGCTATAGCCCGCGCCATGAAGCGCTCGTCACCCCTGGAGGACGGGCGCGTATGCTGTTGTAGTGACGCATACACCAACCAGAATGGATATTTCCATGGCTGTTACGAACAAGGTGCTCAGTGCACAGGCGCGTGAAGGAGTGGGCAAGGGGGCCGCTCGTGAGCTGCGCCGTCAGGGACTCGTTCCTGCTGTTATCTATGGTGACAAGAAAGAACCCGTCACCATCTCCCTCGCCTACAAGGATATCTACAAGGCGATCTACGCCGGCGGTTTCCTGTCCCACACCATCGACCTCGACGTCGGCGGCACCATCCACAAGGTGATCCCGCGCGACTACCAGCTCGATCCAGTGAAGGATTTCCCGCTGCACGTCGATTTCCTGCGCATTGGCAAGGGCTCCAAGATCAACGTCCAGGTGCATGTCAACTTCATCAATGAAGAAGCCAGCCCGGGCCTGAAGCGCGGTGGTACGCTCAATATCGTGCACCACACGCTCGATCTGACCGTTTCTGCGGACAACATCCCCGAAGAAGTGACCGTCGATCTGACCGGTCTCGACATCGGCGACACCGTCCACATTTCTTCGATCAAGCTGCCGGCCGGCGTTGCCGATCACAGCCACGAAGAAGACGTGACCATCGCCACCATCGTTGCTCCGTCGGCTCTGAAGTCGGCTGGCGATACCGATGAAGAGGGCGAAGCCGCCCCAGCGGGCGAAGCCAAGGCCGAGTAATCTCGCCGCGTGGTTCTGCTACAGTTTGAGGCGACCTTCGGGTCGCCTCTTTCGTTTTTGGAGTTCGACTGATGAAGCTGCTTGTCGGCCTGGGCAATCCGGGTGGCCAATATGAAGGCAATCGCCACAATATCGGCTTCATGGCGCTCGACGCCATTGCCCGCGAGCATTCCATCACCCAGTTCCGCACCAAGCATTCGGGCGTTCTGGCCGAAGGCAGCATCGGCGGCGAAAAGGTCATCCTGCTCAAGCCGCAGACCTTCATGAACCGCTCGGGCGACAGCGTGCAGCAGACTGCCAAGTTCTACAAAATCGAGCCAGCCGACGTCATCGTGCTGTATGACGAGCTCGACCTGGTCGCAGGCAAGGTGCGAGTGAAAATCGGCGGCGGTAATGGCGGCCATAACGGGCTGCGTTCGATCGATCCGCAGATCGGCCTCGACTACAAACGTGTCCGCCTCGGCATCGGTCATCCCGGCAAGGAAAACGTCACCCACCATGTGCTGGGCGATTTTGCCAAGGCCGACCAGGCGTGGCTCGCGCCGCTGCTCGACGGTATCGGCAAGCACATCGGCCTGCTGCTTAAAGGCGACGACAGCGGCTTCATGAACAAACTGGCGCTGGCCACCAAGCCCGAAGAAGCCGACAAGCCCGCGCCCAAGCAACAGAGCCACATCCGGCAAGCAAGGCCGACCGAACCGCAGGCCGAAGTGCCCAAGAGCGGGCCAATGGCCGACATGCTCAAGAAGCTGTTGGGTAAAGAATAGGAAGAGCACCCCACCTAGCCATCACCCCACCCTCATTCC
>NZ_LAPV01000061.1 GCF_000971275.1 Devosia psychrophila | reverse complement strand
GGCAGTGCTCATCCCATGCTCTCGGCACAGATCGGACACCCCAACCCCACCTTCGGCCTGGCGCAGGATCGCCAGGATCTGGGGTTCGCTATATCTCGTCATCTTCATCAAAATCTCCTCGTTCATAGTGCCGAGAAAATTCTACTTTTAAACCCGATTGATCAGAGGGGGGATTACCCTCAAGATATATGGTTCCAGTCCCGCGGAGCCGCAAACAGTCCCCGAAGGCCCAGCAGGCAGAACTGTTGCTGGAAGACGAAAGCGGTCCGACACGGTACAATCCAAGTGTGATCGTGAATGAAATCCGGGCCTATCTTGAAGCTTGGCGAGGGCTGCGAGATCCGGCAGACTGGGGTGTCATGCCAGCCACACAGCGCCTGCTTCAGCATTCGCGACACAACGACTTTAACAACCAGAGGCCGTTCTTTTGCCAGTTGGAGGCCATCGAGACAGTCATCTGGCTGAACGAAGTTGCTCGGGGCAAGCATCAATTTTCTCATATCTTTCGGACGCTGGAAGGCGCCAATGCCGATGCCAACCCCGAACTCTTTCGCCTGGCGCTGAAGTTGGCGACAGGCGCCGGAAAGACGACAGTGATGGCCATGTTGATTGCCTGGCAGGCCATCAATAATGCGCGGCAACCCAACCCGTCGTTGTTTTCTCGTGGCTTTTTGATCGTGGCGCCAGGGATCACGATCAAGGATCGACTGCGCGTATTGATGCCATCCGACCACGAAAACTACTATCGAACCCGAGAATTGGTGCCGCCCGAGATGATGATGGAGCTTGGCAATGCCAAGGTGGTCATCACGAACTACTACGCGTTTCAGCAGCGGGAGACGTTGGCTATGGTCGTGGTGCACCATGGCGAGCGGCGTCGCGGTCATGGCGAGGATCATGACGCCGTAGCCGGTCACCGCGTCAAACAGCGCCACCAGATAGGTCGGCTGCCGCACGATTTCCCTGAGCGAGCGGGCGGCGGCTTTGTCCTCCGCCGTATCGACCGACTTGGGGACGTTGACGCCCAGCAGGACACCCACTGCCAGCACGGATGCCAGGGCCAAGAACAGGAACGAAGCTGTGTAGGCTGGCTGCAGGAGATCGCCGCCGATGCGGGCGAGGAGCGGGCCGACCAGTGCGGCGACCACGCCACCGCCCAGCACCAGCGATATCGCGCGCGGCTTGAACGTGTCGCTGGCGACCTCCGCAGCGGCAAAGCGATAGAACTGGGCGAGGCCCTGATAGGTCCCGGCGAGGAATGTACCCAGGCAAAGCAGCGTCAAGGACGAGGTAAACATACCTCCCCGGCTAGCAAACCACCCAGAGTGCCTAGGCTGGCGCCGGCGATGAACCCGATCCGGCGGCCGACCCGGGTCATCCACATCGAGGCCGCGGTTCCAGCGCTGGTCAAGGCGCGCGGACTGGTGGAACAGTTCCAGATGATGATCAGAACCAAGGATGATACTGAACTCCGGGCCTGGATCGGCGATGCCATGGCAAGCCCCATTGCCTCATTCGCCGTCGGCATCAGAGCAGATCAGCGGCCGTGGCTGCCGCCATTACAAAACCCCGGTCCAATGGTCAGACAGAGGGCCAGATCACCAAATTCAAGCTGGTCAAACGCCAGATGTATGGTCGTGCCAACTCTACCTGATCAAAGCGCGACTTATCGGAGTGCAATGACCGGAAACATCTTCGAAATTGCGTCACAGCCCTTATCCGACGCCGATTGACACATGTGAGGTACCAAACCCTCTAGTAACCGCAAAGTTCGGGCAATGTCCCGCTCTTTAATCAACCGGTCCACTGCCCGAGGAGACGGACATAGCGAGTGAGTTTTGGCTGAGCGAGGAACACTTCGGGCGGTTGGCGTCGCTGCCGCCGACGGACACGCGAGCTGTGGCGCGGGTTGATGACCGGCGCGTAATCTCGGGCATCGTGCATGTGAGCCTCGCACGGTGCTGCCAGTATCAGCGTTATTTCGGCCCCAACCAAGGCCATTATTGAAGGCTCCTTGGAGCGCGCCGGGCACGAAGCCATCTTGATTTTTGACCAATTGATAAAATTTCTAAGCTGCGTTAGCGTCGCTGCATGGAATGGCTTTATTGGAGGCGGTCATGAGCGGCGATATGCTTAAAGAAGGCATCGTACCCGGACGTCTCAGCACTGACCAGTATGCGCAGAATTTCTCAGAACTTCATCCGCCACTAGGTCGACACGAGGCCTTCGTGGAGGCTGATCGGTGCTATTTCTGCTACGACGCGCCCTGCATGAATGCCTGCCCGACTTCGATCGACGTTCCGCTGTTTATCCGCGAGATTTCAACCGACAATCCGCTGGGCGCCGCCAAAACGATCCTTGCGCAGAACATCCTTGGTGGCATGTGCGCGCGGGTGTGCCCTACCGAGCAGTTGTGCGAAGACGCCTGCGTGCGCATGGAGGCCGAGGGCAAGCCGGTCAAGATAGGACAGCTGCAGCGCTATGCCACCGACATCGCGATGGAAGAGGGCAAGCAGTTCTTCACTCGCGCACCGGATACGGGCAAGAAGATAGCTGTAGTCGGAGCCGGCCCGTCTGGACTGGCGGCGGCGCACCGGCTCTCAATGCACGGCCATGAGGTGACGATTTTCGATGCACGACCGAAGGCCGGCGGGCTGAACGAATATGGCATCGCAAGTTACAAGACCCCTGAAGGTTTCGCGCAAGCTGAGGTTGATTACGTGACGGCCATTGGTGGAATCACCATCGAGCTCGGCCAGTCGCTGGGGAGTGAATTGAGCCTTGCGCAACTGAGCACGGATTTCGACGCAATATTCCTCGGTATCGGCCTGGGCGGGGTCAATGCGCTGCTGGCAGAGGGCGAGAACGAAGGCCTGCATGGGCTCCGGGACGCGGTGGATTTCATCGCAGAGCTGCGGCAGGCGACCGACCTTTCCACCCTGCCAGTCGGGCGGCGTGTCGTGGTGATCGGCGGCGGCATGACCGCCATTGATGCCGCCGTGCAATCAAAGCTCCTCGGCGCCGAGGAGGTGACGATCTGCTACCGGCGCGGGCAGGAACAGATGAATGCCTCGGGTTTCGAACAGGATCTTGCGGCTTCGAAGGGCGTGACCATCCGGCATTGGCTGCAGCCCAAGCGGGTCCTCACAGAAAATGGCAAGGTTACCGGCGTGGAGCTGGAGTATACCGAGCTCAAAGATGGCCGGCTCGCCGGGATAGGTCGCACCATAACGATCGGGGCCGACCAGGTGTTCAAAGCAATCGGCCAAACGCTGGAAGACCAGTCGGCGGCCGGGCTCGACCTCAATGGTGGCCGGGTTCACACTGACACGGAAGGCCGTACGTCGCGCGACGGCGTGTGGGCCGGCGGCGACTGCGCCGATACAGGCGACGACCTGACGGTGACCGCGGTGGCGCAGGGGCGCGACGCGGCCGAGAGCATCAACCGCTATCTCGCTAGAATCTGAAGGACAGACGCCATGGCGGACATTCGCAACAACTTCGTCGGGATCAAGTCGCCGAACCCGTTCTGGCTGGCGTCCGCGCCGCCGACCGACAAAGCCTATAATGTCGAGCGCGCCTTCAAGGCGGGCTGGGGTGGCGTGGTTTGGAAGACACTGGGGGAGGAAGGCCCGCCGGTCGTCAATGTGAACGGACCGCGGTACGGTGCGATCTGGGGTGCCGACCGGCGCCTGCTGGGCTTCAACAATATCGAGCTGATCACAGACCGCGATCTTTACCGCAATCTCACCGAGATCAAGCAGGTCAAGAAGAACTGGCCCGACCGCGCGATGATCGTTTCGATAATGGTGCCCTGCGAGGAGGACGCCTGGAAGGCGATTTTGCCGTTGGTCGAGGAAACGGAAGCCGACGGAATCGAGCTAAACTTTGGCTGCCCACATGGGATGAGCGAGCGCGGCATGGGAGCGGCGGTCGGCCAGGTGGCGGAATATGTCGAAATGGTCGTGCGCTGGTGCAAGCAGTATTCGCGTATGCCTGTCATCACCAAGCTGACGCCAAACGTCACCGATGTGCGTCAACCGGCGCGGGCGGCAAAAAAGGGCGGCACTGACGCAGTGAGTCTGATTAACACCATCAACTCAATCACCGGCGTTGATCTCGACACTTTTGCGCCAATGCCAACCATCGACGGCAAGGGCACGCATGGCGGCTATTGCGGACCGGCGGCCAAGCCGATCGCCTTGCATATGGTGGCCGATATCGCGCGTGATCCGGAAACTTATGGGCTGCCTATCTCGGGCATTGGTGGAATCACCACGTGGCGTGATGCAGCCGAATTCATGGCTCTGGGCGCGGGCAATGTGCAGGTCTGCACTGCGGCGATGGTCTATGGCTTTAAGATCGTCGAAGAGTTGGTCTCCGGTCTCTCAAATTGGATGGACGAGAAGGGCCACAAGACGCTCGACGACTTCACCGGGCGTGCCACGCGCAACGTCACTGACTGGCAATTCCTCAACCTCAGCTACATCACCAAGGCGAAGATCGACCAGGACCAGTGCATCAGTTGCGGCCGGTGCCACATCGCCTGCGAGGACACGTCGCACCAGGCAATCATGAAGGAAAAGGATGGCAAGCGGCATTTTGAGGTGATGGACGATCAGTGTGTTGGCTGCAATCTTTGCGTTAATGTATGCCCGATTGAGGATTGTATCACAATGATAGCGCTGGAGCCGGGAACGATGGACACACGGACCGGCAAGCGGGTTGATCCGCACTACGCAAATTGGACGACGCATCCCAACAATCCGATGGCGAAGGCGGCTATCGAGTCAGCGGAGTAGGTCTCTAAACGCGTCGAGTATTTTATCTTCGCCAGGCGTTAAATTGAGTTTAAACTCTACCCGGTCGATTTAAACGCGCAGTTTCCGTACAATCGAAACGACGAAATACTGACTCAAGAATAGTTATGCAAGAAATTGCCTCTCTATCCTTTAGTTAAAGCTCAACTTAAACTTAAATTTGAATTTCTGGGTTTCCCATTTATCTACTAACAAATTAGCTTGTTTGATAATCTGGTTATGATCATTCACGCCTATAAATTTCCTGAATTGCCCTGTCAGATAAAGTTACGATATGAATATTGGGAATTGGATCAGTTGACCCCGATATTATCAATTAAACGTACTGATCCGATGCATGCGGCAACAACAAATAACGCGCCGTCCGGTCCAACCGTCCGCATCATGCTAAGACTTGAAGCATTGCAAACTTCCCAATAGATCACAGTAAAGCCTGGTTTGGCACTGAGTACGGCTTGACCGACTGCCTTCAAGGCGTCAGCGCGTCTCTCCCCACTCTCAAAGGCGGCTTTTGCCATCTGAAGACTGGCATAAACTGTTGGCGCGGCACTGCGCTCTTCGGAAGTCAGATAAACGTTGCGCGAACTGAGGGCGAGACCGTCTCCTTCACGAACTATTGGGGCCCGGACGATGTCGATAGACATGTTGAGGTCACGCACCATTCGTTCGACGACCGCGCACTGTTGGGCGTCCTTCTGGCCGAAGACGGCGACGTCGGGTTGCACGATGTTGAAAAGTTTGAGCACGATGGTCGCCACGCCACGGAAATGTCCCGGTCGCACGGCCCCACAGAGCGGCAATGATACGGACTCCTCGATCACAAAAGTTGAGGCGCCAGCAGGGTAGAGGTCCGCAACCTCAGGCAGGAACAACGCATCGGCCCCGGCTGCCTGGAGAAGGGCGGTGTCCTTCTCGATCGGCCGCGGATAGCGGTTGAGGTCCTCCGAAGGCCCAAATTGCAGCGGGTTCACGAAAATGCTGGCAATCGTGATATCGCTACGCTGCCGGGCCAGTTCGATCAAGCTCAGGTGGCCGGCATGAAGGGCACCCATGGTCGGCACAAAGCCAAGTTTCTTTCCGGTAGGCAAGCCTTTGCGCCAGGCCCGTACGTCATCTACGGAGCGCAAGATAATGGTCATGTGATGAGGTCCCACAAACGACGGGCAAGGTCCGGCTTGCTCATAACCGGCAAAGTTATGGGCTCACCAAGTCGCGAGAATAGAATCCCGCCATTGGTTAATACGGCGAAACCTGTCTGGCTGGTCTTGCCGGTGGCCGCTACTGGGTTGGCGAACAAAAAGTCGACATCCTTGGCTCGTAGTTTCGCCAGACCGTTCGCCTCAACATCGTCGGTTTCCGCGGCAAACGCCAAAAACCATTGTCCGCTGGCTGCCTGCCGCAGTGTCTTGAGCACATCTACGGACGGCACCATGTTCAGCGTCGTTGCAGCGCTCGCGCGCTTCAACTTGCGGGCGGCGGGCGCGGCCATGCAATAATCGAGCACCGCCGCTGTGGCAATAACGCCGTCCACCTCTGGCAGAAACCCCATCGCGGCGGCAGCCATTTCCTCGGCGGTGTGAACCTCCACCAAAGTGAGCCGTTCTGCACCCCGCCGCGGCGGGGTGGGGCGCACCACCCCTTTATCGATCCCCAACACGTAGCGCACCGCCGCCCCCCGACGTAGGGCTTCCTCGGCCATCGCCGCTCCCATGCGTCCGGTCGAGTGATTGGTGATGTAGCGCACCGCATCGATCGGCGACGTCGTGGGTCCTGCTGTGATCAACACCGTGGTGCCAGCAAGGTCCTGTGTCGTGCCGCCGCAGGCATTGTTGATCGCGGCGACAATGGTTTCGACGGGTGCGAGCTTGCCCACGCCCTCCTCGCCGCAGGCGAGTACCCCGGCGGCCGGAGCGATGAAGGCAATTCCGCGGCCAGCCAAGGTGGTGGCGTGCTGCTGGACTACCGTATTTTCCCACATGACCGTGTTCATCGCGGGGGCGATCAGAATTGACGCTTCGGTGGCCAAGGCCACGGTGGTAATCAGATCGTCGGCCAGCCCCAGGGCTAACCTGGCTATGGTGTTGGCCGTTGCGGGCGCCACCACCAGCAGGTCGGCCCAACGCGCCAGCTCTATATGCTCGGTTCCCGCAATCTCGGGACCGAACAAGGCCGAGCGAACTGGCCGGCCGCTCAAGGTTTCCAGCACCAGCGGCGTTATGAACTTCAGCGCGCTCGGCGTGGCGATGCATTGTACGCTGTGGCCCTGCTTGGCGAGTTCGGACACCACATCGGCGATCTTGTATGCAGAGATACTGCCACTCAGAGCGATCAGAATATTGCTAGACATTGCACTGCCCATAGCGAAATAGGCCCAGCAGGGTAAGTTCCGGTACCAGCCGGAAGCGGTCCGACAGGCGGATCAGCCGGGTGCAACCGCCGGTAGCGATCAACGTAGCGCCCTCGAGGCCGGCATCGCTCAGCAGTCGGTCGGTCATGCCCTCGATCAGCGCTTCATAGCCCTGCAGCACGCCGCTTTGAATCTGCGTTTCGGTGGTATTGCCCACAGCATTATCAGGCCGGGTCAGTTCGACCGAAAACAGCTTTGCTGCGCGTGCCTGCAGGGCACGCCAGCTCGTTTCGAGGCCGGGGACGATAGCGCCGCCAACATAGGCCCGGCGCCGGTTAATGAGACAGAATGTTGTTGCAGTTCCCGCGTCCACGATCAACAGGGGGGGCGCCACTAGCCCCAGGGCGCCCGCAACGTTGGCAAGGCGGTCCGCGCCCAGTTGCTCAGGGTGCGGGATCGCCAGCTCAAAATCGCGCTGCAGTCGCGCGCTGACCAACAGCACGGGCAGGATGTGGCAGGCCCTGGTAACGATCGATTCCAGAGCGGGTACGACCGTCGATAGCACGACGCGAGCGGCCAAGTCCCAGATGTCGCGGCCCAGGCGCTCCCGAAACAATTGCGTTAGTAGAACGCGATACTCGTCCGCGGTGCATTGGCTATCTGTACGAAACCGGACTTCGGCGACCCGCGTGCCATCGGTGCGGAAAAGGCCCCCAACGGTGTGGGTGTTGCCGATATCGAGCAGCAACCAGTGCTCAGTCAACTTGCGTCTCCTTGGATTGCCCGGAGGCGTTTTTGACCTCGGCGACATAGGCGCACGCGGCCTCGCGGATCACTGCCGCCACGTCTGCCCGGGGGACGACGAAGCTGGGTGGTCGCTCGATATTAAGGCCAATAAGATCATTGACCACAAGCACCTGACCTGAGCAGGCGGCCCCGGAGCCGATACCTATCGTGGGAATTGTGAGCCGGCGCGTGATCTCTGCGGCGAGGTCCGGGACGATGCATTCCAGCACGATGGCAAATGCACCGGCGTGCTGCAAGGCCAATGCTGTCTCCATCAATCTCTCGGCGCTTTCGGCGTTTTTACCATGTACATAGTAGCCCCCCAGTTGATGGACGGCCTGTGGCATGAGCCCGATATGGGCCATGACGGGAATACCCTGTTCCCTTAGCCGCGTTATGGTGGGAGCCGCCGGCGCCCCGCCTTCGATCTTGACAGCCTGACACCCGGTCTGCTGAAGAACGGTGATGGCGCTTCGCAGCGCCGTCTCCGGATCAGTCGCGGTTCCGAATGGCAGATCGCAGATAATCAGGGCGCGCGCCGTGCCGCGATGAACCGCGGCGCCATGGCGGATCATGTCATCGAGCGTCACCGACAAGGTCGTTGGGTGGCCAAGCACTACGTTGCCCAGGCTGTCGCCAACCAGGATGATGTCGATTCCGGCCTGGTCGAGCACTGCCGCCGTCACGTTATCATAGGCGGTGAGCATGGCGATCCGCTCGCCGCCATCGCGGAGCGCCTGAATGTTGCGGATGGTCAGGCGGGCCTGGGGGCGATTTGCCGACATGTGATTTGCTCGTTCTTTCATCTGGGTTGGTTCTGTCGCGGCTTAGACGCCGCGTGTATTGCCCCAGAGCAACATATGAAGCTGTGGCAAGACCCGCGCGTCGAACCATCGGTCTTGGGTTACTTTTTCGATGAGCCATTTCATGCGTCGCATCACTCCCGTCATGTCGACAATCACATCGTCGCGATCGGGGGACGGTGGCGTGTGGTTGCCCGGCTGGAGGTAGACCGGCAGGTGCGGATAGCGCGCCGCCGCATCTTTGGCGTAGGCATAGTCTTCATCGTCGAAGACCACGAGCTTGAGCACAGTCAATGGCCTGCCTTGCGCGACCGCCAGACACGCCTCGAAACGTGCCCAGTCGGTGCTCATCTGGCTCGATGGTGGTTTGGGACTTAGGACAAGAGTATCCAACGTCGAGAACCAGTCCCGCGCCACCGAACCTTGAGTCTCCAAGGCGAAGCGATAACCCTCTCGGTGACCGAATTCGATCAGTTCGCCCAACGGCTGGATCGCCGGATTGCCGCCTGACAGCGAGACCGTCAATGGTTCACCGCCGGATAGGGCGCTGACCTGTTCCCAAATCTGCTCCACTGACATTGCCTGCCAGTCGCCACGAAAGCGATTATCGACGGCATGCAAGCTGTCGCACCATGAGCACCGATAATCGCACCCGCCTGTCCGCACGAACACGGTCGGCAGACCAATGAGCACGCCTTCGCCCTGAATGGTCGGTCCGAAAATCTCGCTGACGCGGATGCTGGGCGGCTCCATGTGCTTCATGGCCGGTATTCCGCCCATGTCTTGGCCGTTTCGCTGACGCGTACCGCCGAAGTCTCCGGCAGGCGCACATTGCACCAGTCAAAAAAGTGCTTGGCCAGGCACTCGGCCGTTACCCTGTCATGCCCCAGCACGTCGTTGAGATGGCGATGGTCGAATGTCTCGTCGATGTGCTGCTTGAGCACCGACAAGTCCTGATAGTCGCGCACAAAGCCGTACTCGTTCAGCTGGTCCGCCGACAATTCGACTTCCAAGATGTAGTTGTGCCCGTGCAGGCGTGCGCATTGATGGTCAGGCGGAAGCGAGGCGAGTTGGTGGGATGCCGAGAAATGGAATTCCTTGGTAATGCGAAACGTCATGCGCTTCGCGCCCGGACGGCGCCGTGCCAGAAGTCGGCATCGGCATAGTCTGTTGGATCCTGCAGCCGGGCCAGGTCGAAGGCTTCCCGGCGCTCAACACAGGTGCCGCATCGCCCGCAGTGCACGTCGCCGCCTTTGTAGCAGGACCAGGTCTGATCGAAGGGCGTTGCATGCCGGGCGCCCTCGGTCACGATGTCCGCCTTGGACACATGCACGAATGGCGCGTAAAGGCGAACGTTGGCATAGCCGTCGAGCGCGCGGTTCTGCATCGCCTGAAAGGCGTCTATGAAATCAGGCCGACAATCGGGATAGATGAAGTGATCGCCGCCATGGACGGCAACACCAACGGCCTCGGACTGCCGCGCCGCCGCGACGCCGAAGGCTATCGCCAGCATGATGGCGTTCCGATTGAGTACCACCGTGATCCTCATCGACTCCTCGGCATAGTGGCCATCGGGGACGGCGACATCGTCGGTGAGCGCGGAGCCGCTGAGTTGCCGGCCAACGTCGCGGATGTCGATGATCTGGTGCGGGACGCCAAGCCGTTGCGCGCAGGCCGCGGCAAAACCGAGCTCCTTGCTGTGCCGCTGCCCGTAGTCGAACGATACGAGCCCGGTGAGGGTCTGCTCGGCGGCCACCTTGTACGCGAGCGAAACCGAATCCAATCCGCCGGAGCAGATGACGAGAGTCTTCATAATGTGAAATCCTTGTTTTGACCGGGTAAGGCTACGACCGGAGATTGCTCTGCCTTCCCTCTACGCCAAAGGCGGCAGTTTGTGAATGGGCGGGCAGCGGCTGCGGCATCGTGGCTAAAAGGCCTGCTCAGTCCGGCGATCGGGGTTCAGCAGTCGGGCACCGGAGCCCAAGGCGTGGCTCGGCGCTGCCGCGATGGTACGGGCGATGAAGTGCTTGGCTTGGGTGATCGAGTCGACAAGCGACCAACCCGTGGCTAGGCCAGCCGCGATCGCGGCGGAAAAGATGCACCCCCCACCATGAAATTCGCCGACGTCCAGGCGCTCAGAGGCAAAACGTGTGACGCCCCCAGCATCGACGAGCAAGTCGGTGCTCTGCCTCTCCGCGCCGTGTCCTCCTTTGATCAGCACGGCCTGGGTCCCCATTGCCAGCAACGCCCTGGCCTGAGTGATCATCGCGGCCTCGTTCATGGCAACTGGCGAGTTGGTCAAGGCGGCCGCCTCGGGCAGGTTAGGCGTGAGCAGGTGGGTCCTCGGCAGCAGCAGTGTTACCAGCGCGTCCAGCGCCTCCTCTGGCAACAAGCGTGCGCCGCTGGTTGCGACCAGCACGGGATCGAGGACAATCCCTCTGGCGCCATGCCGAGCCAGACTTTTGGCGACCGCTGCGATGATATCGGCATTTCCAAGCATGCCGATCTTGACTGACGCTACGGGTAGATCGGCGAATACCGCCTCGATCTGGGCCACCACCATTTCAGCGGGTATCAAGTGGACAGCGCCCACGCGCATGCTGTTTTGCGCTGTCACTGCCGTGATGGCGCTGGTCCCAAAGACGCCGAAGGCCGAAAACGTCTTGAGGTCGGCCTGAATCCCGGCGCCGCCACCAGAATCCGAGCCGGCAATGGTCAACGCGACGGGAGTCAGGATGGACCTCCTTCCAGCGCTACGAGAGCCAGGTTGTGCCTGCCCATGGCCTGCAATCGCCCCGCGGCCCGGAGCGCCCGCTGCCCGCTGCGGCAGCACAGCACGATGCGCCCGCCCGGATGTGCTGCCGCCAACGAATTGACTGCGTCCGGTGCCATGCGACGCGCCCCGGGCCGCGGCAGCACCGGCGCTTCGGCCACGCCGCGCAGGTCGATAACAATGTCGTCCGGCGCAAGGTCCGCGAGCCCGATGAATGGAGCGATATGCTCAGGCTCCGGACAATCTGCGAAGCTGAAACCGCCAAACTGCAGGGTAAGGCCGTCGAAGCTGACCACGCGGCCCAGCACGCTGGGCCTACAGTCGAGCAGCAGGTGGAGCGCCAAATGCGCTTGCAGACCTCCCAGCACCGCTACTGCCGATCCCAGCACGCCAATACTGGCGCAACTGCCTGCGACTTCCGGTACATCGGGGAAAACCGCGCGGTAGCTAGGCGCACCGCCGCAATATGCCCCGACATAGCCGGACAAACCGAGCACCGAAGCACTGATCAACGGTTTGCCAGCGGCCAGGCATCGGTCGGACAACATATAGGTCACCGCGAAGTTGTCGGCGGCGTCGATGACGATGCTCGCCTTATCGATCAAGGCGGCGGCATTGACCGGCGTCAGGCGCTCCGATTGGGCCGCTACGACTATATCGGGATTGGCGCGGAGCAAGGCGTCACGCGCCGCTTCCGCTTTGGGGGCACCAATGTCAGCCATGTTGTAGAGCGGCTGACGATGCAGATTGCTGATGTCGACATGGTCGTGGTCAACGATGATAATCCCGCCGACGCCGGCGCCCGCCAGTATCTGCAGGACCGACGAGCCCAGCCCCCCGGCACCCACCACCAGCACCGTGGCGGCGGCCAGCCTGGTTTGTCCTGCCACCCCGATTTCGGTCAGCGTCGTCTGGCGGGTATAGCGATCGGTCATCTCAAGGCCTCGTTGCTGCCAGCCAGGCCCTGGTCTGGCCGGAAGGATCGGGATGGCGCACGATGTCGCTCACCACCGCGACGCAATCGGCCCCGGCGGCAAGACAGAGTTCGGCTCGCGCCACGGTCAGCCCGCCAATGGCCACAAGAGGGCGTGCACCCGCGAGGCGCTTCCATTCTGCGATCCGCGCCAAGCCCTGCGGCGCCCAGGGCATCTGCTTGAGCTGGGTGGGATAGATGGGGCCCAGGGCCACATATTCGGGGGCTTTGGCCAAAGCCCGGTCGAGTTCGGCGTGGTCGTGGGTGCTGATACCAATGCGTATCCCGGCCCGCCGCAAAGCGGCTAAATCGGCCTCGGCCAAATCCTCCTGGCCCAAGTGAACGAAATCGCAGCCGATATCGAGCGCCAGTTGCCAATGATCATTGACCACCAATTGCGCGGCCGCCGCCGCGCAGGCATCCCTGGCCCGCTCGATCTGGGCTCGCAGCGCGGGCTCGGGACAACCCTTGATCCGCAACTGGATCAGCCTTGCCCCCCAGGCCAGCAGACGCTCGACCCAATCCGCATCGGGCACTACGGGATAGAAGCGATCGAGCGTCATGTCAGGTGCGCCTTGCCCACGACCGGGGTCGAGGGCGCCGCCATGTCGCGAGGCTCCATGGGTGAAGCGGCATAGGCGATCCGCCCCCCTTCGACCGCCAGGGCGAATGCTTGGGCCATGCGCACCGGGTCGCCTGCCTCGGCGATGGCGGTATTGAGCAGCACCGCGTCATAGCCCAATTCCATTGCCGCCGCCGCATGCGAGGGCACGCCGAGGCCGGCATCGATCACCAGAGGCACATCGGGGAAATGGGCCCGCATGGCGCGAAGTCCAAACAGATTATTGAGCCCGCGCGCCGATCCAATCGGGGCCCCCCAGGGCATCAATACTCGGCAGCCGGCCTCGAGCAGCCGTTCGGCTACCACCAGATCTTCGGTGGTGTAGGGAAAAATGTCGAACCCGTCCTCGGCCAGGATCCGAGCGGCCTCCACCAGCCCGAACACATCGGGCTGCAGCGTATCGGCCTCTCCGATCACTTCGAGCTTGATCCAGGTCGTGCCGAACAGTTCGCGCGCCATATGGGCAGTGGTCACCGCCTCCTTGACCGAATGACAGCCGGCAGTATTGGGCAGGATGCGGACGCCAAGCTCGCGAATGAACGACCAGAATGCCTGACCGGCGCGCTGTTCGCCCCCTTCGCGCCGCAGCGAGACGGTGATGATTTCGGTGCGAGACGCGCGGATCGCCGCCTCGAGAATTTTGGGCGAGGGATAGCGGGCTGTGCCCAGCAGCAGCCGGGAGGAAAGCTCGACGCCGTAAAAGTCCATTCCTCAGCCTCCCTGCATAGGTGCGAGCACTTCGAGGTGGTCGCCCTCCGCAAGGGGCGTTGTCGGCCGCCGCGCCGTGGGCACGAACCGCCCGTTGACGGCGGTGGCGACGACGGCGCCCTTGTAGCCAAGCGCTTCGAGCGCTTGGTCAAGGCGGCTCGCCGCCAGCCTGTGCTCGGTTCCGTTAAGCAATATTCGCATGGCGAAGCTCCGTATCGAAATGGGGATCTAGGGCCGCGCCGGCGGCGATCTGGGCCAAAACCGGGGCGAGCAGAAAACCATGGCGGAAGAGGCCATTGACCCGGATCACCCGGCCGGCCCGCTCCACCCGGGGAAGATTGTCAGGAAGCGCGGGGCGCAGATCCGCCGCCAATTCGAGAATTTCGGCCTCGCCCAGCGCAGGATGGAGCGCAAAGGCGGCACCCAGCAATTCGAGCATGGAGCGCACGCTGACCGGCCCCCGCGCTTCGCTTTCGAGCATGGTCGCGCCCAGCATGAAGACGCCTTGGCCGCGCGGCACCACGTAGAGCGGCAGGCGCGGATGTAACAAACGCACCGGCCGGGACAGCGCGAAACTCCGTGAGCGGATCACCGCCATTTCTCCACGTACCCCGCGCAAAGCCGGCATGTCGGTTCGGCCGCTGAGGCCACGGCAATCAAAGACCAGGTCGCCAGTAGCCGCTTCGGGCAGGACGTCGGTTTCAAAACGGATCGCCACGCCCAGCGATGCCAGCCGCTCCACCAGAGCCGCCAAGGCGAGGCGCGGATCGAGATGGGCTTCGTCGGGGAAATAGAGCCCCTTGCGGAAGCGATCGGCCAGATCGGGTTCGAGTGCGACGATGCCCGCCTCGTCCAGCCAGTGATAGCCTTCGGTGCGCCGGGCGAAGCGGTTGAGCTCGACAAGGTCGCGTGCAGGGGCGACCACCAGCGTGCCTTCCGACACCGTGCCGGGGAAGCGCTCGCGCCACCAGGCGATGGACTGCACGCCCAGCCGGCCGACAATGGCCTCGGTCGAGGCCATTTCGCACCAGGGCGCAAGCATCCCGCCGGCATGCCAGGAGCAGCTGCCGGGGCCCAGCCCGGCATTGCGTTCGACTACGTCCACCGCAAGGCCGCGTTCGGCCAGAGCCAGGGCGGTGGTCAAACCCGCCACGCCGGCCCCGATCACGGTTGCCCGCAGCACCGCGCTACTGCTCAAGCGGGACATAGACCTTGGCGCCCTGGTCGATGAACTCGCGCGACTTCTCCGCCATGCCCTCCTGTCGGGCCGCCATGTCGCGAATATCCTGCGTGATCTTCATGGAGCAAAATTTTGGCCCGCACATCGAACAGAAATGGGCGGTCTTGTGGGCGTCCTTGGGCAGGGTCTCGTCGTGGAAGCTGCGCGCCGTATCCGGATCGAGCGAGAGGTTGAACTGGTCCTCCCAGCGGAACTCGAACCGGGCCTTGGAGAGCGCGTCGTCGCGCAGCTGCGCCGCCGGGTGCCCCTTCGCCAGGTCGGCGGCATGCGCCGCGATCTTGTAGGTGATGACGCCGGTCTTGACGTCGTCGCGATTGGGCAGGCCAAGATGCTCCTTG
Organism: Devosia psychrophila; assembly: GCF_000971275.1. GTDB lineage: Bacteria > Pseudomonadota > Alphaproteobacteria > Rhizobiales > Devosiaceae > Devosia > Devosia psychrophila. The sequence continues at coordinate 9,602 of NZ_LAPV01000061.1, read as the reverse complement.
GGGGTGACGTAGCAGAGCATCGCCGTGCCGAACCAGCCGATCATGCCCGCACCGATGGCGGAGGTAATGTGGTCGTAGCCCGGCGCGATGTCAGTGGTCAGCGGTCCCAGCGTATAGAACGGGGCCTCGCCGCATTCGCGCAACTGCTTGTCCATGTTCTCCTTGATCTTGTGCATCGGGACATGCCCAGGCCCCTCGATCATCACCTGGCAGCCTTTACCCCAGGCGACCTTGGTCAATTCGCCCAGCGTTTCCAACTCAGCAAACTGCGCTGCGTCATTGGCATCGGCAATCGAGCCGGGGCGCAGGCCATCGCCCAGGGAGAACGACACGTCGTACTTGGCCATGATGTCGCAGATGTCGCCGAACCGCTCGTAAAGGAAACTTTCCCTGTGATGGGCAAGGCACCAGCCGGCCATGATCGAGCCGCCGCGCGAGACAATGCCGGTTACGCGCTTGGCGGTCAGCGGCACATAGGCGAGGCGCACCCCGGCATGGATGGTGAAATAATCTACACCCTGCTCGCACTGTTCGATCAGCGTGTCCGAGAACACGTCCCAGTCGAGCTTGGAGGGATCGCCATTGACCTTTTCGAGCGCCTGGTAGATCGGCACCGTGCCGATGGGGACGGGCGAATTGCGGATGATCCATTCGCGGGTGGCATGGATATTGCGACCGGTCGATAGGTCCATAACCGTGTCGGCGCCCCAACGGATCGCCCAGACCAGTTTTTCAACCTCTTCCTCGACCGAGGAAGACACGGCCGAATTGCCAATATTGGCATTGATCTTGACCAGAAAATTGCGCCCGATCGCCATCGGCTCGATTTCGGGGTGGTTGATATTGGCCGGGATGATCGCCCGACCGCGGGCGATCTCGTCGCGCACGAATTGGGGGGTAATGAAGGGCGGAATGGCCGCGCCAAAACTATCGCCATCGGCCAGGCGCGCCTCGGCGTCGTCCAACATTTGCTGGCGACCGAGGTTCTCCCGCTCGGCAACGAAGATCATCTCCTTGGTGATAATGCCGGCGCGCGCATAGTCGAGTTGGGTGATCGGCCGCCCCGCCTTGCCGCGCAGCGGCTGGTTGAAGAGGGGGAAGTGCGCGACGGCCCGTTCGGGCGAGACATGGCCGTCGTCTTCAGGCTTGATAGCGCGACCCTGATAGGGTGCGGCGTCGCCACGCTCTGCGATCCAGCTTTCGCGCAGACGTGGCAGGCCGCGCTCGAGGTCAATGGCAATGGCAGGATCGGTATAGGGCCCGGAGGTGTCGTAGACCCTAAACGCCGGGGCCGTCGGATCGTTGATGGCGATCTCGCGAAACGGCACCCGCATATCGGCGGCGAGTGCGCTGCTTGCATAGACTTTGCGGGAGCCGGAAAGCGGTGTAGCGGACAGACCCGTGGCGCCAGGCGCCTTGGTGTCGAATGGCTTATTCACGAAGGGTCTCCATGTTTTCTCGTGAAAACGGAAACCCGGGACGCAGCTCTGGTGGCGGATAACGATCCCGTCCCTTCGCCGGCATTACCCGGATCAGGTTCAAAGGGTTCGGCTTCTCAGCCATCTCAGACCAGACCCATGCGGACCTGGACTCCCCTCGGACGAGGCAAGAAAACGCCATCGACTTGCCAATGTCAAGCCGTCACCGGCAGCCTTGCCACATGGCCCTTCGAGGCGCTACACGACCCAGATCTGGTGCCTGGTGCGGCGGGAGAATCGGGAACGCGGTTGTAATCCGCGACGTGCCCAGCGCTGTGCGGGGGACCTTGCGAGCATATGCCACTGGCCGCGGCCGGGAAGGCGCCCGCCGGGGTTGATCCCTAGTCAGAAGACCGGCCAGGTGACCGTTGAAGCTGGTTGGACCCCAGCTCCTGTGTTTTTTGAACATGGGCAACGCCATGCCGGAAGCAATTGATCTGCCTGAATTTGAACCACGCCTTACGACCGGCGAGCCGTTCTCCGACGCCGAGCGCGAGGCCGTTTATCGCGCCATCTATAGCCGGCGCGATGTGCGCGGCCAGTTCCGACCCGATGCTGTCGCCGATGATGTGCTGTTGCGAATTCTGGACCCGGCGCACCACGCGCCCTCTGTCGGCTTCATGCAGCCGTGGAATTTTCTGGTGATACGCGATGCCGAAAAGATGCGGCAGGTCGCCGGGATCTTTGCGCGCGCTAATGTCGAAGCGGCGTCAATGTTCCCCAAGGATCGCCAGGGCGCTTATCGGGCTCTCAAGCTCGAGGGTATCACCAGCGCGCCGGTCAATATCTGCGTGACCTGCGATCGCACACGCGGTGGTCCGGTCGTGCTGGGCGCCACCCACATGCCCGACATGGACCTGTTCAGCACGGTCTGTGCCGTCCAGAACCTCTTGCTCGCGGCCAGAGCCGAGGGTCTGGGGGTCGGCTGGGTCAGCATCCTGAAGGAGGCCGAGGTCAAGGCGATTCTGGGAATCCCCGATCCGGTCCGGCTGGTTGCCTATTTGTGCGTCGGCAAGGTCGAAAGCTTCTTTGCGACGCCCGAACTGGAACAAAGGGGGTGGCGGACACGCACGCCGATTGCCGAACTCGTGTTTGAGGATCACTGGGGTCGGAAGCCGCAATGGCCCGGGCCGGAAAACCACAGGAGTGAGAGCTTCGCGCTAGGTCGGCGGCCCGAGGCTTGCGTCGGGCCGAGCCGCGGCCTATACGCACTCGGCCGGCCCTTAGGGTCGACAGACGTTCTCAGGGCGGGGTGCAATTCCCCACCGGCGGTGTTTGCGTTTCGGCGCATCAGCCCGCGAGCGCTTGTCTCTTCGGAGGCAGGGTCAGCAGACTCGGTTCAATTCCGAGGCCGACGGTATAGTCCGGATGGAAGAGAACACATGATCGGGTGACCCTGTTTCCGCATTCCGGGAACGGGTGCACGTGGTCATTGGGCCCTGAGCTGCGTCTTGGTTTGGCAAGACGACGGACAGGCATGGATAGCCCAGAGAGCTCCCACGGCGGGCAATTATCGAGCAGCGTGATCGCTGCCGCCTTCGGATATGCGGTTGAGCTGGCAGGACAATGGCAAGGCGCCACCGCGCCCAATCCTCCGGTCGGCTGCGTATTGCTTGATGCGTCAGGCAAAACGCTGGCCGCAGCGGCCCATCAACGGGCCGGTGGACCGCACGCCGAGGCGCTCGCCATCTCGCTCTGCCGCGCCAATGGTACGCTCCATCGCATCCACACCGTGGTGGTGACCCTCGAACCCTGCAATCATGCCGGGCGAACGCCGGCCTGTACCGGAGCCATCCTCGAAACGCCGGCGAGTCAGGTATGGATCGGGGCCCGCGATCCCAATCCGCTCGTTGCCGGTGGGGGTGGCAACTATCTTGCCCATGCAGGCCGGTCAGTACATGCACTGATTGACCTGGACGATCCGACCGCCCCCCTGCTCGCCGAGGCGGTGACCCGCCTGATCGCGCCCTTCGCCAAGCACGCTACCACGGGCAAACCGTGGGTGACGGTCAAGCAGGCGCTTGATCGCCATGGCAGCATGATCCCACCCGCGGGGCAAAAAACCTTCACGGCTGACGCCTCACTCGATCTGGCGCATCGATTGCGCAAGCGGGCCGACGCGATCATCACCGGGTCCGGAACGATCCTGGCCGACGCGCCCCATTTTACCGTCCGAAGGCTGCCAGATTTCGCTGGCAAGCGACGCCATCTGGTCATCCTCGACCGGCGTGGTCGCGTGTCGGCGTCCTATCTTGAGGCGGCGCAGGCACGCGGCTTCCTGGTGTCGATAGAAACCGAGCTTGGCAACGCTCTGACCCATCTCGGTCAGGCTGGATGCCTCGAGGTTCTGGCCGAAGCAGGCGCCGAACTCACCCAGTCCATACTGGAAAGTCCGCTCTGGGACGAGCACGTAACGATACGCCAGCGTCTCGCAGCGGATGACGACATCACCGTCCGCTACCGGGCCAAGTCCGAACCGCAGTGAGAGGCATACATGTTTTCCGGCATTATTGAACGATTGGCTCCCGTGACCGGCGTCAGCCAACAGGGGCGAACCCGCGTCCTGGTTCTACAATCGGGTTGGGATGACCTTTCTCTTGGCGAGAGTGTCGCGATCAACGGGGTTTGCCTGACGGTCACACATCTTGAAGCGGGTGGGGCAGCCACATTCTTCGTCAGCCCCGAAACCACATCCCGCTCCAGCCTGGGTCGGGTCGCAGAAGGCGACCGGGTCAATCTCGAACGCTCCGTGCGCCTCGAAACCCGGCTATCGGGCCACCTTGTCCAGGGCCATGTCGACGGGACGGCCCGGCTGATCACAGTGACACCTGAAGAAGGAACTTTTCGGCTGGAATTGGCGCTGCCGGCCGCGCTGGCCCGCTACTGCGTGGAGAAGGGCTCGATTGCGCTCGACGGCATCAGCCTGACCATCAACAGCGTCAGTCCTGGCACCGATGGTTGGACCATCATCGGCATCACCATCATTCCCCACACCTGGGAACATACCAACCTGCACGCCGCCCGCCCGGGCGACGAGATCAATGTCGAGGTCGACGTGATTGCGAAATATGTGGAGCGCCTATGTCAGCCCTATCCCAAGCTTTAGACCGACTGCGTTTAGGCGGCATGGTAATCCTCGTCGATGACGAGGACCGCGAAAACGAAGGTGACTTGGTCGTCGCTGCCGAGTTTGCCACCCCTGAGGCCGTCAATTTCATGGCGACCCATGGGCGCGGTCTCATCTGTCTGGCTTTGACCGGGCAACAGGTGGACCGGCTACAATTGCCTGCCATGACCACTTCCAACAGAGCTCGCCGATCGACCGCGTTCACGGTTTCGATCGAGGCGCGAGAAGGCATTACCACCGGCATCTCTGCCCATGATCGATCCCGGACGATATTGGCCGCTACGAACCCCAGGGCAGAAGCCGCGGACGTGGTGTCGCCTGGACACATCTTTCCGCTTCGGGCAGCCGAGGGCGGCGTTCTTGTCAGGAACGGTCATACCGAAGGGGCTATCGACCTAATGGGCCTTGCCGGACTTCAGCCCGCAGCCGCTATCTGTGAAGTCATGCGCGATGACGGCGAGATGGCCAGGCGCCCCGATCTGGAACTTTTCGCGGCTCAACACGACTTGCCCATCCTGCCCATCAGCGATCTCGTTGCATATCGCTGCAAGACCGAGGTGCTGGTCGAGCAAGTGGCTTCGGCCGACTTGCCATCGGGCTTTTCCGGCGATTCAATGCGGGTTCATGCATTTCGTAGTCTGCTGGACGGCACCGAGCACCTGGCAATGGTCAAGGCGCCCATGACGGGAACGCCGCTGGTGCGGGTTCACTCGGAATGCCTGACGGGAGATGCCCTTGGCTCGCTGCGGTGTGATTGCGGCGCCCAGCTGCAGGAGTCGCTGCGCCTGATCGGCGAGTCTGGCGGCATCCTGATCTATTTGCGAGGCCAGGAAGGCCGCGGCATCGGTCTCGCCAACAAGATTCGCGCTTACGCCCTGCAGGATAAGGGTCGCGATACCGTCGAGGCCAATACCGATCTCGGTTTTGCGGCCGATGCCCGCGATTACGCGATCGCCGCACAGATCCTGCGGGCACTGGGTGTCGTCACCATCACCCTGTTGACCAACAATCCGCAAAAGGCCGAGACGCTTCGCGCCAACGGCATTGACGTCCGCGAACAGCAGTCTCTGATCATCGCCCCCAATCCGTTCAACCTGCGCTACCTGCAAACCAAGCGCGAGAAATTGGGCCACACCCTCGCCCATCAAAACTGAAAGCTGGACATGACCGATACCAATGCTTCCCCTGAACTCCGGATCGCAATCGTGGTGAGCCGCTTCAATGTGGACGTCACGAATGGGCTGCTCTCTGGCGCCCGTGCCAGCCTTGCCGATAACGGCATCAACCTGTCAGATCGTGACATCTATTCTGCGCCGGGCGCCTTCGAAATTCCCCTGATTGCGCAGACCCTCGCCAGGACTGGTAAATTTGACGGCGTGATCTGCCTGGGTTGCGTCATCAAGGGCGATACCGCCCACTTCGAATATATCAGCCAGGCGGCCAGTACCGGTTTGATGGCCGCCTCGTTGGCGACGGGTGTGCCGCTGACCTTCGGTATCCTGACGACCTATACCGACGAACAGGCAATCGTGCGCAGCCGTGACGATGCCCATAACAAGGGCCGCGAGGCCACTCTTGCCTGCCTTGAGGCGATCCAGACCCTTGCCGCCGTCAACCAGCAATCAGAGGGCACGAAGTGATCAACCTGCCAGACAATCTTCAGCTCGGCACTTCCAGCACCATACCTGCCACGCCCGAGGTTGCGCGCCTCGATCGCGTACCAAACCCCCAAGCGGATACCCAGTATTTGACGCGCTTCACCGCGCCCGAGTTTACGTCCCTCTGCCCGGTTACTGGACAGCCGGACTTTGCCCACATCGTTATCGACATCGTTCCCAATCAATGGCTGGTCGAATCCAAGTCGCTCAAGCTCTATCTCACGTCGTTCCGCAACCATGGCGCGTTTCACGAGGATTGCACCGTGGCGATTGGGCGTCGGGTCGCGGAGCTGATTGAACCGCACTGGTTGCGGATCGGCGGGTACTGGTACCCACGCGGCGGAATGCCAATTGATGTCTTCTGGCAGTATGGAGCCCTACCGCCCAATGTATGGGTGCCCGAGCAAGGCGTTCCAACCTATCGCGGGCGGGGCTAAGAGACACGAGGCCGGGCCTTCTCGCCGAGCGCGAATTGGCGGGACGGTCAGCAATGCTTGAGCTGAGAGCTTGCTCGAACACGGGCCTAAAACGATTGACGAAAGCCAACGGCAGCACCGGCGGCGGAGGCGCCCTGTATATGGCCGGCATCAAGCCGGTATTGCAGGCCGACCTTCAGATGACCCGCTTGCAGGGGAACCTTGTAATCGATGCCAAGGTCCAGCTCTCTGGCGTTAGGAGCAAGCTCGGCACTGGACTGCCGATGCTCAATCGTTCCGTCGGCAGTACGAGCGACGGGCAGTTGAAGCCCCATCGTCCCGTTCTCAATCCGCAAGGGCTGAGCGATGGAAAAGCCCAACTGGTCATTGTCGCCAAGAATATTGTTCATTCTCGCTCCAATCTCAAAGCCAGAAAATTGGACGTCTGACAGCGATGTCACGAGACCAGATGTGGCGCCGGACTGCTTGGCGACGCCATACTCGAGTCGGCCAAACACCTCAAAACCTGGCACAACCATCTGGTCAATTCCTAGATGTGCCGTACCGGACGCACTACCGCCACCCAATCCGAACGTCGTGTTCTGCCCCAAGCCCAGCAGGCTGCCCTGTTCGCCAAGATAGCTGACGCCGAGACTGACCCGGCTGGCCTCGCCGCCCCAGGCGACATTGATGCCGGTACCGGCAACGCCGTTGTCCTGGCCCACCGCGCCTTGTCCGGCAAAGCCCATGGCGGTGATCGACATCGGGCCCGCCTGCTGCGTTGACACCATGGCGATTGTGTCATGCGCGATCGACAGCACCGAAGCGCGAGCATTGAAAGCGGTCGGCCCGGCGGTGTCGAACAACCCCGCTGCGCTGTTTACTAGCGATATCGTTCCCGTGCTGTCCGACGCAGAAGGCAGGGCACTTCGGACCTCTCGGTAGGACGGCAGCACGCCCCACGCCGGTCCCTGCACGGACGACAGCAGTTTGGGAAGCATCGACGGGCGGGGCGCGGTCACGAGGTCCGACCCCTGAACCGCAAACCCCCGGTTGAGGCTGTCGAAGACGGCAATATCGGTGGTGCTCAGGGCCGAGGTCAGGCCATCGCCAAATGCTGCGGGCGTCAGGAGCACGCTTTCGGCAAGGCTGGTCCGATTGCTCGTGACCACATTGTCGCCAGAGAGGACTGCAACCGTGCCGATCGGGCTCAGGGCAGAGGCGATGTCGAGAACGCCGTGCCCCCATTCGCCCGAATAGGCATGCGTCACGCCATTTCCAAAATCGACACTGCCCGCGACCGGCACCCCCAAGCTCGAGAACCAACTGTTATCGGCGCTCGCAAGCAGTCGCTTGGCCCATTCTTCCGCGGTGAGGTCCGGAAATGCCTCGGCCAGGAGAGCCACGGCGCCTGCAATCTGGGGCGCAACATAGGATGTGCCCGTACCTGCCGAGTAGCTGGTATCCGACGTCGCATTGGCCGCAGTGGTTGTACCGTCTCCGCCAATGCAGAAGCGGGCAGCCAGACCGCAAGGAGCCGATAGCCTGATGGCCCTGCTGATGTCGCCGGTCGGGTTGACTTCGAAATACCCATTGGCGGCAGCGATTCAGGCGCCCTGCAGACGAGTGTCAAAGTAGGGCAAGGCGGCCATCACATCGCCTGAGGCCATGGTCTCATCGTTCGACAGTGCCCAGACAACCACGCCGCCATTCTCGAAGGTGTTGAGGGCATCGAGATAGGCCTGCCATCTGCTAGTGCCGTAGTTGGCAATAACGGAATTCAGCCCCTGGGCCACGCTCTGGGATGGATTGGCCGCAAGATGGGCCTGGAGTGTCGAGGCGGCGACGTTGAAACCCCACGAATTGTTCTGTGCAACGGCGCCGAGCGTGGCGGCACTGAGAGTGCCCAAGGTTACGTTGGTGATGTCAAGTGTGCTGGCTCCGCTAGGATTGAGCGCGGTGAAGTGCAGGTTGGCGCCGGGCGCCACGCCATGCATGCCCACGCCATCCCTCACGCCGGCAATCAGGGATGCCACATGCGTGCCGTGGTCAGCTACAGGCAAGGTCCCCGTCTGGTGGATGGTCTTCCCCGCAAACTCTTGATGAGTCACGCGGAACCCCTCGTCTACCACAGCCACCAATTTGTTGACGCCCGTCAGCCCCGAGGACAGCGCCGTATGCAAATTGTGCAGCTCAAAGGCCCGGGACTGGTTTGTCGCCAATGGGCCAGAGGCGGCGCAACCGACATAGATGCAGTTGGCGTCGGCGTTGCGGAATTCCGCGGATGCCAGAATCTGTGCTGCCCGCACTGGATCAAAAGTTACGCCACGAGAAGCCCAGGTTGCGGGAGGTGGTGCTGGCGGCGTCGGAGTTGGCATCCCGATCGGTGTCTGACTGGGGGGACCGTCCCCGCCCGAACAGCCGGCCATTACTGTTGCTAGCAATAACGCAAGCGCCAAGAAGCGCAATTCGGAAAAACGAAACATTCGAACCAAGCGATCCAATCGAGGTAAATGTGTGCCCCAGTACGCCACGGCCCTCGGCCAATATCACATCGCGAGGGCGGCTTATAATCACAAGTTTCTCAAGATTGGGCGAGGTGGTGTGTCCCGTCGGAAGGTCGCCAGGCAGATGGGAATCCGACGTGAAATCAAAGGGCCGGTCATCAGCGACACTGCAGAGTTAAGATCGGTCTATTCCTCACTCATCGAACGGGGGGCGCCCTCTGAGATGGCTATCGTGTGGCGTCCGCCCTGCACAGCGCGTAGCGTGGCCAAGCTGTCTCTCAATCGGGGCTGACGTTGCCCCCAACTTCTATCCAGCCTGAAGGAGACTCGGGCGGTTGTTTTGGCCGATCTGGCCGGGGTGAGCTACGGGGGCTGGCGCAGAGCTGGTCATTGAGCGGAGCGGCAGATCCCGTCGC
>NZ_LAPV01000060.1 GCF_000971275.1 Devosia psychrophila | reverse complement strand
CGAGGCACGCACTCGATCACCCCAAAACAGCAAAACCCATAGCGCAACACCTGCGGACCACGGGTTCCTGCATGAGAGGCTTTCGTACGCCAAGAGGCACCCGAAACCCTTCACCATTGCGGTCATTCGCAGATGGGGCAACAGAATCCCAAAAGCGGCCATTCGTTCTAAGATGAACGTTCGCAGCCGGGCCAATCAGGGCTCTCGGGCGATAATCGGCGTCATTCAGGACCTGACGTCCGATATTTCGGTGGCGTCTAATGAGAACTTACCGACCAGCAGGTGGGTTAGTCAGGCCGCGCCGAGCTGCTTGAGAATGCCGAGCTCGTCTGAACTGCCCCAACGTTCTACCATCTTTCCGTCTTTGAATTTGGAGATTTGCAAACCGCGCACTTTAATGGGCTGTCCGGTGGGTGGCACATTCATGAATGTGCCCTGGTGAGTGCCCGTCAACGTGTAGGCGAATGCGACATTGTCCGCGTCAGCAACGAGATGGATCGGCTCGATCTTCATATCCGGGAAGGCCGCGCGCATCTCGCGGAAAAACGTCGCATAGCCCTGAGGACCGGCAACCTGCCCGGGCGCTGGATCATGATCGATGCAGTCCGGCGCGACCAGCTCGGCAAATTGTTCAAACGCGCCGCTTTGTGCGGCGGCACCAAACTTCTTCTGCTGCTCAATATTGTGGTCTTGGCTCATGGCGTTTCATCCTCTCGCATCGGCGGGCAACGGCACAGCCCGAACTATCGTTCCGGTCTTGACCGCGCACCGGAAGATGAAAACAGTCCAGTGTCTGCGTTTCTCATTTTTCGTTACAATGAGCCGCCGGTCCGAAACCCACTTCGTTGTCCACTTTAGGCAGAGCGGTTTCGAAGGGCAGGGTAGGGGGCCGGGAGCGGCTGTCAGCTCTGAGTCATGTGTTCGCTGAAGCAGCCGAAAGGCCGATAGGGTGCCGCGCCAAGGGCACTTTCCTCGCGCCATCGGCTCCACGCTGCTGTAACGATGAGGGCGCGCGATACGCGGAGGAGCTCCAGCTCACCAGCGGGCATGGTGATGGCCCCTGCTTCGAACTGGATGCGTGTCAGATACTGAAGGACGGCTATATTGGTGTGTCCTGTTTGTCGCCGTCTGTAGCCAACTCGCTAGGGCTCGAAAAACCCGGCATCCTCTTCCAGCAGGTACTTCTTGGCCCCGACCGGATCGATATCGAGTCCTAGGCCCGGCGCCTCCAGCAGGTCCACCATCGAGTTCTTCACGATCTGCTTGGGTAGTCCGATGACGATATCCTCCCACCACGGATCGGACGCGCTCGGGTATTCAAACGCGATGAAATTGGCCGGTAGCGTGGCGCAGACATTGATCAGCGCGCCAAGCCCCAGCAGGCCGTTGGCGGTGCCGTGCGGCGCCATCATGATCGAGTGCATATAGGCGTGTTCGGCCACCCATTTGAGTTCGGCAATGCCACCGATATCGGCCGGGTCCGGCCCGATGATGCGCACGGCCTGGGTTTCGATCAGTTCCTTGAAATTGTGCCGCAGGTAAATCTGTTCGCCAGTATGGATTGGCGTGGTGGTCGACAATGTCAGTTCGCGATAGGCCTGCGGATTGACCCAGGGCACATAGTCGCCGGTCAGCATGTCTTCCAGCCACATGAGGTTGTATTTTTCTACCGTATTGGCGAAGCGGATGGCGTCAGGCAGGAACCAGCCCGGGCCGCAATCGAGCGCCAGGCTGACCTTGTCGCCAAGCACCTCCTTCATGGCGATGACGCAGTCCAGCATGTGATTGAAGCCGCGCTCGGAGATCTGCCCCTGGTCCATGGCGCCGTGATAGCCCGACCTGGTCTGGCGGACGCCATAGTGGAAGTCCTCCACATTGTCCTTCATGTTGGAGTGGAAGCTGATGCCCTGCTTGACCATGAAGAAATTCTGGGGTTGCTCGGCCATCCATTTGACATCGGCGGCATAATCCTCCGGCTTGTCGCCCGTGCGCTTGCGGCGTATCGAGCCGTTATAGACGCGCACCTGATCGCGCACCTTGCCGCCGAGCAGCTTATAGACCGGTACATTGGCCGCCTTGCCGGCAATGTCCCACAGCGCATGCTCGATGGCAGAGACCGCCGCGCCATAGGGCTTGAAGCTGCCGCGCTGGCGGATCTTGAGCATGCAGCGCTCGACATCGGTTGGGTCCTCGCCGATCAGCGCCTCGCGGAAATGCAGGACGAAGGGCTTGAGATAGGTCTTGGTGAATTCCACCTCGCCCAGCCCGTAGACCCCCTCGTCGGTGACGATGCGCACGATAGGGTGCCGCCCGATGACGGCGCAGCGCAGATCGGTGATTTTCATTTAGACGACCCTATTTGACGGCCGAGAACGCGGTCGGCGTGAGCAGTTGATTGGAGATGCTGGCGAGGATCGGCCCATCTGCCTCCGAAGCATCGCGCACGGCGATCCAGGCCGGATCGGTAGCGAAAGCGGACCATTTGACTTCCCGCTCGGCCAGCGATTCCCAGGCCAGGAGGTAGGTGAGCTGATTGTGGCTCTCGCCGACCAGGGTGGTGAAGAAGCCCGCCTGCCGGATGCCGTGCTTTTCGAACAGACCGCAGGTGTGGTCCGCGAAGCGCTTCAGCAGGGCCGGCATCCGGCCCGGCACGCAATTATAGATTCGCATTTCATAGATCATCGTCGTGTCCCAGGAGTTCATTCAGTCGGTCGATGTTGACCCATATCTCTCGCCAAAGGGAGTGGTAAAAATCAGCTCCAGGTGCGGTCCCAGGAGTGTTCGAAATCCCATTGCTCGGTGGACTGCCAGATGCCGGTGACGCCGTCCTGCAAATGCCCGGCGATGACCTCGTCGACCACGTCGTCGATGCCCAGGCCCGGCTTGTCGGGCACGGTGATAAAGCCGTCCTTGACTAGCGGCTTGGGCAGGCCGGTGACGATGTCGTCCCACCACGGCACGTCGGCACTGTGATATTCAAGCGCCATGAAGTTCTCCGTGGCAACCGCGACATGGGCGGCCGCCATCGCGGCGATCGGGCTCTCGGCCATGTGGATCGCCATGGCGATGCCATGCTCCTGGGCCGCATCGCCGATCTTCTTGGTCTCGAAAATGCCGCCCGAGGTCAGCAGGTCGGGGTGGATGACGGAAATGCCGGACTTGAGCAGAGGCTCGAAGCCCTCCTTGAGGTAGATATCCTCGCCGGTGCAGATCGGCACGGTCGTGGCCTCCTGCAATTGCCGATACTGGTCGGCATATTGCCAAGGGACCACATCCTCGAGCCATGCCGGCACGTATTTCTCGATGCGTCGGGCCAGCCGGATGCCATTTTGCAGCGAGATGTGGCCGACATGGTCGATGGCCAGCGGTATCTCGTAGCCGATGACCTCCCGCACTTCGTGGATATACTGCTCGAGCAGGTCGATGCCCTTGTCGCTGAAATGCAGGCCGGTGAAGGGGTGGCGCACATTATGCACGTCATAGACGGCGGCGCGGGCAATGCGCTGCTGGGCCGTCATGGCCCGTCCGTGGCCGGGATGGGTGCGAAAGCCTTCAAGCGAGCCGGCCGGCGCCACGACGGCCCCCGGAACGTCGGCGATCTGCATCAGGCCGAGGTCCATCTTGAGGAAAGTGAAGCCGCGGTCCATGCGCTCCTTGAGACGCTTGCCGGTCTCGGTGCCGCTGGGTTTCTCGGCATCGGTATCGCAATAGACCCGCACCTTGTCGCGGAACCTGCCGCCCAGCATCTGGTAGATCGGCACGCCATAGGCCTTGCCCGCGAGGTCCCACAGCGCGATCTCGATGGCCGAGACGCCACCACCCTGCCTGCCATGGCCGCCGAACTGCTTGATGCGACGAAACAGGCGGTCGACATCACAGGGGTTTTCCCCCAGCAGCCGGCTCTTGAGCATCAGCGCATAGGTCGCGCTGGCGCCGTCGCGCACTTCGCCCAGGCCGACAATGCCCTGGTTGGTATAGATCTTGATCAATGCCGAGGTGAACGGCGCGCCGACAATCTCGGCGACGCGCAGATCGGTGATGCGCAGCTCGCTCGGACGCGAACTCATCCGGACGTTGTTTTCGATGGTTTCGGCAGCTTTGGTGACGTCCATCAGTCGAACTCCACCTGGTTTGCCGCGAGATAGTCCCGGTTCATCTCGATACCGAGGCCCGGCGCCTTGTTGAGCTTGAGGCTGCCATTGGAATTGTCGAGCGGCTTGTCGATCAGGTGATCGTATTTGCTGAGGTTCCACTCCGAAGTTTCGAGCCGATAGAAGTTCGGCACCGTCATCATCACCTGGGCGCCCGCCACCACGTTGATCGGGCCAGCGGCATCATGGGGCGAGACGGGGATGTAGTAAGCCTCGCACAGCGCCGAAATCTTCTTGAGCTCGGTGATGCCGCCGGTCCAGGTGACGTCTGGCATGATGTAGTCTGCAAGCTGGTTTTCGAGGATCGGCACGAAATCCCATTTGGTGTGGCCGCGCTCGCCCCATGAGATCGGAACATTGACCTTGTCGCGGACCTGTTTCAGCGCATTGAAGCTCTCAGGCGGAACCGGCTCCTCGAACCAGTCGATGTCGCCTGCCTCTTCGAGGGTGCGGCAAAGGCGGATGGCGGTCGGCACGTCGAAGCGGCCATGGGCGTCGATGAGGATTTCGATATCGGGGCCGGCGGTCTGACGAATCAGGGCGGTCAGTTCGGCCGCCTCGCGCTCGTCCTTGCGGGTCATGGAGCCGTCGAGATAGCCCTCGGACTGCTCCCGCGCATACCCGTCCTTGCCCTTGGGGCCCTGCTGGGGGAACGGATCGAACTTGAGCGCGGTGTGGCCCGAGGCAATGATGTCGCGGATTTCCTGCACCACCGCTTCGTTGCTGGTGAACTTGCGCTGGTCGGGATGGGTATAAAGCAGGATGTCGTCGCGCACCGGCCCGCCGAGCAATTCGTAGATCGGCTGTCCCAGAACCTTGCCGCGAATGTCCCAGAGTGCAATATCGATGGCGCTCACGCATTCCACAGCCGCGCCGCGGCTGCCCATATAGGTGAAGTTGCGGAAAATCTTGTGCCATATCCGCTCGATATGGGCGGGGTTGTCACCTTCAACGATCTTGCTGATCTGCTGGAGCATCACGCAGAGCGCCCGGTTGGCAACATAGGTCGTAGTGGTGATTTCACCCCAGCCGGTGACGCCCTCGTCGGTGGTGACTTCGACGAACAGGAACTCGCCCCAGTATGATGCGCTGGACTTGATCAGCCACGGCCGAACGCCGGTAATCTTCATTGCCTTCTCCCCCCAGGATGGTTTGGCCTCGATGGCCAATTTTCGTATTCTAGAGCCGGCGATTTGAAAAAATTAAATCGCCGGCTCTAAGTCTTTGATGCCACATCGTTTTAGCGGAAACCGGTGCCTACCTTTCCGCACGATGCTTTAGCTCGCCCGTGCGGCCTCCCCGGCGCGCATGTGTTCGAGAATATGGCGACCCGAGCCTTCGACATGCATGGCAACGAGCTCGGCGGCCTTGTCCGCCTCGCCCTCCTTGATGTGCTGGATCAGCAGGCGATGCTCGCGCAGCACCTGCGCCCGCCGGGCCAGGGTGAAATTGAAGCGCCGGCTCAGGGCACGCAGCACCTCGCGGTGTTTCCACCACAACTCGGCGGCATGCCTGTTGTAGTGACGCTCGTACATGATGGTGTGGAACCGCGTGTCGAGTTCGCTGTGGCGGATTGGATCGGCGAAATTGTTGGCCTCGATCTGGGCCTGCACGTCTTCGAGCTGTGCAATGTCCTGGGGCGTTGCCATGCCGACGAACCAGCGCGTCAGCGCCGGCTCGATCAGCACGCCGATCTCGTAGATGTCGCGTACGAAATCCCGGTCGATCGGCCGGACCCGAGCGCCGCGATTGGGTGAAATGATCACAAACCCCTCGCCGCGCAGCAATTGCAGCGCTTCGCGAATGGGGTTGGTGGAGGTCTGATGCCGCTGCGCCAGATCGGCGACGATCAACCGTTCATTGGCCTTAAGGCGCCCCGAAATAATGTCATCCCTGATCTGCTCGTAGATCGAGGCGCCTTCGGTGGACGCGCCGGTAGGCTCCATGCCTGCTGGCGGCTGTGCCTTGAAGTCGTTCATGTAAAGCCTGTCGCTCCTGATATTTTCGTCGGCTTCATAGCTCCCACGGGCTGAGCCGTCGCTAGGCTTTTCTGACGCACCATACAGAAAACTCATATGATAATGTATAATCCATTCCGGTTGACACGCAATATGGCTTCTGCGACGTATATTGGATGGTGGATGTACACAAAGAGGCAAAGCCCGGTGTGCGCCGCTGAAAAGGGACCCTGCCGCGAGGACGCAGGCGGGGGAGACAGGAGGACTTAATGAGGAACTACCAATTGGGCCGTGCGCTTGCGCATGGCGCAGTAGTCTCTGCGCTTGCGGTGTCGCTGATGACAACGTCGGTGCTTGGCCAGAGCGTCGATATCAGCAAGTGGTCGCCTGAATATGTGCGCTCCATTGCCGGAACCGAGGAATTCGATACCGCCGAGGCGTGCGGATCGGTCACCCCGCTCGACTACGAAGGCAAGCTGACCTTCTGGTACCAGGGTGTGTTCGAGGGCGACCCCGATCTGCTGCGACAGTACTACAAGGACTTTTTCGAGACTTTCCGGGCAACCTATCCGAACATCGAGCTTGAGGAGCAGGCGCTAACCTACAACGACCTGCTCGACAAGTTCCGCACGGCGCTGCTCGGCAATGCGGGTCCCATGATGGTGCGTCTGCAGATTCTTGGCGGCGTCGAGTTCGCTTCCAAGGGCTACCTGCAGGAACTGAGCCCCGAAGACGTTGGCTGGAAGACCGAGGATTTTTGGCCTGGCGCCATGAAGTCGGTCATGTGGGAAGGCAAGGCTTACGGCATCCCCACCAACAATGAGACCATGGCGTTCATCTGGAATGCCGACATTTTCGAGCGCGCAGGCCTCGATCCAGAGAAGCCACCTGCAACCTGGGACGACGTGGTCGCCTATTCCAAGCAGATCCACGATAATCTCGGGATCGCCGGCTACGGCCTCGTGGCCCGCAAAAACGCCGGCAATACACCCTACCGCTTCATGCCCCAGCTTTGGGGTTATGGCGGCGGCGTGTTCGACGAAGCCCGGGAGAACCCCAGCTATCAGGCCATCGAACTCAACAGTCCCGAGAGCAAGCGTGCGTTGCAGGCCTCGTACGACATGTATGTCCGTGACCAGTCGGTTCCGGTCTCCGCACTGACCAACCAGCAGGCCGACAATCAGCCACTGTTCCTGGCCGGCCAGGTCGCCATGATGATCTCGCATCCCTCCGACTATAACGTCATGCTGGACCTGCAGGCCAAAGCCACCGGCGGCGACGCGGAAAAGGCTCAGGCGGTTATCGATAACATGCGGTACGGCCAGATCCCGACCGGTCCGGATGGAAGGCGTGCCGTCGTGTTCGGTGGCTCCAACATCCACATCCTCAATCCCGAATATGTCGATGGTGGCGAGGTAGACGAGCAGGCAGCCAAGGCCATGGTCTGTTTCTGGACCAGCCCAGAGTGGTCGTTGAAGATGGCCTATGCCGGCTCCAACCCGGGCAATCTGAACGGCTTCAAGACCAAGTGGATGAAGGAACGTCTGGAAACAATCAAGTTCCTCGACGTGACGACCTCCATGCTGCCCTACGGCGTGCCGTTCCCGGCGCTGCCCGAAACGCCGGAAATCATGAACATCATCATCCCCGACATGCTGCAGAATGCCCTGACTGGCGCCATGACGGTCGATGAGGCGGCGGAAGACGCAGCCGAGAAGGTCCGCAACGTCACCAGTGGTGAGGGGCTCTAGGCTTTCTCCCACAATCACAGGCCGGCAGCGGCTAAACGCTGCTGCCGGCCCCTCCTCTCCAGTTTAAATGGGGTGAGCGACCAGTGAATGCAGTAACAGACCACGCCAAGTCTTCTCGAGCAGGCATCCAGAGCGAAAACGTGCTCCAGCGCATGTGGCGCCAGCGTGCCGACTATCTTTATGTTCTGCCCGCGATTGTAGTGATGCTCGTCGTCATCGCCTATCCTGTCTACTATACGATCGAACTGTCGTTCTTTAAAACGCCGCCAGGGCTGCAGCTCCGCGACAAGGTCTTCATCGGCGTCGACAACTACAGCGCCATCCTGAGCAGCGAGGTGTTCTGGCGCGTAACGCTGAATACGGTGATCTGGACATTGGCATCGACGCTGATTGCCTTCGTGCTCGGATTTGGCGCCGCACTGGCCCTGCATCGCGACTTCTTCGGTCGTGGCGTGCTGCGCGCCATCCTGATCATTCCGTGGGTGATCAGCGCGGTTGCTGCATCCTATATCTGGAAATGGATCTATCATTCCGATTTCGGCATCATAGGCATCGTGCTGGTACAACTGGGGATCGTCGACCGGCCCCCCAACTTCATCGACAGCGTCGGGACGGTGCTGCCCTCCCTCATCGTGGTCAATATCTGGCGCGAATTTCCGTTCGCCATGATCATGCTAATGGCGGGTCTGCAGACGGTGCCCGATCAGCTCCTGCGGGCCGCCCAGGTGGATGGGGCTTCGGCCTGGCAGCGCTTCTGGCATGTCACATTCCCCTATCTGAGCGGGGTGTCCACGGTGACGATCCTGCTGCTGGCGGTGGCCAATTTCAACTCCTTCATCATCCCCTGGATCATGACCGGCGGGGGGCCCTCCAACGCGTCCCATATCTGGATCACCCATATCTATGAGCTGGCTTTCGGCCGGCAGCGCTGGGGTGTGGCGGCGGCCTATTCCGTCCTCCTGTTCATTATCGTGATGACGCTGGGCTACTTCTACGTCCGTGCCCTGAGCGGCAATGAGCGCAAGGAGAACCGCGCATGACTTCGATTTCCAACAATCAGGCGCCGCGCAGCCGCAGGCGTATCGATGGCTGGCGCTGGACTGGACGCATCTTCCTCGTGCTCATGCTCATGTACACGGCACTGCCGATGATCTGGATGCTGCTGACCTCGATCAAGTCGGGCTTCGCGGCGATGCAGTTCCCGCCGCAATGGTGGCCGTCCGAGCCGACGCTGGCGAGCTATCAGAAGCTGCTCGACCCGCAGAACAGCGTGGGCCAGGACTTCCTGCGCTTCTTCTGGAACAGCCTGTTCGTCTCGGTCTGCACAACCGTGCTCGCCGTGTTCGTAGCGGTGCCGGCGGCCTATGCCTTCTCTCGGTTCACCTTTCCCGGGCGGCAGTTCCTGTTTTTCGCGGTGCTGCTGCGGAACATGTTCCCGGCGGTGATTTTCCTTGTGCCGCTATTCATCCTGATGCGGGTACTGGGCCTCGTGAATACGCATGGGTCGCTCATCCTGACCTATCTCACCTTCGGGCTGCCCCTCGCGATCTGGCTGCTCAAGGGCTTCTACGACAACATCCCGATCCAGCTGGAGCAGGCCGCCCGCATCGACGGGGCAACACGGTTTCAGGCGTTCCTGCTGATCGTGATGCCACTCTCAGTGCCCGGCATCATCGCAACGGCGATCTACTCGTTCATCGGCGCCTGGAACGAATATATCTATGCGGCCACTTTCATTACCAAGAATGAGCAGCTCACGCTGCCCGTGGGTATCCAGCGGTTCTTCTCGGAGAACACGACGGACTTCCCGGGCCTGATGGCTGCCAGCTTCATGATGAGCGTTCCGGTCGTCGTCCTATTCCTGCTGCTCCAGCGTTACTTCGTGCGTGCCCTCACCGAAGGCGCCGTCAAACACTAAGAAGGTGGTTCGTAATGGCCCAGGTGGTGCTCAAAGACCTCATCAAGACCTATGGCTCGGTCTATGCGGTGAACAATGTCTCGCTGACCGTCAACGATGGTGAGTTCGTCGCGCTGGTTGGCCCCTCGGGCTGCGGCAAGACAACGACGCTCAACCTGGTGGCGGGACTGATCCCGATTACCGGGGGCGACATCGTCATCGGTGATCGCGTCGTCAATGATCTCGATCCCAAGGATCGCGACATTGCGATGGTGTTCCAGAACTATGCGCTCTATCCACAGAAGTCGGTCTACAACAACCTCGCCTTCCCGCTGCAGATGCGCAGGCTTCCCAAGGACGAGATCGATCGCAAGGTGCGCGACGCAGCCAAGGTGCTCGACATGACGCATCTGCTCGAGCGCAAGCCTCGGGAGCTGTCGGGGGGACAGCAGCAGCGTGTGGCGCTTGGCCGAGCGCTGGTCCGCGATCCGGCCGTGTTCCTGATGGATGAGCCACTGTCCAATCTCGATGCCAAACTGCGTGTGCAGATGCGAAGCGAGATCAAGCGCTTCCACCAGGATCTTAAGGCGACCATCATCTATGTAACGCACGATCAGCTCGAGGCCGTGACCATGGCCGACAAGATGGCGGTGATGAACGGCGGTTTCCTGCAGCAATACGATACGCCCGCGCAGGTGTTCGCCCATCCCCTCAACATGTTCGTCGCCAGCTTCATCGGCAGCCCGGCGATGAGCCTGGTGCCGCTCGAGGCCTCGACAGCCAACGGCATGTCAGTCCTGACCAGCGCCGAAGGCTGGGCGCTGCCGTTGTCGCCGCTCAATGCCCGCAAGGTAGCGGCTGCCAAGAGCAAGAAGATCGTGCTCGGGGCCCGCCACTCGACTATCAAGTTGCACAAGTCGGCCCAGCCAGGGGCGATCCCCGCCAAGGTTTATACGGTCGAGCCGACTGGCGACGTTACGTTCGTGCAGGCGTTCCTCTCGGGCTCGCTGGTCAATATCAGCGTGCCGCCTGCGGTTCACGTGGCGCCCGATGAGCAGGTGTGGCTCGAGTTCGATCAGGATCGCATCCATCTGTTCGACGGCGAAACCGAAATGGCTCTGCACGCCGACTGACCAATGCCGCAAACGAGACCATCATGCCGCGCAAGCTCACGATTACCGCCATCAAGCCCTACCCGGTCTGGGTCGGCATCAGGAACCAGTTCCTGCTTAAGATCGAGACCGATCAGGGCATTAGCGGCTGGGGGGAAAGCGGGCTCTCTGGACGCGAGAAAGCTGTGGCCGGCGCCATCGAGCACTATCGCGAATTCCTGATCGGCCAGGATGCGATGCAGATCGGCCGCATCTGGCAGGAGATGTATCGCAGCCAGTATTTCGAGGGCGGACGCGTGCTGCAGGCGGCAATCTCCGCCATCGACATCGCTCTGCACGACATCAAGGGCAAGGCGCTCGGCGTGCCGGTCTACGAGTTGCTCGGCGGCAAGCAGCGCAACGTCATCCCGAC
This sequence comes from Devosia psychrophila, assembly GCF_000971275.1. Classification (GTDB taxonomy): domain Bacteria; phylum Pseudomonadota; class Alphaproteobacteria; order Rhizobiales; family Devosiaceae; genus Devosia; species Devosia psychrophila. The sequence continues at coordinate 15,518 of NZ_LAPV01000060.1, read as the reverse complement.
GTTCGCCTCGACAGGCGACAACGCCGGCGAAGGCGCTATCGAGCGTGCCCACGAACTCCGCGCAATGGGCTTTGACGCCATCCGGTTCTTTCCGATCGGGCAGGATAGCCGCGACGTTTTCGAGCCGCGCCAGTCCATCGCCGCCACCGCGCGCATCCTCAACAAGGCGCGTGAGGAACTCGGGAGCGAAGTCGTGCTGGGCATCGATTACCACCATCGGCTGTCGGTGGCCGAGGCAGCCAGCTTTTGCAGCAAGCTCGACCGGGGCGTGCTCGACTTCCTCGAGGAACCCATTCGCGACGAGACGCCGGAGGCCTATGAATCGCTGCGCACGATGACCGATATTCCGTTCGCCATCGGCGAAGAGTTTTCCAGCAAGTGGCAGTTCGTGCCCTATATCGAGCGGGGTATCCACCAGTTCAACCGGCTCGACGTCTGCAATATCGGCGGGTTGACCGAGGCCATGAAGGTGGCCGGCTGGAGCGAGGCACATTATGTCGACCTGATGCCGCACAATCCGCTGGGCCCGGTCTGCACCGCGGCAACGGTACATTTTGCCGCCGCTGTACCCAATTTTGCCTGGCTCGAAACACGAGCCCCCGAAAGGGCGCTCGGCTTCGACAACAGCGAGTTTTTTCCCGTACAGCCGCAACTCGAGGGTGCCGTCTACCCGGTCAGCGACGCGCCGGGCCTCGGGGTCGAGGTCAACGAAACGCTGTTGGCCAAGCAGAGTTTCAAATTCTGGGAAGCGCCGCACCTGCGGCGCACCGACGGTTCGGTAACCAACTGGTAACGCCGCAGCCCAAAGTGGAGAAAACACGATGACCAATTCCGCAGATATCACGCGGCCGTCCAAGCACCTTATCGAGGGGCTCAGAGGCCTGGGCGCCGCAACCATTGCGGGCACGCTCGGCCATATGGGCTTTCGCAATCCGCACATGACCGGGATCCTGCCGCAGACCAAGGGCAAGTCGATCTGCGGGCCCGCGCTGACACTCCAGTGCCTGCCGCAGCGGCCGGACCTGTTCAGCGAGGGCGAGTATGCGGACCCCGAGACCCAGTTGCACCGGCACGTGCTCTATCATGTGCAGGACGGCGATGTGGTGGTGGTGGATGCGCGAGGCGACATGCGGTCGGGCATTTTCGGCGACATGATGAGTACCTATTTCAAGGGTCGCGGCGGCGCGGGCATTATCATCGATGGGGTGATGCGCGATCGACCGAATGTGGAAAAGCTCGACCTGGCGCTGTGGCTCAAGGGCTGGTCGCCGAACTACCACGTGCAGACCGACATTTACCCCTATGCGGTCAATGTGACGATCGCCTGCGGCGGCGTTACCGTGGTGCCCGGCGACATTATCGTGGCCGATGACGACGGCGCGGTGGTGGTGCCGGTGTCGATGGCGGAAGCTGTCATCGAGGACGGCCAGAAGCACGCCGAGTGGGAAGAGTTTTCGCGTATCAAGCTGATGGAGGGGGCGCCACTGCAGCGCTACTACCCGCTCCATCCCGATGCCAATGAGGAATACGAGGCCTGGCGCAAGCTCAATGGTCATGCCTAGATGAGATGCACCCTGGTGCGCGCGCCCGTGGCTTCGATGCCATGGGCGCGCTGCCAAAGATCACGCGAACCAGGTGGTTCCCGGATACTGGTGGGCCTTCGCCACCTCTTCGTTGAGCTCCAGCCCTATCCCCGGCCTGTCAGTCATGGTGATCTTGCCGTTCGTGATGATCTCGCCGCCATCGGTGATCGTCGACCAGTAGTCGCGGTGAAACCAGTGGAACTCCAGCACCAGGAAGTTGGGTATGGTGGCGCAGACATGCGCCGATGCCATGGTGCCGATTGGCGAAGACACGTTGTGGGGCGCGAACGGGATCGAGTAGAGATCGGCCAGCTCGGCGATCTTGCGGCATTCCGAAAGTCCGCCGCACTTGGGGATATCAGGCATGATGATGTCGACAGCCTGCTGCTCAAGCAGCTTGCGGAAACCGTGCCGCAGATAAAGGTTCTCGCCGGCGCAGATCGGGGTCGACGTGCTGCGGGTAATTTCTGCCATGACGTCGATATTTTCAGGCGGCACGGGCTCCTCGAGCCACATCAGCTTAAGCGGCTCGAGGTCGCGGGCAAGGCGGATGGCACTATGCTTGTCGAGCCTGGTATGCAGATCTGCCGCGACATCGACCGATGGGCCAGCAGCTTGCACAACCATTCCGGCCAGCTCAACCATGCGGTCATGCTCCCAACGGTTGGGAGTCATGTTGAACTTGTCTTTTTCGTACCAGCCGGTCTCGCTGCCGGTATGCCCGTAGGCGCGGATGTCCAGATCGACCTTGAGCGCGGTGAAGCCTGCCTCCAGCACCTCGTCCACCACGGCCTGGACCTCGCCCATGTTCATTCCGGGCGAAACTTCGCAGTCGCAATAGACGCGGATGTCCTCTCGGAACTTGCCGCCCATGAGCTCATAGATCGGCACTTTCAGCGCCTTGCCCTTGAGATCCCAGAGTGCAATCTCGATGCCCGTCAGCGCGGTGATCAGCGCGCCCGCAAAGCCACCCTCAAAGACCAAGCTCCGGCGCAGTTCCTCGAAGAGGGCGTCGATGGCGAATGGATCGCGACCGATCAGCTTGTCCGCCAGCTCATGCTGGATGATGGCGATTGCCTGATGGCCGCCATGGACGCATTCGCCGAGGCCGGTGATCCCGGCGTCGGTCTCGATGCGAACCCACAAATGCATGCAATGACCACGTGTTGCCGCAGTCTTGACCGATATGATCTCCAATTGAGCCCCCCTCAGAACCGGCGCGAACTCCCGCCACACTCCTTGTATTGGACCGTTTCGACACCGTCGAGCAGGGAGCGGGATTACGTCGACACCACTCCCCCATATTCAATGCTTACGCCACCGGCCGTCGAATAACTGTAGCTGGCAGCTTCGTCTGCTGTCGGGTGTTTGCGCAGATCGCCGCAGCACCGAATTGGTGCGCAAACAGAAGGGCAGGGACGGTATCTATCCATTCGTCCGCTTCCGACGGGAGCACAAAGCTCCGTTAGAGGAACAGACCGTAACCAAAAGTGGGAACATGGAAATCCCCGACAATGCCACCCTCCGAACGGCTCGAATTGTTTCGGCATTGACTGGCATGTATGTGACGAAGAGCATATTTGAGGCGTTACCCATGGCGTGCGAAGCCCGTCTTCATCGCCATGCCCGGAACGTCGTCCAGCGAGGCCAATAATGACCGAGACCCCACGCCGCCGCGCGCTGATGCTGATCAATCCCAATGCGCGACGCGGCAGCGACAGCCTTGACCCCGTCATCTCGCGCCTTGAGGCGGGCGGCATCGATGTGCAGGTCGAGCGCTTCCACACGCCGGGAGAAGTCTCGGCCGATATCGAGCGGCGGCGGCACGACGCCGACCTGGTGATCGTCTGTGGCGGCGACGGCACGATCAATTCGGCCGCCAAGGGCATCATGGCCACCGGCCTGCCCATGGGTATCATGCCGATGGGAACGGCCAATGACCTGGCCCGCACGCTCGACATTCCCGACAACCTGCTCGCCGCCGCCGACATCATCCTGGCCGGCAAGACGCGCCAGATCGATCTTGGCGAGGTCAATGGCCATCCGTTCTTCAACGTTGCCAGCATGGGGCTGGGGGCAAGCCTTGCCAATTCGCTGTCGCGGGAAGCCAAGCGCCGCTGGGGCAAGCTGGGCTATGCACTCGCCGCCGCCAAGGTCTTGCTCAAGGCTCGCCCGTTCAGCGCCACCATCATCAACCGCTCCGGCACGGTCGACGTGCGCTCGATGCAGATCGCTGTCGGCAATGGGCGCCATTATGGTGGCGGCACGGTGGTGCAAGCCGACGCTGCGATCGATGACGGACACCTCGATCTCTACAGCCTCGAGCACGATAATGTTTTGCGCCTGTTGCTGCTGATGGGCGCTTTCCGCAAGGGCACCCATGGCGCCTGGGAAGAAGTGCGCACCGACAAATGCGTCGAGTTCGACATTCGCACCAAGCGTCCGATGCCGATCAATACCGACGGAGATCTGGTGACCTTTACTCCGGCGCATTTCATCATCCGTCCTTCGGCGATCACGGTCTTTGCCTGATCAAAGCATGACAGGTCGATTGGGGCTGAGCTGCAGGCCGACGTCAATCGCACGAATATCATGGGCTTGCAGGGTGTGTGACCCCTGTTCCAGGCAATCTTGGTAGACCAATTGCGTGTCTGGCAGTGCGCCCAGGCCGATAGTCAACAGGGCAGGTGCATCTTGTGGCTTGATGAAATTCAAAGGCGAACAGCAGCCGAGCACCGAGCATTGGACCATGCTCCGATAGGACATCATGCCGGTCACAAAAGACTGGCGGTAAGCCGATTTTACGACATCCTTATCCACACCCGAAATTCAAAAAGCCTCTAAAACTTCAGCATTTCCTGGGTTTAGCTCCGGTCGTCCTGTGATGGTGGCTTATGAAAACCTGATTTGAAAAGGGGATTGGCGCAGCGCATGGTTTGGTTCCAACTTCTCATAGATGAGCCCATGACGTCCTCCCGCATACGCGCCGCAGCCGCATCCGATCTGGATGCTTTAATCGATCTGGAGTTTGCCGCATTCACCGCCGACCGTATTTCCCGGCGCAGTTGGCACAGCCTGATCGAAAGCCTATCCGCGACCATTATCGTCGCTGAAATTGGTGGGCAGGTCGCCGGCAGTGCCGTGCTCCTGTTCAACCAGAAGACTTCCGTTGCGCGGGTCTATTCGCTGGCCGTGTCCGCACCGGCCCGAGGCCAGGGCCTTGGTGCCAGGTTGCTCGAGAGCGCCATCGAAAAGGCGGAACGCAGGGGCCTGCGCTTTGTTCGCCTTGAAACCCGCGTCGATAACATGACCGCGCAGCGGCTGTTCGAGACCTGCGGCTTCGTACCGTTCGAGCGGACCGCCACTTACTACGAGGACGGCACTGACGCGCTACGTTACCAGCGGGTGCTGCCCGGCATTGGGGCGGCAGGTTCACTGCAATGACCAACCATATTGTTGTTGTCGAAAAGCGGAATGACTTCCGCTGGACGGATTGTGACGTCACAGTAGTTACCGCCCATGAGTTCATTCTGGGCAACACGTTTGGCACAGGCCTGCGCAAGGTGACCAACCTTTGCCGCGGTTATTCCTACATGAGCCTGGGCTACTACGTTTCCTTGCTGGCCGAAGCCCGCGGCGATCGGGTCACGCCGAGTGTCGAAACAATCGTCGACATGCAGCAAAAGGCAGTGGTGACCCCACGCCTGACCGCATTGGCAAAGACCGCCAGAACGCTGGAAGGCATACCCCTTTCGGTGAATGCGATGAGCGTGCAGGTGTTTTTTGGCCATATTGACGAGAAACCGCTGGCCGAATTGGCCCGCAAGAGCTTCGAGACGTTCCAGTGTCCCCTGCTCACGATTGAGTTGGAGCGCGGCGATGGCGGCGAACAGTGGAAGGTTTCGGCCATTCGCCCTCTCGATCCCCGAGACATCGACCCGAGCCGCGATGCCGTGTTTCTGGAGGCTTTGTCGCGCTTTACGCGCCGGTCCTGGCGGCCCCGCCCGGCCAGCGAGGGAGCTCGACTCGATCTGGCCATACTCCAGGATCCGTCCGACCCGATGGCACCCTCAAATCTGCCGACCCTGGAAGCCTTTGCCCGCGTTGGCGTCGAAATGGACATTGCCGTTGAACTGATCGACCGCCGCGACATCGGCAAGTTGCAGCAGTTCGATGCGCTATTCATTCGCGAGACCACGGCCGTTGCCCACCATACCTTTCGCTTTGCCCGCAAAGCCGTGGCCATTGGCATGCCGGCGATTGACGATCCCGCATCGATCCTGCGCTGCACCAACAAGGCGTTCCTTTCCGAACTCCTCAGCGGCAACGGCGTACCAACGCCACGGACCATGTTCGTGACGACGAGGACACTGGCGCAGGCAGAAGGTCAGATGGCCTATCCCGTTGTGCTGAAAGTACCCGATGGCGCGTTCAGTCTGGCAGTCAAGAAAGCTGAAAATCGCAGCGAGTTCGAGACAATCGCCCGCGAGATGTTGCGGCAGTCAGACATCGTCCTGGTCCAAGAGTTTCTTTACACTAGTTTTGACTGGCGCATCGGCATCCTGGCCGGGCAGGTCATCTTTGCTGCCAAGTACTTCATGTATGCCGACCACTGGCAGATCATCCGCCACTCCGCTGAAGCGCCGCCGCGCGAAGGCAAGACCGAAGCTATCCCGGTCATCGACGTGCCCAACACCGTCAAGGATGTCGCGCTTGCGGCTGCCAAGCTGGTTGGGGACGGGCTTTACGGCGTCGACCTGAAGCAGACCGCCGACGGAGTGGTGGTCATCGAGGTCAACGACAATCCCAATATCAACCTCCACGAGGAAGGACAGGTGGAAGGGGACACTCTGCTGCGCACCGTTCTGCTGCATTTTCAGACCCTTGTTGAGGCCCGGCATCGCATCGTCCGGCCCGCCACTCACCTCACTCTGTTGCCAGCGTCGCAAGATTACGTTTTGCGCGACGCCAGCTAGTCTGTTCGGAGATTTCAATGTCTGTCGCGGTCCAATCGTTCACTTCGACAATTTTGCCTGGTCGCATCGCGCAGCTCACGCCGATCTGCGGTTTCTGGTCACGTGCTTCGATGGGTATTTGTTCCGATTGGTCGACGTCGCCAGCCAGACCGCCGCTGCGACGACCAGCCAGTCTGTTACAGCGCCTGAAATGCGAGCAGTGCTATCGGCGCAACGCGAAGCCGACGGGCTGATTATTGCTGAGGGCATCTGACATGGATCACCTAGCCGAGGGTCGTTCCGCAAAAGGTGGGACGTTGGACGACACCGACCCTGACCAACCCGAATATGCCGCCATAGCTTATCCTGCTGTGCAAAATCCAAACCATAGCCGGGACATGGGCATTTTACGGATCATTGCCCTGATCGGTCTACCCTGCCTGGTTGTGGCGGCAGTCATAGTGGTCCTCTTCTAAACCTTTTCTTCTCCCGCTGGCCGACGCCAGCGACGCGTTCGTCGGTCTTTGGAGCATACGATGCAACTATTCTCCGTCAATTCGATCAAGCCTGCCTCGGAACAAGCTTCCTATCCGCCATATGCGGGGGGGCGGCCACCACCCGAAGGTTATAGCCTGCTAGGTCGAGCTCTGTTCGTCTTGATCGTCTTCATGCTCGTCTGGGCCGCTGCTGCAGCCGTCATACTTGCCACCTAGCTACTGCGCCGAAAGGTAGATCCGCATGGATATAAAAATATTGACGCTTGCGGTATTGACTGTTGGTGCAGCCAGTTCCAGCGGGGCGGCCTTCGATACCTGTATCTACGTTGACCGCGCTGGCAGCGTTTTGCGGATGAACCCATCGAACACTACGGCCGAAATGACCATTGATAACAACGTTGCTGTTACCTGCTCGATTTTGCCTGCAATGGCACCTCCCTCGATCAGTTCCGGGAAATGCGCGGATAAACTGGATGCGCCTTTTGCGGTGTTTGCCGGTTCATCGGATCAAGGGTCCACTGAGGACGACCTTTTGATTTTTCGAAATGAGGTGTGGTACCGAAAATGTGCATTCACCCGTTAGGGTCTGTCCGGCGCTAAAGTCCTGGCTCTAGAGCTAGCTGGCCCCAACGTGCATCCCAAAGCTCCTGGTGTTGCAGCCACACTACCACTCGCTTGAAGTCATGCTGCGCGCAAAGCCGCTCCGCGCGCTCCAATGCGCTCTGAACCGGCATCGGGCCTTCCATGGCAGCCGGGATGAGACCGCCTTTGCCCTGCCATTCAGGATAGTAAACCACCGCATCGCGTTGCCCGAATTGCAGCCCGGCCACCGTCAAAATCCGGGTATCGCTTTTGATCCCTACCGTAACAGCGTCGAGCGCAACCTCGTCTTCGTCCTCTGTCCAAGAATATATACGGATCATGCAAGCCTCTGCAATTGAACGGCTAATCCTGGATGAAGTGGGGAATGAAACGCGACAGATTGGCGGTTATCGGTGAGCGGTCTTCGCGGACGGCAAGGCCGCAGGCTCGATCGCCAACGATCCAGCTGCCTAGGACTGCGTATCCGCCTTCACTTTCGAACAGGGGCGCATAGGCCTGAATGACGAAGCCCTCTTCGCCATAAATTCCGGGCATGGAGGCCGTCACCTCGCCATTGCGAGTAATCGTGACGTTTTCGCCCTCGCGCGACAAAAGCGGCTTGCGCACGAAGTTGGTGAGCTCGCCGGCTTTGGCATCGTCTGGAAAATAAGCGGCGAGAAGGTTGGGATGTCCTTCGTGCCGCTTCCACAGCAAAGGGAGCAGGCCCTTGTTGGAGAGCACCGCTTTCCAGGCCGGCTCGACGAATGCATCGCCGGAGGGAATAAGCTGGCGGGCGAATGGCTCCCGCAGCATGAATTCCCAAGGGTAGAGCTTGAAGCAGCGGTCGATGACGCGGTTCTGCAGGTCGGTGAAACGCCCTTGGGCGTCGATTCCGATGTCGGCCATGTCGAGTAGGTCCACCCGATGTCCGGCCTGTACCGCACAGTCCATCAGGTAAACAATCGTGCCGCGGTCTTCCTCGTTGTCGAGCATGCCGGCGAAGTGGAAGATCGACGACTTCGGGAACTCGCCAAACGCTTCGATCAGATTTTCCTGCAGCGAGTTGAACTGGTCTGCGTCATTCGGCAAAACGCCGAGATCGATCTGGTCAGTGAGCCAGTTATACTGGAAATATCCGGTTTCGAACACGGAAGTGGGCGTATCGGCATTGTACTCGAGGAGCTTGGCCGGCCCCTTGCCGTCATAGGCAAGATCGAACCTGCCATAAAGGTGCCGGTCCCCGCGTTGCCAAGACCGCTGGACGATGTCTCGCAGCTGTTCAGGTATAGCCAATCGATCAAGCTGTTCCTCGCTGCCGACGATGTCGCCGACCAGGTCCATGCACATCTCATGCAGCTCGGAGGAGGGGGCCTCTATCTGCTTTTCGATTTCTTGAAGGGAAAACACATAGGCCGCATCGTCGAGCCAATAGGGCTCGCCATACATTTCATGGAAGCCAAAGCCGACAGCGCGCGCTTTTGCTTGCCAGTCCGGCCGGGCGGGAACGGTGATCCGTTTCATCTAACCGCCAAAGCCCATGCCGGTGGAACGCCCACCAAAGCCCTGCCGGGCGACAGTCTGCGTGTTCACATTGACGGGCTGCATCGTGGCTCGGTTGGGGACGATGGCTGTGCCGTTCGGCCGCCCCACCGTCGGGGTAAGGGTCTGGCCGGACCGGTTGCGATAGATTGGACTGGCGCCATTCGCATAGCCGTTCAGCTCGCGGTCGCGGCGATAGTTGTTGTAGGCACCCATATTGTTGAGAGCCGATGACATCATATAACCGGCAAGGAAGGGCATGAAGAAGCCGGTGCCGCCGCCGCCATCGGCCTGTGCCGGAGCCGCAGTACACTGGCCTTCGCCATATTCGGCTTCACATGCTGCCAATCCATCGAAGCGCGGCGCGTTGGTCAGATGGGCCTGAACGGCATCTTGATATCCAGTTTGGCAGACCTGTTGGTCCATGCCTGCTTGGATGCACTGCTCTGCAGTCGTGAACATGACTTCGGCCGGCGCCTCGCCGGCGCAGCCGGCCAGTGCCAGGCTGGACGCCGCAATGGTGCCAAGAGCGAGCAGGGGGGATCGACCACCGATAAAGCGTCTACGCATAGTGCGCTCCTTAATAGGTCATGCAGGCAGCATTGAGAATGCCGACCGCGAGGGCAATGCCACCGCCCCAGAGGCCGGCTGCCATATCGCCGTTGGTGATCTTCTCGTGCAGGCGCTGCATGGTGAAATTTGCAATGAAGAACGCCATGATCTGGGCGAGAATGCCGATGACCGCCCAGATGACGTAATCGACCACGCTTACCGAGTTCGCCGCCGCCGACGCCAAGGGGAGGCTGAAGCCAATCAGCGCGCCCAGGAAAGCCGTTACAGCGGCGACGTTGCCGGAGCGAATAAGCTCGATCTCTTTGTGCGGCGTGAGTGACGTATAAATGCCGGTAAAGACTGCAAAGGCGACCATGCCAATGGCGAAGTATCCGAGAAAAGCAGGTATCCCTACCAGGTAATCGAGCATCGATGCATTCCTTGGCTTGTGAAAGGTTGGTTCAAACTCGGCGCACGTCGGCTGGGCCAAGCCCATAGCCGAGCAGAAATTCGACCGATCCACCGGCACGGGCGTTTTCAACATCTTGCTCGATGTTGATCAGCAGCATTTCCCGCGCGGTACCCAGCGGACGATAATACAGCATGCAAATCTGGTGGATCGTCCGCCGGGTTTCCCCGTCATCCACCTGTTCTACAAATTCGACAGGCTCGGTGCGGTCAGGCCCGTCGCCCCAGAAACGCTGGAACAGGATACCGTCGGCATCGTAGGTCGGTTGGCCCAGCAGCCCATTGCGGCCGCGCCAGCGGTCCCACTCGGCCGGACCTGCCGGAACGACGCTGTCCCACGGCTGGTAATAGCTGACGTCCTGCACCTGTTCCCCGGGCTTGCCGGAACCCGAGAGCACCTGCAGCATGTGATGCTGGTCGTCATAATAGCGCGACAAGGTCGTCGCGGCATCAAGCCGAACCTGGCCATAAGCAGTTACGATCATCGGCTCCGATAGCGGCAATGGCATCGATGGTTGCCCACCAATCGCGTCAGCTTCAACCGACAGGAAATCCAGCTCAATAGCGCCACCGATGATGACACCCAACGGGCCCATTTCGACGGCGACGGGCTTGCCGCCTTCACTGCGCCTGCCGAACCAGTTGACCATTCATGCTCTCCCGATTCATCATGAAGTTTGTAGCGGCCACGCCTCAATTAGTCACTGCCCATCAGTAGAGGTGATTGCTCTGCGGCAAAAGACCGCCATGGCGGCCGATGTTGATCATGACCATGTCAGCGGCTCGGATAACTGCTCGTTTTCCCTTGTAAAGCAGGTTAAGTCATAGGAAAGGGTCGGCCAGCGAGATGGCTGGTGGCCCAATTCTAGTTAATGTCGAGCGACCGTGCGATACGGCAGCGTCTTTGCCTCTAGTAATCTCTTTGGCCGGGAGTTGTCATGACAGCTTGCCGGTCAGACGCAATCGATATCGAACTTCCCCAAACTATGGAGGCCTGCCTTGGAGACCTGGAACCTGACGTCGCTTACGCGGCTCTTTGCTGCCGATCCCGAGATGCTCGGCGACGTTGACGTGAATGTGCCCTCGGAAGGCGAGGTCCTCTATGTGACGCTCAAGGAAAAAGGCGACCTTGATGTATTCGTCACAGTCAGCGGCGAGCACGACATCCTGGCGAGCGTCGTGCTGGCGCAGTGTTCGAGCATTCCCAATCGCGAGGCGTTCGAGCGCATGGTGCTCAAGACTCACAAGTTCGTGCCGCTTTCCAGCTTTGGCATCACGACCATTGATGGCGAAGAATGGTATGAGCTGTTCGGCTCATTGTCGGCGCGTTCGCCCGCAGCAATGGTTGTCGAAGAGGTTGCCATCCTTGCCGCTAATGCGGTCGATGCAGCCGGCATGATCGAAGAGTGGCGCAGCGGGGAGTTTTCAGCATGAGTGCTTGGGGCAAGATTTTTACTGCCATTCGTGGCGGGGTGAGTGAAGCCACGGAAGCGGCGGTCGACAATCAGTCGATGCGTATCCTCGATCAGGAGATTCGCGACGCCGAGCAGGCGCTGCGCCAAGCCCGGTCCGATCTGGCCGGCATCATGGCGTCCAACAAGAGCATGATGCGGCGCATCGAGGAAAGCCGGGCCAAGGAAGCCAAGGACAGCGACAGCGCTCGTTCAGCAATCGCAGCAGGACGGACCGACCTGGCTCAGGGCCTGGCCCAGCGTATCGCCTTGGTTCGCAGTGAATTGCAGCGTGATCAGCAGGAGCTCGATGGCCTGATTCCTCGCCAGCAACAGATGCTGCGCACCATCCAGGACACCGAGTCCAGAATTACGCAGATGAAGCGCGAGGTCGATAACGTTAAGGCCAACGAGGCCCTGCTGCGTGCCCAATCTGCCATCGCCCACAACCAGTCGGGCGTGAATAGCCGCATGGGCACGGCGATGGATAGTCTGGGGCGTATCAAGAAGCGGCAGGAAGAAACCGCCAATCGCATCGCTGCGGGGGCCGAGCTCGCTGCCATCGAAGATGGCACCGATTTGGATAGGCAACTGCGCGAAGCAGGCATCGGCAGGCAAAGTCAGTCCGCCGATGATATCCTTGCTCAGCTTATGTCGTCTGCACCAAGTGCCGAACAGAACACGCTGGCACCCCCGCCCAAGCGTCTTACCTAAGGCAATTCCTTGCTGCGAGGTCATGCGAACGACCGCATCCCTCGCAGCACTCAAAGCCCGGAAAGGCCTGCCGTTTGACGCTGGCGACGCCCTACTACCTTATCGACAAGGCGACCCTTCTCGGTAATTTGACCAGGATTTCGCGTCTTCGACAGCGCTCCGGCGCCCGTTGTCTTCTGGCACTGAAGTGTTTTGCCGCGCATACCGTGTTCAACTTCATGGCGCAGCACATGGACGGCACCACCTCCTCGTCGCTCAACGAAGTCCGGCTGGGGCACGAGAAATTCGGCGGATATACCCACGCCTATTCGGTCGCTTTCAGCGATAACGAGATCGATCAGGTGGTCTCGCACTGCGACACCATCATTTTCAACTCGGTCGGCCAACTCGAACGATTCTCGGGAAAAGCCAAGGGCAAGCAAATCGGGCTTCGGCTCAACCCGCAGGTCAGTTCATCGAACTACGATCTCGCCGATCCCGCGCGGCCGCATAGCCGGCTGGGAGAATGGGACCTTGATCGCATCCGGTCGGCCCTGCCTTCCATCTCGGGAGTGATGATCCACTGTCACTGCGATAACGATAGTTTCGAAAGTTTCGCAGCCATCCTCGATGAGATAGAGCAACGCTTCGGGTCGTTCCTGGGACAGCTGGAATGGGTAAGCCTCGGCGGCGGCATTCACTTCACCGCTGACAATTACCCGCTCGATCAGCTTGCGGATCGGCTCAAGGCTTTCGCCTTACGCTGGGGCGTGCAAGTTTATCTCGAGCCCGGGGAGGCCGCCGTTACCGAAAGCACGTCACTGGAAGTGACGGTGCTCGACACACTCGAAAATGGCAAGCAACTGGCGATCGTGGATGCGTCCATTGAAGCTCATATGCTCGATCTCCTGACCTACAGGCTCAGCGCCAAGCTGCAACCGAACGAAGGGCCGCATCGCTATCTGGTGTGCGGGCAATCCTGCCTTGCCGGCGACGAATTCGGTGAGTTCCAGTTTCCCAAGCCCCTTCAGGTAGGGGATCGCCTCTCTTTCGAGGACGCCGGAGGCTATACCATGGTCAAGAAGAACTGGTTCAACGGCCTCAACATGCCATCCATTGCCGTCCGCGAATTGGATGGCGAGATCAGGTTGATCCGGAGCTTTGACTACTCCGATTATGCCAGCAGCCTGTCCTGAGGATTAGCGATCTACGTGAAAAAAAATATCCTCATTATAGGCGCAGGCGGCGTGGGGCACGTCGTCGCCCATAAACTGGCCACTGCGGCGGATAGTGTCGGAAGTCTCCACATCGCCTCTCGCACCATCGAGAAATGCAACGCCATCGCCGAAAGTGTTGCTGCAAAAGCCAACGTTGAGGCTCGCATCGTGGTGCAGACGCATAAACTTAACGCATTCGACGCCGCAGCCACCATAGACCTGATCCGGCAGACCGAAGCGAGCATCGTCGTCAATGTCGGCCCATCCTTTATCAATTTGGCGGTGCTGCGCGCCTGTATCGAAACCGGTGCTGCCTATATCGACACCGCCATCCATGAGGATCCGCAGAAGGTCTGTGAGCAGCCACCGTGGTACGCCAACCATGAGTGGCCCCTCCGCGCCGAATGCGAGCGCCGGGGCATCACTGCCATTTTGGGCGCGGGGTTCGACCCTGGCGTCGTCAATGCTTACGTGGCTCTGGCAGCGCAAGACCATCTCGATGCGCTGGACAGCATCGATATCATCGACGTCAATGCCGGATCCCACGGTCAGTACTTCGCGACCAACTTCAATGCCGAAATCAATCTTCGCGAATTCACCGGAGACGTCTGGACCTGGCAGGAGGGTCGCTGGGTGGCCAATGCAATGTTCGAGATTAGCCGAATCGACGATCTGCCAATCGTAGGCCGGCAGAAAAGCTATCTGACCGGCCATGACGAAATTCATTCACTGTCAGCGCATTTTCCTCACGCCGATATCCGATTCTGGATGGGCTTTGACGAGCACTACATTACTGTGTTCGAGGTGTTGAAGAACCTTGGTTTGCTTTCCGAAAAGCCGGTCGTATTGGCTGACGGCACTAAGGTCGTCCCTCTGCAGTTGGTCAAGCACTTGCTGCCGGACCCGGCGTCTCTAGCCCCGATGTACCAGGGTAAAACCTTTATTGGCGTATTGGCCAAAGGCACCCGGGACGGCAAGCCCCATCAGGTCCTTCTCTACAACACTTGCGACCATGCCGACTGCTTCACCGAAATCAGCAGCCAGGCAATTGCCTACACAGCCGGCGTCCCCGCCGCCGCAGCCGCCCTGCTAGTGGGCCATGGCGACTGGGATATCGGGCGAATGGTCAACGTCGAACAATTGCCCCCCCGCCCATTCCTGGCACTGACCGCCCAGATGGGTCTGCCGACATCCATTGTTCAGGCGCCGCTTGGCAATCTGTTCGGACGTTTGCACGGCTAAGCGGCCCTGCTCTATGCCCACAAACGAACTATGAATGAGTAGACACGACGGCCTGACACCGCTCCGGCCCAGTGATTGAACGCATGGCCGCCAGTGTCCTAGAGCAGGGTAATCACTTGAGATCACTGCATTGCTGCCGCGGAAGTAGCCGCTAAATCAGGCTTCGCTGATGCCCGATCGCGGCGGCCTGACCATGGGACTCGGCCCAAGCTTGCCCAGTACCGCTGAAACATGGTGATTGACGGTCTTGGGTGACAAGTGAAGGGCGCTGGCAATGGCCAGCTCCTAGCAGTTTGAGAACGTCGATCTCCTGTTCGCGGGCATATTGGCCGCCGTCAGGCAGAAAATCCACTCATCCCCGTGTTCAGATTTCCCGAGCCACCTCTATGGCACCAAACTGGTCGAACGCAGTATTAGCGGGACGCTGAACGGATCGATCCAATACGCTTGGGAGAAGGATGGTCTCGTCGTAACTTTAAGGATCGATCCGAAGCGTCTCTCAGCTTGAGCTAGGTCCTGTTGACAAAGTACGGTATCCATATCCTTACAGCGGCTAAGGCGAGGAAGGCCGCGAAGGATTTCGCGGTCTTGTCGAAGCGTGTTGCGATGCGGCGGAACTGCTTGAGCCTGTTGAACATGCGTTCGATGCGGTTGCGGTCCTTGTATGCCTTGAAGTCGCATGGGGGCGGGTTCTTGCGGTTGGCTTTGGGTGGGATCACCGGAACAATGCCGCTCAACA
>NZ_LAPV01000006.1 GCF_000971275.1 Devosia psychrophila | reverse complement strand
AATGCCTTGCCATCGTTGTTGGTGCCCAACGTTCCGTTCACGCTGGAAACCCTCTGGATCATCCTGCCGACCTCAATCGCAGTTGCCGCAGTTGGTCTTCTGGAAAGCCTGCTCACAGCCTCCATCGTCGATCTGATGACCGATACCGGCAGCGACAAGAACCGTGAGAGCATCGGTCAGGGCATCGCGAACATCGCTTCGGGCTTCTTCGGCGGTATGGCCGGTTGCGCCATGATCGGTCAGTCGGTGATCAACGTGAAATCGGGCGGGCGAACGCGCCTTTCGACCTTCGCTGCCGGCGCCATTCTGCTGTTCATGCTGCTGGTCCTCGGCGACTGGGTCGGTCTGATCCCTATGCCGGCCTTGGTGGCCATCATGATCATGGTTTCCATCGGCACGTTCAACTGGTCTTCCCTGCGCGATCTCGTCCACCATCCTCGCCGTTCCAGTATTGTGATGCTGGCAACGGTGCTCACGGTGGTGGGCACGCACAATCTGGCATTGGGTGTTGGGGTGGGTGTGCTTCTCTCCGGCATATTCTTCGCCTGGAAGGTCTCGCAGATATTCCGCGTAACCTCGACCCTCGAAAACGACGTTCGCACCTACCGTGTCGAAGGCCAGCTATTCTTTGCCAGTGCCGAGGACTTCCTCGCTGCCATGAACTTCGAAGAACAGGTGCCTCGGGTCAGGCTGGATTTGAGCA
>NZ_LAPV01000059.1 GCF_000971275.1 Devosia psychrophila | reverse complement strand
CCCCCGCATCGCCTCCACCACCGCCCCCGGGTTCTCCATCGTCGGCAAATGCGCACTTTTCGCAAACCGCACCAGCTCCGCTCCCACAATCCCCGCCGCCATCTCCTCTGCCAGTTCAGCCGGCGTCATCTTGTCCATCTCACCCACAGCCACCAGCGTCGGCACATTGATCGTCGCCAGGGTCGGCCGGGAATCCACCCGGTTCATGATCGCCACCTGCTGGCGCACGTAGGCCGCCTGCCCCACCCTCTCGGACATCGCCTGCACATCGCGCGCAACCTCGCTTCCCATATGCTGCGGCGCGATCAGACTGCCGAGCAGCCCGCGCGACACGCCGATGAACTTGCCCTGCCCCACCATGTCGATGCCCTTGCGCCGCGTCTCCTTGCGCGCCGCGTCGTCAGGCCGGGCGGAAGTGTCCAGCAGCGCCAGATGCGACACCCGCTCCGGCGCCTGTCGCATGATCTCGAAAGCCACATAACCGCCCATGGAAAGGCCCGCCAAAGCGAATCGAGCCGGGGCCGAGGCGAGAGCCCGCGCTGCCATCGCCGGTATGGAGTCATCCTGCGTCAGGTCCGCCACCACAGACTGCGCATCGAGCCCGGCGATCACCTCGCGCCACAGGCGCTCGTCACAAATCAATCCGGGCAACAGCAGCAGATCGCTTGCCATATCAATGCTCCTTGAGCAAAATCATCTGGCCCGACTGTTTCGTCGCGCTGCCCACAGGGCAAGTCTCGATACGGCATTTCCGCGGTTTTTCTCGTCGGGATAGTGGACAAGCCCGGATAGCTGGGCTATAGACCCGCCCACGATGACTGGCTCTGCTGGTCGGCGACGGGGTCTTTTGGCTCTGGCGCTATTTCATAAACCCACATGTCCAAGCTTCGAAAGGGCGGTTGACCTTTGCAAGTAGTCGTTCGCGATAATAACGTTGATCAGGCGCTGCGCGCGCTGAAGAAGAAGCTGCAGCGCGAAGGCGTTTTCCGGGAGATGAAGCTCCGGAACTACTACGAGAAGCCCTCTGAGAAGAAGGCTCGCCAGAAGGCTGAGGCAATCCGTCGTGCCCGCAAGCTGGCTCGCAAGCGTCTCCAGCGCGAAGGCGGCCTGCCCGCCCCAACTGCTACGGCACGTCCCGGCCAGCCCGGTCGTCCGCCCGCAGCTATGCCGCGCACCTAAGCGCTGCTGGAATACAGAATTTGAAAACGCCGTCCTTCGGGGCGGCGTTTTTGTTTGTCAGGTTTCCGGCGGCGCAATCGGCACCGGCTTGGCAGTCAGTTGCTTGGACAGGGTGATTCCGCGTCAGTTTGCCATGGCGCGTTCAAAAAACGGCTTGGCATGGTCCCAGATGCCGCGATCCCACAGATCGCCGTGGCCAGCGCCCGGTTCGATCCACAACTCGTCCTTGCTGGGCACCAGCGCATACACCCGCTCGCCGTTGCTGACATCGATGGTAGTATCGCCCGTACCATGCGCCACCAGCACAGGCTCATCGACGTTCAGAATCCATTCATTAACCGGAAATTGGTCAGCCATGACAAGGCTCACCGGCATGAACGGATAGCGCTCGCGCGCCACCGTCACCGCAGACAGGAACGGCGTTTCCAGCAGCAGCGCCTCTGCATCGCGCTCGCTGGCGACATAGGTCGACGGCCCTGAACCGAGCGAGCGTCCCCAGATCACCATAGGAAAACCCTTGGCAGCAGCCCAGTCGAACACCGTAGTCGCGTCATCAAGAATACCCTGCTGGCTGATGGAGCCCGGCGACGCCGGGAAGCCACGATAGTCAAACGCCACGAAGCCATAGCCGTCCGCGACGAATTGCTCGTATCGTTCGTGCTCCGTGGTGAAGCTGCCTGAATTACCCTTGTAGTAGACAATCAGCGGCATGCCGGCTCGCGGCGCCTGATACCAGCCGTTGACCATACCGTTGCCCACCGGCACCGCGATGTTCTCGGCCTGCGGTAGGTCCGCATCGGCCAGATTAATCACCTCACCTTGGGCGTCATACTGCAGCGCGCGCTGGTTGACATACATATAGCCAACCGCCCCCGCATATGCGACGGCGACCAGTACAACCGCGGTAGTGAGGATGCGGCTCAGGAGCTTCATTTTAAACCTCGGCAAAAATTCGTCGAGACACTACTCCAGACCACGAGCTTAAAGCTCGTCAATTGCCTGAGCGAGCGCGCGTTCGAATACTTCCTCCGGCTGCGCGCCCGAGAGTGCATATTTTTCGCCAAACACAAAGAACGGCACGCCGCGGATGCCTTGCGCGGCAGCGTCGTTCGCCAACTGTTCGGTGATGGCCAGCTCGTTTTCATCATTCATCTGGTCCAAAGCGTCACCGCGATCAAAGCCGAATTCCGCAGCGATATCGGCCAGAACATTGTCGTCGTTGACCTGTCGGTGCTCGAGAAAATACGCATTGGCGATGGCATTGGCCAATTCGTGCTGGATGCCCAGCGGCTTCGCCAGCCGAGTGATCGTATGCACTTTCTTGGTCGGGAACATGCGGGGCTGCTTGCTAAGATCGAGGTCGACGCCGACTTTGCGGGCTTCACTTTCCACCCGCTCCCACATTTCCTTGGGGTCCTTGCCATACTTCTCGCGCAGCATGTCGGCCACAACCACGCCTTCGGCCGGCGTATTGGGATCGAGATAAAAAGGATGGTTTTCGACGACCACTTCGACATCGTCCGGTAGCGCCGCAATAGCCTTGTCGAGGCGCGCGGAGCCGACCAGGCACCAGGGGCAGACCACGTCGGTGAACACATCGATCTTGAGCAGTTTGGTCATGGGCAAATCCTCTTTGACCATGACATGGATCGGAATCTGGGTCGGTGCAAGCACGCACCCAAAGGTAACTAGGCGCCGCCGTGACTATTGGTCACCGCAAACGGCGGCGCCCAGGCAGCAGCAAAGCTTAAGCCGACGAAGGCTGAGAACCCCACCCACGCCATCCCCGGCGCCATGATCATGGCCGCCTTGGGGTCGACCTCGGCCACGCGTACCATCGTGCCCAGCCCAACTACCAGAAGCGCAAACGACACAATGCTCAGGGCCAGCGCATCCAGCGGCATCACGAGGAACGGCTGCACAATCATGCCGGCCATCAGCACTACAACCCAACAACTGGCCTCGCGGCCACGGTCACCGCGTCCAGCTACCATCCAGCGGGCCATGCCGAACAGCGGCAGACCACCCAGATGCAACACGCCACCCATCCAGCCGGGCAGACCAAACGGCGCAAAAAACAGCGGCATCATTCCATTCAGCTCGGCGATGCCATTGGCAATAACAAACACGGCCAGCGGCAAGGCGGCGCTCAACACCAGACCAAGCGCATTATGCCGGTCCGCATCGAGACTCGAAAAAAACTGCTTTGAAACTGCCGTGATGGTCGCCATGTCTGGCTCCCGTTCTTGCCATTGACTGACAAAGCAACAGGCCCGGCCGCCAAAGGGTTCCGTTTACGTCAATCACGCTGTGCTGACCTTGCTGCACAACTGCGATAGAAGCAGCGCAAAAGGACATCGCCATGACCGACTTTGCCGAGCGCCTCGAAGCCCTCGAAACCCGCATCGCCTACCAGGACCAGACCATCGAGGAACTGAATACAACCATCACCGCGCAATGGAGGCAGATCGACCTGCTGACGCGCAAACTCGACACGGTAGACCAGCATGTCCGCTCCGGCGTCCACATCGCCGACCCCTCGACCGAACCACCACCCCCGCATTACTGAAGCTTTTGATCGTCCTCGGTCGACAGCCGAAGCGCGAGACGTAGCTGAATGATGTGCTCAGGAACATTTCTCCACAGCGCTTCTCGCCGCTCCACGACACCAAGCTGGATACTCGCTCGAGCGGCCACTTCCGCGTCAGGCTCGTAACTCGGGTGCCAGCTCCAGTATTGCGTATGCGTGAATATGCGACCAAGCGCACCCCATAACCCGGGTCGCCTGATGGTGACACCATGCTCGTGGATGCCCGGCCCGAAACTGCCCGCAAGGCTGCCCGAGATCAGGTCGCCCAACAGCGGATTTGCATGTTCGTCGTACAGATTGGTCCACTTCACCGCCGCAAACTGGGCCGCGAAATGCGGATAGGCGATCGGCTGCTGTCCTTGGCGCAAGTCCGGTCCGGGTGGAGCAAGCAGCATGCTGCCAAGCATTGGGTCGGGGCGGGGCGGCGCCGTCGCGAACCGGCGCTCGAAAAAGGCATTCTCGACCTCCTGCTGGCTATCTACCAACAGGAACTCCGCATGGGCCAGCGGGCTGCCCAGCGTGATCAGGTCGCTGATGCGCCAACCCGGTCGTGCGTCGCGCAGTAACGCGAACAGCCCGGCGCGGGATTTTTCGAACTCCGTCGCATCGATCGCCACATGCGGATCGCCCCACGCTACCTTCACAAAAGCATCACACCCCTCCAGGGCCTCCTGAACGGCAGGATCGTCCGCTAGCCAATCCTGATGGTGCGTCGGGCCATATTTCTCCCAGAACAGTTGCAGGATGTCGTAGGCAATGATCGTTCCAAGGCTATGCCCGACCAGCACGATCCGGTTGTAGAGTGGCGGATCATTCGCACTCGCCTGGGTGAACGCTTCAAGTGGCGGGCCCTTGAGCCGTTTCTTGTGCAGTGCCTCCAGCAGGGCGATCCCGCGCTCGCGCACCTGCCTTCGCCGCTCGACGGTGCTCGGAGTTGCCCTCACATAGCGAACGACATCGCCCGCATAGGGCGTGATGACGGCATTCAATGCCCAACCCACTCCGGCGGTGACCACCGCGGCCCAGAACGCGAGCGAACTGGCCACCGACGCTGGAATGAGCAAGAGAACGGCGCCCGCCGCTATCAGGCCAAACGGCAGGCCCACTGACACCTGGCGCATGTCGAAACGCGCCCGCACCATCCCTGCCAGCAACAGCACGCAGCCGACTAAAACAATGAAGCCGCCAGCTTGGGGCCCAATGCCGCCGAGCCATTGGCCGATCCATTGAGCCGGACCGGAGCTTTCGATGACTTCGGCGATGCCTGAGTGGACCGCCACCATGCCTGCGGCGCCGACCAGCGCCACCATGACAATCAAGATCAGCCAAGCCCGCTTTACCTTTCTGGCTTGCGGCAGGCGCCAAGGCGAGCGCAGCAACAGCGTTCTGATCCAGCCCGTCACCATGTCGATGGGCGTGCCATCCATGATGTCTGCCCAATAGAACTCGAAAAAGTCCGTCCGGTTTTGCGGGCCGTCTTTGAGCGTGGTGATCCGGCGCAGTTCGGCAGAACCAGTCACATCATCGGGGACGACCGAAATATCCAGCATGCCGTTGGGCGCAACCGGCAGGCTCGCCAGCGTATGGTCCCGTCGATACACGGTCTCGACGAATTCCCGGAGCGTCTCAAGTGGGCGCTGCTCGCCGATCCCGTGTATGACCACAACCGCCGTTTTGCGCTGTGGTCCCTCGACGGGCTTTTGCGCCTGCGTGTTGGTCGGCTTTCTCGAAGTCCTCGCCATGACACAATCCCCCGGCCCAAGAAGAATAGTCTAAGCAATAAAACAGAGGGCCGCCCGAGGGCGACCCTATTTTATTCTTCGATTGGCAACAATCGGATCAATGACCGAGCGCCTTGACGATGTCCTCGGTCATCTTCTTGGCATCGCCAAACAGCATCATGGTGTTGTCGCGGTAGAACAATTCGTTCTGCACGCCCGCATAGCCGGCAGCCATGCCGCGCTTGATAAACAGCACGGTGCCAGCGTCTTCGACATTGAGCACCGGCATGCCATAAATCGGCGAGGTCTTGTCGGTCTTGGCCGATGGATTGGTCACGTCATTGGCGCCGATCACGAAGGCGACGTCGGACTGGGCGAATTCGGAGTTGATATCTTCAAGCTCGAACACCTCGTCATAAGGCACGTTGGCTTCAGCCAGCAGCACGTTCATGTGCCCCGGCATGCGGCCCGCCACTGGATGGATGGCGTACTTTACCGTGACGCCTTCCTTCTTCAGCAGGTCGGCCATTTCGCGCAATGCGTGCTGGGCCTGTGCCACCGCCATGCCGTAACCGGGCACGATGATGACCTTGCCGGCATTCTTCATCAGGAACGCAGCGTCTTCGGCTGCGCCTTGCTTGACCGGGCGATCGTCTTCCGCGGCCGCCGCCGAGGATGCGCTATCGCCGCCGAATCCGCCGAGGATCACCGAAATGAAGCTGCGGTTCATCGCCTTGCACATGATGTAGCTGAGAATTGCGCCCGATGAGCCCACCAGCGCGCCGGTGATGATCAGCGCCGTATTGCCCAGCGTGAAGCCGATGCCGGCCGCTGCCCAACCCGAATATGAATTGAGCATCGACACCACCACCGGCATGTCGGCGCCGCCGATCGGGATAATCATCAGACCGCCCAGCACCAGCGCCAGCACGGTAATGGCCCAGAACAGCCAAGGGTCTGCCGAAACGGTGAAGGCCCAGACCAAAACAAGCATGGCCACGCCCAGCACGATGTGAATGGCATGGCGCGCCGGCAGGATGATCGGCTTGCCGCTCATGTTGCCGTTGAGCTTGGCAAAGGCGATGATCGAGCCGGTGAAGGTGAAGGCGCCGATGGCTACGCCGATCGACATTTCGACCAGCGCCTGGGCGTGAATGTCACCCGGAATGCCGATGCCGAAAGCTTCGGGCGCATACAGCGCTGCCGCCGCCACGAACACTGCAGCCAAGCCCACAAGCGAGTGGAAAGCCGCGACCAGTTGCGGCATGTCGGTCATCTTGACGGTGCGGGCCATGTACGCGCCGATGCCACCACCAAGGCCGATACCGCCAATGATCAGCACCCAGCTGACCCAGTCGCTCGGAGCGGCCAGCGCCAGCGTGGTCAGAATGGCAATGCCCATGCCGATCATGCCAAAGCGGTTGCCCTGCTGAGCCGAACGCGGATTGGACAGGCCACGGAGCGCCATGATGAACAGCACGCCCGCGACCAGATAGAGAAGGGCTGCGATATCTGCAGAGATCATCGGCGTTAGCCCTTCTTCTTGTACATTGCCAGCATGCGCTGGGTGACGAGGAACCCGCCAAAGATATTGACGCTGGCAAACACCAGGGCGATGAAGCCGAAGGCTTTGGAAATCCAGTTTCCGTCAGCCGCCAGCTGCACGCCCACCGCCAGCAATGCGCCGACGACGATCACCGAGGAGATCGCATTGGTCACGCTCATCAGCGGCGTATGCAATGCCGGGGTAACCGACCACACCACGAAATAGCCGACAAAGATCGCCAGCACGAAAATCGCCAGCCGGAAGGTGAATGGGTCGAGCGCCCCGCCACTGGCCGCATGAGCCGTTGCAGCGATCACATCGGCGGTCTGTCCTGCCGTCGCTTCCATTTACTTGGCTCCCTTGGGTGCAGCAGGCTTGCTCACTGTCTTTTTAGTCGTGGCTGGCTGCTTGGCTGGCGCGTGGTCTTCCACATGCGCTGCAGGCTTTGTCACCGGCTTCTTTTTCACAACCGACGGGGCGAGCACCGTAGGCGACGCAGCAGCTGCGGCATCGATCACTGCGGTCGCCTTCTTGGTCGCGGCGCGCTTGGCCGGCGTCACCGGAACTCCAGCGGAAGTGGGAATCGACTGCTCTACGCCTGCAACGGCCTTGTTGGGCGTATCGGCCATCGCAGCCACCACTGCCTTCCTGCCAGCAGCCTTCTTGCTCGGAGCCGACGACGCAGCCCCTGTCTCGGCAGGAGCATCTTTGGCTTCGACACCAGCCGCCGACGCCTTGGGCGCTGCCTTCGCCTTGGCTGAAGGCTTGACCTCGTCCACCATGGCGGCGCCGACGAAATTCGGATGCACCACGAGGCCATCGCGCGTCAGCACGGTCGCTTTGACCAGCTCGTCATCCCAGTTGATGGCGAGCTTCTTTTCCTTGGCGTCGATCAGCGTGGTGACGAAGGCCAGCAGGTTGCGCGAATACAGCTGGCTCGCCGTGGTCGGGATGCGGCCCTGCATGTTGGTATAGCCGATGATCTTGACGCCGTTATGCTCGATCACCTTGTCAGGGACCGTCAGCTCGACATTGCCACCGCGCTCGGCCGCCAGGTCGACGATTACCGAACCCGGCGCCATTGATTCCACCATTGCCCGGGTGATCAGCCGCGGCGCCGGGCGCCCCGGGATCAAAGCCGTGGTGACAACGATGTCCTGCTTGGCGATATGGGTGGCGGTGAGCTCGGCCTGCTTGGCCTGATACGCGGCGCTCATCTGCTTGGCATAGCCGCCGGCCGTCTCGGCCTGCTTGAATTCGTCGTCCTCGACGGCAACGAACTTGCCGCCCAGCGATTCCACCTGCTCCTTGGCAGCGGGCCGCACGTCGGTCGCCGATACCACTGCGCCGAGGCGCTTGGCGGTCGCAATGGCCTGGAGACCCGCAACGCCTGCGCCCATGACGAACACCTTGGCCGGACGAACAGTGCCGGCCGCCGTCATCATCATCGGGAAGGCGCGCTCGAATTCGGACGCGGCTTCGATGACACCCTGATAGCCGGCGAGATTGGCCTGGCTGGACAGGATATCCATCACCTGTGCACGCGTGATGCGCGGCATGAATTCCATGGAAATGGCGGTAACGCCGGCCTTGGCCAGAGCATGAAGCTCCTTGTCATTACCATATGGGTCAAGCGCACCGATCACCAGCGCACCCTTGTTGACGCCCGACAACCAGGCCGCACTTGGACGCCGAACAGTCAGCACAACGTCGGCGCCTCTCAGCGCAGCATCGGCGGTGGCAGCCACGGTCGCGCCGGCAGCACTATAATCCGCGTCGAGAATGCGAGAGCCCGTGCCCGCGCCCTGCTCGACCGATACGCTGGCGCCAAGCGCAATCAGCTTGCCCACCGTCTCTGGAGTGGCCGCAACGCGGTTCTCCCCCTCGAAACGCTCGCGGACGATCGCAATTTTCATGGGAGTCTCCTGCCCGCCTGCCAGACGGACAGGCTTGATTCATGTGCCTGTATGCGCTGCTGCGATCAGGGCTTGATGAGAAAATACAGCACGACCAGCGTAACGGCTGTGCCGATAATCGCCCATTTAACGGCGGTCAGGAACGCACCATAGGTGGCTTCGTGCTGGGCATAGTCCATCGGGGATTCGACCTGCAGTTCGGCATGGTGCTCGGGGCGGTGCTCGGTGGCCATTTGATCCTCTTTGGTCCAGTCGTCTCAAAAAACTATAGCAGCCGAAACCGGCTTAGGGCGAAGTCGCTTCCAGTTCGTCGATCAATCCTTCGATCATCGACAGGCCGAGCGACCAGAACTGCGGGTCTTTCGCGTCCAGCCCGAACGGCGCCAGCAGCTCGGAATGGTGCTTGCTCCCGCCAGCCTTGAGCAGCTCGAAATAGCGCTCCGCAAAGCCGTCGCTGGCCTTCTCATACTGCGCGTAGAGCGAGTTCACAAGGCAGTCCCCGAAGGCATAGGCATAGACGTAAAACGGCGAATGGATGAAATGCGGGATGTAGGCCCAGAAGATGTCATAGCCATCATTGGGGATGATGGCGTCGCCCAGGGACTCCTTCTGCGCGTCGAGCCAGATCTGGTTGATTTCCTCGGTCTTGAGCTCGCCCTGCCGCCGCGCCGTATGGACCCGCCGCTCGAACGTATAAAACGCGATCTGCCGCACCACCGTGTTGAGCATGTCCTCGACCTTGGACGCCAGCAAAGCAAAGCGGAGCTTCGGGTCGGTCGTGTTGTTGAGCAGATGCCGGAACGTCAGCATTTCCCCAAACACCGACGCGGTTTCGGCCAGGGTCAGTGGCGTATTGGCAAGGATAGGCCCCTGCGCCGCCGCCAGCCGCTGGTGCACGCCATGTCCCAGCTCATGCGCCAGCGTCATGATATCGCGCGACCGGCCCATGTAATTCAGCATCAGGAACGGATGCGCGCTCGGCACGGTTGGATGCGCAAAGGCCCCCGACAGCTTGCCGTCGCCGGTCGGCGCATCGATCCAGCCGCTGTCGAAGAACGGCGCTGCAACCGCCGCCAGCTCCGGCGAAAACTTGCCATAGGCTTCCATCACCGTGGTCTTGGCACTTTCCCAGTCCCAGGTCCGCTCGTCGCTGGTCGGCAGCGGCGCATTGCGGTCCCAGGCGTTGAGCTTATCCTTGCCGAACCACTTGGCCTTCATCGCATAATAGCGGTGACTCAGCCGCGGATAGGCGTCCTGCACAGCCTTCTGCAGCGCATCGACAACTTCGCGCTCGACCGAATTGGCCATATGCCGGCTATCGGCGATGTCCTCGTAACCGCGCCAGCGATCCGAGATTTCCTTGTCCTTGGCCAGCACGTTGGTAATGTGGGTAAACAGCCGCGCATTGTGCTTGAGCGTCTTGCCCAGCGCGTTGAATGCCGCCTGGCGCTTGCTCTCGTCCTTTTCAGACAGCAGATGCAGCGTTGCTTCCATGTTGAGCGTTTCGCCATCGACCTCGAACTCGAGGCTCGACAGCGTCTCGTCGAACAGCCGGTTCCACGCCGAATAGGCGGTCACTGACTTGTCGTGGAACAGCTCTTCCAGCTTGTCGTCGAGCTGGTAGCGCTTGGCCTTGCGCAACTCGGCAAACCAGGTGCGATAGCGCGCCAGTTCCGCATCCTGCGCGAACGCCGCTTCGAGATCGGCATCGTCGATCCGGTTCAGTTCCAGTTCGAAAAACAGCACTTTGGTCGAAAGTTTGGTCAGCGCCTCATTGGTATCGCCCATGAATTTGGCGCGGTCCGGATCGGTCGCCTTCTGCGCATATTGCAGGAACGAGAACGAGCCGATCTTCCCGCTAAGGTCGCCCAGCTTTTCGCTGTCCTTGATCGCAGCCACCAGCTTGCCGGCCTTTGTCAGCTCGACCAGCTTGCCCTTGTAGTCGGCCTCGAACTGGCTCGCGAGCGCCTTGGCCGTTTCGAGGTCCGCCTTGAATTCGGGGCTGTCCCTCCGCGGATAAAGGTCCGAGAGATCCCACACCGGCAGGTTGCCGAACTGGTTGTGGCCCTTCTGAGCTTCTGCGATCATGGCGATACTCCGGCTGTTCTGATTTGCCGCGGACCTTAGCCAGCGAGGCGCGCGATGGGAAGAGTCTGCCCGTTCCGGCGTAGCTCCATGTCGAATTCCTCATGATTAATCGTGCCTTAACACCCGTCGCCCACACTCCTCCCAAAACGGCACACGATTCGATGCTGTAACCAAGAAGACTGGAGCCTGGATGACGCGCGTTCTCGTAGTCGATGATGACCCAGTACAATTGCGCCTCACTGCCGAGGTCGCCAATCGCGCTGGATTCAAGCCCCTGACCGCCACCGGCGGCGAGCAGGCGCTGACCATCCTGCGTGAAGATCGCAATATCGGGGCCATGATCCTCGACCTCGTGATGCCTGATCTCGACGGCATGGGCGTCATGGACGCCATGCGCCGCGAAGGCCTCACCACCCCCGTCATCATCCAGACAGCCAACGCCTCACTGGAAACCGTCATCTCGGCGATGCGCAATGGCGCGGCCGACTATTTCGTCAAGCCGGTGGCCCCCGAGCGCCTGATCATCTCGCTGCGCAACGCCATGAAGCTCGATGCGCTCGAAGCCGCCATTCGCTCCGAACGCGCCCGCAAGGCCGGCACTTTCTCCAGCGCCGACATGATCGCCAAGGCGCCCAGCATGGCACGTGTACTGATCCTCTGTGCCAAGGCCGGCAAATCGACTATTCCCGTGCTGGTGGAAGGCGAAACCGGCGTCGGCAAGGAGCTGATCGCCCGCATCATCCAGGGCGCCGGCGACCGCGCCGGCAAGCCCTTCATCACCATAAACTGCGGCGCTATACCGCCAAACCTCGTCGAATCGGTGCTGTTCGGTCACAAGAAGGGTGCCTTCACCGGCTCCATTTCTGACCACACTGGCAAGATCGCCGAAGCCCATAATGGCACGCTGTTCCTCGACGAAATCGGCGAGCTGCCGCTCGACATCCAGGTCAAGCTACTGCGCGTGCTGCAGGATGGCGAGATCGAGCCAGTCGGCGCGTCCCGTCCTGAGCGTGTCAATGTCCGCATCATCTCGGCGACCAATCGGCGCCTGCTCAATCTCGCCAAATCTGGCGAGTTCCGCGAAGATCTCTATTACCGCCTCAACGTCTTTCCGATTTATGTGCCGCCGTTGCGCGACCGCATGGAAGACATTCCCGCACTCATTGCCATGTTCATCGCCCGCTTCTCCGCCGAGGCCGGAAAGCGGGTGCTCGGTATCTCCCCCGTCGCGCTCGAACTGCTGCTGAGCTACGACTGGCCCGGCAACATCCGCCAGCTCGAAAACGCCGTCTACCGAGCCATCGTTCTGACCGACGGCGCCTTCCTCGAAACCGTCGATTTCCCGCAGGTCTTCGCCCAGACCAACGGTCGCGACGTCGCCCTCAAGGCCCTCGAAGGCGTGCCGGTGCTGGCAGCGCCGATCCATATCGACACAGCCTCCGCCCGCTTGCGCGCCGTGCTTGACGAGCCTATGGCCGCGCCCGACCGCTTCCTCGCGCCCACAGGCGAGATCGCCGCTCTGGCCGAAATCGAGCGCGCCGCCATCGTCTTCGCCATCGAGCACCACGGCGGCCGCATGTCCCGCGTCGCCCGCGCGCTCAAGATCGGCCGCTCGACGCTATACCGCAAATTGCACGAATACGGCCTCGCCGAAGAGCTGATCAGCGACGCTGCCTGACGGCAGTTCCCACTGCAAAAGAATCGGCTAGTCTCCCCCGGGGAGAGCCGACATGACACCATTGATCGAGGCACGGGGGGTCTCCAAACGCTTCCGGCAGCACAAACGGTTTCCGGGCCTGCTCGGCGCCTTCAAGACTCTGGTGACCACGGAATATACCGAAGTCACCGCCGTTAATGACATCAGCTTCGACATCGCCGCTGGCGAGGCGGTCGGCTATCTCGGCCCCAATGGGGCCGGCAAATCCACCATGATCAAGATGATGACCGGCATCCTGGTGCCCAGCGACGGCACGCTATCGGTGCTTGGCCGCACGCCCCATCTCGAGCGCATGGCCAATGCCCGCCAGATCGGCGTCGTCTTCGGCCAGCGCAGCCAGCTTTGGTGGGACCTGCCGCTGATCGACAGCTTCACCCTGCACCAGCGCATCTACGACATCCCGCTCACCCGCTACCAAGATAACCTCAAGCGCTTCAGCGAACTGCTCGACCTCAAGCCATTCCTCGACCGCGCCGTGCGCCAGCTCAGCCTCGGTCAGCGCATGCGCGCCGAGATCGTCATGTCACTGCTGCACGACCCCAAAATCCTGTTTCTCGACGAGCCGACCATTGGCCTTGACGTAGTGGCCAAGGATGCCGTCCGCCGCTTCCTCGCCGAGATCAACCGCGAGCGCGGCGTCACCATCATCCTCACCACCCATGACCTGCAGGACATCGAAACCATCTGCCCCCGCCTGATCATGGTCGACCACGCCAAACTGATCTTCGACGGCCAACTCGGAAAATTGCGCTCGGCCCTCGGCTCCGCCCGCCGCCTGACCCTGGAATTTGCCACCGATCCCGGGCCCGTCGTCCTCAGCACTGCAACGCTGACCAACGACGACGGGCTGATCAAGCACTACCTGCTCGAACGCGAAGAGGTTTCCCTCGTCCAGATATTGAGCGAAGTGGGCAGCACCCGCGATCTCAAGGACGTGGCGCTGCACGAGCCGAATATCGAGGAGGTGATCCGCACCTTCTACCAACGCCGCAACACGGCCTCGGCCACCACGCCTTGAGCGCCTATACCGCCTTCGTCCGCAGCGGCTTTCTCACCAGCCTCGCCTATCGCAGCGAGGTCTGGGCCAACATCTTCGGCAAGCTGGTGCAGGTGTTTGCCCGCGTCGCCATCTGGCTGGCCGTCTATGCCGGCGTCACCGCCGTCGATGGCATCTCCATCGGCGACATGATCACCTATGCCCTGCTCGGCGGCGTGGTGATGGGCGCAACGCGCTACGATCGGATAATCCGCCACGTGGGCACGGCGCTCAAGACCGGCGACGTCGCCGTCTGGCTGCTCAAGCCGGTGCATTACCCGCTCTACCTGCTGTCCATCGAAGCCGGCGCATCCGCCTATACCTTCCTGCTTGCGGTCGTCCCCACCATCGTCATCGTCGCCCTGGTCTATGGCATGCATCCACCGGCAAGCCTGTTCCACGGCGTCATGTTCGCGGCCTATTGCGGCTTGAGCTTCATCATCCATTTCCTCTGCGCCGCCATCTTTGGCGTCCTGGCCTTCTGGCTGATGACCATCTTCTCGCTGGAATGGTTGCTGCAGAGCCTGATCAGCCTGCTGTCGGGCCTGCTCATTCCGTTCTGGTTCTTTCCCGAACCCTTCGGCAGCATCGCCAGCCATCAGCCGCTGGCGTGGCTGGTGTATTATCCATCCGCCGTCTGGCTGGGGCGCCTCGATATCGGCCAGACCCTGCTTTACTTCGGCTTCGGCATCGCCTGGGCCGGCCTGCTTACGCTGGCATTGACGCTACTGTGGCGCCGCGCCGCCTCCCGCATCACCGTACATGGAGGCTGAGCCGTGCAGCACACTCTCGGCACCCTGCTGTTGCTCGTCAGCATGTACATCAAGTCCCAGATGGAATACCGCGGCGCCTTCTGGCTCGACCGACTGGCGCAGATTGTCTCCTACGGCGCAGTTCTACTGGGCATGTGGATCCTGCTGCAAAAATTCGACCTGCTGGGCGGCTGGAACTGGCCGGAACTGGCCCTGCTGTTTTCCTTCCAGCTCCTCGCCTATGCTTTGGGAGCCTCGGCAAGCTTTACCCAGCTGCGCGATCTCGAGGATCTGGTGAGGTTGGGCACGCTCGATGCTCTGCTCACCAAGCCAATCAACACCTGGGCCTATCTGATCTTCTCGGGCCTCAACATCGGCTATGCCGGCCACATCATCCTCGCCATTCCGGTCCTCGTCTGGGCACTATTGGCGGCGCAGGTGCAATGGAGCTTATTCACCGCCATGTTTTTTGCCGCAAGCCTGATTAGCGCCATGCTGGTGACCGGCGCGGTCATCACCATGATCGGCGCTACCGCCATGATCTGGGTCCGCTCCAATCACCTGTTCTCCATCTTCTTCGGCTTCTGGGAGCTGACGCGCTACCCGCTCAACATCTTCCCGGGCGGCATCCAGGCCGTCATGCTCACCATCGTGCCACTGGGCTATATCAGCGCCGTCCCGGTCGCCGTGCTGCTCGACAAGCCGGTGCCCCTGCTCGGAGATTTTGCCTGGCTCGCCGCCCTGCTCGCCGGTCCCGTCCTCACGCTGATCGCCATTGCCCACTGGCGCTATGCCATGAGCCGCTACCAGGGCGCCGGTGGCTAATACAAACCACCGTGTCATTCCGGCGAAGGCCGGAACCCATCCTGAGATGACTGGACTTGCCGTGTTGGTTGGAAACACCTCAGGATGGATCCCGGCCTCCGCCGGGATGACATCGAGGGTTATTGGAAATCCGAAGATGACCTCCGGTTTTCAAATATCTCACCTCCGCGACTTGCCCGCCATCACCACCCAAAATAGCCTCGCTCCTGGAGGAGACTAATCATGACCCGGCAACCCCATTTCGTGGTCGTCGGCGGGGGCACCGCCGGCTGGATCGCGGCTTTCATCATTCAGGATGCGGCACGGCGCAAAGGCCTCGACGCTCGCATCAGCGTCATCGAACCCTCCTCCATTCCAACAGTCGGCGTCGGCGAGGCGACCACCGCCGCCTTCCGCGTACTGCTCATGCATTTCAACATCGACGAGTTTGAATTCTTCCGAAAGACCGAGGCGACCTTCAAGCTCGGCATTCGCCACGAAGACTGGCGTCGCAAGGGCTTCACCTATTACGGCCCGATCGACGATCCGCATCAGGTCATCAAGGCACCGCCAGGCGCCGCCTCCGACTACCTCAACGTCTACGCCATCGCAGCCGGCAAGCCGATCACCGACATGCACCTGTTCGGCCCGCTGCTCGAACAGAAGAAAGCGCCCTATGCCCGCAAAGCCGACGGCAGCCTGATCCCGCTCGGCCCCTTCCACCACGCCTATCATTTCGACCAGGCCAAGGTCGGCCGCTTCTTCGCCAGCAAGTCCCAAGGCGTCGACATCATCGACGCCGTCGTCTCGGGCGTGCATCGCCACCCTGAAACCGGCGACATCACCGCGCTCGAACTCGACAACGGGACCAAAGTAGAAGCTGATTTCTTCATCGACGCGACCGGCTTCAGGAAGCAACTCATCGTCAAGGAAATGCAGGCGCCCTGGATTTCCTATGCCCACGAACTCCCCGTCAACCGCGCCCTACCGTTCTGGCTCGACATCAAGCCGGGCGACGAAATCGCCAATTACACCCGAGCCTGGGCCATGGACAGCGGCTGGATGTGGCAGATTCCGACCCAGACCCGCTACGGCTGCGGCTACGTCTATTCCGACGAATTCTCCACCCCCGAACAGGCCAAGGCCGAAGTCGAGCGCCTGCTAGGCCGCGAGATCGAAGTGCGCAGTGACATCCGCTTCCAGATCGGCCGTCTGGAAAATGCCTGGGTCGGCAATGTGCTGGCTGTCGGTCTCAGCTCGAGCTTCCTCGAACCTCTAGAATCCACCTCGATCCACGGCACTATTGTACAAATGATGCTGTTCGCCGACCGCTACCTGAAACACCCCGCCGACCTCACGCCCGCCGACCGCGCCGACTACAATGCCCGCGTCGGCCGCCAGGTCGATGACTTCCGCACCTTCGTCAACACCCACTACCTGGTCGAGCGCGACGACACTCCGTTCTGGCGTGAAGTCCGCGCCAGCCGCATTCATCCCGAGACCAAACAACGCCTGCAATACTGGCAGCACCACATGCCTCGGCATGAGCAATTTCCCGATACCCTGTTCGGCTTGCCCCATATCCAGACCCAGTTGCACTATCCGGTGCTGACCGGTCTCGGCCTGCTCGACCAGAACCTCGCGCGCCAGGAAATGGACAAGGACCCAAAACTCCGCCAGTTCGCCCGCGAAACCTATGACAGTCTCGTAAAAGAATATCGCGCCGCCGCTCAAAAGGCGCTCGGCCACGCGGAGTTCCTGCAGGCGGTGCGGGATATGGCATAGAAAAGCCGCGCCACGGCCATATTTAGCGGAACCCCCGTCCCCCGGTTCCGTTGCGTGCGCAGCGCATGCGCAAAGGGAATGGTCATGGCACAAACTGGTCGCGGATTTGGATACTGGGCCAGCATGCTGCTGGCGGTGGTCATGGCATTGTTCGGCATTGCAATCTTGGCGGGCGGTGCTTGGCTCATCACCCTCGGCGGCTCATGGTACTATGGCATTGCCGGTCTGGGCCTGCTGACCTCGGCCTGGTTCATTTTCCGACATTCCATGTTGGGCGTCTGGATTTATCTCGCCACCTTCCTGTTCACCCTGGTCTGGGCGCTTTGGGAACGCGGTTTCAACGGCTGGGCGCAGGTGCCCCGCCTAGTGGCTCCCACCGTCATTCTCATCTTGGTCCTGCTGACCATCCCCGCCCTTCGCGGTCGCTTCGCGGGCGGGCGCGCCGCCTTCACCGCAGCAGCCATAGGCATTATCGCACTCGGCCTGTCCGCCGTTACGCTCACCTCCGTGCAGCAGTCGAGCAGTCTGTTTGCCCAAGAAACCCCGGTCCCGGCAGAGCAGGCAGTGCCGCCTGCTGATCCTGTCGCACCCGCTGCTGTCCTCACTGCACCTGCCGAACCGGCAGTCGCTGCAATCGGGGAAGCCCCGGCAACCCGCGCTGCCGAAGCCCAGCTACCCGTCGGCGCTGATTGGCCCGCCTATGGCGGCACCTATCAGTCTGCCCGCTTCTCACCGCTCAACCAGATCACGCCAGAAAATGTCGGCCAGCTCGAACGCGCCTGGGAATTCAACACCGGCGACCTACCCTCCGAGGCGGCCAACGGCAAATATTCGCCGGAAAACACCCCGCTCAAGGTTGGCGACGATCTCTTCATGTGCACCGCCAAGGGCATTGGCCTCGCCATCGACGCGGCTACCGGCGGCGAAGAATGGCGCTTCGATCCGGTCGTGGCCGACGACGCCATCCCCTATGGGGCGACCTGCCGCGGCGTCGCCTACTACCAGGTGCCGAATGCAGCCGAGAACCAGGCCTGCGCGACCCGCATTCTCTGGGGTACGCTCGATGCGCGCCTGATTGCCGTTGATGCCAAGACCGGCCAGCCCTGCGCCGACTTTGGCACCAATGGCGAAGTCTTGCTCGAGGAGGGTATCGGCGACACTGCCCCCGGTTGGTATGCCGTGACCTCGGCTCCGACCATTGTACGTGGCATTGCCGTCATCGGCGCCCAAGTCAAGGATGGCCAGGCCGAGGACGCTCCCTCCGGCGTGGTGCGTGGCTTTGATGCCATCACCGGCGAACTGGCCTGGGCTTGGGATCTCGGCAATCCCGGAAACCACGCCGCGCCAGCCGAAGGCGAAGTCTACACTCGCGGCACCCCCAATATGTGGACCACTGCCTCGGGCGACGAAGACCTCGGCCTGGTTTACCTGCCGCTGGGCAATTCCTCGGTCGATTATTACGGCTCAAACCGCAGTGAATTGGAAAACCAGTATGCCACCTCGCTGGTGGCAGTCGATGTCACTACCGGCAATGATGTCTGGCACTTCCAGACCGTGCATCACGACCTCTGGGACTATGACCTTGGCAGCCAGCCAACCCTGATCGACTTCCCGACGGCCGATGGCCCGCGTCCAGCGGTGGTCTTAGCCTCCAAGCAAGGCGACATCTACATCCTTGATCGCGCCACTGGCGAATCCCTGTTC
Source organism: Devosia psychrophila (assembly GCF_000971275.1). Classification (GTDB taxonomy): domain Bacteria; phylum Pseudomonadota; class Alphaproteobacteria; order Rhizobiales; family Devosiaceae; genus Devosia; species Devosia psychrophila. The sequence goes on along the minus strand of NZ_LAPV01000059.1, from coordinate 9,924 downwards.
GAGGTCGAGGAGCGTCCGGTGCCAGTCGGCGGTGTCGAGCCTGACTACCTGTCCCCCACCCAGCCGCATTCAGCCTACCATACGCTGGCCTTCCCTCCTCTGACCGAAGCCGACATGTGGGGAATGACCCCGCTCGACCAGCTTTGGTGCCGCATCGAATTTAAGCGCAGCCATTATGAAGGGCCCTATACTCCGCCGACCACTGACCAGCACTGGATCCAGTATCCCGGCTACAATGGCGGCAACGACTGGGGCAGTATCGCCATCGACGTGGAGCGCGGCCTGATCATCGCCAACTACAACGACATGCCCAACCACAACCGGCTCATTCCGCGCGAAGAAGCCGATGCGGCAGGACTGATCGCGATCAATGAGGCGGGCGGCGGCGAGACTACGGCTCTCGGCGAGGCCGGGCCGCAGGCCGGCGCGCCCTATGCCATCGAGGTCAATGCCGGCTGGCGCGCGCCTTTCACCGGCCTGCTCTGCAAGCAGCCGCCCTATGGTGGCATTCGCGCCATCGATCTGGCGACCGGCGCCACTGTCTGGGATCGCCCATTTGGCTCAGCTCGCGAGAATGGTCCGTTCGGGGTGCCAACCTTCCTGCCGCTCGATATCGGTACTCCTAACAACGGGGGGCCGGTCATCACGGCAGGTGGCCTTATTTTCATCGCCGCCACCACCGACAACCTGATCCAGGCCATCGATATCGAAACCGGTAAGACCGTCTGGTCAGATACCCTGCCCGGTGGCGGCCAAGCCAACCCGATCATATACGAAGCCGATGGCCGCGAGTTCCTGGTGATCGCTGCCGGCGGCCACCACTTCATGGAAACCCCGATCAGCGACGCAGTGATCGCCTATGCCCTGCCGGAGTAGCAGCGGTTGGTAAGACAGGAAGCCCCGGTCCAAAATCCGGGGCTTGTCGCTAGCCCCTCCCAGTGTCTTCCCGGACCTGATCCGGGGGGCGATAGTGCCCAGACAAACCCTCGAGCATTGCCACGTCGAGCTGTGCCGCCGCATGCGGACAATCAATCGCGATCCTTGACGATAGACTGCGACTTTTCTGTCAAGCGACCACATTCGGGGTTGCGCAATGCCCTATCGCAGACCAAAAATAATTGCAGTCGTTCTAAACAAGGACGCGCTTACCCACATCCCACCATCTGAAGGTGCCCCTCGCGATAATGACGCCATCATTCTTGCTGACATTCGCATTGCTACTGCCGTTCGGTGCCGCCCTCGTGGCCGCCTTGCTTCCTCAGAACGCACGCAATGCTGAAGCTTGGTTGGCAGGAACAGTGGCCGTCGCCGGTCTCGGCATCATGATCTACCTGTTTCCTCACGTCGCCGCTGGCGGCGTAGTGCGTCACGAGATCCAGTGGATCCCTGCGCTCGGCCTCAATCTGATCCTGCGGATCGACGGCTTCTCATGGCTGTTCGGCATGCTTATCACCGGCGTCGGTTTCCTCGTGGTGCTCTATGCGCGCTATTACATGTCGCCCAAGGACCCGGTGCCGCGTTTCTTCGCGTTCTTCCTGGCCTTCATGGGCTCGATGCTGGGCCTCGTTCTCTCCGGCAATATCATCCAGCTGGTGATTTTCTGGGAGCTGACTTCGCTCACTTCCTTCCTGCTGATCGGCTACTGGTTCCACTTCGCCCAAGCGCGTGACGGCGCCCGAATGGCACTGACGGTGACCGGCCTCGGAGGTCTCGGCCTCCTGATCGGCATGCTGATCATCGGCCAGATCGTCGGCAGCTACGATCTCGACGTGGTGCTCGCTTCCGGCGACCTGATCCGCGCGCATCCGCTGTACCTGCCGGCGCTGCTGCTGGTGCTGCTCGGAGCTCTGACCAAGAGCGCGCAGTTTCCCTTCCACTTCTGGCTCCCGCACGCCATGGCGGCGCCAACGCCCGTTTCGGCCTATCTGCATTCCGCCACCATGGTGAAGGCCGGCGTGTTCCTGCTGGTTCGCTTCTGGCCGGTGATGGCCGGCACCGACGCCTGGTTCTGGATCGTCACTAGCGCCGGCATGGCCACCCTCATCTTTGGCGCCTATGCCGCCATCTTCCAGACCGACCTCAAGGGCTTGCTGGCCTATTCAACCATCAGCCATCTTGGCCTCATCACCACCCTGCTCGGCATGTCGACGCCGCTCGCGACAGTGGCTGCGATTTTCCACATCGCCAATCACGCTACCTTCAAGGCCTCGCTGTTCATGGCCGCCGGCATTATCGACCATGAGACCGGCACGCGCGATATCCGAAAACTCAGCGGCCTGTTCCGCTTCATGCCCTTCACTGCGACCCTCGCCATGGTGGCCAGCGCCGCCATGGCTGGCGTGCCTCTGCTCAACGGCTTCCTGTCCAAGGAAATGTTCTTTGCCGAAGTCGCCGAGCGCGACGCCAATCCCTTCGTCAACCTGGCGCTGCCCATCGGCGCCACACTCGCCAGCATGTTCGCCGTAGTCTATTCGCTGCGCTTCGTGCATGGCGTGTTCTTCGGCCCCAAGCCGGAAGGCCTGAGCAAGCTGCCGCACGAGCCGCCCGCCCTGATGCGCCGGCCCATCGAAATCCTGGTGCTCCTCTGCCTCGTCGTCGGCATCATCCCCGGCGTCACCATCGCGCCTTATCTCGCCGCTGCGGTTGTCTCGGTCACCGGCCCCGATACCCCCTACTACAGCCTCTCTGTCTGGCACGGCTGGAACCTGGCCCTCGCCATGAGCGGCATCGCGCTGGTTGGCGGCGTGCTGCTGTATTGGGCGCTCTACGGCTATCTCGCCAAGGGCGTCGATGGCCCGCCGCTGATCCACCAGCTTAAGGGCCAGCGCATCTTCGAGCGCATCATGCTCATCATTACGTCGAAGTGGGCGCGCCGCCTCGAAGCCAGGTTCGGCACGCGCCGCCTGCAGCCGCAGCTGTTCCTGCTGTTTGTTTTGGCCGTTGGCCTGCCCGCATCCCTGCTGCTTACGCGACTCGGCGGCATCAACCTCACTTTTGCGGGGTTCGATCCCGCCTTTGCCCTGCTCTGGGCAGTCGGCATCGTCTGTGCCGTCGCGGCGGCGCAACAGGCCAAGTTCCACCGCCTCGTGGCGCTGGTTCTGCTCGGCGGCACCGGCATCGTCACCTGCATCACCTTCGTCTGGTTCTCGGCCCCCGACCTCGCCATCACCCAGCTGCTGGTCGAAATCGTCACCACTGTGCTGATCCTGCTCGGCCTGCGCTGGCTGCCGAAACGCGTCGAAGACATGCGCGACGAGGCACAGCTTCTTAAGGCGCGCCTGCGCCGCTATCGCGACTTGGTGCTGGCGGGCCTCGCCGGTGTCGGCATGACCGTCATCGCCTATGCCGTGATGACGCGACAAATTCCCTCGGGCATTTCCAAATATTTCCTCGAAAACGCCTACCAGCTTGGCGGCGGCACCAATGTCGTCAACGTCATGCTGGTCGATTTCCGCGCCTTCGATACCTTGGGCGAAATTGCCGTGCTCGGCATCGTTGCGTTGACCGTGTTTTCGGCGCTGCGCCGCTTCCGTCCGGCGCGGGAATCCATCGCCAAGCCCGAGCAACAGCGCATCCAGAATGAATTCGACGACCGCGCTCCTGAACGCAGCCAAGGCGACACCGTCAACGAATATCTGCTGATCCCGTCGGTCATCATGACCTGGATGTTCCCGGTCATCATCGTGCTGGCAGTGCATCTGTTTTTGCGCGGCCACGACCAGCCCGGCGGGGGCTTCGCCGCGGGCATCGTCATGTCCATTGGCTTCATCCTTCAATATATGGCCGGCGGTACGCGCTGGGTCGAAGACCGCCTGCGCATTTTGCCCGTCCGCTGGATCGGTTCAGGCCTGCTCCTGGCTTTGCTGGTTGGCGTCGCCGCACAGGTCGTCGGCTATCCCTTCATGACCACTGCCTTCCAGTATGTTGAAATCCCCTACATCGGCCGCGTGCCGCTGGCCTCCGCTCTGATCTTCGATCTCGGCGTGTTCAGCCTCGTCGTCGGCGCCACGGTGCTGATCCTGATAGCGCTGGCGCATCAGTCGGTACGTTCGCCAAAGGCCGCCCGCAATGCGGTTCCGATCAAGGAAGCCGAAGTGTCTTCCGACGCGCCGGTGGAGATACGCTGATGGAGCTCGTTCTGGCCATCGGCATCGGCGTACTGACTTCCTGCGGTGTCTTCCTGATGCTGCGCCCGCGCACATTCCAAGTCATCATCGGCCTTTCGCTGCTGTCCTATGCGGTCAACCTCTTCATCTTCTCGATGGGCCGCCTGATGGTCGGCGCAGCCCCGGTCACCGCCAGCGGCACTATTGACCCCACACATTTCACTGATCCGGTGCCTCAGGCGCTGGTGCTGACCGCCATCGTCATCGGTTTCGCCATGACCGCGCTGTTCCTCGTCGTCATGCTGGCGGCGCGCGGCGTCACCGGCACCGACCATGTCGACGGCAGGGAGCAGCGCTGACATGAACACCCTGCTCGACCACCTCGTCGTCCTGCCTATCCTGCTGCCGCTGGCAGCGGGCGCCCTGATGCTGATGTTCGATGATCGCCAGCGCGTCACCAAGGCCTTCATCAACGTCTTCGCCACCGCCCTGCACCTTGTCATCTGCGTCATGCTGGTAGTCCAGGCCGCGAACCCGACCGATCTGCTGGCAGCCAGCTACCCGATCGGCAACTGGCCGGTTCCCTTCGGCATCGTCCTCGTCGCCGATCGCCTATCGGCCATGATGGTGCTGCTCGCCTCGGTGCTGGGCATTTCGGCCCTGGTCTATTCGCTGGCCCGCTGGCATGCCGCCGGCCCCAATTTCCACACCCTGTTCCAGTTCCTGCTGATGGGGCTGAACGGCGCCTTCCTGACCGGCGACATCTTCAATCTCTTCGTGTTCTTCGAAGTCATGCTGGCCGCATCATACGGTCTGGCGCTGCACGGCCTCGGCCTCGCCCGCATCAAGGCCGGCCTGCACTATGTCGCCGTTAACCTCGGCGCATCCTTCCTTTTCCTGATCGGCGCGGCGCTGATCTACGGCGTCACCGGCACGCTCAACATGGCCGACCTCGCCTCCAAGGTCGCCACTATTCCCGAGCTTGATCGCGGCCTGCTCGAAGCCGGCGCCGCCTTTCTGGGCCTCGCTTTCCTGCTAAAAGCGGGCATGTGGCCGCTCGGCTTTTGGCTGCCCACGACCTATGCCGCCGCCTCCGCACCCGTTGCCGCTGTATTCGCCATCATGACCAAGGTCGGCGTCTACGCCGTGTTGCGCCTCTCGACCCTGGCTTTCGGCATCGAAGCCGGAGCCTCGGCTGGCCTCGGCCAGACCGTGCTGCAGATCGGAGGCATGGCTACCATCGCGTTCGGTGCGGTCGGCGTGCTTGCTTCACAGACCACGGCACGCCTCGCCGGCTATTGCGTGCTGGTCTCGTCCGGAACGCTGCTGGCCGCCATCGGCATGGGCAACGCCTTCGTCACCGGCGGTGCGCTCTACTACTTGGTCATTTCCACACTCGCCATAAGCGCCTTTTTTCTCATCGTTGAGCTGCTCGAACGCATCCGCATTGCCGGCGCCGATGTGCTCGCCATCACCCTTGAAGCCTATGGCGACGACGAGGAAGACATCGAAAATGACGAGATCGGCCTCGCCATTCCCGGCGCTTTGACCATGCTCGGCATTTGCTTTGCCTTATGCGTCCTGCTGCTGGCCGGCCTGCCGCCACTCGCCGGCTTCCTCGGCAAGTTCGCAATCATCTCGGCTTTGTTTAACCCTCACGGCCTGACCGAGGCCGCCATCATCACGCCGGCTTCCTGGTGGCTGGCCAGCCTGATGATCTTTTCCGGCTTTGCCGCGCTTGTTGCGCTGACACGTACCGGTATAAGCACCTTCTGGGCCACCATGTCCGACACTCCCGCCCCGGTTCGCGTCATCGAGATCGCGCCGATACTGCTTCTGCTCGGCCTCACCGTGGTAATGACCGTATTGGCCGGCCCGGTGATGGACTACATGTATGTGATGGCTGAAAACCTCCATTCCCCAGCCATCGAAATCGGCAATATCCTGGCCACGCCTTTGGTTGGTGAGGTGCTGCCATGATGCGTCAAATCCTGCCCTACCCGCTGCTCTCGCTGGGCATGCTGATCCTCTGGTTGCTGCTGCAACAGTCGCTGGGCCTCGGCCAAATCCTGCTTGGATCGGTGGTTGCCCTGTTCGCCGGCCGCGCCCTCGCCGCGCTGCAGCCCGAACAGCCCCGCATCCGCCGGCCGTTCAAGATCATCCATCTGATGGGGCTGGTAGCGGTCGACGTGCTGTGGTCCAACCTGGCCGTCGCCCGCATCGTGCTGCAGGGACGTCACCGTAAACAGACCGCCGGCTTCCTGCTGCTGCCGCTCGAACTGCGTGATCGTTCGGCGCTGGCCATCCTAGCTTGCATCATCACCGCCACGCCGGGCTCTGCCTGGCTCGAATATGACGCGGTGCGCGGCACGGTCCTGATCCACGTCCTAGATCTGGTCGACGACCAGGAGTGGATCGACACCATCAAGCATCGCTATGAGCGCCTGCTATTGGAGATTTTCCAATGAGCGAGACCATCCTTTTCTGGACCATTATGGTGTCCCAGTTCCTGCTGGCCGGAAGCATGATCGCCGCCACCTCCCGCATGATCCGCGGCCCGCGCGCCCAGGACCGTATTCTGGCCCTTGATGCCTTCTATGTCGCCGCCATGCTGATGCTGGTGCTGTTCGGCATTCGCGTTGGCACCAGCGTTTATTTCGAAGCCGCCTTGGTCATCGGCGTCCTTGGCTTCGTCAGCACAGTCGCCCTCGCCAAATTCCTGATGCGCGGCGAGGTGATCGAATGACCGAGATACCTGTCTGGGCCGCCATCCTCGTAGGTCTCTTCGCACTGATCGGCTCGCTGCTAACCTTCATCGGCTGCATGGGCCTTGCCCGCTTCGACAGCTTCTATCAGCGCATCCACGCCCCGACCCTGGGCACCAGCTTCGGCGCCATCTTCGTCCTGGCCGCCTCGATCATATACTTCTCGGTCTCCGGCCAACGCCTGGCCGTGCACGAAGTGCTGATCGTCATCTTCGTCTCGCTGACCACGCCGGTCACTTTGATGCTGTTGGCCCGCGCCGCGCTCTACCGTGACCGCGCCGAAGGCAATGGCAATGTCCCCGCGGCAGCGTTGGGCAAGGACACCGTGGTCAAGGCAGCGGACGACCTATAGCCGCGAGCCGGCATCCACGCTGTACGCCCTGCGGCGGACGATGGCTTTCCGCCCAACCCCGCAAAGCTACCGCGTGCCCGGCTATAAGCATTTTATCAGCCGACCAAATGTTCATCTGGCGGGGCAGTCTCGTCTGCCAGAAACATCGTGGGTGTCATGGCGGTGACCTGTCGAAACGCAGCCGAGAACGAAGCGGTACTGGAAAAACCGAACTCCATGGCAACGCCTGCGATTGCGGTCCCTCGCGCCAGCCGGTCAATCGCCTGCACGATGCGTTCGCGTTGTCGCCAGGCCTTCAAGGTTAGCCCCGTCTCCGCCGGAAATAGTCTGCTCGCCGTGCGCACGGAGGTTGCGGCGCGTGACGCTAGCTCTTCGACATTCAACCGGTTATTGCGGTCGTTGAAGGCAAGATCGGCCAGGCGTTGACCTATCGGACTGCTCGGCAAGGGCAGGAAAGTGGGCGCATGCGCTGTTTCGGCAAGCTCGTGCAGCATCAGCTTGGCGACGAGCTCGGCCTTTTGCGGTGCGATGTCGGCACTAAAGGCAGCAGTCAGCAGCGCGTGCATCAACGGCGTGATCCGCAACGTGAACGGTCGGTCCAGTGGCGCCGCCGGTGCCCAGGCTTGGGCCGCCGCCTGCTCCCAATGCACCATCCACAATTCAGCATCGGTCAGCACGTCCAGTCGATGCACAACCCCTGCCGGTATCCACACTGCAAGCTGCGGAGGCACCAGCCAACGGCCTTCGTCCGAGTGGACCTGGACCATACCGGAAACGGCAAAGGTGAGTTGTGCGTCACTGTGGGAATGGGGCGGCAGACCCATGCCACGCAACTTGTGGCCACGTCTCAGACTGAAGGGCACTGTCGACATATTGGCCTCTGTGCGATGCCGGTTGGCGTCACATCGCCGAGTGACATTGCTATCATGCTCCTTACCAACGGTCGAGCACACAGCAAAGCGAGCAGGAACTATGAGCGCAACAATGAAAGCCATCGTCATCAACGCATACGGCAACAACAACGATGTGGTCGAATATGTCGACGTCGACCGCCCACAACCTCAGCCAGGCGAGGTGCTGGTCAAAGTCCACGCTGCAGGGCTCAATCCCATTGACTGGAAAATTCGCGCCGGCGCCGGTCAGCGCATGGGCATGACCTTGCCCATCCATCTGGGAGGCGAGATCGCCGGCACCATCGAAAGCATCGGAGATGGCGTTGGCAACCTTGCCATCGGCGATGCTGTGTACGGCATCATACCGTCCGGCGGCTTCGCCGAATACGCCATTGCCAAGGTGGCGGACTTGGCCAGCAAACCCGCCAACCTCGATTTTGTCCAGGCGGCGGCTGTTCCTCTTGGTGCCTTGACCGCCTGGCAGGCCATGTTCGACCTGGCGGGGCTCACCAGCGGCCAGCGTTTGTTGATCACCAACAGCACTGGCGGGGTTGGCTCCATTGCGGTCCAACTCGCCAAAGCTACTGGCGCCCATGTCACTGCCATGGCGTCTGCCCATAACGAAGACTACGTCCGCAGCTTGGGCGCCGACGATTTCATCGACTACAACAGGCAGCCGTCCGAGAACCTGGCGCATGACATGGATGTGGTGTTTGACACCATCGGCGGCGATACCTTCGATCGGGCATTCTCCACCCTCAAGCAGGGCGGGTTTCTAGTGACCGCTGTAGAATTTCCCAAGGAAGAGACTAAGCAGCGCGGCGTCGGTGTCGGACGAGTCTTTTGCAAGCCGAACACCAGCCAGCTTGCGTCCATCCGCGAGCTCGTCGAAGCCCACAAGCTGAAAGCCCAAGTTGCCCGGGTCTTTGCTCTCTTCGATATCAGGGAAGCGCTGGATCTGTCGGAAGCTGGCCGCACTCGAGGCAAAATAGTGCTCCAGATCGCAGTATAAATCGGCCAACTATGCATGCGGCGGGCGTGGTGCCATGAGTTGCCATGCCCGTCAGATACGAGTTCCAATCTTGTGTTGGCTAGCTCGCCCTGCTGTGTGTAGGGCCCGCCTAATTCCGGCGGGCTAAGTCATTGATTTCGTTCACTTGGACGAACTAAGAATATCCACGTTTGTCGCCCTAAGAATATCAAATGCCTACGTATTGCGTCTTTAGAAATGCACGAATCTGCCAAAGCCTTGTTTTTAAACGAATTCATCTGCACCTAAGAAACAGATTTAACCGATAACTGGATAACCCACTGCTTACGGTGTTGACAGATCTCTCATCCAGAGATAATTTCGTGAAAAACGAAATAAAGTATAAATTCATCAACTACTTAGAATTATTCTGTTTTTATTGCGGTAATCCACCCAGAACAAAAACTATCGTAGTCAAATTTGCTGTCCATTGAGCCAAAGCTGGAAATTTATCAGTTCTACCCAGAAAGTAGGACCGAGACACTATGATGGATACTGCTACTGGCCGTCCGGCCTGGATCGTCAAGCCTCGCAATGGCTTCACAAGTTTTAAGACCACCAAAGCCATCGAATACAAAGAAAGGTGGCCGCGTGACGTGCTCATACAAGCCACGCTCTCACCGGAGATTGAAACCTTAAGTCCATTCGAGGTGACGTTGCCCCCAACTTCTATCCAGCCTGAAGGAGACTCGGGCGGTTGTTTTGGCCGATCTGGCCGGGGTGAGCTACGGGGGCTGGCGCAGAGCTGGTCATTGAGCGGAGCGGCAGATCCCGTCGC
>NZ_LAPV01000058.1 GCF_000971275.1 Devosia psychrophila | reverse complement strand
TTCGGCACCAGTGGAGGAGCGACAAGCAGCAAATCAGCGCGCGATTTCACGCCGGCAGGCTAACATGCCACGGCGCTTACCGCTAGTGGAGGCGCAAATATCCGCCCCACCTGTCGGCAGATAATAATGACCGATAATCTTGCATTATCGGACGTTATAGTCATCATAGAGGTAGTGACCCAAAACCCCGACGAAATCGCTGAAAACGACACCGGCAACGCCCCCCTGCCCCCTGCTGCAGCGGCGGCACCCGTCGGCAATTCCGCCGTGTCGGTACCGGTCGGCGATCTGGCCCATTTGCGCGGCCTCGCCAATCGCGCCCGCGACTATGTCGAGGCGGCCAGTTCGGCCAACACCCGGCTGGCCTACGCCTCGGATTGGAAGCATTTTTCCGGCTGGTGTCGCCGGCAAGGCCTGGCGGTACAGCCGCCCGATCCGCAGGTTGTTGGTCTTTACATCACCGCCTGCGCCTCGGGAGAGGCCGGCGGGCGCCAAAAAAACGCCGTCAGCACCATCGAGCGCCGACTCTCGTCCCTCTCCTGGAATTACACGCAGCTCGGACAGTCGCTGGATCGCAAGGACCGCCATATCGCCACAGTAATGGCCGGCATTCGCAACACCCACGCCAAGCCGCCCCGGCAAAAGGAAGCTCTTCTGCCGGAGGATTTGCTGGCGATGCTGGAAACCTTTGAGCGCGGCGGCCTACGCGGCATCCGGGATCGCGCGATGTTGCTGCTTGGGTTTGCCGGCGGCCTGCGACGCTCAGAAATCGTCGGCCT
>NZ_LAPV01000057.1 GCF_000971275.1 Devosia psychrophila | reverse complement strand
GACGCGTCTGCTCAGGGACGAGCTCGCTTGGCTCTAAGGGGACACACGCTATCTGACCCGGAGCATCGCAAAACACGATGCCCCAAGGCCGATCATCGTCAATCACAGCCTCAAAGCAAACATACAAGGGGGAGGAACCTGCGCGTTGACGTTGCCCCCGGCCTCTAATCCAGTTTGAAGTAGGCTCTGGCCCCTAGAAAGGACCAGAGATGAAGCGCAGCAGGTTTACCGAAGACCAGATCATCGGGATTTTAAAAGAGCACGAGGCGGGTGTTCCAGTCGCCGATCTGTGCCGCAAGCATGGTGTGAGCAACGCCAGCGTGTACAAATGGAAAGCCAAGTATGGCGGTATGGACGTTAGCGAGGCTCGCAAGCTTAGGGCGCTCGAGGATGAGAATGCCAAGCTCAAGCGGCTGCTGGCCGATGCGATGCTGGACAACTCGGCGTTGAAAGACCTGCTCGGAAAAAAATGGTAACGCCCGCCGTTGAGCGGGATGCTGTCGCCCATCTCCAGACGGTGTTTGGAATGAGCGAGCGGCGGGCGTGCCAGGTGCTGGGATGCTGCAGGATGACGATGCGCTACCAGACCATCAGGGTCGATGATGCGGTGCTGCGTGAGCGGATGAAGGCCATTGCTCATGAGCGACGGCGCTTCGGATATCGGCGCCTGCACGTACTGCTGCGGCGAGAAGGCCATATGGTCAATCACAAGCGGCTGTTCCGCATCTATCGCGAGGAGAAGCTGGTCGTGCGCCGCCGCGGCGGCCGCAAGCGGGCGATGGGCA
>NZ_LAPV01000056.1 GCF_000971275.1 Devosia psychrophila | reverse complement strand
ACGACGCCATCATCGATGCCGACTGCCAAGCCTGGAACAACCTAATCGACAAGCCCGAAACCATCTCGTCCATCGGCATGCGCAAATGGGAACACATCGGTCAATCATAACAACTGTTGGTATGACAGCTCAACGCAGCGGGAAGCCCCCGCGCCAAGGTCTATCCGCAGCCTGGCAACGGAGCGATCGCGCCACTTTGGAGACGCGCTCCTCTGCCCTAAATGCGCCCTAAACGATATCCAGCACCCACCATCATGAAACAAAAACGCCGGAGACCCTAAGGTTTCCGGCGTTTTGAATGGTAGCGAAGGGCGGATTCGAACCGCCGACAAACGGATTATGATTCCGCTGCTCTAACCAACTGAGCTACTCCGCTTCAAGAAGCACGCGGGTTTCCCCGGCGATGCATCTACTAGATTTAGCACATCCACCTGTCAAGCCGCTAGTCGGGCTCATTCAATGCCGTGTGCACAGACCGGCAATCGCCTCCCGCACGAGGATCAAGTCGTCCTCGAATTTCGCCTGCTCCCGCGCCTTGCCTTCCAGGTCAGGAATCCGCAGCAGATAGGAGGGATGGTTGGTAACAAAGAGGATCGTGCCATCATCCATGGTGATCGGAGCGCCGCGGAGTTTGCCGATAGTCGCGGTCCTGCCGAGCAGGCTGGTTGCGGCGGTGGCGCCTAGTGCAACGATGACCTTGGGTTTGACGAAACCGATCTCTAGATTGAGCCAGAACTTGCAGGCCTGGACTTCGCCGCCATCGGGCCTCTGATGAATGCGGCGCTTGCCGCGCGGCTCAAATTTGAAGTGCTTGACCGCATTGGTGACATAGACTCTGGAGCGGTCGATGCCGACTTTTTCGACTGCAGCATCAAGCACTTTGCCTGCCGGACCGATGAAAGGCTTGCCTGCCAGATCCTCCTGGTCGCCGGGCTGTTCTCCAACGAACATCACGTCGGCATGTTGGGGGCCTTCGCCGAATACCGCCTGGGTCGCGTGCTCGTATAGCGGGCAGCGCTGGCAGCCCTGCACGGCTGATCGTGCATCGGCGAGGCTGGTGATTTCCGCTGCGTTTTCAATGAGATCGGGCTCGCGGGCCTGCTGGCGAAGGTGTCGCGATGGTGGCTGCGTTGCGGTGCGTTCGATCATCTCGGCCTCCATCTGCCGGGCATTGCGGATCAGGGGGGCAATGAGTTCGGCCTCGGGCAGGTTGCGCCAGTATTTCATCGGCATTTCCGATTTCATCATCGCGACCTTGAGGCGAGCCGGATTGAAGATCGAGGAGAAATAGGTCTTCCAGTCGTCCTCTACCGCGTCGTCCTGTGGCACGTCCGATTTGCTTCCCCCGGGCCCGAAGGCCAGGCTTTCGCCGTCCCAATAGGCGCTGCGATAGGGGGTGACGATGGCCCACATCATGCCGTCGAAACGACGGGCAAAAAATGGCGCGGTGAGTTCGAGCGTATAATGTTCCGGCTCGAACCAGGCAGCGTAGCGCTCGAGGCCGGAGTCGTCGGCGATGGATTTGAAGCGAACGAAGGCTTTCATCTTGTGGCTGTCGCGACGCACCGCCGAGACCCTTTTTGTTAACAGACTGTTAGCATCGAGTGTGGCATCGGCCAGCAATTGGCTATCAGCCTGCAGTGCCCAAAGCAGTTGATAGAGCAAGGAAAACCGCGCCGGATCGGTGTGACATATGGCCTGTTCGGCGAGATCGAGGAATTGTCGCGGAACGGAGCCCACCGGTTGGGTCGCCGCTGGAAGATCGAGGGCATCGTCGCTGTCCAAAAGGCTAGCCGCATCGTCCATCATACGCCATTCGACCTGCTCCGGGGACAAACCGGCCGCCAGCAACTGTCGCGCCTTGCTGCGCCACTCGGCAAAGTCGTTCGGCGATTGCATGCGGATCACCTGCATCAGAACAGGCTCAACTGCTCGGGCTGCGGTGTCAGCTTGGCGCGCAGGCGAGCGTCGTCGGTCAGCCCGCCCGGGGTCCAGTCGGCCGCCTCGATGAACGGCCGCACCTTGTCGATGGTGCCGGCAATGCGCGCAACATCCTCCAGCCGCAGGCGATGATGCCGGCGCGTACTAAGAATACGATCAATGCTTTTCGTGCCCAGCCCCGGCACCCGCAGCAGCATTTCGCGATCGGCTCGGTTTACATCGACCGGAAAGCGCGCCCGGCTTTTCAGCGCCCAAGCCAGCTTGGGATCGATATTGAGATCGAGCAACCCATCTTCCCCTCCCCAGATGATTTCCGGCACGTCGAAGCCATAAAAGCGGATCAGCCAATCGGCCTGATACAGGCGGTGCTCGCGCATCAGTGGCGGGGCCTTGAGGGGAAGCCGCGAACTGGAATCAGGTATCGGCGAAAAGGCCGAGTAGTAGACGCGGCGCAGTTTGTAGCCGGAATAGAGGCCGGCCGCTCGATTGAGGATCACCCCGTCGTCGGCCGCATCGGCGCCGATGATCATCTGCGTCGATTGTCCGGCCGGCGCAAATTTCGGCTTTTTGGCCCGGGCCTTCTTGTCGGGGCCTGCCTCGTCCAGCTTGCCGCGCACATTGGCCATGGCGGTGCGGATCTCGCTCGGCTTCTTTTCCGGCGCCAGTTGCTCCAGCCCAATATCGGTCGGCATCTCGATATTGGTCGACAGCCGATCAGCCCAGCGTCCGGCCTCGATCAGCAAATCCGGCGAGGCATTGGGAATGACCTTGAGATGGATGTAGCCGGCGAAGTGATGCTCCAGCCGCAGCGAGCGCGCCACGCGAACCAGTTCTTCCATGGTGTAGTCGGGCGATTGGATGATCCCCGAAGACAGGAACAGGCCTTCGATGTAATTGCGCTTGTAGAAATCCAGCGTCAGCTTGACCACTTCTTCGACACTGAAGCGGGCTCGCGTCACGTTGGAAGACGAGCGATTGACGCAGTAGATGCAGTCATAGACGCAAAAGTTGGTCAGCAGGATTTTGAGCAGCGAAATGCAGCGGCCGTCTGGCGCGTAGGAGTGGCAGATGCCGCTGCCCTCGGTCGACCCGATACCACCGGTGCCGGCGCTGCTGCGCTTCTCGGTGCCCGAAGATGCACAGGACGCATCGTATTTCGCAGCATCGGACAAGATCGCCAGCTTGCGACGCAAAGTCAGCGCGGCCATGTTTGTTCCCTTTATGTTCAGGAACGATGGATAGCGCATGAGCAGTGATAACGCATGTCAAAAAGGTGGGTGTCGGGCAATTGTGATCGGGGGGGTGAACGCGCAGTCGACACCCTCCCCCTTGCGGGCATTAAACCGGCCGAAGGCAAAAGCGCTCCAGTGGAGCGGTTTTAGGTCAGAAGGATCAAGGGGGAGGTCGGCTGGCCCGTATTTCGGGGCTCTCGCACCCCACCCGGCGCCATCACGGAGTTAGCAAGCTAACTCCTATCTCGCTTCCCCTCCCGCAGGGGAGGGTTGACGACTGAATGCTCACCGTATGCATCGTTCAAAAATCGACATCAGTGCGTCCTGATTGTCCACCTGCTCAAATGGCGTCGGGTGTTCTACATCTATCGTAGCAGGAACGCGGTGTTCGCGTCCGGATAGGAGATTGCATCATGACACTCGAACTCGGAGGCATCCATCACCTCACGGCGGTAACCGCCGAGGCGAAGAAGAACCTCGCATTCTACACCCAGACCCTGGGCATGCGGCTGATCAAAAAGACCGTCAACCAGGACGACACCACCGCCTATCACCTGTTCTACGGTGACGGCGTTGCTTCCCCCGGCGCCGACCTGACCTTCTTTGATTTCGACGCGCCCAAGGAAAGCCGCGGCAATCACACGGTTGGCCGCACCGGTCTCCGTGTTGCCAGCGAGGACAGCCTGAATTGGTGGAAGAACCACCTGCAGAACAACAATGTCGGCACCGGCGCCATCAAGGAGCGCAACGGCCAGCTATCGCTCGATTTCGAAGATTTCGAGGGCCAGCGCTTCCGCATGGTGATCGACGGCGCCAACAAGGTCGTGCCTTGGGCCAAGTCGCCTGTGCCCGCCGAGCAGCAGATCATCGGCCTTGGCCCGATTACGCTATCGGTGCCCGAGCTTGACCGCACCGAGGCAGTGCTGACCCAGGTGATGAACATGCGCAAGGTTCGCGAATACGCTACGACTAGCCACACGCCTGAAACCCATGTCTATGAAATGGGTCCTGGCGGCCCCGGCGCCGAAATCCATGTCGCTGTGGATCCGACACTGGCACCCGCCCGTCCCGGTGCCGGTGGCGTGCATCACGTCGCCTTCCGCACCCCGGATCAGGATAGTTTGCGCCAATGGATCGATCGGGTCGGCAAGGCAGGACTGCGCTCGAGCGGCGAAGTGGAGCGCTTCTACTTCACCTCGCTGTATTTCCGCGAGCCGAATGGCATCCTGTTTGAGATTGCCACCGACGTACCGGGATTTTCGGCGGATGAGCCAATGGAAACATTGGGTGAAAGCTTGGCATTGCCGCCATTCCTCGAAGGTCGCCGCGCAAGCATCGAGGCCGGGTTGAAGCCACTGGTCTAGGGCGAAAGGGGCGGCGCTGTCACAGCTCCGCCCATTTGGGCACCACTCATGCACCCTACTTTTTCCCTCGGGCTCGACCCGAGCGCCAATTAAGGCCGCACAAGTGGCGAATGGCCCTCGGGTCAAGCCCGAGGAAATAGAAAGTTGGTATTGGTGAGGCGCTATGTAGGTCGAAGGGCGTCCCTACTGGCACACCTCGCCACTCGCTGGCGTGTCACACGGATTCCTATCCGTATCCGGCTTCAGCAGACTAGCGGTCTTGATCAGGTTGATGAACTCCACCCGATAGCCGCTATCGTCCGCCCCACGGCCAGACCGGGCCAAGGCCTCGATCTCGTCCCAACTCATCTCCCCGCCATAGTCGGACCCCTTTAGCTTTTGCCCGAAGGCGGCGACGGCGGCGGCATAGCGCATGTCGGCGCTGACGTCGGCGATGTCGCCGTAGACGACGTCAGGCGTCACCGGCACTTCGATCAACTGGCTGACGTCGCTGTCCGGCAGCTTGTAGCGCATACGCAGGAAGGCGATTTCGTCGCCTGCTGTCGGGGTCTCGTTGGTCTGGCCATAGCGCAGCGGATCGATCAGCTCGGCGCCCGAGCCTGCCGGGGTGATCTCATAAATCGCCGTGACCGTATGCCCGGCGCCGATATCGCCCGCGTCGACCTTGTCATTGTTGAAATCCTCGCGGTTAAGCGCGCGGGTCTCGTAGCCGATCAGGCGATATTCGCTGACCACGGCCGGGTTGAACTCGACCTGAATCTTCACGTCCTTGGCGATCATGTCCAGCGTGCCACCCATTTCCTCGACCAGCACTTTCTGGGCTTCGCGGAAGCTGGAGATGTAGCTGGCATTGCCATTGCCGTTCTGGGCCAGCGCCTGCATCGTCGCGTCGTCGAGATTACCCTGGCCAAAGCCCAGCACCGATAGCGTCGTGCCGCTGTCGCGCTTGGCCTTGATGAAGTCTTCCAATGCCTCGGGATCGTCGATGCCGACATTGAAATCGCCATCGGTAGCGAGGATGACGCGATTGGTGCCACCCTCGATCTTGCCCTGTTCTGCTAGCCGGTACGCCAGCGCTATCCCTTCGGCGCCAGCCGTGCTGCCGCCGGCCGCCAGATTGTCCAGCGCGCCGAGGATTTTCGCCTTGTCGGTGGCCACGGTCGGCTCCAGCACCACGCCCGCCGAGCCGGCATAGACCACGATGGCGACCGTATCATTGGCCGAAAGCTGATCGACCAGCAGGGAAAAGGCGCGCTTCAGCAGCGGCAGCTTGTCGGGCTCATCCATCGAGCCCGAGGTGTCGATCAGGAACACCAGGTTGCTGGCCTTGTCTTCTGCGACGGTCGGCACATAGCCCTTGATGCCAATCTGCAAGAGCTGCGTCTTGGGGTTCCACGGCGTCGGATATACCGCCATGGTCGGCTTGAACGGCACTGCGGCGCTGTCGGCGGCGGGGTAATCATAGGGGAAATAGTTGATCAGTTCCTCGATGCGCACGGCATCGGGCTCGGGCACGAAACCATCTTCCAGCATGCGCCGCGTATAGGCATAGCTGGCGGTATCGACATCGATCGAGAAGGTCGAGACCGGCTCATCGGCCACGGCCTTGAGGCGCTGCTCGTCAAAGCTGGTGAACGTGTCGCCGCTCGGCTCGGTCGGCAGCGCCACCATCGACGGCATCGGCGCCGGCATTGCCATCTCGCTCTCGAACATCGCATCGGCGGACGCGGCCATGCTCTGTGCAGGCGCAGCCATTTTGCCACTGACAGTGGGCGGAGAACCGACATCGGGCGGAGCCTGACGGGTCAGCGTGCTGGACGCAGTCTCGTCCTGCATGAGCTGCGGCTCGGTGGCGGGCGCAACCGGTTCGGCCGTCACGGTCGGCGCCTCGACGCGCTGCTCGGTCTTGGCCTGCTCCTTAACGGGCGTGACGATCGCCGGGCGTTGCACCGCGACCTCTGCCGGGGTCATCGATGTGCTCGAATAAAGCTGGTAGCCGAGCGGCAGCGCGATCAGCGCGATGACGGCGGTGCCGATGGGAAGGCGCAGGTCCATGATCTTGATCCCTTTCAAGGATGCGATGATGGACGTGAGACGCCGGCCCCATGGATTTCCTTGGGGCGTGGTTTGAGTTTTTTTCTGCGCCGCCTCGAAAGCCGCCATGCCGGCCGCCAGCGAGCGCTGTTTTGCGTCGGCGCGCGGGTCCGGCGTGTTGGCGTTCTTAAGGCCGTTCAACGGATCGTCGTGCATGTTGTTATCGTCGCTCATAGCAGCCCCCTCAGGGTCTTGCGTGCCTCATGCACGTGCCAGGACACCGTGGCTTCGCGGATACCCATGATCTCGGCCGCCGCCGCATGGCTCAGTTCCTCGGCATAGACCAGCAGCACCGCATCGCGCTGTTTCTCGGGCAATTGCCGCACCGCTGCCCATAGCTGGCGGCTGGTCGCGGCCTCCTCCTGGTCGGCCGGGTGCTCATCGGGCGTCACCTCCGCATAAGCATCGGAATGCCGGCCACGCCGCTTGCCGGCCCGCTGCAGGTCGCGCACGGCGTTGAGCGTGATGCGATAGACCCAGCTCGAAAACGCACTGCGCCCATCGAAACTAGATATCGCCGAGCCAAGCTTGACGCAGACATCCTGTGCGATGTCCTCGGCATCGGCGCGATTGCCGCACCATTTCCAGGCGGTGCGGTGGATCATGTCGTAGTGATCCCCGATCAGCTCGCCAAACGCTTCCACGTCGCCATTTTGTGCGCGCACCACCAGGGCCTGCGTCAGCGCGTGCCTGGGGTCGATCGGGGATGCGGCATAGAGTTCCGTCACTGCAGCATGCACTCGCCAAGCCTTACTTTAGCGACCATTGTAGTGCTAAGACGCCTGTGCTTGCTCATCCCTTTGGGCGCAATGCGGAATTATTTCGAGGTCGTCATGGAAGAACCCAAGCAGAGCCCGTTCGCAATGAACCCTGCCCGCGTGCTGATCCTAGTGCTGGGCGTGATGATCATCATCATTGCGATCTCGACCTCGATGGGTGGCATCAACGCCTACCAGGCGCTGCGCGAAGCCAATGCCGAGGCGACCACCGGCGCGGCGCCGGCCGATGGAGCTCCTGTTGCTGTGGCTCCCGCCCAGTAACGGCAAGCTCCCCACCCACGATGTTACCCCGGGCTTGACCCGGGGCCCATCCTGAGATGGTTGGCAGAACCACCTTGCGGCTGTGGTGTAATCTCGAGATGGATCCCGGCTCAAGGCCGGGATGACATAGAGTGTGGTGTTATTTTGCAGCTAAGCCGCAAACACCTGCGGCACAGCCTCCGCGATAAACCCACCGCCCCAGACTTCCGACGTTGCTGTATCATCCGCGTAAAATACGCAGGCCTGCCCCGGCGAAATCCCGTATTCGCCGCTCACCAGCGTCACGAACACCTCGTCGCCCTGCATTTGGATCACCGCCGGCTGCGGGCCACGGGTGGAACGCACCTTGACCTCTACCGGCGCGCCATTGCCCGCCGACAACTCGGCCAGCGGTGTCGCGCCGAGCCAATTGACGTTGCGCAGGCGCACGGTGTGGGTCTTGAGCGCCTCGCGCGGACCGACGATGACGCGGCAGGTCTTGTGCTCGAGCTTGATCACATAGAGCGGCTCACCGGCCGCAACGCCGAGGCCCTTGCGCTGGCCAATGGTGTAATTGACGATGCCGTCATGCGTGCCCAGCACGCGGCCGTCGAGATGCACGATCTCGCCGGTTGCCACCGCTTCCGGGTGCATCTTGCGGATGATGTCGGCATATTTGCCCTGCGGCACGAAGCAGATGTCCTGGCTGTCGTGCTTTTCGGCAATCTCAAGCCCCATCTCGCGCGCCATTTCGCGCACCGCCGCCTTGCTCATGCCGCCGAGCGGAAAGCGCAGGTAATCGAGTTGGCTCTGCGTCGTGGCGAACAGGAAATAGGTCTGGTCACGATCGCCATCGACCGGGCGGAACAGCTGCCGGCGTCCGTCATCGCCGCGGCGCGACTGCACATAGTGACCGGTCGCCAGCACATCAGCGCCGAGGTCGCGCGCCACTTCCATCAGGTCGACGAACTTGACCGACTGGTTGCAGGCAATGCAGGGCACCGGGGTTTCGCCCTGCTGATAGGCATTGGCAAACGGCGCGATGACCGAGCGCTTGAAGCGCTCTTCATAGTCGAGCACGTAATGGGGAATGTTCAGCGTTGCAGCGACCCGGCGGGCATCGTGGATGTCTTGCCCGGCACAGCAGGCACCCTTGCGATGGGTGGCCTCACCATGGTCGTACAGCTGCAGCGTGACGCCGACGACGTCATAGCCCTGGGCGGCCAGCAGGCCGGCAACCACTGAGGAATCCACGCCCCCCGACATCGCGACAACGACGCGCGTGTCTTCGGGACGCTTGGCAATATCAAGCGAGTTCAGCATCTTTCTGGTATCCGGTTGGGTTCAAGGGCCAGCGGACGAATTCGAGTTCGGGCTATTACCTCTTTCAGGCGATCCCCGCAACATTTGCCCGGCAGCTTTTGCCGCACTAGCCGAGACTGCCGAGTAGGCCGGGCTGACACGCAGTCATCACCCCTTTGAAATCAAATGAAATTTCGCGGCCAAACCGACTTGGCACGGCGCCTGCATTGGCTGGGCTGGATTAGTCTCATTCTGCAGGTCTGCTTTAGTGGCATCACATCTGACCGTTACAACCAGCACTGCCGGTGTCTCCAACACCAGGGCTTTTGGCAGCCCTGCTGCGGAAGCCGACGGCAAGGACGCGTTTGCCGCCCTGCTCGGCGCCGCCGGCGCAGATAAGCCCGAGGCACCGACTGCTAATGCCAAGCCGTCGAACGATAACGTCACCCCATCGGCAGGCGCCAAGCCTGGCGAAGATGAAAAGCGCGATGACCCCGAGGCCATTGCCGCCGTGATCGATGCGCAGGTCGCCATTGTTACCCCCGAAGTCGTCAAGCCCGAACTGACGGCAGTGATCGATGGACTGGCCGCCCTGAAGGCCAAGCTGGCGGCCGGTGAAACGCTCGATCCCGAGGCGCTCAAGGAACTCGATACGCTGCTAAGCGACCTCGCGCAGCGTCTCGGCATCGATCTCACCGACATGCCCACCGCCGACGAGATGGCCGCCCTGATGGCAGGCACCGCCAGCGTGGACGACAGCCTCTCGAGCAAGCTCGTGGAAGCCTTCGGGCCGCTCGCAGGCTCGCTGCTCGGTCACACCGATCCGTCAGCTTCAGCAGAGCTGTCGGCACAACTCAAGGCCGTTGGCGACAAGCTGGCCGCTCTCCTCACCGCCCTCAACCAGGGCGGAGCGAAGCCGGACGCGCTGGCCGAGCTGCAGGAAAGTGTTGGCACCGACCTCGATCTCAAGGCCGCGCTAGCCAATGCGATGAAGCCGACCGTCACCGCCGATGCCACCCCGGCGCTGGCTACTCCCGAACTCAAGCTCCCCGCCTCGGCACTAACCACCAAGACCGAGGATGCAGCAGCGCCGGACGTTCAGCCGACTGCTGACAAGACCGTCGACGCCTCTCTCGAGGTCAAGCCAGCGACCAAGGACAGCGACAAGCCCTCGGATGGCGACACCAATCAGAAGTCCGACGACGGCAAGCCAGCAGATGCCAAGCCAACTGGCGTCGCCGCAGCAGCAAATGACAAGCAACCTGACCCGCAAAGCGCAGCACAACCGGTGCATGCTGCCAGGGTAGATGCAGTTGCTGCACCCCGCGTGGTGCAGACCGGCTATCAGACCAGCCAGCAGCAGCTCAACCTGCCGCAACTGGCCTTCGAGATGGCCCGCCAGGTCAGCGACGGCAATACCCGCTTCCAGATCAGGCTCGATCCGGCCGAACTGGGCAAGATCGACGTAAGGCTCGATATCGACGCCTCCGGCCAGGTCAATGCGCGCCTCACCGTAGAGAAGGCCGAAACGCTCGACCTGATGCAGCGCGACCAGCGCGCGCTGGAACGCGCCTTGCAGCAGGCTGGCCTCGATAGCTCCAAGACCAATCTCGAATTTTCGCTGAAGCAAAATCCGTTCGCCGGTGGCCAGCAGGGCCAGAACGGCGATGGCCGCAACGGGCTGTTCGGCACCGACCTGGCGGAGGCCGATGAGGTTGTGCCGCCCACAGTCAACCTTTACCGCGGCAATCTGAGTGCCAGCGGCGTCAACATCATCGCGTAAGGAGTAGGTACCATGGCCGTCAGTAGCGTTTCCGGAACAAATACCAGCGCGTTGGCTACCTCGCGAGCCGGCATCGCCGACAACTTCGATACCTTCCTGAGCATCCTGACCACTCAGCTCAAGAACCAGAATCCGCTGGATCCGATGGATACCAACGCCTTCACCCAGCAACTCGTGCAATTCACCGGCGTCGAGCAGCAGCTCAAGACCAATGAGTTTCTCGAAACGCTGATGCTGTCCGGCCAGAACACCGCCAAATCCGATGCCGTATCTTACATCGGCAAGGAAGTGACTTCCTCGGGCAAGACTGGCGAGCTCAGCTCCACCAACGCCGCCTTCTGGGCCTATAGCGCCGATGCAACTGCCGCCAATGCGACCATCACCATCAAGGATGCCAAGGGGCAGATCGTCTACAACCAGACGGGCCCGCTGGCCCTGGGCCCCGGCACCTTCCGCTGGGACGGCAAGGGCAGTGACGGTGCCATGAAGCCAAACGGCGTCTATACTATCGACATCCAGGGTAAGGATTCCAACGGCCAGGACGTCAAGATCAGCACCGCCTCGATCGGCGTGGTGACTGCCGTCGATTTCACCGGCGACGTTCCGATCCTAACCGTTGGCTCACGCAAGGTTACCATTACCGACGTGACCGACGTGCGCGTTCCCGACGTAACGGCAGTGCCCAAGCCGACAACGCCAGCGGTCGCCGAAGACACGGAAGAAGAAGACGACAAAGCCGCTTGATCGAGCGTCGTTTCACGTCCTCACACCCCCGCCAGCGCGGGGGTGTCTTGTTTTGGGTAGACTTGAATCAACGCTTTGAAATCCAAGACCATTCTTAACCAGTTGTAAGTTTCCCTTTAGTCGAATTTTAAGGCCGTTAGCCTAGTCTCTCATCATATGGTCAGGTTTGAGTAGAGAGTAAAATGACCGTACAAATGCGTCCTCGCGTTAAGTACGTTATCGGACCGGACGGAAGTCCGCTCACGATCGCAGATCTTCCCCCCGCTAATACGCGGAGGTGGGTCATCCGCCGCAAAGCCGAAGTCGTCGCTGCCGTTCGCGGCGGGCTGCTAAGCCTCGAAGAGGCCTGTGACCGCTACACATTGAGCGTCGATGAATTTCTGAACTGGCAGGCCGCCATCGATAAACACGGCCTCGCTGGTTTGCGCACCACCTGGATCCAGCACTACCGCGAGGGCTAAACCCTTCGACGTGCCGGACATCAGTCAGGTAACATTTCAAAGCCCGCCTGGGAAACCTGGCGGGCTTTGTGCTGTCCCGCAGGGCAGAAAGAGTCATCGTCGGATACCCCCACCCAGCCTCCCCCTGATCAGGGGGAGGAGTTCCTTCTGTGGGTGCCGCGCCATCGGGCCAAAAGCTCGATGGAATTCCTCCGCCTTTTCAGGGGGAGGCTAGATGGGGGTATTCTTCCTTATGGTGTCATCGGCCCCATCCACCGCGCCCCGGCTTCCCGCCTCATCAGCCGCCCATAATACTGCTCAACAGTCGGCAACACCGGTTTCTCCGCCGAGATCGATATCCAGCGATGGATCGACAGCCCTAGCGAAATATCGGCAATGGTAAACTCGTCCCCCGCCACAAAGCCTCACCCCGCGCCAGGTGTGCCTCCAAAATCTCCATCTTGGCGCCCCACTTCGCCATCGACTCGGCGATCTTGGCCGCATCGTCGTAACCCGGCGTCTTTCGGATCAGCGCATTCACCGCATAGCCCCACGGCGGATTGAGTTCGGCCGCCTGCCAGCCCAGCCATTGCAACGCCAGCGCTCGCTGCTGCAACTGACCGGGGAGCAGCCTCCCCTCCCGCCCGGCCAGATAAATCAGGATCGCATTGCTCTCCCACAGCACGAACTTACCCTCGATCAAAACCGGAACCTGCGCATTGGGATTTAGGGCCTTGAATTCGGGTGTTTTGGGATCGCGAATGGGGAGTCCCCAGTCCTCCCGTTCGTAGGCCATATTCAACTCATCGAGCGCCCACAGAACCTTGCGCACATTGATCGACGTGGTTCGTCCCAGAAGTTTGAACATTTGTTCATCCTTTCCACACTCTCCCCGGCATTTTTTGCCGGAATTTGCAAACTGCAACGGGGAGTTAAGACATTGTTTACCATCAGGTAGGTAATTTTTGCCCAGCGGCCTCCACGTGCGTTTGCGTCGGCATGGTCTACCTTCGAATTGAGTACCGGCGTGGAAAACTTCTCGCAGCTGATCAGCCGGATAGGCCTGCCTCGTCTGGCAGCGATGGCGGTCGTCGCCGTGCTTATGCTGGGCTTCTTCGGCTTTCTTATCACACGCGCGCAGGCTCCCAACCTGGCGCCGCTGTATACCGGGCTCAGCCTTGAAGATTCCTCGGCCATCGTCACCGAACTGCAGACCCTCAACATCGCCTATGAACTGCGCGGCGATGGCGACACCATTCTCATCCCGCGCGACGATATCACCACCACCCGCATGACGCTGGCCGGCTCAGGCCTGCCGACGCGCGGCCAGGTCGGTTATGAAATCTTCGACCAGCAGTCTACGCTCGGTGCGACGAGCTTCGTGCAGAACCTGAACAACGTGCGCGCGCTCGAGGGCGAGCTGGCCCGCACCATCGGCTCGCTCAACCGCATCAAGTCCGCCCGCGTCCACCTGGTGCTGCCCGAGCGCGAACTGTTCCGCCGCGAAAAGACCGATCCATCCGCCTCCATCGTGCTGTCGGTTCGTGGCGAACTCGGCAACGGCGAAATCCGCGCCATCCAGCACCTCGTGGCGTCAGCCATCGAAGGCCTGACCCCGGCCCGCGTCTCGATCGTCGATGATCAGGGCAACTTGCTCGCTTCTGGCACCGACGACGACGCACAGGGCGCCCTGGCCGGCGACGCCGCTGAACGCACCCTCGGCTACGAAAACCGCCTGCGCACCCGCGTCGAGGACATGCTGGCCAATGTCGTTGGGCCCGGCCGTGCTCGCGTCGAAGTATCAGCCGAGATCGACTTCAACCGCTCCACCACCACCGAGGAAAAGTTCGACCCTGAAAGCCAGGTCGTCCGCTCCAGCCAAGTGCGCGAGACGGAAAACCTGACCGGCGGAGCAAACGGGCAGGTCACTGTCGCCAATGAACTGCCCGGCGCCAGCCAGAACGTTGGCTCGGGCGGCGCAACCGAACAGGGCACCTCCAGCGAAGAAGTCACCAACTACGAAATTTCCAAGACTACGCAGACCGCCGTCACCGAAGCCGGTTCGGTCAAGCGCCTGTCGGTCGCGGTCGTGGTCGACGGTGTCTATGTCACCGACCCGTCCGGTACCGCGACCTATACGCCGCGCAGCGCCGATGAAGTCGCTCAAATCCTGACCCTGGTACGTTCCGCCGTCGGTTTTTCGGAAACCCGCGGCGACAGCGTCGAAGTCGTCAACATGCAGTTTGCCGAGCGGCCTGAGCTGGCCGCGCCGGGCACCGATGCCGCTGGTGGCCTGCTCGACTTTACCCGCGACGACCTGATGAACGGTGCCGAAATGGCCGTGACCCTGCTGATCGCCTTGGCACTGGTGTTCTTCGTCATGCGTCCGCTGATCAAGAAGGCCCTGAGCCCCGAAACTCAGGCATTGGCTCTGCCGCCTGCGGCCGAACTCGGTCATCACGGCGTGCTGAGCGCCGACGGCCAGGTCATCGCCGAAATAGAAGAGGCTCGCGACAAGACCCCGGCCTGGGTGGCCAATGCCAAGTCCATGGGCGAGACCCAGCTCCAAACTCTGAAGACCGTCGGTATTCTCGTCGAAGAAAACCCCCGCCAGGCCGCATTGATCGTGCGCGACTGGCTGGGTAGTGCGGCGGCGTAACCCCGATGTCACTAGTTTCCCAATCCGCAAACCCACCCGACGCCACTGGCGCCAAGCGGCTCATTGTCGGCGACAGCGCTGCCAATCGCGTCCTCACCGGCGACGAAAAAGCCGCAGCGCTGATGCTCGCCCTCGGCCCCGACTACGGCAAGCCGATCTTTGACGAGCTGGACGAACTCGAAATCAAGCAGCTGAGCCGCGCCATGGTCCGTCTTGGCCCGATCACCCAGGAAATGCTCGACGACTTGATGATCGAATTCGTGACTACGGTTTCGTCCAACGGTTCACTATCGGGCAACACTGACAGCACCGAGCGCCTGCTTCTGAGCTTCCTGAGCCAGGACAAGGTCGATTCCATCATGGAAGAGATCCGTGGCCCGGCCGGCCGCAACATGTGGGAAAAGCTGAGCAACGTGCAGGCCGACGTGCTGGCTGCCTATCTCAAGAACGAATATCCGCAGACCATTGCTGTGGTGCTCTCCAAGATCGCTACCGACCACGCGTCGCAGGTGCTGGCGGTGCTGCCTGAAGAACTGGCCATGGAGGTGGTGCAGCGCATGCTAGGTCTCGACCCGGTGCAGAAGGAAATCCTCGAAAAGATCGAGACCACCCTGCGCACCGAATTCATGTCGACACTCAATCATTCCAAGCGCCGCGACAGCCATGAGCAGATGGCCGAAATCTTCAACAGCTTCGATCGCCAGACCGAGGCTCGCTTCATCACCACACTCGAAGAGCACAATCGCGACGACGCCGAGCGCATCAAGTCGCTGATGTTCACCTTCGAGGATCTGGCCAAGCTGGAGTCTTCCGCGATCCAGACCCTACTCACCAAGATGGACAAGAAGGACCTGGCCATGGCCCTCAAGGGCGCCAACGATCAGGTGAAGGAATCCTTCTTCAACAACATGTCCGCCCGCACGGCGAAGCTGCTCAAGGACGACATGGAAGTCATGGGGCCGGTCCGCCTCAAGGATGTCGACG
The DNA here is from genome assembly GCF_000971275.1 of Devosia psychrophila. Classification (GTDB taxonomy): domain Bacteria; phylum Pseudomonadota; class Alphaproteobacteria; order Rhizobiales; family Devosiaceae; genus Devosia; species Devosia psychrophila. The sequence goes on along the minus strand of NZ_LAPV01000056.1, from coordinate 57,870 downwards.
AAGCCCAGGGCCGCATGGTCTCGACGGCCAAGGATCTCGCAGCCAAGGGCGACATCGTCATCCTCAAGTCCAAGTCCGACGATCAGATGGTGGCGTAGCCCATGGCCTCCTCCCACGCCCGCTTCACCTTCGATCTCGATCTTGCCAGCCGCCCCGTGACGGCCGCAGCTGCAGTCACGTCAGCGCCGCCCACTCCCATGGTGCCCGAAGACCTGGTGGCCCAGCTGATCGCCCAGGCGCGCGAGGAAGCCTATTCCGAGGGCGTCGCGACCGGCGAACGCAACGCCACTGCCGTCGCCGCACAGACGCTCGCCGCAGCCGCCGGAACACTCGCCACCCAGACGGCCGAAATGGCCGCAGCACTGGATGACGCCACTCGCGACGTGCGCCGCGAGGCCGTCGAGCTGGCGGGCAGCATCGGCCGCAAGCTGGCGCTGCACCTGCTGGCCCGCTACCCGACGCTCGAACTCGACGCGCTGATCGCCGAATGCATGCAGAACCTCAGCGGCGTGCCACATCTGGTGGTCCGCTGCAATCCTGCCATTGCTGACGGCATCCGCGACATCGCCACTGCCCACATGCAGACCTCGGGCTTTGCCGGGCGTCTCGTCGTGATGGGCGATCCCGACATCCGCCTTGGCGACGGTCGGCTCGAATGGGTCGACGGGGGCCTGGTGCGCGACATCGGCGCCGTCTCCAAGGACATCGACAGCAAGATTTCAGCCTATCTCGCCGCCACCAGCGGCCAGGCCAAGCAACAGGAGAGCGGCCATTGAGCGCTTCCGATCCAAACGACGTCGCCGGAACCGAGGAAATTTCCTTCGAGGAAATGCTCGCCCCCAATCGCGCTGATGGCCCCGTCGGCCATGTCGAACGCACCGCCGGCGACCTCGAAGCCGTGTTCGACGTGCATGTCCGCGTTTCGGTCGTGCTCGGCCGCACCAAGATGCCGGTTTCGGAATTGCTGCGGCTCGATACCGGCACCGTCATCGAACTGGATCGCCAGGTCGGCGAGGCGGTCGAGATCTTCATCAACGAGCGCCTCGTGGCGCGTGGTGAAATCGTCCTCGTCGAGAACAAGCTCGGCGTCACCATGACCGAAATCATCAAACCACAGTAAGGGAGGCCAGGATGCGTCTGCTCATCGTCGGAGCCCTCGAGGGCCAACTCAGCGAAGCCACCAAGATGGCGATGAATGGTGGGGCCAAGGTTGCCCATGCGCCATCGGTCGAGATCGCGCTGGCAGCCCTGCGCGCCGGACGTGGCGCCGACTTGCTGCTGGTCGATGTCGTGATGGATATCGCCGGCCTGATCGCCGGCCTCGAAGCCGAGCGCATCGCCATTCCGGTGGTGGCCTGCGGCGTCGAAGCCAATGCCGCAGCAGCCGTCAACGCCATCCGCGCCGGTGCCAAGGAATATATCCCCCTGCCCCCCGATGCCGAACTGATCGCAGCCGTCATCGCCGCCGTCACCCGCGAGTCCACCGATTTCCTGTTCCGCGACCCCGCCATGGAACGCGTCGTCAAGATGGCCGACCAGATCGCCGGCTCCGACGCCTCGATCCTGATCACCGGCGAAAGCGGCACCGGAAAGGAAGTCATCGCCAAATACGTCCACGCCCGCAGTAAGCGTGCCAACAAGCCGTTCATCTCGGTCAACTGCGCCGCCATTCCGGAAGCCCTGCTCGAGAGCGAGCTGTTCGGCCATGAGAAGGGTGCGTTCACCGGCGCCATCGCCCGCCGCATCGGCAAGTTCGAAGAAGCCTCTGGCGGTACCCTGCTGCTCGACGAAATCAGCGAAATGGACGTGCGCCTGCAGGCCAAGCTGCTGCGCGCCATCCAGGAGCGCCTGATTGACCGCGTCGGCGGTGGCAAGCCGGTGCCGGTCGATATCCGCATCCTCGCCACCTCCAACCGCAACCTCAACGAGGCCGTGCGCGAAGGTTCTTTCCGCGAAGACCTGCTGTTCCGCCTCAACGTCGTCAACCTCAAGCTGCCGCCGCTGCGCGATCGTCCCGGCGATATCGCGGTGCTGGCCGAGCACTTCGTCGCCAAATATTCCAAGGCCAATGGCCTGCCGCCGCGCGAACTGTCGGCCGACGCCCGCGCTGCCTTGCTCAAGGCCCCGTGGCCCGGCAACGTGCGCGAGCTGGAAAACACCCTGCATCGGGCCGTGCTGCTGTCGTCGGACGACATCATCGGGCCGGACGCAATCGTCTTGCCCGACGGCATGGGCCTGACCGAAGCGGCCTCGACGCATTCGCTTTCAGCGCAACTGGCCCAGACCGCCCAGACCATGTCGGCAGCGCTGGTTGGCCGCACCGTGGCCGATGTCGAACGCGACCTGATCCTCGATACGCTTGACCACACGTTCGGCAATCGTACCCATGCCGCAAATATCCTGGGCATTTCCATCCGGACGCTCAGAAACAAGCTGAACCAGTATTCCGACGAGGGTACCCCTGTACCCGATCCCGGCGAACGCCGCTCCGTAGCCTGACCCGACTCTCTAGTCTTCGGACCCCTATATGACAGACCTACCGAACAACGCCGCGCGTCCTGCCTTCAAGATTCCTTCCGTCGGGTCGGTCCTCGACATCATGCGCTCGGGCGACATCGCCCTGGCCGTTGGTGTCATGGGCCTCATCGTCATCCTCATCGTGCCGTTGCCGCCGCTCCTGGTGGATGGGCTGCTGGCGATTTCCATCGTCTTTTCGGTGATGATCCTGATGACGGCGCTGTTTATCCAGAAGCCGCTCGAATTCTCGTCCTTCCCGACCGTGCTGCTGATCGCCACCATGCTGCGGCTGGGCCTCAACCTTGCCACCACCCGCCTGATACTCTCCGAAGGCCATAACGGCACCGCCGCGGCTGGTCACGTCATCGAGGCCTTCGGCAATTTCGTGACGCGCGGCAATTTCGTCATCGGCGTGGTGATCTTTATCATCCTCGTCATCGTGAACTTCATCGTCATCACCAAGGGTTCTGGTCGTATCGCCGAAGTGGCCGCTCGCTTCAGCCTCGACGCCATGCCCGGCAAGCAGATGGCCATCGACGCCGACCTCAGCGCCGGGCTGATCGATGAAGATTCCGCCAAGAAGCGTCGTGCCGAGCTGGAAGGCGAAAGCGCCTTTTTCGGTAACATGGACGGTGCGTCCAAGTTCGTGCGCGGCGACGCCATCGCCGGCCTGATCATCACCTTCATCAATGTGTCGGCCGGCATGCTGATCGGCATGATGCAGGAAGGCCTTTCCTTCCAGGAAGCCGGCAACGTTTATACCCTGCTGACCATCGGCGACGGCCTCGTCTCCCAGATCCCGGCGCTGATCGTCTCGACCGCCGCCGGTATCCTCGTTTCCAAATCTGGCGTCACCGGTTCTGCCGACAAGGCCCTCTCGGCCCAGTTCACCGGCTATCCGCGTGCTCTTGGCATGTCCTCGGCCGTGATGGTCGCGCTGGCCTTCATGCCCGGCATGCCGTTCATCCCATTCGTGGCTCTGGCCGGCGGCGTCGGCTACTTGGCCTGGCGCGCTGCCGTCGCCAAGGACGCTAGGAAGGCCGAAGAGGACATCCAGAAGGCAGCCAAGGCCCAGCCCGGCATGCCCGGCGCCCCCGGTGCTCCCGGCAATGCTGCGAATTCGGAAGCTCCGATCACCGACAGCCTCAAGATCGACGAGCTCAAGCTCGAACTGGGCTATGGCCTGCTGAGCCTCGTCAAGGAAGACGAGAACGGCAGCGACCGCCTCACCGAGCAGATCAAGGCGTTGCGCCGCCAGCTCGCGGTCGAACTTGGTTTCGTCATGCCGCCTGTCCGCATCCTCGACAACATGCAGCTCGAGCCCAATGTCTACAAGGTTCGCATCAAGGAAGTCGAAGCCGGCGCTGGCGAGATCTATGCCAACCAGTTGATGGTCATGGATCCCTATGGCAACCAGATCGACCTGCCGGGCACCCACACCACCGAGCCAACCTTCGGCCTGCCCGCCACCTGGATCGAGCCCGCCCTGCGCGACGAGGCCGAATTGCGCGGCCTCTCGATCATCGACCCGTCGACGGTGATTTCCACCCACCTCACAGAAGTGCTCAAGGGCAATGTCTCCGACTTGTTGAGCTATGCCAACGTCCAGTCGCTGCTGTCCGGCCTGCCCAAGGAACAGCAGAAGCTGGTGGAAGACATCGTGCCGGGCCTGATCTCGGTATCCGGCGTGCAGCGGGTGCTGCAGGCGCTGCTGGCTGAACGCATCTCGATCCGCGATCTCTCGACCATCCTCGAAGGCATTGCCGAAATCGCCGGCCCCGGCCGCACCGTGCAGATGATCGCCGAGCATGTGCGCAGCCGCCTGGCCCGTCAGATCTGCGCCGCCAATCTCGGCCCCGATGGCAACCTGCCGCTACTGACCCTGTCGCCGACATGGGAACGCGACTTTGCCGAAGCCATGGTCGGCGATGGCGAAAACCGCCACCTCGCCATGGCGCCGAGCAAGCTGCAGCAGTTCATCGCGGGCATCCAGCAGGGCTATGAGCGCGCGGCCCAGGCCGGCGAGTTGCCCGTCCTGATCACCTCGCCCTCGATCCGCCCACATGTCCGCTCGATCATCGAGCGGTTCCGCCCGCAAACCGTAGTGATGAGCCAGAACGAAGTGCATCCGCGCATCCGCCTCAAGACGGTCGGGAGCATCTGACATGGAGCCAGGGAGCAGATTTTCAGTCCCCGAGCCGGTGCAGCGCCGTGCCATGTCCGAAGGCGCGCGCGGCGAAGCCTGGCTAGCCGGTCTCGACACGGTGCTGGCCAGCTTGGAGCAGGATTGGTCGCTGACCATTGGGGAGGCCCTGGAGGGCGGGAGCGCTGCCTATGTTGCCGAAGCCACCGACACCACGGGCGACGTCTATGTCATCAAGGTCGCCACCCCCGATAGCGGCTTGGCCCGCCACGAGACCGATATGCTGTTGCGTGCCCATGGCAAAGGCTATGCCCGGCTGCTAAAGCACGACGCCAGCCGCAATGCGATGCTGCTGGAAAAGCTCGGCTCCAGTCTCGATACGCTTGAACTGCCCTATCCGCAGCAGATCGACATCATGTGCGCCACGCTGATCGAAGCTTGGATGCCAGTGCCGCTGGGCGGTGAGTATCTGACCGGTGCCGATAAGGCCAATCAGCTTGCCGCCGATATTCTGGCCATGTGGGAGCGCGGCGGCCAGCCATGCCCCTCATCGGTGATTGAAACCGCCCTGCGTTACTGCCGAGAGCGCGCCGCCCTGTATCGCCCAGAAGCCACCGTGCTGGCGCATGGCGATCCGCATCCGGCCAATACGCTGGTCCTGCCCGGAACCGACCCGGTGCGGTTCAAGTTCGTCGATCCCGATGGCCTTGCCATCGATCCGGCCTATGATCTGGGAGTGCTGCTGCGCGCCTGGAACGATGGGCTGGAAGGCCGCAACGCCCACAATATTGCCCGTGCCCGCGTTCGCCTTTTGACGCAATATACCCAGGTGCCGGCCGAGCCGATCTGGCAATGGGCCTATATCGAGCGCGTCTCCACCGGCCTGCTAATGCTTGAAATCGGCAATCCAGAATCGGGACGCGAATTCCTTCGCGTCGCCGAAGCATTGCTGGTCATGTAATTCAGTGGATTGGCAGGCCTGCCACCAACGGCGGCTGAGCGATGCCGCTCGCACTTTCCGAACTGTCCAGATCGCCCTGTTCTGCCAACTCGCTCTCGGCACGATGCCAGAATTCGTCATCCCGCCCGTCAGGCGAGCCAGCCTCCACCCACAGCGCATAGGCGCGGTCGCGGATGTCGTCCTCGTGTTTGGTATGCATGTCGGCCTCCTGTCTCTGCACGACTCCAATGCAAAGCCGGGCGGAGGAGTTGCTTAGCCGCGCGCCCGAATTTCGAGGCCACGCTGCACAGCCGGGCGGGCAAGGCAGCGCTCAAGCCATGCCGGCACGTTCTTGAGGCTTGCGTATTCTAGGATTTCATCGGCGCCGTAGAACACGGTCAAGGCGCGCACCCAGCCGATCAGGGCGATATCGGCGATGGAATACTCATCCATGATATAGTCGCGCCCGGTCAGCCGGCTTTCCAGCACGCCGAGCAGGCGCTTGGATTCAGCGACAAAGCGATCGCGCGGACGCTTGTCCTCGAAGTCCTTCCCGGCAAATTTGTAGAAGAAGCCAAGCTGGCCGAACATCGGTCCGATCGCCGCCATCTGGAACATCACCCACTGGATGGTCTCATAGCGTTTGGCCGGATCGGCCAGCATGAACTGACCGGTCTTTTCCGCCAGGTAGATCAGGATGGCGCCCGACTCGAACAGCTGTAGCGGCTTACCGCCCGGGCCATTGGGATCGATGATCGCCGGGATCTTGCCGTTTGGATTGAGCGCGAGGTATTCGGGGCCCCATGTCTCGTTCTTCATGATGTTGACGGCATGGGCCTCATAGGCGAGGCCCGTTTCTTCGAGCATGATCGAGGCCTTGACCCCGTTCGGCGTGGGAAAGGAATACAACTGGATCACGTCCGGATTGGCCGCCGGCCAGATCTTGGTGAGGGGAAAGCTGGAAAGGTCGGCCATGGTCTACTGCTCCGTAAAGGCGCGGCATCCATACCATGATCGCCAGCTTGGCAATCACCCTGCAGCGCATTGCTGCTGCGTAAATTGCAGGCTCATGGCCGTGCGTCCAATTCCAGCCGCACCCTGACGATCCGCTCGACGAGCTCGAACGGCATGGGCCTCTTGTAGGGAAATTTCACGGTGTCTTTCTTGTCCCGGAATGGCCCGATGGCAAACTCGAAATCGGCATCACCGCGGTAGACCGGATAGAGGCCGATATGGGATTTCCAGGCCGCGGCGTGGATTACGGTCGTGCTGTTTAGTCGCCAGGCCGGCATGTCATATCGGATAACTTCCTCGGCTGCCGGCGCCAGTTTAAGGATCGTTTCGCGCAAGGCCGCGAAGATCTCTTGCACGCCATCGGGCAATGCAGCGACATAGGCATCCACGGTGTTAAATTTGGCGGGCATGACAAATGTCTCCCCTCAATTGAAGGCACTTGCAACCCCCGGCAAACAACTTGCGTAGCTGCCGGAACCACCGTCAGTGCCGGCCATTGTTCGCGAGCGTCAACCGGGGTCTCGCATGAAACTGTTCGTCTGCGATCATTGCGGTAATACCGTCTATTTCGAGAATGCCTCATGCGAGCGCTGTGGGCATCAGCTCGGCTATCTGCCCGACAAGAATGCATTGGTCTCGCTGGTCGAAAGCAGCGGGCTTTGGTCGACGCCCGCCTTTCCCGACGATGCCTATGTGTTTTGTGAGAACGCCCATCACGGCGCCTGCAACTGGCTGATCCGCGCCGTGCCGGGTGGTGACATCTATTGTGCCGCCTGCCGCCACAACGAGACCATCCCCGATATTGCCAACCCGCCCAATCTGAGCCGTTGGCAGGTGATCGAACGCGCCAAGAAGCGCCTGTTCTATTCGCTGGAGCGCCTGCGCCTGCCTCTGAAAACCCGAAACGAGGATCCAGTGCATGGCCTGTCCTTCCGCTTTCTAGCGGATATGCCGGTGTCGGTTGGCATGCCGGTGATGACCGGACACGACAACGGCATTATCACCATAGCCCTGGCTGAAGCCGACGATGCCGAGCGCGAGGCCCGCCGCACCAGCATGGGCGAACCTTACCGCACCTTGCTCGGCCATTTCCGTCACGAGATCGGGCACCATTATTGGGACCTGCTGGTCGACGGCCAGGCGGCCCGACTGCGCTTCACCATCCTGTTCGGCGACGCCTCTGCCAACTATGGCCAGGCGCTCCAACGCTACTACGCCAATGGCGCACCGATAGGCTGGTCGCGGACCCATATCAGCGCCTATGCCACCGCCCACCCATGGGAGGATTTCGCCGAAACCTTCGCTCATTATCTGCACATCACCGACACCGTGGAAATGGCCGGCGCCTTCGGCGTGCGCGCCCGCCCCCGCACCCAGGATGACCACCTGACGGTCGATCCGATCCGCTTTGACCCTTACATGGAGCCCAATTTCGACCTGATCATCGACTACTGGATACCCATGGCCAGCATGCTCAACAGCCTCAATCGAGCCATGGGGCACCCGGACGCCTATCCGTTCATTCTCACGCCGCAGGTGATCGAGAAGCTGGCCTTCGTCAATTCATTAGTGCACGGCGCGCCGGTGCAGGCACAGATGGCGAGACTGGACGCTGTGGGATGACAGCCCGGCGGCGACTGGCTATCAATCGGCCATGAAAATCACCGTCTTGATCGTTCCGCCATTTTCCACCCTCTGCAACGCCGCCTTCGCGCTGCGCCGTGAAGTTTTCGTCTGGGAACAGAAAGTCCCCGAGGCAGACGAACACGACGCCGACGATATGACGGCAACCCATTTCGTCGCTGTCGTCGAGGGCGAAGTGGTCGGCACACTGCGGTTGATCGACAAGCCCGAGCACATCAAAATCGGCCGCGTCGCCGTGCGCGCTGCCTTTCGGGGCCACGGCATCGCCAAACAGATGATGCTTGCCGCGATGGAACAGGCCAAAACCAAAGGCCGCGATCGCTTCTATCTCACGGCGCAGTCCGACAAGCTCGGCATGTACGAAAAACTAGGTTTTGCGGCCTTCGGCCCCGAATTCCAGGACGGCGGCATGCCACACCGCGCCATGCGCAGTTACGACCGCGAAACCGCGCAATTGACCGGCTAGCAGGCGTTTAAGCCACTCTGCCACACGAAGACCCCGGCTCCTTGTCGCCAATCCAGCGCCGGTCTTTTCAATTACTGCGGCAAAACTGCTCGGAACGTCTGCGCAGTTGGCAACGTTGTCAAAACATAAAATGGGCCGCACGGTACTCTACCGGCAAGTTTTGCACCGCACGGCCCGTTCACTTTAACAATGAACAAACGGAGCCTACTATGATCCGCACCCTTCTGGCCACTACGGCCCTTGCAGCCCTGCTCACCACTGGCGCCATCGCGCAGGACGCCGCTCCTGCTGCACCGGCCGCTCCAGCGACTTCAGCTCCTGCTGCACCAGCCGCTCCGGCGACTGCAGCCCCCGCCGCTCCCGCCGCCACTGATGCGGTTCCCGCCGCAGGCACGACGGCCCCGGCCGCAAATGCAGCGCCGGTTGAATCGGGCGCCATGGAAGAAACCGACGTCGATGAGCCATGGGATATGTCGGCCGGCTACACCGCTGTCGACACCGATAACCTGGCATCCGAGCTGATCGACCAGGCAGTCTACTCGTCTGCCGGCGATGACGCCGAAGAAATCGGCAATGTCACTGACCTTGTGTTTGACGAAAGCGGCCATCTTTCCGCTGTGGTCATTGGCGTGGGCGGCTTCCTCGGCATCGGCGAAAAGTCCGTTGCAGTTGATTTCCAGTCACTGGAATTCACCGTCGCTGCCGACAATACCGAGCGTTGGGTGCTGCCAACCACGGCTGAGGCCCTGACCGCTGCTCCAGAGTTCGTCTGGGAAAAAGATGAACCTGCCGATGCCAACGGCGAAACGGTGGCCCCCGCTGATGGCGGTGCAATGGCCCCGGCCGATGGCGGTGCAATGGCTCCTGCGGCTCCAGTTGATGGCGGCGCAATGGCACCTGCCCCGGCAACCAACTAATCCCTCGCGGATTGTCTTGTTGAAGGGTCGGCCCTCGGGCCGGCCCTTTTGCGTCAAAGGAGACTGCCATGCTGCGCCCCACCCTCACTGCCTCCCTGCTTGCCCTGCTGCTGGCATCCCCCACATTTGCGCAAGCACCCGCTGTCACAACCGCTCCGACAGAGTTGGAACAAAGCGGGCTCACCCCGCCAACGGTGCTGTCGCAGGGCTATGCGACCGGCGGTGAAGACGTTCTGATCACACAGTTGCTGGGCCAGACGGTGCATTCCTCAATCGAGGATGATGCTGAAGAGATCGGCACTATCACCGATATGGTCGTCACCTCCGGCCAGGGCATTTCTGCCGTGGTGATCAGCGTTGGCGGCTTTCTCGGCGTCGGCGAAAAGAGCGTGGCCGTCAATTTCTCCCAGCTTACATGGCGGGCGCGCGAAGATGGCTCGCGCCGCTGGGTGCTCGAAACCACCGCCGAGACGCTGACCGAAGCCCCCGCTTTCATCTGGTCCGACAGCGAAGAAGCGACTGGCGAGCCGGCGCTTAGTCCTCAGGAAGAAGAAGACCAGCTGGTCGATGGCGATCCCAACGCCGCGCCTGTCGATCCCGCTCTGACCACCGACCAGCCCAACCGCACGCCGATCACCACGCCTCTCGATCGCAGCGGCTTTTCCGATTTCGACGAAACCGAACTGACCGCCGACGACCTGCGCGGCATCGGCGTATATGGCATCAATGACGAGCAGATTGGCACCATTGGCGACATTCTGACCAATGCAGACGGCAGCTTCGATGCCGTCATCGTCGACGTGGGCGGCTTCCTCGGCCTCGGCGCCAAGCCGGTTGCAGTCGGCTTCGACAATCTCGCCTTCTCGTCGGACACTTTCGGCAACCGCTATCTGTTCATCAACGCCTCGCGCGAACAGCTTGAAGTTCAGCCCGAATTCGACGCGACGACTTACGACGCCCAGCGCGCAACCCAACGCATGGTCATAACACCTTAAGGCGGCAACGCTTCACCTCTCCGCGCAAGGGAGAGGTGAGAGCGTCCCTACCCGCCGTAAGCCACGGCAACATCCATCACCCAGGTCACGCCAAACCGGTCCTTGAGCATGCCATATAGCGGCGACCAACCTGACGGCTCAATCGGCTGCAGCACATGGGCGATCCGACACTGGCCAAGGCTGCCGCCTCTGTGCTGGCCAAGGTTGCCGCTACCCTGCCCGACGACCGCGAACAGCACCTGCTACACGCCATCTCGCAGGTCTATCGCCCCGACCCCCGCCACACACCCGACAATATCGACGCCATCCGCAAGGCATGCTGGCAGGAGCGCGCGCTGTTCATCCATTATGCCGACAAAGCCAAAGCCCCGACCGAGCGCAAGGTGCTGCCGCTGGCGGTGATGTATACCCAAGGCGCGCTGACCCTGCTCGCCTGGTGCTGCCTGCGAGAAGCCTTCCGCATGTTCCGCCTGGAGCGGATCAGCCACCTCGAAACCACGGGCGCGAGCTTTCGCCCCCGCCGCGCCTCCCTGTTACGCGACTACTTGGCCGAACTCGGCCGGCGCCAGCTCACAACAACCTAAAAACGCAAGATTTTCATTGGTCTTGGATTTAGGTGGGCGGCGGCGTCGGTGAGGTAAGTTTGTCCACATAGGCCATCAGCGCCAGCGGCGTTACCGGCTTGGCGATGAACTGCACTTGGAATGGCAGTTCTCCGACCGCAGGCTGGCTGACGCCCGACGTGACCAAAATGCGGATATGAGGCCAAACGAAACTGACACGGTTTGTCAACGTCACGCCATTACGCGAACCTGGCATCTGCACGTCAGTGAGCAGGAAACTGACCCGCTCGCCGCCCGTCTGCAGGAAGGCCAAGGCGGCGCTGACGCAATCCGCTTCCACAACGTTGAAACCGAGGTCATCCAACATATCGACCAAGTCGATCCGAACCAGCGGGTCGTCATCCACCACAAGCGCTAAAGGTCTGATGTCGCAGTTTAAAGAGTTGTCCATAGCTCTAAGCCGCTACCAGTGAGGCTAGGTTGCACGGCCTGCAATTGGTCTTTCCGCTTGATTTAGCGGGTCGCCGAAGTCGCGCCTCCTTGGACAGAGAACGGTTTGTAGCAAGGCGCCAGCGCGCGAGAAGTCGGCATCGTGCTTTGAAAAAGCATGCATGATGGCATTTATGTTCTGAGCGGCACGCCCTGTCAGCGGCCGCAAGTGCTGCCTCGAGCGTATGGGCGGTCAGTTCGGTGCAATAGGCCGGGCGCCGGGCTGCAGCCGCCAAGACTGTTACAGCTTACCCGCGTCCATAAAAAAGTGTTGATCGACTATTGCAGCAACTGCGCACTGCCGAGATTGAAGAAACGACCGCCACCCAAATGGGATTAACTAATTTGATGCGGAGCTTCTCTCTAATTCGTTGTTTTTTTGGGCGGCAACAGCGACTTCGACACGGTTTCGAGCATGTAATTTAGACATTAACGACGTCATGTAATGCTTGACGGTTTTTTCGCTTATCTTCAAGACTTCAGCAATCTCTTTGTTGGTCCGCGCCTGGAGCAACTGGCCGACAATCTGTTTTTCCCGGACACTCAACCGGATCGCTGCATTAAGCGAGCGACGGCGATTTTCGTCGCGCAAGCCCGCCATAACTTGGGCAGCATATTGGCGGGTTATGTAAACTTCGCCAGTGCGAACGGTCGTCACAGCTTCGAATAGTTCTTCGCAGAGACTTCCTTTAAGCACGAAGCCAACAGCGCCGGCACTCAGCGCCTTTAGTGCGGACTCCACACTGGAAAAGGCTGTAAAAACAATTACCCGGGTCAGTGGGGCTTGAAGCGCTATCTTACCGATGGCCCCAAAAACGTCGCCCGGCATACTGAGGTCGGTGATCAGAATGTCAGGGTGTTTGCTGAGTACCAGAGCAATAGCCGCGTCTGCACTGCTCACTTGGCCAGCAATCACATAATTGTCGTGCTCGGCAAAAAGCCCAGACATCCCACGAAGGAGAACAGGATGATCGTCAGCAAACGCGATAGATAGTTTTTGCATCACGGCGGCGTTGCCATCTCTGGCAACCCTCTCTCCGGTGAACTACGGAGATCATAACCGATTATTAAAGAAGTAAAAATAAATGATGCGTCATCTTAAAATTGTGATTAACGCTGGCGCCACCTCTGATTGTCCTGACCGGTCAGGGACGTCTCCGCTCAGCGTCCGCGAAAGCGCCCGCAAGCTGGCTTATTCCTCCTTGAAAGTCCGATTTATTTGATCAGTGAACGGCTTGGTGAAGTAGGCGATTGCTGTCTGTTCATCAGTTTGCACGAACACTTCCACTGGCATGCCCGGCACGAGCCCCCTGCTGCCAAAAACAGAAATGTCTCCAGTTACGGCAACTTCGCCCAAGTAGTAGCTTTCGCCGGTTTGTGGGTCCTTTTGAGCCGCGGCAGACACGCGCACTATCCGTCCGTCGATCTGGGGCGTCGTGCGCTGGTTAAAAGCTGAAAACCTCAGCTTAGCCGGCTGTTCGAGCGAAATCTGATCAATATCTTTAGGGGCAATCCTAAATTCGATTTTAAGTTCCGCATCGACCGGCACGATGGTGAGCAGGCGTTCCGCCGGCGTGATGACGCCACCGAGTGTTGAGACCATGAGCTCGTTTACAGTTCCGGCAACGGGCGCGCGGATGTCTGTTCTCGCAAAACGCTCGTCCACGGCGCGTAACCGCTCCGTGAGCTCAGCCACCTTGGCCTGTATGTCTCGCAATTCGCGTTGCGCGTCGGTTCGCATTGTCTGGCGCAGGGCGAGAACTTGCAGTGCAATTTCACTGACACGGGACCGGCTGCGGGCCAAATTGGCATCCAGCTCGCCTTCTTGACCCTGCATGCGAGCGATGTCGCGGTCGAGGGTTGTGAGACGGGCGGCTTCCACGAGCGCCTTATCGACCAATGGCTTGACCCGTACTTGCTCTTCGGTCACCAGTCCAAGCTCAGTCGTCAGGGCCGTTCGTTGGAAGGTCAGCCCACTGATCTCCTGTTCCATTTGACTTGCCTGAAGTCGCAATTGCTGTTCCCGCGATTGAAGGTTGACCTTGTTGCCTTCGAACAGTTGGCGCTCGCCCCGCGCGATAGCGTCAGCACCGGGATACAGACTTAGGAAGTTATCAGGAAAAGCGATCGCCTCCGTCCCGTCGCGTTCTGCGAGCAGGCGTGCCTCGCGAGCGATGAGTTCAGCCATTTGGCCATTGATGATGCTTTGTTCAGCACGGATTTGCACGTCGTCCAGCCTGATGAGAACCTGCCCCGCCGTAACAGCATCGCCAACGCGCACGGCAATTTCGCGCACAACCCCGCCGTCGATGTGCTGCAGTACTTTGACATCTTCATCGACCAGCACGGTGCCAGATCCAATGATGGCTCCGGACAACTTGGCCGTCGCCGACCAGCCTCCGACACCGACCACTAGAAACAGGGCAAACAAGACGCCCCAGACCACCCGTCCGCGCGTTGAAAAGGCTGGATCCGGCTTTGCTTTTCTCGACCGCAGTGTCCGGCCGGTGCCTGGAAAAGTCGTAATGTCCATCGTTGTCATCGGGTCACTCCGCGCTACGCTGCGTTTGAAGGGAAAATTTGTCAGGCGTGATAGTCGGCCATTAAGGGAATGTGGACGCCAACAAGGTCGATCTTGACCTCGAAGATGGAGTCACGGTTCATGTCGGCCTGGATAATGGTGTGATCGACATTATTCAGGCGCTCGTAGGTCACTATCACCGGCAGGTCCGATCTCAGCCAGTCGTCATTGTCGTGTTCGTAGACTACCTTGAAGAAGTCGTCCTGGGCGCGTTCCGACTGGTGGCTTATGTCGTAATCCTTGACCAGAATTCGATCCCCCACCACGAAGTCCAGGATGTCATGTACAACAGTCGCGCTTACCGACGGGGTGCCATTGGCCCTCTCGAATACGAACAGGTTGTGCCCGCCGCCGCCCGAAAGACTGACTTTTAGATTGGCATTGACGATAAAGAGATCGTCGCCGGCCCCACCCACAATATTTTCAACGTTGCTGAAACAATCCTCGCCCAGGTGCTCGCTCCGCATCCTGCCAGCAACCATGTCCACGGTGACGTCGTCGCATGCTGTTGAAAAATCGAGCGTGTCGGACCCTTCCCCGCCATCGATGTGGTCATCGCCGGCATCGGCGATAATGGTGTCATTTCCCCAGCCTGCATTGACCACATCATCGCCCTGACCACCGGTCATGCGGTCGGCTCCGGACCCGCCGACAAGAGTATCGCACCCGGCGCCGCCATCAATGGTGTCGTCGCCGGCGCCACCATCGAGGTAGTCGTTACCACTATCACCGGCGAGAATGTCATTGCCGCCATCGCCGTAAAGTCGATCCCCCCCAGAACCGCCCGATAAATAGTCTTCGCCATCGCCAGCCCGCAGCAGGTCGCAGCCGCTTTCACCAAGCAGCACATCGTTACCGGCTTGGCCGAGAAGCCTGTCGCCGCCTTCCCCGCCCTGCAGGACATCATCGCTGGCGCCGCCGTCCATTTGGTCGTCGCCGGCGTCACCCAGCAGTATGTCATTGCCGTCTTCGCCAACAATGGCGTCATCGCCCGAACCACCATGCAGGATGTCGTCGCCGATGCCGCCGGCTACATAATCGTCCCCATCGTCTCCGAAAATTGTGTCGTCGCCGGCGTCACCGAACAGGCGGTCATTGCCCGCACCGCCCCAGATCAGGTCATTGCCAAAGCCGCCAAAAATCACATCGTCGCCCGCGTCGCCATAAAGATGATCGTGCCCCGCTCCGCCATTGATGTGGTCGTTGCCGGCGCCACCATGCACCAGATCGTCGCCTTCAAGCGCATCGACGATGTCGTCACCAGCCAACGCGTCCACATCGTCGTCATAAGGCGTCCCGACATAAAGGTCGTCATTCGGCGTCAGGGAAACACGGTGGCGGACAATGTCGAGATAGGCCGTCTGGCGCACCACCGCTTGGCCATCGCTAATGTCATAAGAAAATTCCACGCGGCCAAGCGTTCCGGAAAGTGTCGCCAGCGACCAGCCGCCCTGGACATGGGTGACCGCGGTCCCACTCACGCTCAAATTCATGATCGTCAGCGGGTCTTCGTCCGCATCGGCCGCGCCGAACAGCAACTGACTCAAAGCGATCAGGACGACCTGGCCGGCAAACACATCGTTGAGACGGACCGGCCCCAGGACCGTTGGTGCCCGATTGTTGCGAGGTCCATCATTGCCGCCACCATTGCCACCGGTGCCGCCACCGTTGCTCCCGTTACCACCACCATTGCTACCGTCACCACCATCATCGTGATCACCGCCCGGACTTGTGGTATCGCCGCTGCCACCGGAAACGCCAGCGCCGCCACCGCCAGTGCCCGAAGCCGTAGAAGCAACGCCGCCCCCACCATCCCTGGATCCCCCGTTGCCGCGATTGTCGTTAAAAGCCGCAAACCCGAATGCGGCAGGGAAGAAGTTGTGAGTGGTCCCAAGGCCTTCGAAGACCTTGGCAAAAGTGAGCGTTGGGCTCTCATAAGGTATATAATTGGTGTCCCAAGCCGAGGCGCCACTAATGCTGTTAGCCGGGCCGTCATCGTCGGCGCCGCCGATGCTGCCAGTTTCCAGATCGTCCAGCATATCGGTCATGCTAGCCAGATCTGCGAATTCGCGAGCGTCCCTTAGGGCATTGCCGTTGCTATCAGAGTCCGGGTGGTATCGCCCCAAATGCGGGCCGGTGACTTCAAACGAGGTCGGCAGAACGCTTTTGAGATAGGCTGCCACCCCTGTGATCAGGAGGGCAAAGTACATCGGCACCTTGGAAAGGCGTTCCATGCCCCTGCCTTCGAAGGTCTTCCGGCTCTCGACGGGCTCGGCATTTAGTCTCGTGCTTTTGGGTTCGATAATCATGATGACACGCTCATAGCCATGATCCGCCGCTTCTGCGGGGCGCCGGGGCGATCTCCGGATTGGCAGGGATCGGATTGGCAGGGATAGGTGCCCCGGCACGCTGTCCAGCGATAATCTGGTCTTTTGGGCCAAAGGCCGTCAACTTGCCGTTCTGAATGACCGCGACCAGATCGACTTCAGCCAGGACGTTGGGGCGATGTGCAACCACGACGACAATGCCGCCGCGTGCCCGAACTCCGGCGATCGCAATGTTAAGCGCCTGCTCGCCCTCGGCATCCAGAAAAGCATTGGGCTCGTCCATGATAACCAGAAAGGGGTTCTTATAGAGTGCTCGAGCGAGGCCAATCCGCTGACGCTGGCCGGCTGACAAGGCTGTGCCCATTGGGCCGAGTTGAGTGTCGTAGCCATCCGGCAAGCGGACGATCATATCGTGCACTCCAGCAGCTTTGGCCGCGGCAACGATCGCCTGGCCGTCGCGCTCTGGTGCCAGGCGGGTGATGTTCTCGATAATCGTCCCGTCGAGCAAAGCCACTTCCTGGGGAAGGTAGCCGACGTAATTTCCGATAACCTCTTCGTCCCACTGATTGAGTTCGGCATCGTCAAGTCTGACGCTGCCGCGCAGCGTAGGCCAAATGCCCGTCAGCGCCCGGATCAAAGTCGTCTTGCCGCCCCCGCTCGGCCCGATGACGCCAAGCGCTTGACCCGCCTTCAGCTCGAAGCTGAGTTCAGATAGCAAGACACGGCCATTGGAGGGTGCCGAAACTGTGATTTTCTCGACCTTGATCGAGCTTTTCGGCGCCGGCAGTGGCAATGGTTTGCTCATATTGCCCAGTGCAACCATGGTTTCGCGCAAACGCTTGAATGCCTGCCTGGCTCCCACCACGCCCTTCCAGTTGCCGATCGCCAAATCTATCGGCGCGAGAGCGCGTGAGGAGGCAACCGAAACCGCAATAATCGAGCCGGCCGACATCTGTCCTTTGATCGTTAGATAGGCGCCAAGGCCAAGGAGCGTCGATTGCAACAACATGCGCAGCACCCGCGAAATGGCACTGAAAGTGCCGATCACGTCACTGGCCTTGGTCTGCAACTGGATATGCTCCTGATTGGCCGCGGTGTAACGCGCCACTGCTCGGCCGGAAAAACCCATTGCCTTGAGAATTTCAGCGTTGCGGGCATTGGAATCCGCAATCGTTCCGCGCGCGACATTTGCCTGTTGGGCGGCGCTCGACAATTTGCGGGATCGTAACTCCGTAAGAATGGTGAGCAATGTCAAAACAACGGCGCCGCCCAGGGTGACTGCACCAAGCAATGGGTGCAGCAGGTAGACGAACAACACGTAGAGTGGCACCCACGGTAGATCAAACAGCGCCATCGGTCCCTGGCTGCCCATAAATCCGCGCAAGGTATCGACATCGCGCCCGCGCTCCAGCGATTCCGACGTCGAGAAGCCGAAACGCGGCATGTCCACGCTCACGCGATGGGCAATTGGCGACAGGATCCGGTCGAGCTGGGCGCCGATGCGCACCAGCACCTGCGCGCGGATGATGTCGAACACCCCTTGCGATAGGTAGAGGCCAATCGCCAGGATCGAGAGCGCGACCAGCGTAGGAATAGAGCCGCTGGCCAATGCGCGATCATAAATCTGCAGCATGTAGAACGAGCCGGTCAGCGCCAGCACGTTGATAATTCCTGAAATCCAGAACAGGAAGACGCCGATGCCCTTGAATTCGCGCTTCAGCATCAGATCGCCACGGTGTTCGGCGAGAGCTTTGGAGTTTGACGATGTCATGGAAGTGATCCCTAATCTTGTGTGAGGCCCCGCCGACATCCGCCGGGGCCACTCGTGCTAGAGATTGAAGTCTTGGTTGGTCAGGGTGTGGTTACCGGCAAGCTCGATGTGGAAATCACCCGCGTTTCCCGCATTCACATTCCCCGACACGATGGTGAAATCACCGTCGCCGCGGCTTTCATGAGTGATCACCAGTTGAGCCGGTGCAGTCGCCGCCTGGCCGCCGATCAGGCTGAAGCGCTGCACCCCCGCAACATCGGCATTGGCGTCGATCCCGGACAGGTCGATCTTGTCGCCGGCCTCGAAGCCAAGGATGGTATCGCCATTAGCAGCAGCCACTGAGCCGAACACGAAGACGTCGTTACCGTCGCCGCCGTCCATGACATTCACCGCCAAGCTGGCGACGATCCGATCGTTCCCAGATCCTGTCGTGATGTTTTCCACGCTGTAGAGAGTATCGGTGCCAGACTGGGCACCCACTACGCTGCCGCGGCCCCCGACGCCGGTTCCAAAGTCGACGGTAACGGCCGCCGTGAGCGAACCAAAATCAAGCGTGTCGATCCCTTCTCCACCATCGTAAGTGTCGTTGCCATCGCCGATATGGCCGATGAACATGTCGTTGCCGGTGCCGCCAAACACGGTGTCGTTGCCGTTCCCGCCGTCGAGCATGTCATTGCCGTCATCGCCGAAAATGCGGTCATTGCCATCTTCGCCGTAGATCAGGTCGGCATCGGCACCGCCCAGCACATCATCATTGCCAGTTCCGCCGAAAACAATGTCACGTCCTGCTCCGGCACCGACAAAGTCGTCGCCTGCATCGGCCGTGATCACGTCCACCCCGGCGCCAGCGACGATATGGTCCGTCCCTGCCATGCCGAAGATCAGGTCCGCACCAGCGGTACCCATCAGCACGTCGCTCGCTAGAGTACCGACGAGCGATCCGCCTACCGGCAGCGGGTTATTGCTGCCTGAACCGGCATCGTCGTCGTCATCGTCGTCGCAACCATCGCCTCCCGGTACTATCGGCTCACCGTCGTCATCATCGCCGTCGTCATCATTGTCAGCATCGCCATCGCCATCGCCGTTGTCGCCGTCGTCCTGGTCTCCGTCGTCCTGATCGTCACCGTCGCCATCGGTATCGTCGCCGTCGTCATTATCCTCGTCGTCACCGATGGGGGTACCGTCACCATCTTCTCCGTCGTCACCGTCCGCGCCGTCATTGAGTTCGTCGGTCTGGAAGATGTGTTCCGGCAGATTGGTCAGCCCGGTATTGCGGGCGATAATGTCGGAGAACCCTTCGCCATCGACAAAGTTCTGATAGAAATCGAAGCCTTCGACGCGATCCAGATAGTAGAACCGATCACCATCCTGCAGACGATCGAACTGATCCTGCAGAACCACCCAGAAGGTCTGGCCGACGACGCCGCCGTTGATGTGCTGCTCAGCCAATCCGCCGAGCCACAGGTCGACGCGATCGATGCCTTTGACAATGCCCGAGCCATCGGCCTGCATCACCAGGATGCCGGGATTGATCGCCGCGAATGCCACGACGTCAGCTGCGGCAACCAGGAGGTCGGGGAAAGCCTGCCGGAACTGATTGATGACCGTCGCACTGAGGCCGTTCCGTGCCTGGAAGTCTTCCCAAGATACATAGGGTGACAGGTCGCCAGCATAGCTGGCCGATTCCTGAACATGGGGATCGTTCGAATTGGCCAGGTCACGGCGGACCTGATTGAGCGTGCCCAAGCCCAGGTCCCAGCCACGGGCCTCGTTGAAGGCGAACAGGTCGGCGTTGATGCGGACCAGGTCATTGCGGATCGCATCGACTAGGTTGAAGTCCACCTCTTCGGCCGGCTGCGTAACGATACCACCGATGATGCTGCCGACGCCGAACTGTTCGTAGCCCGGCTGCGGGAAATACCCATAGGCATTCAATTGCGCCATCGGCAGCGTAAAGGCGTCGGCGTCGTTGCTTGGGTTGAGGAAGGCGTCAAACAGCGAAACCTGGGTCGGATTTCCATCCGCGTCGAGGATGGTCATGGTCTGGCCGATAAGCGAATGGCCAAACCGGAACACCGAAGCGGCAAACTCCTGCGAAATCCCCGGGTTGAGCGTTGGGTCATAGCCATCGAAGCCATGAGTGCTGTCGACACCGCCACGCAGCCCACCGAGCAGCACATCGGCGTATTCGTTGAACACCACTCGCTGGTATTCGGCTTCGTTTACGATCTTGGCGGCCTGGAACAGCTCCTCGGCGGTGCCCTGGAAGCCAGCGGCTTCAAGTGCATCGACATGGAAGTTGTGATTACGGGCCCAGATCGTATGGATCGAGGTGAGCGCATAGTTCTCGTTGGCGCGTCCGTCGCCGGCCACATAATGGTCGAGCACGTTGATGTAGGGGTTGGTGTCGAGCAGCAGCGAATGGCCGCTTCCCATGAAATTGCTGGTCATCGCCGGCAGCATGGCCGGGTTGATGACGCCGCTCGAATTGACCAGACCGGCGAAGTAGGCCTGGAACGCGACCAGGCTTCCATCCGGCATCGCAAACTCCGTATTGTTGGCCCAGTGATGCTCGATGAGTTCGCGCAGCGTCGGCAGCAGCTTGAAATTGGCGTTTGAAGGATCAACGCTCCCCTGCAGCAGATGGGAGGTCAGGCCGCCCTGGCCGTCGCCTTCCCGCAACAGCGCACCGACCAGGGCATTGGAGCCATAGGCCTGGTTCTGGTCGATAAAGGGCGAGGTATGGTTGATGTGAAGCGGAACGCCATTGGCGTCGTAGCCAGCCACCGTACCGCGGCTCAGATCGGCCGGATTGGTCGAGCTCGAGCCGCCAGCGTCGCCAATCTGCACGGTGCCATTGCCGCCTTTGCCCAGAAAGTCCATGCCATGGTCGATATACTGTCCCATCGCCATGAAGAAGATATTGGCGTCGTTGTTGGCATGAGGCAGGTCAGCCTCCTGGGTCCCCAGGATGTTGCTGATATTGCGCGGATCGAGCCCCGCAAAGATCGGGTTGATCGCCAGATTGCCGTTTGCATCAGGCGCACCGTAGTGTGCCGAGGTGATGCGGGTGAATGGCTCATCGGCCGAACCCCAGGTCGGGTTCGCAATATTGTTGCCGTGACCGGACAGATTTCGCACGCCCGTCGTAAGGCCATCGTCCCCGCCGGCCGGCTGCTGGCCATTGATCAGTGCCTTGAGGCCGGAAAGGTCGGATGCGGAATAGTCGAAAGCACCTGTGACCGCGTTACCGCCATTGCTTGGGCCGCTCTCCACGAATTGTGGCGTGCCCGTGCTGGCAAAGGTGATGGAATGAGTGCCGTTTGAGAACGTGGTCGTCCCGTTACCATCGACGGTGGAATGGTAGCTGGCAAGCGATGAGCCCGGAGCCAGGTCAATCACATCCTGCGGACGAAGGTTGCCGACGACGGTGTCATTGCCACCGTTCGAGTGGAAAACGATACGGTGGGCTGACGTCAAGGAAGCGATGTTGACCGTGTCGTTGCCGGCGGTGCCGTTCACCGTGATAGTGCTGAAGTTAAGGCTCGTCGTGGTGAAGTCGCCGGAGACGGTTATCGTATCGCCGCTGCCAGCAGTATTTAGGCCACCTCCGTCATTGGCGGTGACGTTCAGATTGTTAATGCTGATTTCTTCGATGTTGTCGAGTTCGGCGATGACCGTCGTCACCGTCCCGGAGGTACGGGTGATGACAATTTCGGTGTTTGCGTTGAAGGTTGTTCCTAAGCTTGTTTGCAGAGCTGTTCGTATTGCAACGTTTGCGGGTGTGACCGCGTATATCGCAAAGGTTTCTGCGCTAGCGTCGCCATTGACATGAAGGGTGTCGACGTTGGCGCCGCCGTCGATGAAGTCGCGTCCATCGCCCGCCCGCCAAAGGATAAGATCGTTATTGGTACCACCATTGATGGTGTCGTTGTCGGCTCCACCCATAAGGATGTCACTGCCGGCGCCGCCGCTGAGGGAGTCGTTGCCCGCCCAGCCAAAGATCGCCTGGGAGCCCGCGGCACCATTCAGATTGGCGTCTGCTGCGGCGCTGCCTTGCACCACGGTATAGTTGGCCCCTGCAAAACTCAGGGTTTCAATGGAATCAAGAGTATCAGTTCCTTCCGCTCCGGTAAGATCAGTGACGACGATGTTGGCGCCTGACAACGCAAAGCTGGAATTGCTCGCGTTGCCAGCAAACACGGCGGTGTCAGTCCCGGCGCCACCAGTCACACTATCGTTGCCACCAGCACCGGTGAGGACGTTGGCCTGCCCATTCCCAGTCAGCGTGTCATTGAAACCGCCGCCAGTGATGTTTTCGATGCCGATTAACGTATCGATCCCATCTGCACCCGTAGCAGAATTCGTCACCAAGCTGACGCTGACCGAACCCGAGGCATTGGCGTAGGTAACTGTGTCGGTCTGGTTGCCACCGTTGAGCGTATCGTTTCCGGTGCCACCGTTCAGGAGGTCAATGCCGTTGTTCCCGATCAGCAGATCGTCTCCGGCATTTCCAATAAGTGTGTCGGCACCGCCAGCAATAAAAACATTGTTGAAGGTGAGCCCGTTAGAACCGTTGGCGATATCGTCACCGGCCGTGCCGTTAAAGGTAGCGGCAATTGGGCTCGCCCAGTTCGCGCCGGTGGGGCCAGTGGGAGCAGAGAAAAGCTGTTCGGTGTTGCCGTCACCGTCCGTGAAACTTACCCGAGCTCTCAACATCAAGCCAGCTTGAGCATCCAACCCGTTGAAACCGAGTAGGTTGATATCCTGTGGCGTGAAGGTCGAGTTTGTTGCTCCGGCGATATTCGTCCATGTCGTACCGTTGGCGGATGACTGCCACTGGTAGGAAAATGCCCCAAGACCATTAAGATCGGCGATCGAAGCGGTATTGAGCGAAAGTTGCTGCCCCTCGGTCGGCGTGAGGTCACTAATGACAGGAGCGCCGGTGGGTGGCTTGTTGATAGCAATCTCGCCGTCGGCAAATCTTATGCGCTCCATATTGACGAGAGTGTCTACGCCCTCATCGTCGAGGAGTGGGATCCTGGTTACGCCATCGACGTCAAAGATTGGCGCGACAACGTTGTCCGTGACAGTGACCGTACCATTGGCGTTGACCACGATCGAGAAGTCAGCCCGGTTTCCGTGGTAGACGGCCACGTCAACATCCGATGCGAGGACGCCGTCCGTGATCAGTTCGCGCACTGCTTCCAGCTGGCCAGGATTGATCTTGCCGGTGCGCATCAGGTCTGCAAGCGTTTTGCCATCCCAATCGGCGTGGCCGGAGCCGGTCACGATGCTGGTTAGGCCGTCCACCGAAGTTACTGGTATGGACGAAAGGTCCTTGGTGTCGTGCATGGCGATGCGCACGTTGAGCCACCGGTCGCCATCGATCAGATCATTGCCGGCATTGCCGGTGATGGTGTCGCTACCGGCACCGCCCAGCAGAATATCGCCGCCACCGGTAGGATCGAACACTGTGGTGTCGGGCGTCAGACTGCTGAAATGCGCGTTGCGTACGGCCATTGCCGCCACGGTCGCGGCGGATTGACCGATGACGGCGCCGGGCGCCAGCTTGAGGAAATCCTCAAAGTTACGGATCAGTGCAACGTTCTGTGACAACAGGAAGCTGTCCGTGAGGGGACCGCCGATCGGGCCGGTTTGCACGCCGACTGCACCCACCGGTGCGCTGGTGCCGATCAGGGTATCGTTGTGCTTCCAACCGGAAGCGGCTTCCACCGAGTCGTTGCGGTCACGCAGCGTCAGGGCCGTCTGGGTCAGGAAGCGCGAGATGCCCAGATCGATGACGCCATTATTCGGATCGCCCTTCTGGATCGCCCAGTCGAAGCCGAGCATGCCGTTATTGCGCTGGATGCCAGCGCCCTGGACCATGATGTCATCACCCGATTCACCGTCATAGTCGGTGTCGTTGCCCTGGCCGTTCAGGATGTCGTGGCCGATGATCGGCGAGTCGAAGAACAGTTCGGAGTTTTCGCCCGAAAGGCTGTCGAAGCCTTCGCCGCCCTCCAACCAATCGTCGCCTTCATTGCCCAATAGTCCGTCGGGAGCGGTTCCGCCCAGCACGAAGTCGTTGCCCGGACCGGCAAAGACTTCCTTGAAGTCAGTGACGCCCATGATAAAATCCTGGCCTTCGCCGCCAAACAGCAGGTCGAGGCCCGTGTCGGCGACGATCACGTCATCGCCAGCCTCGCCGCGCAGGAAGTCGTCGCCAAATGGGTCCTCGATGATGTCGTCGCCTTCGCCGCCATAGACATGGTCAGATTCCATGCCGGCATTGAGGTAATCGTTGCCGCCGTCGCCCCACAGGGCGTCGATGCCCTTGTCGCCGATCAGAGTGTCATTGCCTTCCGTACCGCCAAGCACAACGTGCTCGCCACCGGAGAACTTCAGCACGCCGCCATCGTAAATCGGCTTGCCATCGGCATCAACTTGCCCGACACGCAGAGTGCCTTGCAGGCGCAGCACTTTGGGATCGATACTCTGCAGGAATGCATCTTCCCAGACCGGGTCGAGCAAGCTGCGATCGTCCGGATTCGTGCCGTCACGTGCAGCAACGCCGCTGTAGTTTTCCTGGCCGGGAATGTTATCAAGCTCCAGGATCATGTCAGCAACCGACATCAAATTGGCTGGCAGGTGGGTGGAGTGAATTTCACCCAGATCGGTATTGCGCATCACCAGATCGGTAAAGGTATTGGGCTCCAGCAGGTTGAGCAGGTTCATGCCTTGCGTGCGGCTCAGGTAGTAGAACCGGTCGCTGTTCTGCAGGTGTTCCATCTGGTATTCGAAGATGTAATTGAATGTAGATCCGAGCTGGCCGCCAAACTCGTTGAGCTCTTCCGCCAGGCCGCCAATCCAAAGGTCGACCGTATTCAGACCACCTAGACTGCCTATAGCTGCAGCGGCAAGTCGAGCAATCGCCGCTGGGTCGCTGCCGCCGGTCGCGTACAGGTCAGATCCATTGAGGAAGGCCAGACGTTCATCATTGCTGTAGGTCACGCCATTGATGGTCACGCCATCGGCGTTGTTGCCATCACCGAGCACCAGCAAGGTCGCAGCGGAGCGCTTGCCCTCGAGTGTCAGGGCTGAAGTAATCGCCTCATGCGTGCCATAGGCGGCGATGAAGTTGATGACTGATAGCGGATGCTTGAGGTGTTGGGCGAAATCGGTCCAGCTGGTATAGGGCTTGACGTCGACAGCGCCGGTCATGGCGTAAATCTGGGCCCGGGAGTCGTTGAGGCTGGGAATGCCGGTTTCGCGGCCGCGGGCGATGTTCAGCGCCGGCAGATCGAGCGGCAGGCCAAGCAGGTTATTGCGGAGGGCTTCGACGACAAACTCGTCGATTTCAGCGCCCACTTCGCGTGACATACCACGGATGATAGAACCAGTGGCTGCCTCATCGTTAACGCCGCTTTTCGAAAATTCGTCAGGATTGAGAAAGGCCTGGATCAAGGTGAGTTGCAAAGGGTCGTCCGCTCCGGGGACGTTGCTGTTGACCAGTGACAAATCACTGTCGAAGCGATCGACCGTGTCCGTCAGCATGGAGTGCCCAAAGCGATACACCGTGTGCGCGAATTCAGCGACGATCGCCGGATTAAGATCCGCGGAGTTGGTAAAAACGAAAGGGTCGACATTGGGCTGAATGCGACGGGCAAACTCTTCGAACACCAGATGCTGATACTGCATTTCGGTGACAAACCGCGCCGCTTGGAACAGGCGCTCGCCATCCCAGTTCAGCGCATCGATGGCGGTTGCCCTGGCTTGACCCGAGAGCGCATTGAGCCCGTCAAGCTCGGCTTGGTCGAGCTCCTGGCGCACGCCGCCAGCACCTGGCGCCAGCCACTCATTGATGGTGGCGAGGTTGCCCGAGGCGATGATGGTGTCCTTGTTGGCCTCAACCAGCCGATTGTGTTCGGAGTGGAAGATGGTGTGGACGGCGGTGAGGCCGATATTCTCGTTGCCGCGTCCGTCGCCGGTGATGAAGTGCTTGTCCAGCAGCTCGTTGTCGTACTGCGTGTTATGGCCTTGACCGTCATTCGGTACTGCATTTCCATTTATGTTATCAGCATCCGCCGCTAACGCGCCCCCGATAACGACGGGACCTGCAGTATTGGCGATGTCATTTAGAAAAGCGTGCCCTGTTCCGACTGTATGCACTACGAAGGTTCCACCCGGATGGGCTACGAAACTGGCTGGAAGATCGGCCAGGGTGAT
This sequence comes from Devosia psychrophila, assembly GCF_000971275.1. Lineage (GTDB taxonomy): Bacteria > Pseudomonadota > Alphaproteobacteria > Rhizobiales > Devosiaceae > Devosia > Devosia psychrophila. Next base: position 31,274 of record NZ_LAPV01000056.1, on the reverse strand, counting down.
ATTGTGTAGATCAAGGCCATGAGCCTTACCTTCGACAGTTAGTAATGTTGTAAATGTTACGCCCGCTACAACCTCGATCACGGTGACCATTACTTGAGCGAAGCCATTCGCCCCAAGAATTATTTTACCGTAAGCATCAACCACGAGTTGAGGAACATCAAGAACATCGCGGTCATCCATAGTCAGGCCTAGTTTTTCTTTGGCCTGATCTTTGACTTCTGCCCAATTGGCAACGCCGCCATTAGCCCCGTTCAGCATCCGCCCCGTGTTGACGGCATAGGAGTCCAAGGCTGTACCCGCGGCAGGCGAATCCACGGTCAGCCGGTATTCGCGCAGGAAAGCCTGATGCGAGGCAGACGAGGTATAGGTCTGATTCTGGTCGATAAAAGGTGTCGTGGTATTCTGTGACTCCGTGCCTGTGGGACTCGGAGTGCCATCCGCATTGAAGCCTGTTGTCCGAGACAAAGCCATAAAGCGGAGGTGAGCTGGCAGGTCATCAGCGGCGCCAGCACCGCCTAAAATGTGATCAGCACCGGCGATCAAGGGGTCATCGGCCTGCAGCGGGATATAGATTGTGCCATTGCCGCCCTTGGTCACCAAATCCAGGCCATGATCGAAGAATTGGCCGAAGAAGGCCATCCAGACGCTGTTGGGCGGCGAAAGTCCGATGTCGGCCGACCGATGCTCGATCAGGATAGAGCCATCCGAGGAAATCTCGAGGCCATTGGCCTCGATAAGTTCCGTCAGTGCTGTCGCAGCACCAGCCTGCGACGTGCCAGTCTCAGCCTGCGACAGTGCAAGCAGATTTGCTGTGGCATCCGTGGAGATACCAGTCGCCAACGTCTGGGCGTTGACGAGATCGTTGAACTGCGCGAACGAAAAGCTGCCGGCGGTCAGCAGGGCGTAACCAGACAGTATGGAGTCGAGGCTCGCCAGGGACGCTTGCACCGTTTGGGCTTCAGATACGACCGCTGCAGAGACGCCGGAGTTGGATTGCAGCGATGCCACTACCGCATCCTGCGCGAGACTTGCTGCGTGCGCCGCCTGGGCGGCATTGTTGACTGCCGTGGCATCATCAGCATCCAGGATGTTGTCGTTCATGCCAGTGCGGAAGGTGGCCAGTTCTGCAAGCAAGCTGCCGAGCGTCGTTTGAACCTGCCCCGCCGCCGCTTCTGCGTTGACATATGCTGTGTGCGTCGCGGTGTTGGCGATCGATATTGCAGCGGCGTCTCTGGCGGCCAAGATTGCATCGGCTGCGGCACTCGGATCGGCCGCCCCTGCTACCAGCAATGCCGCCACCAGCGCCGACTTGTTAGTCAGCGTTTGATCGACGATAAGGTTCGAGATTATGCGAGGGTCGGCGTCAACGACGCTGTGAGAGTTGACCGGCCCAGGGACCGGAGCGGTAGTAGGATTGTAATTGGTGTTGGTCGCAAACAGACCATCTGGAAATCCTGGTGTACCCGGAGGCGCGAGCATGATCGTGTCACCATCCGCATCATTGCTGTACACCGGCGTCAGCAAGCGCGGGAAAATCTGGTCGGCGGCACCGGTCTGGCTTTGACCGGGCAACAGATGATTATTGCTGCCATCGACCGTCCTAAGACCAATTGGCAATAGCGACGCGTCCTGGCCAATAATGTCCACCAGGCTCTCACCGGCGACGTTGCGCTCGGCAACCTTGATCTGCTGGAGGATCTTGTTCAGGTCGCCCATGTCGACGACAAAACTCGTTTCGTACGTTGCCATAACTTACTCTCCCAAACGCCGGGCGTGCAGGCCGCGATGGCCGCTCCCAGGCGAAAATTCGATGCTTCTGAAAGCGGTCGACGGCGAAACGCGGTCAACGACAGCAGGCGGAAGCGACCCCAGTGTTGAGGTCATAGTCCCGCTTATAGGTGCACAGCGTTAGGTCAGGAGGTCCGGCGATAGAGAGGGCACGAAGTCCGTGCAAACATCAGACCTTAGTCCGATGTTTTCCTCAGCCGTAGGTCTTAGGTTCTATTTCACTTCTGATAGCAACAATAGGATTGCTCGCCAGATCATGGTGAACCTGTGGCGAATTGACCTTATCGTATGACGCGCGTTCGTCCCGTGGTTTGTCTACTGATCGTAGAGACATTGAGGCCGGCGTGAGTGACTACGGCACGATAATAAGCAGATGGCGGATTGGTTTGGGCCGCAGGTGGGTCAATCTCAGCCTTGCCAGCCAGGCATCGTTGGCCGGTGGTACAATGTTGGTCGTAGCGCTGGTCCTTTGCGCTCTGGCGATGATGAGCATCGTGACCGAAAACGTCATTACCCAGCGCGCCGCTACGACTGCACTTTTCGTGGATAGCGTTGTTTCGCCCCATCTTCAGGAGCTAGCGACCACCACATTGGTGTCCCCGGAAACCGGCGCTTTTCTTGACGACGTCATGCAGCAACCTGCCTTTATCAGTCGGTTCCCCTATCTCGACGTCTGGCTTTCCGATGGAACCATCGCCTACTCCAACAGCCACGAAATTATCGGTCGACGTTTTCCCTTGCCCCCAGGAGTGAAACAAGCGTTGCAGGGACAGGTGATTGCCTCCTTCACCGAGCTCGGGACGGAGGAACATGTGGGGCGTAATTTCAAGGATGATTACTCCGAAATCTATATCCCGGTTTATCTGGACAAGGCCGGCGAAGTCATCGGCGTTGCCGAAATCCATGAGCTCACGGCTCCGCTCGAAGAGGCCTTGCTGAGATCGACTATTCTGACTTGCCTGGCCGTGCTGGCTACTGCGTCACTCGTATCCGCTGTACTCTTCAGCATCGTCAGACATGGGTCCAAGACCATCGAGCTGCAAAAGGCGAATCTTGCGACTCGATTGCGACAGTCCGAAGCCTTGGCTGCCAAATACCGCAAGACCCGCGAAATCGCTCGAAAAGCGTCAAAAAGTGCTACGGAAATTACAGACCGATACCTGCGCACACTCCAGGCCGACCTGCATGATGGTCCCGTGCAACTGATTGCTCTTGCGCTGCTCAATTTGGGCTCGGTGCGCAGCACAAGGCTGAAGGAGGATCGATCAAAGCGGCTGGCCGATATAGAGGAAGCACTATCTGAAGCACTTGGCGAGGTGCGCGATATCGCAACCGGGATGACCCTGCCTGAAATCCGGGACCTCGATCTGGGCGCGCTGATTGCAAAGGCGCTTTTGCACTCATCGGCCGGCGGCACAAAGATCGTTGCCGAAATCTCCGTAGGCGAGGTGCGAGCGCCCTATCCAGTCAATCTATGTGTCTATCGGTTCTGCCAAGAGGGACTGTCAAACGCTCTTCGTCACGGAGTACCTGGAACAACTAAAATGGCTGCAACGGTTATCGATGGGAAAATCCAGGTGGCTATTTCAAACCGAGTCCGCCAGAATCCGGATTCTGCTGTCGCCCGCGAGCGCTTTGCCCTCGGGCTCGACGGACTAGAGGCGAGAGTTACCAGTTTTGGTGGGAACTTCTCATTCGAAAAGGACACCCAGCAGGCAACTTTGTTCATGGCGCTGGAAATTGTTGAATAACTTATCGACCAGCTTTAATTCACGCACCCTCGGCAATAAGCATTTGCCCGAGGCGCCGACGAATATCTCCAGCCGAAGTGCCGATTGCCAGCAAGATCCGACGTCATGAGACGCAGGCGCCGACGATTGCCCGTCCTCGTGTGCTGCTTTGCGATAGAATAGGGACAGCCACCCATCACGTGGACGAGCAACTGACACTGGATACTGATGAGGCACGATCGGGCAGAATGACCGCAGATGAGCGTGACAACGGCTTTGCATCTGCTCGAAGAAAACAAACTTATCTATTCACACCGCGAACTGGTGACGGCTCGGGGCCGGATTTGGGTGTGGCTGCTGAGTAGCGGCCTTGCTCGTCCAATCAAAAAAAGGCCCGTACTGAGCGGGCCTTTTGAATTCGATTGAGCGGAGCTATTGCCGCGAGAAGCGCAGGCGGCCGATTTCGTCGTATTCCTGCTGTTCGATTTTCAGCTGCTCGTCCTTCTCGCGCTGATGCTCGCGCTGGTCGAGAAGCTCGACCTTTTTGAGATCTTCGAGAGCCTCGGCCAGGCCATCCTGGGCTGCTTCAAGCTTGCCCTTCATGTCGCTGGCAGAATTGAGCAAGTTGTCGCGGCGCGTCAGCGCGGCCTTGGCAAAGGTCGAATAGGCGAAATGCGCCACATCCGAAATGCCCGTCTTGGTCTGCTCGATTTCGATCTGCTGGTCGAGCTCGGACGCCATGCGCTCGAAATCGCTAATCATCATTTCGATCTGCGCGACCTGACGGCGCTTCTCGTCCACCTGGAACTTCTTGAGCCGAATGAGGCTCTCGCTGCGCGATTTCAAGACCTGTACTCCTTACACACCAAGTCAGTTCCGGGACGCAAACACCGCCCCATCAGCCTGCCGCGCCCGCTTGCTCCATGATCACCTTGAGCATTTCATAGCCCTCGGCAATCGATGTCGTATCCTCCCGGCTTTGACTTAGAAAAGCCTCAAGCGCCGGATTGATTGCGATCGCGCGGTCCACTTTCGGATCTGACCCTTTCCGGTAAGCCCCCAGCCGGATCAGTTCCTCCATGTCCGAGAAAATGGACATGAGCTCTCTTGCCTTCGCCAGGACCGGCCGAAATTCGGTCGGGACACACCCTGGCATGGTGCGCGAGATGGACCGGAGCACGTTGACTGCAGGGTAACGACCCCGTTCCGCAATCCCGCGCTCCATCACGATGTGACCATCGAGAATACCGCGTACGGCATCCGCAATGGGCTCATTGTGATCATCACCTTCCACCAAAACGGTAAATAGACCCGTAATAGAACCGGTCGTAGGCGTGCCTGGACCCGCTCTTTCGAGCAATCGTGGCAATTCCGTGAAAACTGTCGGTGGATAACCCTTCGCGGTGGGCGGTTCGCCGATGGCGAGGCCGATTTCGCGCTGCGCCATGGCAAAGCGCGTCAGGCTGTCCATCATGCACAGGACGCGCTTGCCCTGGTCGCGGAAGAACTCGCTGAGGGCCAGCGACATATAGGCCGCCTGCCGTCGCATCAAAGCCGCCTCGTCCGAGGTGGCGACCACCACCACGGCCCGCGCCAGGCCTTCCTCGCCCAGATATTCCTGAACGAACTCATGCACTTCGCGGCCCCGCTCGCCAATCAGCCCGATTACCGAGACGTCGACATCGGTATTGCGCGCCAGCATCGACATCAGCACCGACTTGCCGACGCCAGATCCGGCAAAGATGCCCATACGCTGGCCTTCGCACAGCGTCGTAAAGGTATTGAGGCAGCGCACGCCGAGATTAAGCGGACCACCCACCCGCACGCGGTCGTGCGCCAGCAGCGGGTCCTGCCGAAGTGGGAACGCTTTGGCGCCGCGCGGCAATGGTCCCTTGCCGTCGATCGGCTCGCCATTGGCATTGATCACCCGGCCCAGCCAAGCCTCGGACGGGAATGCTGCGCCGTCGTGGCGCTGGAACACCGCCTTGCATCCCATCCGGACGCCACCCAGTTGGCCGAACGGCAGGCACAGGGCATGTCCCCCCTTGAAGCCGATGATCTCGGCCGCCAATTGCTCATTATTGACCGTCTCGATCTGCACCCGACCACCGACGCGCAACTCGCGCACCGGCCCGACGATCTCGATCAGCAGGCCCTGCACCGATTTGACTCGGCCGAACACCTCGATGTCGTCGATCGCGTCAATAGCAGAGATCAGTGCCTTCATAATGCGTTCAGGTTCCGTTCATCGCCACGGTCGGTTTATGGTTTCCAACGGGCTCGATTCGAGGACATTTTCGAATCACACCGTAACCCATTGTTAAGCAAATGGCGCTATTTGAGGACTTGGCCCGGTCTGTCCGCTGCATTGCGTCGATACCCCGCCAACCCCCCATACAGCTACGATTGCGCGAGTCGGATGAGTCGCTTAGAACGTCTACTTAAACCATTTTGTTAAGAAAAATTGATAAGATTAACCCATAATTTTCAATGACTTAGACTTAATTCATACTAACACCGTTTGCGTATTGCCGAACCGAATTAAACTTTGTTAACTATTTGAGCTTAGGGTTCAGTCATATCCAGTAGGGTTGGCGTGGCAGTCCAGGTCCACGGTTCCAGCAGGAACGAAATGACAAGGGGAATATAATGCGGGTACTCCTTATTGAGGACGACAGCGCGACTGCGCAGAGCATCGAACTGATGCTGAAGTCCGAAAGCTTCAACGTCTACACCACCGATCTCGGTGAAGAAGGTGTCGATCTCGGCAAGTTGTATGACTACGACATCATACTGTTAGACTTGAACTTACCCGACATGAGCGGCTACGAAGTCTTGCGGACATTGCGCGTCGCCAAGGTGCAGACGCCAATATTGATCCTGTCCGGTCTGGCCGGCATTGAGGACAAGGTCCGCGGTCTCGGCTTCGGCGCCGACGACTACATGACCAAGCCGTTCCACAAGGACGAACTCGTGGCCCGCATCCACGCCATCGTCCGTCGTTCCAAGGGCCATGCTCAGTCAGTCATCTCGACCGGCGAACTGACCGTCAACCTGGACACCAAAACCGTCGAAGTGCACACCCAACGCGTGCACCTCACCGGCAAGGAATACCAGATGCTGGAGCTGCTCTCCCTCCGCAAGGGTACGACGCTCACCAAGGAAATGTTCCTCAATCACCTCTATGGTGGCATGGACGAACCCGAACTCAAGATCATCGACGTGTTCATCTGCAAGCTACGCAAGAAGCTCTCTGTTGCGACCGGCGGCAAGAATTACATCGAAACCGTCTGGGGCCGCGGCTATGTGCTGCGCGAGCCCGACGTTGACGAAGGCTACAACGAGAACGTTGCCTAAGGACCTACCTCCCCTGTCGAACTTTGCCCCGCGTGACGCAAGTCGCGTGGGGTTTTTATTTGGGCGGAGGAAGTGTTTGCTCGCAGCGGTTTATGCTGGTTTCATCGGGCCATGAGCCCCAAATCCGAAACCCATCGCGTCATCAACACGGTCTGGAAGTCCGAGCAGCCCCGGCTGATCGCCAGCCTGACGCGCATGCTGCGCGATATCTCGCTAGCCGAGGAAATGGCGCAGGATGCCTTGCTGGTCGCGCTGAAGAAATGGCCGGAAACCGGCATTCCGAGCAATCCCGGTGCCTGGCTGATGCAAACCGCCAAGCGCCGCGCCATCGACTATTTCCGCCACCGCAAGATGGCGTCGACCAAGCTCGAAGAGGTCGGCCGCATCATCGAGGACAATACGCCGGACCATGAGGCGGACCTGGTTGAGGCGCTGGATGACGAGGTCGGCGACGACCTCCTGCGGCTGATCTTCACCGCCTGCCACCCCATCCTGCCGGCCGAATCGCGTGTCGCGCTCACCCTCCGGCTGCTGGGTGGCCTGACGACCGAGGAGATAGCCCGAGCGTTCCTTGCGACGGAATCAACCATCGGCCAACGTATTGTCCGCGCCAAAAAAACCATCGCCGATGCCGGCATTCCCTTCGAAGTGCCGCGTGGCGAAGAGCGCGCCGAACGGCTGGGCTCGGTACTCGGGGTACTTTATCTGATCTTTAACGAGGGCTATTCGGCCACCGCCGGCGATGACCTGATGCGGCCGCAACTCTGCGACGAAGCCATCCGCCTCAGCCTAGTGCTGGCCCGCCTGGCGCCCGGAGATTCCGAGGTGCATGCCCTATTGGCGCTGATGGAAATCCAGGCCTCGCGCACCTCGGCGCGCACGGATGCCAAAGGCCAGCCGGTGCTGTTGCTGGATCAGGACCGGTTGCGCTGGGATCAACTGCTGATCCAGCATGGCTTGACATCGCTACAACAAGCCATTGATCTAAAAGGAGAAAATGAGCCATATGCCCTACAGGCTGCCATTGCCGCCTGTCATGCCCGTGCTCAAAAGGCCGGTGATACCGACTGGCCGCGCATCGCAGCGCTCTATGCCGTGCTGGCGCAAGTGACCCCATCGCCGGTTATCGAACTGAACCGCGCCGTGGCGATTTCCATGGCTGAAGGCCCTAGCGCCGCGTTAGCACTAATCGACACCATCAAAGACAGCCCGGCGCTGCAGAACTATCATCTGCTCTATGGCGTGCGCGGCGATATGCTGAGCAAGCTGGGCCGCCACACCGAGGCCATGCTGGAATTCCGCAAGGCGGCCGAACTGACGCGAAACGAGCGTGAAAAGGCCTACCTGCTTGGCCGCGCTGAGGAAAAAAACATCGTTTAGGATTTTTCCTTGGCCGCACGACGGCATCGGTCGGAGCAGTATTTTATCTCATCCCAAACCCGCGCCCACTTCTTGCGCCAATCGAAGGGGCGGCCGCAGGTAACGCAGATCTTGTGCGGGAGATTTTGCTTTTTGTGCATGTGGTCTTGTCCTGTCGCACCGCAGGCTGGGGCTTTTAGCTAGGCGGCGCGATCGCGCATTTCGAATTTCGCCTCGAGAATGATGCGATCGAACGGCTTCATCATGTAGTCGCTGGCGCCCGCTTTGAGCGCCATGGCGATGGCGCCGATATCGTTTTCGACCGTGCAGAACACGATGTGCGGCTTGTCGCCACCGAGGTAAGCCCTTAGCAGCTTTAAGAATTCCAGCCCGCTCATGATCGGCATGTTCCAGTCGAGCAGGATGGCGTCGGGCATTTCCTGACGGCATTTGTCGAAGGCGTCCTGACCGTCTTCGGCTTCATCGACGATATAGTCCATGTCTTCGAGGATGCGGCGCGCGACTTTGCGCACCACACTCGAATCATCGACGATGAGGCAGGATTTCATGGCCGTTATGGCTCCGCGGAGGCTGACGCTTCCCTCGATCATGAGGGACACATCCTAGGAATTGGTTAGCACTATGCGAGCGTTTTAGCCGCCATTCCCTCACGCGGAGGGCGTTTCCAGTGCCGCCTCGACCTTGGCCTTGGGTGTCGCGGTCAGGAAAAACATGTCGCTCTCGATGCCGATATTGACCTCCATGTCGGTCATGCGGGCGAGCAGGCCGGTATAGAACGGCTGGATGCCCCGTGCGTCGACGAAGCCCTCGTCCGGCGTGCCGGCAAGCAGGCCAGCGGCGCCGGAAGGGATCAGGGTCTTCTGACGTTTTTCGGGGTCGCTCTTGGATGTAAATTCGAAACGCTCATTGCCGGCATCGCCAAGGATCGCAGCGGTGACGTGGCCACCGCGCGGCACCGACATGGCGGCGATGAGCAGCAGGTTCATGAACAGCTTGGCCTTATGCTTGGGCAAAAGGATCAGCGGCACGTTCCATTCGAGGTCCGCTTTTTCAATTTCGAACTGGATGCGGGCGACGCGCTCGCATTCGCGGGTGTCGATATCGGTGCCTGCGGTCGACGATGCGCCGTAGGCGAGGCGGGCGAACTCGAGCTTGGCGCGGCTCTGACGGGCGGCGCTGGCAATCAGGTCGCGCGCGCCTTCCGCCATTTCGCCCTGGTTGGGATCGGCCAGCACTTCAAGACCGTTGCCGATCGCCCCGATCGGGTTGATCAGGTCGTGGCAGACCCTGGAACACAGCATGGCCGCGAGGTCGGTTGCCTTGAGCTCGATGATGTCCATGCCGGCACTCTCCGTAAGAATCAATTCTGCCGACATTACGGGCTGGACGGTAAATTGGACATGAAGTTGGGGGCATTTTCTCGCCATGCCTGGCGTAAAAACCTAGTTGATCGAGAGGTTTTTGGAGAGGTTCAGCCAGTTGGCCTCGGCCGCCATCGCCGCCTCATCGGGAGCCAGCACGAACGCCTCGCGGCCTGAAGCCGAGTAGAACAGGTAAACCCGCTGCTTGAACACGGTATACATCTTGGGATCGCTATCCGAGACGTAGCCGCGCGCCACACCCATGGCGCCGTGGCCTCCAAACTGCGGCACGTAGATTTCGGGTGCCGATTTGAAGATGTCGCGATTGGCCTCCGTGGCGAAATGCCAAGGCACGTTCTGCCAGACGTATTCATAGTCGCCACGACCCAGCAGTGGCACGGGCTCGGTAAAGTAGCTCACCGGATCCCAGCCATAGATGCCGACGCCGGTCAGCGGATCGGTCACATACATCGTGACCACGGACTGCGCCCGGGCCGGCAATACGGCAGCCGACACCATGCCTAAAAGCGGCAAAACAAAGGCAAGCATGGTTAAGATTTGTTTAGAGATTTGCTTCATCATCGACCTAACGATCGGCGCGCCCGCGACTAATGTTCGCCACGAAGTTACGGTTCAAGCCTTAACGACTTCGTACTGACGGCACGTCAATCCTCGGGAGACTTAGATGTTCAAGCGCCTCGCCCTCCTTATCGCCCTGGTGTCCGCCTTTGCCGCGCCAATCCCCGTGGCCTTCGCGCAGGGCTCGCTCAGCGATAGCTTTTCGGGCGAGGAACTGGTCGATGACGGTCGCGCCTTCTTTGGTTCGACCTCGCAGGGCCTCGCCTCGCTGGTCGAGCGTGCGGTCAGCCAGTTCGGCCTGCCCAATGGTTATGTCCTCGGCGAAGATGCCGGTGGCGCCCTGTTTGCCGGCGCCCGCTATGGCGAGGGCGTTCTGCACACCCGCAATGCCGGTGAGTTCAACGTGTATTGGCAGGGCCCGTCCATCGGCTTCGATATCGGCGGCGACGGCTCCAAGGTTATGATGCTGGTGTATAACCTCAACCAGATCCAGGACGTGCTCGGCCGCTTCGCCGGCGTCGATGGCTCAGCCTATGTGCTGGGCGGCTTCGGTATGACGGTGATCAAGCGGTCCAACGTGGTCATGGTGCCGATCCGCTCAGGTGTCGGCGCCCGTCTCGGCATCAATGTCGGATATTTGAAGTTTACCAATGAGCCAACGTGGAACCCGTTCTGATCTATTGATGGATCGGAGTACCCCCACCCAACCTCCCCCTGACAGGGGGAGGTTGGGTGGGAGTACCCTCTAACAAGAACCCTTCCTGCACATATTTATCCACCCACGCATCTCGCCACCCTGTTCCGCGTTACCGGTGCGGAGGTGCGTCATGTCCAGTCAACATTTTGTCGTCGCGGCCCAGGATCGGTCCTGGCACTTTAGCTTCAAGGGCGATCTTACCGGGCCTTATTCGTCGCGCGAGGAAGCCGTTGCCGCTGCCATCGAGGAAGCCAGCAAGCTCGATGACAATGAGGTTGAAGTGGTGGTGCAGGATGCCGACCTCAAGACCGAGACCGTGTGGCGCCCCAATCAAGCCAAGCCCGCTTCGTAGCTACTTGCTCCACATGCCGCGCATCTGGGCGCCGATATCCATGCGCACCGGCGCGGGCGACAGGCCGTCGATATAGGCGGGCGTCACCGGGGGCCAGAGGATATCCTCGAACAGCGGCACCATGTTGCGCGGGATGAAACGCGTGCGCTGGGCATACAGGTGCCGATCGCCATGCTTGTGCTGCTGGGTGACAAAGAAGCGCTGCGGCACGATGACGTTGAGCTCATCCTTGGCTCGGGTCATCGCTACGTAGAGCAGGCGCCGCTCCTCTTCGAGCTCATGGGTAGAACCAGTGCCGAGGTCCGACGGAATGCAGCCATCCACTACGTTGAGCACATGCACCGACTTCCACTCCTGGCCCTTGGCCGAGTGGATGGTCGAGAGGATCAGGTAATCCTCATCGAGCAGCGGTACTCCCGACTGGTCGCTGGTGGCGTCGGGCGGATCGAGCGTCAGCTCGGTCAGAAACTTCTCCCGGCTTTGATAACCGCCGGCGATCTGTTCGAGCTGCAAGATATCGGCCTGGCGGATGATGGCATCCTCAAAGATCGCCTCCATCAGCGGCTCGTACCACAGCCAGGCATAGCCCAACTCTATCGGCCATGCTGTCTCGCGGCGCGACAGCCGGGTGAACATTTCCACCAGCCCGCTCCAGCCTTCGGCAGCGCGCGGCGGCGTCGGGATTTCGCCCAGCGCCCACACAGGGTCGGGCCCGGTCGCCATGGCGTCGAGCACTCTCCCCGCTGAAGCCGGGCCGACACCGGGCAGCAATTGCAGCACACGAAAGCCGGCCACCCGGTCGCGCGGATTTTCCACCCAACGCAGGATGGCCAGCAGATCCTTGATATGGGCGGCATCGAGGAACTTGAGGCCACCGAACTTTACGAACGGAATATTGCGCCGTGTCAGCTCGATTTCGAGCGGCCCGGAATGGCTTGAGGTGCGGAACAGCACGGCCTGGTTTTTCAGCGTCATGCCGCCCTCGCGCGCTTCGAGCACCTTGTGCACTACATAGCGCGCCTGATCGGCCTCATCGCGCACCGTCACCAGATACGGCTTGGCGTCGGAGAGCCGCTCGGTCCACAGGTTTTTGGTGAAGCGCTCGCTGGCCAGATCGATCACGGCATTGGCGGCGGCAAGGATCGGCTGGGTCGAGCGGTAATTGCGATCCAGCGTGATGATATCGGCCGGCGGCGAAAAGCTCGCCGGGAAATCGAGAATGTTGCGGACCGTGGCGGCGCGGAACGAATAGATCGACTGCGCATCGTCGCCCACCACCGTCAGGCCCTGCCCGCCCGGCCGCAGGGCCAGCAGCACCGATGACTGCAGCTTGTTGGTGTCCTGATACTCGTCGACAAGCACATGGTCGAACCGCGCAGAAACCTCGGCGGCAATGGCTGGCTCGGCCATCATGCCGGCCCAATAGAGCAGCAGGTCGTCGTAATCGAGCACGTTCTGGTTCTGCTTGGCCGCCACATAGGCGCCGAACAGGTTGCGCAATTGCTCGGGCCACATGGCGCACCACGGAAAGTGGTTCTTCAGCACCTCTTCAAGGTCGCCCTGCGCATTGACCACGCGCGAATAGATGGCAAGGCAGGTTCCCTTGGTGGGGAAACGGCTCTTGGCTTCGCTGAGGCCCAGTTCATACCGGACCAGGTTCATCAGGTCAGCGCTGTCTTCGCGATCATGGATGGTGAAGGCAGGATCGAGCCCGAGCTGGGTGGCATGCTCGCGCAGCAGGCGTGCGCCGATGCCGTGAAATGTCCCGGCCCAGCTCAGCGCATCGGTGACCGCGCCGGACGAGGTGCCCATGACACGCGCCGCGATGCGCTCGACACGGCGGCTCATTTCGCTTGCGGCACGGCGTGAGAAGGTCATCAACAGGATGCGCCGAGGGTCGGCGCCCTTGACGATAAGATGGGCCACCCGATGCGCCAGCGTATTGGTCTTGCCCGATCCAGCCCCGGCAATCACCAGCAGCGGACCCGACGTGGCCGAGCCGACGCCATGCTCGACGGCGCGGCGCTGCTCTGGATTGAGGATGTCGAGATAATCTGGGGCGGTGAGCACGAATCGGTCCGGTAAAGCTGCCGCAGCGGAGCACGTTTCTCGTTTTGTTCGCAACAACCTCACGCAGCCAATCACAGATGTGGGCTGGATCGTGACGCCGTCCAGACAAAGCGTTAGGGTTAACCACTGGCAAATCTGGCGAGGCTATCTTGCGGATGTCAGAACAGAATGAGCCGCATTGCGTATTGACGCGGGCGCCGGAGTTGGGCCGATGGTCATCGAGAACATCATGTATTTCGCGCTAGGTCTGCTGGTCGCTGGCCTGATGTCGCTGATCGTCCTGCCGGCGGTGTGGAAACGCGCGGTCCGGCTGACCAAGCGGCGCATCGAAGCCGCAACGCCAATCACCATGGCCGAATTCCGCGCCGACAAGGATCAATTGCGTGCCGAGTTTGCGCTGTCAACGCGCCGGCTGGAAATGAATGTCGAAACCTTGCGCAAGCGGCTTGCCGAGCAACTTGGCGAAGTAAACCAGAAGCGCAGCGACCTTGGCGCGCTCAAGGTCGAACGCGACCGGCACCAGGCCGTGGTCACCGAGCTTGAGGAGCGCGAGGCCGAACTGCGTGCTCGCACCACCGAGCTAGAGCGCGAGACCACCGACCTCGCCCAGCGCCTGCGCATGCGCGACCGCGAACTCGATAGCCACAATGACGAGGACGCCAACCGGCTGAACACGGCGCTGGCCATCGAACAAAAGCGCGCCACCTTCCTCGAAGACCAGGCCCGCAGCCTGATCGCCCGGCTGGAAAGCTCGGACCGCCGCAGCGCCGAAACCACCGCCGCCATCGCCCAGATGCGCGAAGCATTGGCCGGCCACAGCGACGACCGCTCCACCGATGCCGACAACCTGACCACCGCCGAAGCGCGCATGGCCAGCGCCGAAAACCGGCTCAACGCGCTGCTCGCCGAAACCACCGATACGTTGGAAAAGGCCAGCACCCGCAACCAGCAACTGCTGGCCGACAAGCTGGGCCTCGAAGCCGAAGTCGAACAGTTGCGCAAGAAGGTGGCCAATGTGGAATCCACCATTCTCGAAGACTGGGACACCGAGCGGCTCGAAGAAGCCCACCTGCGCGAGCGGCTGAACGACATCGCCGCCAGCGTCAGCCGCTTGGTCTATGCAGTGGATACCGATACTGCGGTGACCCAGCCCTCGGAAGAAAGCCTGTTCGACCGCGTCCAGCGCTTTGCCGATGACGGGGTGGGGAGCGACATGCTGCCGATCGAGCCACTGAAGGGCGAGCGCAAGGGCGGATCGGTGAGCGATCGCATGGCGGCGCTAAGGGAAATACAGGGGCGGTAGAGTCCTTGTCGGGTACCCCACCTGGCCTCCCCCTGATGAGGGGGAGGGACTTTATCGAGTTTATGGCACCATGTTGCCCAAATCGCCGCACAGATTCCTCCCCCTTTTCAGGGGGAGGTTAGGTGGGGGTATTCTTCCTTCTTCCCACACCCACCAGCCAACCTACTCAGCCCCAATCACCACTTCACGCGTCATCGTGCCAGTCGCCTGATCGAACAGCGCCAGCGTCGTTATGCCATCGATCATATACGTCACATTGATCGCCCCATCGCTCACCAGCGCTGAAACCACCTCTGCCCTAACGGGTATGGTGACTTCAGCGACGATGGTTGGCTCGGGACGATCGCGCATCACGCGATAGACAAGGGCGAAGCCAATCGCCATAAAGCCCAGCAACAGGATGCCGATCGATATCCCGAACGAACGGCGCGCCTTGCTGAACATGGCCAGCGCCTCGGGAGACAGCGGCTCATCCGCCTTGGAGCCGTTCGGCTCAGTCTGATTGGAATCGCTCATGGCCGAAAATACCGTTGAAGAGTTCGAGGGCGAGGAAGTCGAGGTCGTGGTCGATGCAGACCTGGCCGGCAACCGGCTCGATGCCGCTTTGGCCAAGGCACACCCTGCGCTGAGCCGCAGCCGGCTCAAGGAGCTGATCCTCGCCGATGCCGTCAGCATCAACGGCAAGACCATTAGCGAGCCCAAATACCGGGTAACGGAAGGCGAGACAATCGTCCTTCTTGCCCCACCCCCCGAGGATGCCGATCCGCAGCCGCAGGATATTCCGCTCGACATCCTGTTTGAAGACGACCAGCTCATTGTCATCAACAAGCCCGTCGGCATGGTGGTGCACCCTGCCCCCGGCTCGCCTGACCGCACGCTGGTCAACGCGCTGCTGTTCCATTGCGGCGATAGCCTGCAGGGCATCGGCGGCGTCAAGCGCCCCGGCATCGTACATCGCCTCGACCGCGACACCTCTGGCGTCATGGTGGCCGCCAAGACCGAACTGGCTCACAAGCACCTATCGGCGCAGTTTGCCGACCATGGCCGCACGGGCCCGTTGCACCGCGCCTATATCGCCTATGTCTGGGGCACCACCGAGACCGCCAAGGGCACCGTCGAGGCGCCGCTAGGCCGTGACCAGAATAACCGGTTGAAGCAGACCGTGCGCAAGGATGGCCGCGAGGCGATCACCCACTATTTCGTCGAAGCGCGCTTTGGCGGCGAGGGCTGGGACATCACCCGCGTGCAGTGTCATCTCGAAACCGGCCGCACCCACCAGATCCGCGTCCACATGGCCTATATCAACCATCCGCTGGTCGCTGACTCGGTTTATGCATCCGGCTATGCCACCAAGATCAACAAGCTGACACCCGACGTGGCTGGCCCCATCCAGGCGCTGGGTCGGCAGGCGCTGCATGCCGCGGAGCTGGGCTTCGAGCATCCGGTGACCGGCGAGGAGCTGCACTTCGAGGCGCCCTTGCCGCCAGATTTGCAGGCGCTGGACGATGTGCTGCAGGACTACGACAAGGCGTTTGCGCGCTAGAGCGTGCCGAGTCACCGCTTGGTGAATGAACCACGTGGGCTGCTCGCGCGTAATATTTGGACGGAGCGATGCAAGGGTTGGAACCCTTTCGCATTTGTAACGTTTTCGCGCGCTTGTGCTCTTACATTCGCCTGATTGCGGCTTATATATCCATCGTAGTTTGCCGATGGGCCGGGTTTGGACATCGCGTCAATCACATTTCGCCCCTGATGGGCACGCGGTTCGGCAATCTTGCCGCAATCCAGCGTGGCTACAGTGGGGGACAGGAAAGGGGTGCATTAATGGCCCAGACAAATTTGCCGGTGCTTTCAGCAGAAGGCGGCCTGAGCCGTTATCTTCAGGAAATTCGCAAGTTCCCCATGCTGGAACCGAATGAAGAATACATGCTGGCAAAGCGCTACAAGGAACACGAAGATCCCCGCGCAGCGCAAAAGCTGATCACCAGCCACCTGCGTCTCGTCGCCAAGATCGCAATGGGCTATCGCGGCTACGGCCTGCCGATTTCCGAAGTGATTTCGGAAGGCAATGTGGGCCTGATGCATGCTGTGAAGCGCTTCGAGCCCGAAAAGGGCTTCCGCCTGGCAACCTACGCCATGTGGTGGATTCGTGCTGCCATCCAGGAATATGTGTTGCGGAGCTGGAGCCTCGTCAAGATCGGCACCACCGCCGCCCAGAAGCGCCTATTCTTCAACCTTCGCAAGGTGAAGGGCCAGATCGCTGCGCTGGACGATGGTGCGCTGCATCCCGACCAGATCACCCAGATCGCCACCACGCTCAAGGTCACCGAGGCCGATGTGGTCTCGATGAATGCCCGCCTGTCCGGCGACGCCTCACTCAACTCGCCGATGCGAGCTGACGAAGGAAGTTCGGAATGGCAGGACTGGCTGGTCGATGACACCCCAAGTGCCGAGACCACGCTGGGCGAGAGCGAGGAATATTCCGAGCGCATGGGCCTGCTCAACAACGCCATGAGCGTGCTTAACGAGCGCGAGAAGGCCATCTTCCACGCCCGCCGCCTGCAGGAAAGCCCGTCCACTTTGGAAGAGCTGGCCCAGCAGTATGACGTCAGCCGTGAGCGTATCCGCCAGATCGAAGTCCGCGCATTTGAAAAAGTGCAGGACGCCGTCAGGGTTGCGGCTGCAGCGCATTAAATTGGTTTACCTGAATGCGGAAGGCGGGCTCAGGCCCGCCTTTTTTGTTGAATCCAAATTCTCCTAGCCATCCCACCCGCGATGTCATCCCGGACTTGATCCGGGATCCATCTCGAGATTGTTCCCCCGCCGCAAAGTAGCTCGAATAGCCATCGACCGGGCCCAATCATCTCAGGATGGAGCCCGGATCAAGTCCGGGATGACACCGAGTTCGTGGGGGCTAGCGCTCTTGGCTCGCCGCCATCAGATCCCACAACCGCTCCTTGCCAAGGATCAGCAGCCACGGTGTATCGTCAGCGGGCACGACCTCGACATTCCCACCGGTCCCCTCGTTGGACGTGCCGATCAGCCCGCCTGGCTCAAGCGTCAGACCGTCCATCGGATAAAACAGTCCCGATGAATGATCAAACCTGATCGGCAGCAGCGGATGGATTGAGACGCGCTCCTTGGGGCCTGCCTCGAAGCTGATCGGCCCGACCACCGCCAGCGCCACATCCACCTCATCCACCAGCAGCAGCTTACGGCTCGGCGCGAACTGCAGCACCGCACTCAGCGCAGCCAGCGTGTGATCGAGCCGTTTGCCGGTCATGCCCAGCGCCAGCGTCACGGGCGCCCGCGTCGAATACAGCGCCTTCTGAAAATCGGTGGTGATCTGTTCCGGGATGTGGATGACACGTGTTCGCGCCTCCCAGGCGGCACGATCGCTCAGCGAATCGAGGTCGCCGATGATGGCGGCTGGGACCAATCCGGCAGCGCCGATCGCATCGCCGCCACCATCGGCACCTACCAGCATGACGCCGCGTTCGGCCAGTTCCACCAGCAGGTTGGCATCAACGGCACCGCCACCAACAATCGCCAGGGGTCTGGCGGATACGACCATTGGCGCATCCGCCATGGGAACGGAAGTGTCTTGCACTGTCACAAAGCTCTCATTAAGTGTGAGGTGTCTCGCTGGGGTGTTCCGGAGGTTTCCGGAGCTGAGAGTTACCCATTGAACCTGAACCAGGTCATGCTGGCGGAGGAAGTTCGAGATGGCAAGGGCCTCTCGACGCCCTCACCATTGACACACATCCCTTCACTCATGGCCGCAAACCAATGAAGGGATGACCCATGGTCAAATCCACCCGTCTGGCGCTTGCGGTCCTTACGGGACTTATCGCGTCTCCTGCCTTTGCGCAGGACCTGCCCAAGCTCACCATCTACACCTATGACGGCTTTGCCGCCGAATGGGGCCCCGGCCCGGGCCTCAAGGCCGGCTTTGAGGCCACGTGCGTCTGTACCGTCGAGTGGGTAGCAGCAGACAGCTCCATCGGCACCCTGCGCCGCGTACAGCTCGAAGGCGCCAGCACAGAAGCCGACATCATCGTCGGGCTCGATACCGCCATTGCCGGCGAAGCCCGCGCCACCGGCCTGTTCGCCGATCATGGTCTCGACCTGTCGGGGCTCAGCCTCCCCGAGCCTTGGACCGATGGACAGTTCGTGCCATTCGACTATGCCCATTTTGCATTTGTCTATGACAGCGACACCGTCGCGACGCCCCCGAAGTCGTTCGAGGAGCTGATTGCACTGCCCGAGGACTTCAAGATCGTGGTGCAGGACCCGCGTTCGGCGACGCCGGGCCTTGGCCTCGTGCTGTGGATCGCTGCCGCCTATGGCGACCGTGCGCCGGAAATCTGGGCCGGGCTAAAGCCACATATCCTGACCGTGACGCGCGAATGGAGCGAGAGCTACAATCTGTTCCTGACCGGCGAGGCCGACATGGCGCTGAGCTATTCCACTTCGCCGGCCTATCACATCATTTCCGAGGGCGATGACACCATCCATGCTGCGATCTTTAGCGAGGGTCATCTGGCTCAGACCGAAGTAGCGGGAATTTTGAGGTCGTCTGACCAGCCGGAACTGGCCAAGCAGTTTCTCGCGTATCTGACTTCGATGGATGGGCAGAAGCTCATCCCCTCGACCAACTGGATGTTCCCGGTGACCGATATCGGCGACGCGCTTGACCCGGCCTTCGCTACCCTGCCGCAACCGGCCAAGACGCTGACGCTGACGGACGAAGACATCGCGGCCAACAGCCAGCGCTGGATCGACCAGATGCTGGCGGCTGTGCAGTAAGCCGCAGAGATGGCCACGAATGCAATGCAGCACCTCCCCCTTGACGGGGGAGGTTTGGTGGGGGTGCACGCTAGCCCGCAGGCCTCGTGCCCAAGCAGCCCCCGCCCCAACCCTCCCCTCAAGGGGGAGGGTGCCACCCGGTGATTGGGACAAAAGTCATGCTGACCCTCCCTCATCGCCCCATCCGTATCCTCGCTGCCCTAACCCTTGCCACCGCGATCGCCACGCTCATTGCCTTGGTGCTCTGGGCGATCATGGCTGCCGCGACGGGTAACAGCACCGGATCGCGCATCGATATCCCACACCTGCTGCGCATGACCTCGATCCAGGCCGGCCTGACCGCAGTCTTGTCGCTCCTTGTCGGCGCGGCACTGGCATGGTCGCTCAACCGCTTGCGCTTTCCGGGGCGGGATATGGTGGTTGGCCTGTTCGCTTCGGCCATCGTGACGCCGGGCATGGTTGTAGCGTTTGGGCTGTTGTCGATCTGGGGCCGCAATGGCTGGATCAATCGGGCCAGCGAGGCGCTCTTCGGCACGTCCATTGGCAATCCGGCGTTTGGGCTGAGCGGTATCTTGCTGGCCCATGTGGTGCTCGACGGGGCCTTTGCCGCGCGCATCATGCTGGCACGGCTCGATGCCATCCCAAGCGCCCGGCTCAAGACCGGGCAGTCGCTGGGTCTCTCGGCGTGGCAGCGCTTCACCCTGCTCGATTTGCCGGCGATCCGCGGCACTGTTCCTGGCCTTGCCGCCATCATTTTCTTGCTCGCCTTCACCAGCTTCCCCATCGTGCTGATGCTGGGCGGCGGTCCGGCCAACCAGACGCTTGAAGTGGCAATCTACGCTGCCGTGCGGCAGGATTTCGATCTGGTCGGCGCCGTCTATCTGGCCACTACCCAGATTGCAGTTTGCTCGCTGGTAATCCTCGCCGCGTCGGCTCTGGCGCCGATCCCCACCAGCTTCGGCGCCTCGACCGCGCCGCGCTGGCGCGATGCCGGGCTGGCACAAGCCTTGCAAATCACCGTACTGGGACTTTGCCTTGTCGGTTTCGCCCTGCCGCTCCTGTCGGTGCTGGTCGACGGCCTCAGCTCCGGCATCGGGCGCATCGTCGCCAAGCCCAGCTTCTGGTGGGCTACGGCCAGCAGCCTGCTGATTGGCTCAGCCTCTGCACTGCTGACGCTTGCACTCGCCCTCACGCTGGCGCTGGGCCGCGGAGCCACCGGCCGGGGCATAGTGAGGACGCTGCTCGGCATGCCAGCTTTTGCCTATCTCGCCGTGCCGGCCGTCGTGCTATCGCTCGGCTTCTTCCTGCTGGTGCGTCAACTGGGCCTTGAGGCATCCTTTGCCGCCCCCTTTGTCGTCATTCTCGCCAATAGCCTGCTCGCCCTGCCCTTTGCCATGGCGACGCTTGGACCGCCACTCGAAGCAATCGCCCGCACCCGTGGAAAGCTGATCCGCTCGCTGGGTCTGTCCGGCTGGCAGCAGTTCGCCTCCGTGGAATATCCGCTGATCGGCCGCGATATCGGCGTCATGCTGGCGCTGGCCTTTTGTTTCTCGCTCGGCGACCTCGGCGTCATAGCCCTGTTCGGCACTCAGGATTTCCAGACCCTGCCGCTGATGATGTTCCGCGCGCTCGGCTCCTATCGCGGCAATGATGCCGCGGCCATCGCCGCTATCCTGCTGATTGGCACCGTTGTGGCCTTTGTCGGCTTGCCCAAGCTGTTTGAAAGAATCGCCCATGCTGCGCGTTGAAAAGCTGGCCTTCGCCCATCCCCGCCAGACCGTGCCTTACGAGTTTTCGCTGCTGGCGCATGCCGGCGAGGTCACCGCCGTGTCGGGCGCCAGCGGGTCGGGGAAATCCACGCTGCTCGACCTGTTGGCAGGGTTCTTGGTGCCCATATCGGGCCAGATCGAGCTCGATCATGAAAACCTTGTGCCACTGCCTCCTGAGCAGCGGCCGCTGTCGCTGCTGCTCCAGTCGGAAAGCCTGTTCGAGCATTTGAGTGCCGCCAGCAATATAGCCCTCGGCCTGCCCCGACACACACTGAAGGCCGAGCAGAGACAGAAGATCGCGGCGGCTCTGGCCGAAGTTGGGCTGGATGGCCTGGGCAACCAGCAGGCCGGGACCCTGTCCGGTGGACAGAAACAGCGCGTCGCCCTGGCACGGACCCTGCTGCGAGCCCGGCCGGTGCTGCTGCTCGATGAGCCGTTTTCAGCGTTGGACGACGAAACGCGCGTGGTCATCCGCGAGTTGGTGCGCACACTCACCGTCCGCCACCGCTGGCACACCATACTGGTCAGCCACCATGCGAATGATGTCGAGACGCTGGCAAGCAGGCGTTATGTGCTGCGGGATGGGCAATTGTTGGCGATCTAGTAGCTTTAGGCACTGACCCGGGCGCTACTGCGCCCAGATGCGAACACCCCACCGCTTTCTCCCTCGGGCTTGACCCGAGGGCCACTATCAACCCGGCATAGGCGGTGAAAGACCCTTGGATCAAGTCCGAGGGAAAACCCGTGGGTGGGTTGGATCTGTGCATAGACTTAACCTGAGCCCGTCGAAGGACGAGGTCGTGTGAACTGGCGTGAGCGACGAGCCGGGCGCTACTGCGCCCAGGTCGCAAAGACCTTGTCGAACAGGACCTGCGCCGTGTCATCCTTTTCGAGGGTGATGATGGCATTGCGGCCCGTGCCATAGACCACAGCCAAATCCATCCAGCGGCGGTTTTCGAGCAAGTCGGTATTGGTCGTCGCATCGGCCGGCGTCGCGCTGAGCGCGAACAGGAACGAATTGCCCACGACGCGTGCCGAAGCACCGACCAGAGCCGTGCCCGGCACCAGTTCTTCATCCTTAAGCAACACGCCCGGCAGGTTGGCAATGGTGCCGCCGATGAAGGTGTCGCTGACCTTGAAATCGACTTCCATAAGATGGCTGGCCGGCAGGCTTGGGTCCGAGTTCTTGCGGATGGTGATATCGACGCCCAGGTTACGCGCCGGAATACTGGCCGTACCCTTGAGTGTCGGCAGGCCCAGTTCATCGACGCCTTCGCTCCATTCCACCGTGCCCGAGAAGGGAACGGCGCCGGTCGTGCCATCCTGGCTGGCTTCCAGCAACAGTGACTGGCTGCCGGCCAGCACGGCCGGATCGACCGATGCCGCTGGATCGTTGGCAGCGGCAGTCGCGGCTTCGATACCCGGCAGGCGCTCTTCACTCTTGATTTCGCCGGTGCCAATGTCGGGCAGCACGGTTTCCGTTCCCGTGGGCTGCACCGCCTGCGGGGTTGGCTCAAGCCGTTCATCGGCGGACAGGCCGCTGAGTTCGGGATCAACTTGATCGGTCGTTGCGGTGGCCGACGTATTGCCTGGGCCGGCAGCGCTATCGACCGGCTGGATTGGATCGAGCGTCGGCGTGGTGGTGGCGTCTGCAGTTTCCGTTACCGGCGCCGTGGCCTGGCCGAACATCTGGTCGAGATCGACATAGCCTTCACGCCATGCCCAAAACCCGGCGCCCCCGACACCGGCCAGCAGGATTGCAAAGACCACGAGGAAAATGGTGAGACCGCCACCACCGCGCGATGGCGGCGGGGCATCGGCAAAGCCGGAATCGTCGGGAGCATTGCCGGCATTGGCCATGGCAAAGCTGTCGAGCGAGCGCTCCGGCGGCGCCGAGGTCGATTCACCACGAGCTTCGCGGTCCAGCGTTTCGATAGCACGCTCGATGACGCCTTCCGCTTCGCTTGGGTCGCGCTCGACCTCGACCTCCCGCACGGTCGACAAAGCCCTGTCTACGGGCGGCGCTGCAACAACGGCGATTGGCGCGATGACCTGCTGGCGGGCAACAGCCTGGTTGCCCATCGAAGGTTCGACGCGTGGCGCCGGGCGCGTCGGCTCCACCACGGAGTTTGCAGCCTGCGGCAACGGCTCGCGGCGGGATTCAAAACTGGGCGCCTTGAGGGGCGCTTCGATCGGTCGAGCATTGGACGGCTGGGGCAATGGCGAGGTCGGGCCGGTTTTTGCCGCTTCGGCACGCGCCACTATAGATGGAAACGAGCGCAGTTCCGGGACCGTCCTCTCGGCCGGTGATTCGACCTGCTTGACCAGTTTGACCGGAGCGCCCGAGGTTTCCGCAGCCTGGGAAATGATATCCTCGATGGACATCGTATCCCGAACTACAGTCGAGTTTACAGCGAGCTTGGGAGCCTCGACAAGTCGAGGGGGCTCGACCGCCCGTGGCGTCTCTACGACCTTGGGCGCCTCGACAGGCCACGGTGTTTCAACCGGCCCTGCGGCATCGGGCTCGGGGCGAGGTGCGGCGGGCGGCGGCGAAGAAATGCGTGGCGAGAGCACGTTATCACGACCCAGCGTGATGACGGCCTCGCTGGCTTCCTGCTCGACCTGGCGGATACAGTCTTCGAGCTGCAGGCGATGCTGGGTGATTTCACGT
Source organism: Devosia psychrophila (assembly GCF_000971275.1). Lineage (GTDB taxonomy): Bacteria > Pseudomonadota > Alphaproteobacteria > Rhizobiales > Devosiaceae > Devosia > Devosia psychrophila. The sequence continues at coordinate 7,408 of NZ_LAPV01000056.1, read as the reverse complement.
GCCGGCAATGGGGGCGTGATGGCGCGTAACTGCCCCACGAGGGCCGAGCGCGCCTTTTCATAAACTGCCCTACGGACAGCCCCATTGTTCTCGGGAAGCGCCGAGACAGCCCGGCGCAACAGCTCCTTGTAGTCCGCCATTGGTTAGTTGGTACTCACAATTGCAGCGACGTGTTGTAACAAAAAATATCAGTCTTGGAATGGGTCAACGACAAGGATGGTATCGAGCCTTTCCGGGCTCGTCGACAGCATCGCCACCGGGGCGCCGATCTGTTCTTCGATATACCTTACATATTTGATCGCCTGTGCCGGCAAATCCGCCCAGCTGCGCGCGCCGGCAGTGGTCTCGGACCAGCCTTCGAGGGTCTCATAAATCGGTTTAACGCGGGCCTGAGCCCCCATTGAGGCAGGCAAGTAATCAATGCGTGATCCATCGAGTTCATAGGCCACGCAGACCTTGATCTCCTTGAGGCCATCGAGCACGTCGAGCTTGGTCAGCGCAATGCCGGTAATGCCCGAGGTCTTCACGGTCTGGCGCACCAAGACGGCATCGAACCAGCCACAGCGACGCGGGCGACCGGTATTGACGCCGACTTCCTTGCCGACTGTCGCCAGGTGGCGGCCGATTTCGTCATCCAGCTCGCAGGGAAACGGGCCTTCGCCGACCCGGGTCGTATAGGCCTTGGTAATGCCCAGCACGTAGCCGATGGACGTCGGACCAAGGCCCGAACCGGTAGCAGCCTGGCCGGCGACGGTATTGGAGGAGGTAACGAACGGATAGGTGCCGTGGTCATTGTCGAGCAATGCGCCCTGCGCACCCTCAAAGAGGATTCGCGCACCGGCCCTGCGCTTGTCGTCGAGCACCTTCCAGACCTGGTCCATAAAGGGCAGGATTTCAGCAGCAACCGAGATTAGCTCGTCATAAATCTTCTGCGCCTCGATCTCGACCAGGCCCATGCCGCGACGCAGCGCATTGTGGTGGCCGAGCAGGCGCTCGATCTTGACCATCAGCGTATCTGGTTCGGACAAATCGATCAGGCGGATGGAGCGACGGCCGACCTTGTCTTCATAGGCCGGACCGATACCGCGCTTGGTGGTGCCGATCTTGAGTCCCGAATTGGAGTCCTCGCGGATCGCATCGAGCTCGCGATGCAGCGACAGGATCAGCGGTGCATTATCGGCAATCCGCAGGATTTCAGGGGTGATCTCGACGCCCTGCGCCCGCAGCTTGGCCAACTCCTGCACGAAGTGGTGTGGATCGACCACCACGCCATTGCCGATGACCGAGAATTTGCCCTGCACCAGGCCCGAAGGCAGCAGCGCCAGCTTGTAGCTGACGCCATCGATGACCAGTGTGTGGCCGGCATTGTGGCCGCCATGGTAGCGCACCACCACATCGGCGCGCTCCGAGAGCCAGTCGACAATCTTGCCCTTGCCCTCATCGCCCCATTGCGAGCCGACGACAACCACATTAGCCATGAAAATACCTTCTCCAGATAGGCGCGACGCAAAGGGCCCGGCCTGTTTGCCGCACCCTTATCCCATTGGACGTCTGTCCCCCCGGTCACCTTGGGTATGAGTTTGAACGTGACCGAATAACTGCTAAGTCCGATTGTCCTTACATCACCCGAGCGACGATGACAAAGCCGCTAGATAACCAAAATCGCGGCATTTCCGCGCCAGTGCTCGACCAGCCCTATCTGCTTCTCATTCTGGCACCACTGTTCTGGGGTGGTAATGTCGTTGCGGCCAAGCTGGTAGTGGGCGAAATCGACCCGTTTCTGCTGCTTTCCGCACGTTGCGTCGGGGCAACCTTGTTTATCTTGCCCTTCTCCTGGCGCTTCCTAGCGGTTGATTGGCCAGTGATCCGCCGCACCTGGCCCTTGCTGATGGCCTTCGGTGCGCTGGGCTATGCGCTCTATAATGTTCTGCTCTATGTCGGGCTGACCACAACCACGGCGGTCAATTCTTCCATCGAAACCGGCGCCCTGCCCATGATGATTCTCGCCGCCAATTTTGTCGTCTTTCGGGTGCGAGCCAAGGCGTTGCAGATCATCGGCGTGCTGATTGCCATTTCCGGCGTCATGCTGACCGCCACCCATGGCGACCTGCGGCGCATCCTGACGCTCGACATCAATATCGGCGATGGCTTCGTGCTGTTGGCCTGCCTGACCTACACGGCCTACACATTGGCCCTGCGGTTTCGACCGCAGGTCCACATGATGAGCTTCATGGCTGTGGCATTCACCGGCGCAGCAATCACCGGCCTCGTCATGCTGCAGCTGTTCGGCCCCGGCTTCACCAGCTACGCCACCATCCCCAGCATGTCGCCGGTGGTCTGGGCCGTGCTTGCCTATGTGATGGTGTTTCCATCCATGTTCAGCCAGATCGCCTATGCCCGCGGCGTCGAACTGGTCGGCCCCAATCGCGCCGCGCCGAGCCACAACCTGATCCCGGTGTTCGGCACGCTCGGTTCAGTCCTCATCCTCGGCGAACGGCTGGAGCTTTACCATTACATAGCCGCGGCCATCATCATCGCCGGCATTGTGCTGGCCGAATGGTCGGCGAGGCATAGAGTCTGACGTGGACGGAACAAGCACCATGCCGACCGACGAACACTTTCTAACCGATATCGAGGCCTTGGTGCAGCAGTATCTGCGCGAAACTGCCGGGCCGCGGGAGATGCTGTCGCTACTGCAATGGCAGATCGAACAGGGCGATCATCTCAATCAGCGCAGCACCATGCCCGGCCACCTGACCACCAGCGCCATCGTCCTGTCACCCGACCATTCACAGGCTCTGCTGATCGACCACGCCACCATCGGCCGCTGGCTGCAGCCGGGTGGTCATTACGAACCCGCAGATTATTTCTGGCAGTCAGCGGAACGCGAAGCGGTCGAGGAGACGGCGGTAATTGGCCTAACGCTGCATCCTTGGCACGCCGGAACGGACAATCCGTTCGTCATCGATAGCCACGACGTCCCCGGCAAGCCATCGCGCCACGAGAAGCCGCATGTCCACCACGACCTGCAATATCTGTTCATCGCGGACCCAGCGACGCCGCTGGTACATCAGGCAGAAGAAGTTCATGCCGCCAAATGGGCGGCGGTGGAGGAACTGGCGGGGATTACGCCGAAGGCATGGGCACGGTTGGGGATGATCGGCTAAAGTTAAGCGATAGCCAGATGGCGGGATGGGCGTGGAATCGGGCGCCCCATATCCATTGCGGCTTCAATCAAAACGCCGATGGCATCCTGGAAGTGGGCAATGGCTTCTTCTGGCGTGTCGCCATCGCTCATGCAGCCGGGCAAGTCGGGCACGGTTGTGCTGAAGCCCCCACCATCTTCTGGCGGAAGAGGCGAAACGATCACTGGGTATTCAAGGCTTGCCATGGCGCCGATCCACTTCGGTCACGAATGCAACCAACCGCCTGCTATCTACTGCCTTGATGGGCCTTTTGAAAGGCACCGTCAAAATCTCGGTCATCGCCGAATGATAAATCTTGTAGTGTGAGCCACCCCCGCGAGGCGGCTCACACACTATTTCAAACTCGCGGCAAAGCGCTGCTACGTCACTATTTGTCCAATCCGATTGCGGATGCCTCCGCATCTGATCAAGACGCTTTGACATGTCAGAACCGCAGTGCCTTGGCCTGCTTGACGCCTTCGAGCTTGGCGATTTCGCCGAGTTGTGCTTCGGTCAGGGTGCCGTCGATCGACACCAGCGCGATGGCGTCGGAGCCGACTTCGACGCGGCCGAGGTTGAAGTTGGCGATGTTGATGCCCAGCGTACCGAGCAGCGTGCCGAGACGACCGATGTGGCCTGGCTTGTCCTCGTTGGTCACATACAGCATGGACGGCGACAGCTCGGCTTCCATGTTGATGTCCTTGACCTGGATGACCCGCGGCTTGCCATTGGCAAAGATAGTGCCGGCAATGCTGCGCTCCTGGCGCTCGGTGGTGATGGTCAGGCGAATGTAGCCCTCATAGGCACCCTGGCGATCACGTGTCGTGGTCTCGACCACGATGCCACGATCCTTGGCGATCTGCGGCGCCGAAACCATGTTGATATCGCCCAGCGACGGCTTGAGCACGCCGTTGATCGCAGCGGCCACCATCGGCTTGGTGTTGAGCAGGCCGACGGTGCCTTCGAACTCGATCTTGATGCCGGTAATCGCCGTTTCGGTGAGCTGGCCGGCAAACGAACCGAGCGTTTCGGCAAGCTTGACCCATGGGGTCAGGATCGGCGCTTCCTCGGCCGAGATGGACGGGAAGTTGAGCGCATTGGTGATTTCGCCGCTCATCAGATAGGCCGAAATCTGCTCGGCTACCTGCAGCGCCACGTTCTCCTGCGCTTCGGTGGTCGCTGCGCCAAGATGGGGTGTGCAGATGACGTTGGGCAGGTCGAACAGTGGGTTATTCTCGGCCGGCTCCTGCAGGAACACGTCGAGCGCCGCGCCGGCAACCTGGCCGGACTTCAGCGCCGCAAGCAGCGCGTCTTCGTCGATCAACCCGCCACGGGCGCAGTTGATGATGCGGACGCCCTTCTTGGTCTTGGCCAGGGCCTCGGCGCTGATGATATTGCGCGTCGCGTCGATCAGCGGCGTGTGCAGCGTGATGAAATCGGCGCGGGCCAGCAGGTCGTCGAGCTCGACCTTTTCGACGCCCAGCGTCTGGGCGCGTTCGGGGGTCAGAAATGGGTCGAAGGCAATGACCTTCATGCGCAGGCCAATGGCGCGGTCGGCAACGATGGAGCCGATATTGCCGGCGCCGATCAGACCGAGGGTCTTGTTGGTGACCTCGACGCCCATGAAGCGGTTCTTTTCCCACTTCGAAGCGCGGGTCGAAGCATCGGCTTCCGGCAGCTGGCGGGCCAGTGCGAACATCATGGCAATGGCGTGCTCGGCCGTGGTGATCGAGTTGCCGAAGGGGGTGTTCATCACGATGATGCCCTTCTTGGTCGCAGCCGGAATGTCGACATTGTCGACACCGATGCCGGCGCGGCCGATGACCTTCAGATTGGTCGCGGCAGCAATGATCTTTTCGGTGATCTTGGAGGCCGAGCGGATGGCCAGGCCATCATACTGGCCGATCACTTCGAGCAGCTTATCCTTGTCCTTGCCGAGATCGGGCAGGTAATCCACCTCGACACCATTATCCTTGAAAATCTGGACGGCAGTCGGGCTGAGCTTGTCGGAAACGAGAACCTTGGGCATTGGGGGGAGTCCCTGAAAATATCGAGAGTTTTTGAAGGGGATACCCCCACCTAGCCTCCCCCTGATAGGGGGAGGAACGGCTCCGCGTTCAAGGCAACATAGTGCCAAAAACTCGATCAGCCCCTCCCCCTATCAGGGGAGGTTGGGTGGGGGTTTCTATGTTTAGGCAGCGGCCTTGTTGAGCGCGCTGAGCTCTTCCGCGAACGCAAAGTCCAGCCAGGGCACCAGCGCCGCTAGGTCGGACGCTTCGATGGTCGAGCCGGCCCAGATGCGCAGGCCCGAGGGGGCGTCCTTGTAGGATGCGATGTCATAGGCGACGCCGGCCTTGTCGAGGCGCGACACGATGGCCTTGGCAAACGCTGCCTGCTTGTCGCCATCGAGCGCCGTCACGGCAGGATCGACGATCGAGAAACACACCGAGGTGTTGGAGCGGTTGGCCGGCGTCTTGGCGAGGAATTCGACCCATTCGGTCTTGGCGACCCAGTCTTCCAGCACCTTGAAATTGGCATCGGCGCGGGCCTGCATGGCGCTGAGGCCACCCAGCGACTTGCCCCATTCCATGGCATCGATGGCGTCTTCGATACAGATCATCGAGGGCGTGTTGATGGTCGCGGCCTCGAACACTTCTTCGAGCAGCTTGCCGCCCTTGGTCAGGCGGAAAATCTTCGGCAGCGGCCGGTCGGGCTTATATGTCTCGAGGCGTTCGACCGCACGCGGCGACAAGATAAGAACGCCGTGGGCAGCTTCGCCACCCAGCGCTTTCTGCCAAGAGAAGGTCACGACATCGAGCTTGGCGAAATCGAGGTTCTGCGCAAACGCCGCCGAAGTGGCATCGCAGATGGTCAGGCCCTTGCGGTCGGCAGCGATCCAGTCGGCGTTTTCAACACGGACGCCAGACGTCGTCCCGTTCCAGGTGAACACCACGTCGCGGTCGAAATCCACCTGTCCGAGGTCTGGCAATTCGCCATAGCCGGCCTTGATGATCCGGGCGTCTTCGAGCTTGAGCTGCTTGCTCACGTCGGTGACCCAGCCTTCGCCGAAGCTTTCCCAGGCCAGCATGTCGACGCCACGGGCGCCGAGCATCGACCACATCGCCATTTCGACGGCGCCGGTGTCGGAAGCGGGAACGATGCCGATGCGGTAATCGGCCGGAACCTGCAGCAGTTCGCGCGTCAGGTCGATAGCGCGCTGGATGCGCGCCTTGCCGGGCTTGGAGCGGTGCGACCGACCAACCAGCGCATTGGCAAGCGCTTCAACCGTCCACCCAGGACGCTTGGCACAAGGGCCCGACGAAAAATTGGGGTTTGCCGGTTTAACCGCCGGCGCGATGTGGGGCATTGGAGCCATATTCAGCGACCCTCCCAGGTCTATGCGTCTCGCGTTAGGGCGAGATGTCCTGAGGCGGGAGATACGCCCGATGCCGGGGCGCCGTCAATAAGTCTTTTAGGCGCAAGATGTAGAAGGGAACCCATAATTTCCCCTTTCGGTTACCCATAACGATGGCGGAGTCTGTGGAAAATCAATGGTCTCAACCAACTTTCAGGTAACGAATGCCGACGCCCCCCAGCCGAGATCATCGGCCAGCCTTCGTGCACTTAGAAATCGCGCTGAATCGACTGAGAGGCTTTGTGAAAGGCTCGCTGTATTTTGGCTGCCGCTGCGCTAAAGTGGGGCGCGCACAGGTATCGCCTCCCCAAAACGCGAAAAACCAAGCGAGCCTGATCTTTCCGGGAGCATCTTCGTGGCTGAAGTCGACAAAGTCCCAAAAGCGCCGCCTCGCAAGGATGGTCGTAGGCCGTTTATGATTTATCTGGATCCCGGTCTGATCAAAGACATCAAACGCGCTGCGTTAGAGGCTGACCGGACCGCTTGTGAAATTGTTGAGGAGCAAATGCGATTGGCACTCAATGCCCCTCCTCACGAACGTGGCAAACGCACTTGATGCAGGCTTGGCTTGGATCTCAGTTGGGGGTCGGCGTCATATGCCTTTGCCCAAGCGCGTACAGGCACCGCGAGAGTTTGAGCGATATCGAACAAGAACCAGCATCTTGTTCCCGAGGTCCGTTGTGGTGAAGGGTTTCGGGTGCCTCTTGGCGTACGAAAGCCTCTCATGCAGGAACCCGTGGTCCGCAGGTGTTGCGCTATGGGTTTTGCTGTTTTGGGGTGATCGAGTGCGTGCCTCGAACAGGGGCGC
>NZ_LAPV01000055.1 GCF_000971275.1 Devosia psychrophila | reverse complement strand
ATCTCCGGTATGTTGCGGCGCGTTCGAAATCTCGCTGGATGTGCTGACGACGATGCGAGAAAAGCTGGCTGTTTCGGGACCAATTTATCGAAGGCCAGGAAAAGCTCCCCCCGCTGTATCGACATTCTGCGCCGCTTGAGCGGGGGCTTGGGTGCTGCATGGCTGTCGGCCTTGCGCCTATTGCGGTTCGTCGCCTTTCAAACCCGGTGTCAGTCACAATTAATGACGCGGGATAAGACCGGGTTCGTCATAATGGCATCGATCGTAATCGCTTCCACTGACGTAGATTACTATTTGCTGCTTTCGCACATCCTGGCGGAGGCGGGGTTTGCAGTCCTACTGGCGTCGAGCGTGGAAGAGATTATCTATATCAGCCATGAGGCCAATCCGATCGCGATCCTTCTCGACTGTCGTTCGGGCGACAGCCTCGCTATCGATGCTTGTCTTGATCTCAAGCGTGATCCCACGACTTTCGGAATTCCAACAGTAGCGTTGATCGGTCCTGGGGCCGAACAGCAATATCTGAGCCTGATGAAAGCGGGAATAGATGAAAGCTTCGTGCGTCCAATTACTCCACGCAAGCTCATAGGCTTACTTGAGAGGCTCGCGGGGCCGATGGCCAGTCGCACCGATAAGGACGGCAGAGCGGCGCTCGTCTACGTAGACATTGAGATCGACCTCGACGCACATCGTGTCTCACGCAATGGTCGGCCAATTCATCTGGGCCCAATCGAATTTCGAATGCTTCGACATCTGATCGAACATGCCGGGCAAGTTTGTTCGCGCGACGCCCTTGT
>NZ_LAPV01000054.1 GCF_000971275.1 Devosia psychrophila | reverse complement strand
CATCCGGTTTGTCTCGCTTCAGCCGCCTGCGCGGCTTGATCCTGAGGTTCAGCTCCAGCTCACGGTAGATGCGGTAAACGCGCTTGTGGTTCCAGACATGTCCCCGCACGTTACGCAGATACAGGAAACACAGCCCGAACCCCCAGGTCTTGTTCGCCCTCGTCAGCCCGATCAGAAGGTCGGCGATCTGCTCGTTCTCCGCGTTAAGCTTGCGGCTGTAACGATAGCAGGTCTGGCTGACACCAAAGGTGCGGCAAGCCAGTGAAATGCCAGTCCCATATCGTGCCACCGCTTTGGCGGCCATCTCTCGGCGTTGAGATGGCCGCGTTATTTTTTTCCAAGGGCCTCTTTGAGAAGCTCGGCCTGCATGCTCATCTCGGCATACATCTTCTTGAGCCGACGGTTCTCGTCCTCCAAAGCCTTCATCTGGCTGATCATCGACGCATCCATGCCGCCGTATTTTGCCCGCCACTTGTAGAACGAGGCAGTGCTCATCCCATGCTCTCGGCACAGATCGGACACCCCAACCCCACCTTCGGCCTGGCGCAGGATCGCCAGGATCTGGGGTTCGCTATATCTCGTCATCTTCATCAAAATCTCCTCGTTCATA
>NZ_LAPV01000053.1 GCF_000971275.1 Devosia psychrophila | reverse complement strand
TCATAATACCAACCCATCACGACTTCGGTTGGGCAGCGGAGGATGTCCGCCAGCGTCACCGTGGACCAATATAGCGTCATGAGGCTCTGCCTGAGCTGTGCAGCGTCCATTATCTGGCCTGTAATTCAATGGGGCAGGGGGGTCATAGCCCGGCTGCCTCGTGAGATTGACCCTAAACCGGTCGCGGCGACGTTGATAGCGCCGGGTCATTTCCGCGGACACGTGCCCGAGTTGCTTTTGCACATAGCGTTCGTCTACCTCCGCCGAGGAAGCAAGGCCGAATTGTAGTCAATGCCCGGCGAACCTCCCTCTATTCGAAGTCGCCCTACAGACCAGCAGCTGCCGTGCGCACCGATATGCGACTCGAACCAGCAAAAGCTTGAGGAGTGTCTCAATCACGGGTGATCCTTCACCCGAGAACTGCATTGAAATGTCTTCTGGGATGCCATATATTCCGGACATTGGATGTGACGGTTTAGGCAATGAGTGACATCATGGCATTGATAGCGAAGATGGAACATGCGCGAACCCCGCTAGTTCTAGCCTATATGGATCCGGCGGGCCAGCTTGCGGCTGAACGGGTTGCCGACGGTTTTGGGATGTCTAAGTCCCA
>NZ_LAPV01000052.1 GCF_000971275.1 Devosia psychrophila | reverse complement strand
CCTCCTCGAACCTATCGGCAATATCCCGCCAGCGGAAGCTGAGGCAAACTTCTACGCGGCACTGGAACAAACGGCCATGGCCGCATAACTTATACCAAACAGCCTCCGGAATTCCCGGCGCGGTTCAACTAACCTTCAGATATAAATCCACGGTATAGATCCCTCGACCCTCCTGCATCCGTTGCAGAAGGAATATAGGTGGCCGACTTTTAAGCCGCCCGAAGCGGGACTATCCCGCCGCTACCGTGGACTAATTTTGCACCGCCGCTCTCACCAGAGCCTGGGCCGTTAATACGGTCTCTCGTAGGCCTCGAACGCGCTGCGGTAGCGGAAGCCTTCAGCAAGTTCATCGCCCAGACGTCTGGCAGTGCCGATCAAATCGAGTTCGTCGATCTAGGTCCTGTTGACAAAGTACGGTATCCATATCCTCACAGCGGCTAAGGCGAGGAAGGCCGCGAAGGATTTCGCGGTCTTGTCGAAGCGTGTTGCGATGCGGCGGAACTGCTTGAGCCTGTTGAACATGCGTTCGATGCGGTTGCGGTCCTTGTATGCCTTGAAGTCGCATGGGGGCGGGTTCTTGCGGTTGGCTTTGGGTGGGATCACCGGAACAATGCCGCTCAACA
>NZ_LAPV01000051.1 GCF_000971275.1 Devosia psychrophila | reverse complement strand
CTGCACAGGACTTTGGTAGTCGAGGGCGGAGTGTCGCCTCACAGGATTGTAGAAGCCGTCGATGTAGCGGGCAATGGCCTGTTCGGCATCGTGTCTGGTCTGGAAGCGTGTGCGCCAGACGAGCTCGGATTTGAGGGTCTTGAAAAGGTTTCGACCATGGCGTTGTCGTAGTAATTACCCTTGCCCGACATTGAGATGCGGATGCCGTTACGGCGCAGTTCGCCCTGATAGTGCACGGCACAATATTGGCTGCCGCGGTCCCAATGATGGATCAGACCGGCCGCCGGCTGGCGCATGACGAGCGCCTTTCTGAGAGCCGACAGAGCCAGGGCGCGGTGCAGGCGGTCGCTGGTGGTCCAGCCGACGATGCGACGAGAGAACAGATCCAGCACTACCGACAAATACAGCCAGCCTTCCCTGGTCCAGATGTAGGAGATATCGACCCCCCACTTCTCATCGGGACCCCAGGCCTCGAACACCTGGTCGAGCAGGTTCGGCGCCACTGGCCAGGAATGCTCGCTGTCGGTGGTGCGCTTGAAGCGGCGCTTCTGGCGCGCCACCAAGCCATTCTCGTGCATCAGTCTGGCGGTGCGGCGACGCCCGACGGCATGCGCCTCATCCTGCAACTCCCGCGTC
>NZ_LAPV01000050.1 GCF_000971275.1 Devosia psychrophila | reverse complement strand
GCATGACGCCTTGTGGAACGATTCCTTACGCATGAAAAATTAAGTCGCGTCCACGCGTGTAGGTTAGCAGCTTGTGTGCCAAGTCCATGCTGCTGCGATTCCGGTCAAGAGAGTTGTTGAGCTGACCTGACAACCATTAGTGCCAAACGTTACGCCTTGCGTCTGTTGCTCAGAGCTCCTCGCTTAGCTTGTTTCCCGCCCAAATGTCTCAAACCTGCTGCTCCATTTCGCCATCCATCCTCTGTATAACGCTAGATTGTTCGTCTTCTTTCTCTTTTTTCCCTTTCTGCTTTCTCATCTCTTCTCCTTCTCCCCTCTATTCCTTCTCCTTCCCGTTACTTCCCCTCTTTTCCTCTCGCTGCTTCTCCTTCTCTCTGCCTTCCTCTCTCCCTCCTCTTCTCCTCTCACTCTCTCCACCACCAATCGCGCTTTCTGTCCGCCCTATCACCACTCTTTCTGCCGTCGCTCCCTCCCCCTTATCCTTTTTTCCTCCCCTCCTACCCTTCTTCTC
>NZ_LAPV01000005.1 GCF_000971275.1 Devosia psychrophila | reverse complement strand
GTTGGTCTTCAGACCGTGCGGGACTGGGTATTGCGGTTCAACGCCGCCGGCCCTGATGGCTTGGTCGATGGTGTACCGCCGGGCGGCATTGCGTTGCTGGACGATGCCCAGCGCCGGGCCCTGGCGGCCATCGTGGAGAGCGGACCGATCCCGGCTTCGCACGGGGTCGTGCGGTGGCGGCTGATTGATCTGGCGCAGTGGGTTTGGGATGAGTTCAGGGTCTGGATCAGCAAGCAGACCCTGAGCCGGGAGTTGCGCGCCATGGGCTATCGCAAACTGTCGGCGCGACCCCGTCACCATGCGCAGGACGCCGATGCCATACCGACGTTTAAAAAAACTTCCCCGCCGCAGTGGCAGCGATCCGGGCGACGCTCCCTCGTGGCACACCCATAGAGCTGTGGTGGCAAGACGAAGCACGGGTCGGCCAGAAGAACGGGATCACCCGACGCTGGGCCAAGCGCGGGACGCGACCATCGGCACCCAAGGACCAGCGGACCACCTCGGCCTATATCTACGGCGCGATCTGTCCGGCGCAGGGCAAAGGCGCCGCGCTCGTTCTACCCCGCTGCAACAGCGAGGGCATGATGCTCCATCTGGCGGAAATCTCAGCCGCCGTGGCACCGGGGGCCCATGCCGTGCTGCTACTCGATCAGGCCGGATGGCACATCTCCGCCGCACTCGTGGTGCCCGCCAATATCACCCT
>NZ_LAPV01000049.1 GCF_000971275.1 Devosia psychrophila | reverse complement strand
CCGGCAACCGACACAACGGCCGCCCAGCGGGATGGATACTCTCCACCATGCTCTTGCACCATCCGCACTGCACGGGTGCGAACCTCACTCGAAAACTTGTTCGTCGTCTTGCTCGTCATGCTCCATCCTACTCAGGAGTTGGAGCCTCCGGCAAACCCGGCGCGGTTCAATACCGCCTCATCGGCAGCGCCAGAGCGAGAGGAGTTGGAGCGTCAGCTCGACTCCCTGCAACGCGACATCCGGCAACTGCAGATCGAGCGGGATCTCTTGAAGAAGGCCAATGAACTCCTAAAAAAAGGCCTGGGCGTTGATCTGCAGCTCCTGAGCAATCGGGAGAAGACACTGCTGGTTGGCGCCCTCAAAGATCTCTATCGGCTGCCAGAGCTGCTTGCCCAGTTGGGACTGGCACGAAGTTCGTACTTCTACCATCGAGCCCGTGTGAAGATGGCAGACAAGTACCTCGCTATGCGTCGCCGCATCGCTGAAATCTTCGAGCTCAACCATTGCTGTTACG
>NZ_LAPV01000048.1 GCF_000971275.1 Devosia psychrophila | reverse complement strand
CCCCGACATTCCGCCCGGGGCGCGGCCCTCTGCACTGCCTCCTGCGAACGGCAAGTTTACGCCCGCGTCGCTCTGCCGCCGCCCTGCATAAGCCATCAGCATCACTGCTTGGGCAATATTGAGGGAAGCCAAGGCCGGCTCGACCGGCAGAGTGACGATGCAATCGGCCAGCGCAACTTCTTCATTGCGCAAGCCCCACTTTTCGCGCCCAAACAGCAGGCCGACGCCCTTGCCAGACCCGATCTGCGCCGCCATGCGCATGGCGGCGCAGATCGGGTCTGGCAAGGGCGTCGGCCTGCTGTTTGGGCGCGAAAAGTGGGGCTTGCGCAATGAAGAAGTTGCGCTGGCCGATTGCATCGTCACTCTGCCGGTCGAGCCGGCCTTGGCTTCCCTCAATATTGCCCAAGCAGTGATGCTGATGGCTTATGCAGGGCGGCGGCAGAGCGACGCGGGCGTAAACTTGCCGTTCGCAGGAGGCAGTGCAGAGGGCCGCGCCCCGGGCGGAATGTCGGGG
>NZ_LAPV01000047.1 GCF_000971275.1 Devosia psychrophila | reverse complement strand
GGTAATACCAACGACTCTTGGTTGTGACTCTCTGGGGATTCCCAAGCGACACGCTTGCTGGTTCGATGGGGGCGAAGGAGATTCGCCCATGCCTGGATCGGTTCGGCTTCGACAGGACTATTGCTCTGCGGCGCTTCGGCGCCTGGCGTCGCGTAGCAAGGACGCCAATCAGAGCCGACGGTTGTTGTCACTGGCGGCGGTTCTTGACGGCATGAACCGCGCCGACGCCGCCCTGATTGGCGGCATGGACCGGCAGACGCTCCGGGACTGGGTGCATCGGTTCAACGAGGCTGGTCCTGATGGTCTGTTCGAGCACCGGGCAGTCGGCCCGCGGTCGCGACTTTCGCAAGAGCAAAAGGCCGAACTCGTCACCATCGTCGAGACCGGTCCAAATCCGGAGGTTGATGGTGTCGTTCGGTGGCGCCGGGTCGATCTTCAGCGTGTGATCAAGGAGCGGTTTGGGGTGCAATATCACGAGCGCCATGTCGGCACGCTTCTCAAAAAGCTGGGCTTCTCGCACATAAGCGCCCGCCCGCGTCATCCCGGTCAGGACGCAGCGACGATCGCGGCGTTTAAAAAAGCTTCTCCCAGGCGCTGAAGGCTCATATCGGCCACCTTCCCAAGGGCAAGCCGATCGAGATCTGGTTTCAGGACGAGGCGCGCATCGGCCAGAAGAACGGGATTGTCCGGCTCTGGGCAAAGCGTGGAACCCTGCCACGGCAACCGGCGGATCAGCGCTATCGGAACCTCTATCTGTTCGGCGCCATCTGCCCGGCAAAGGGAAAAGGCGCCGGCCTGGCGCTGCCCTATGCCGATACCTTCGCCATGCATCTCCACATCGATGAGATCAGCCGGCACGTCCAGCGCGGTGCTCACGCCGTCTTGCTGCTCGATCGCGCCGGTTGGCACACTACGGAAAAGCTCATCGTCCCGAAAAACATGACGCTGATCTTCCTGCCGTCGCGCTCTCCCGAACTGAACCCCGTCGAGAACGTCTGGCAGTACCTCAGACAAAACTGGCTCTCCAACCGCGTCTTCGACAACTACGACGCCATCATCGATGCCGACTGCCAAGCCTGGAACAACCTAATCGACAAGCCCGAAACCATCTCGTCCATCGGCATGCGCAAATGGGAACACATCGGTCAATCATAACAACTGTTGGTATGACA
>NZ_LAPV01000046.1 GCF_000971275.1 Devosia psychrophila | reverse complement strand
CATCCCGCTGGGCGGCCGTTGTGTCGGTTGCCGGCAAGATTGGCTGCTCGGCCCATACCCTCAATGAGTGGCTCAAGAAGGCCGAGGTCGATGGCGGCCAGCGCGCCGGCGTGACCACAGATATGGCCGAGAAGCTCAAAGTTCTGGAACGAGAGAACCGAGAGTTGCGGCAAGCCAACGAGATCCTGCGCAAAGCTTCAGCATATTTCGCCCAGGCGGAGCTCGACCGCCCGTTCAAGCGATGATCGCCTTCATTGATGAGCACCGCGATGCTTATGGGGTCGAGCCGATCTGCAGGGTTCTGCCGATCGCCCCATCGAGCTACCACGAACGCGTTGCCCAGCGCCGCGATCCTGGCCGGCGGTCTGCCCGATCCCGACGTGACGAGGACCTCAAGCCGGAAGTCATGCGCGTGTTTGAAGAGAACTTTGGCGTTTACGGCGTGCGCAAGGTCTGGCGGCAGATGCAGCGGGAGGGGCTTGATCTTGCCCGGTGCAGTGTCGCGCGGTTGATGCGCGATCTGGGCTTGCAGGGTGTGATCCGCGGCAAGCCAGTGCGCACCACGATAAGCGACAAGGCGGCGCCTTGCCCGCTCGATCACGTCAATCGCCAGTTCCATGCCCCGGCGCCAAACAGGCTCTGGGTCTCCGACTTTACCTATGTGGCAACCTGGGCCGGGTTCGCCTATGTGGCCTTCGTGATCGACGTCTACTCTCGTTATATCGTGGGATGGCGGGTCAACCGTACCGCCCATACCAGCTTCGTGCTGGACGCTCTCGAGCAAGCAATCCACGAACGCAGGCCCGTCCATCGCGGCGGTCTGGTTCATCATTCCGATCGCGGGTCGCAATATGTCAGTATCCGCTACTCCGAGCGCCTGGCCGAAGCAGGCATCGAGCCATCAGTCGGCAGCGTAGGGGACAGCTATGACAATGCCTTGGCCGAAAGCATCAACGGTCTCTACAAAGCCGAGGTGATCCACCGGCGCGGGCCCTGGCGAAACATCCAAGCCGTGGAGTTCGCCACCCTCGAATGGGTCGACTGGTTCAATCACCGGCGCCTCCTCGAACCTATCGGCAATATCCCGCCAGCGGAAGCTGAGGCAAACTTCTACGCGGCACTGGAACAAACGGCCATGGCCGCATAACTTATACCAAACAGCCTCCGGAATTCCCGGCGCGGTTCA
>NZ_LAPV01000045.1 GCF_000971275.1 Devosia psychrophila | reverse complement strand
GCGCCGGGATTGGCGGGCAGCATGACATTGACCTGGGCATGGGCCGCACCCGACGCGAGCGACGCGATGACAGCGAGCGGCAGCAGAGCTTTTCTGAAACGCATTGGTTCCTCCTTGAGATGCGATCCGTCAGCACGCTTGTGCGTATTATGTCGACAGAAACGTACGCAAATAGTCATCATACCTGGATTATGATGTCAATAACTCAGAACATGCTGACACATTTGGTTTCGACAGCACGTCGGCGTGTAATTTGGAGTCACCTCGTGACCCCGTCGAGCGTTGGGATTTCAATAGCTTACCGTGCCGATCGGCACCCAACCCCACGCCAATCAACAGCCATTAAGGTGATGTGGTCGGGCTTGCCAAACAGGGAAGCATGGCCCGCCGCCCGATTCTGGCGGCCATCGCCGAGCACCAAGCTTGGCCGCGCCGCGCGGGGTTAGCGGCCAACCTCGACGGGCCCATGGCCGCCGAGGCAGAGTACGCCTCGCTGCTGGTCGCACACGAAACCTTCATTTCTTCCTTCCCGGAGGCCGACACCGACGTCGCACGCGACGTCGGTGTCGAAAATGTGCGGATGTCTCAGATGCGAGATGATCTGGAAGATCCAGAGGCGAACAGCACTTTTTCTCCATGATGCGTGTTCCACCGACAGGATAATTCTGCCGGTGAAACCTTCACGTGAGACTGCTGGCGCTGCTGTTCCGGAGCTTTCAATCGCCCGATGTGAGCGTCGCGGTTAAGCAGAGGTGGGTGCCTTCCTCTTGTAGACCAAGGACTTCCGAGCAGGCACAACCTGCTTTGTCACAAGGGCCATCGCAGCGCCCTCGGTAAGCTCCGGCAGGAACCGCAAGGCTACCAGTTTCACCGTGAGCAGCGCTGGTTCTTTGTATACGCGGTCGGTCGTCCCGACGTTTTCATGCCCTACGATATCCTTGGTGGTCTTATCCTTCACGGTTTCGATGCGATCGAGAGCCGTGCAAATGTAGTGACGGAAACTGTGAAAGGTTTTCGCTGCGTCGCTTTCAACGCGCGATACGCCCAAGCTCAGCTTCACTGCCTTGGAAAAATTGTAGTGGAGCTTATCGCCCCACGAGGACTTGGTGCCCGCTGTTGGTTTTAGATCGGGAAAAAGGTTCGTCTCGCCGGCCTGCTGCAATTTCCTTACATACCGATCAAAGCCCATGACGTTGCCCCCAACTTCTATCCAGCCTGAAGGAGACTCGGGCGGTTGTTTTGGCCGATCTGGCCGGGGTGAGCTACGGGGGCTGGCGCAGAGCTGGTCATTGAGCGGAGCGGCAGATCCCGTCGC
>NZ_LAPV01000044.1 GCF_000971275.1 Devosia psychrophila | reverse complement strand
ATGCGATATGCTGTGGTCAGATCGCGAGAGTCTGACAGGTCTGGGCGCCACGCTGCCAGCGTTCGAACAAGTTGCATGCGCGTCACGGAGCGCAGCACCTGGCGGAGGTCATCCGGCGCAGCGACGATCGTTGCCTGGATGAGTTGAAGGGCTGTGCACCGTGCCGATACGGCCGTTTTTCGGCAGACTTTCAGGACGCGGAGCGCTTCGATCATACCATCGCGGCTCTTGGGGGTGACAGTACGGATTCCGGCATAGGCCGCATGGGCGGCATTTTCGGCATCGAAGGTATCATCCTTGCCTCGTTTGCGGCGATCGGTTCTGTCCGGTTTCGTGACCTCCAGCACTGTAACGCTGGCCTGCTGCATGTATCTGAGCAGACCAGCTCCATAGGTTCCGGTGCATTCGATGCCAACGCGCTCGAGCTCACCATACGAGCGCATCCAGGTGAGCATCTGTTTATATCCCTGCCGGGTGCTGGCGAAGCAGCCGCTGCCCAGGACCCGGTCACGCTCGTCAACTACAGCGGCGATGTGAAGATCTTTGTGGGTATCGACGCCGCCAACAACAAGGCGTCGCGCGTCGTCAGGTTCTTCTTCCATGAATATACTCCGGTTGCCGACCAACATGACGGCTCGGCCGTGACCGGATTCCTGGACAAGACCGTAAGAAGACAGTGCGTCAGGCCCTTCTTGAGAGCCCGATTCAAAAGTTATTCAATGAGTTGAAAGTCGTGCGATTCTTCGGGTGAGCATGCGGATGCTGGCGATGGTTGCCCAAGCGGTTGAGCTTTCGATGGATCGTTCCCAGTCCTTCGCGAGGCGGCGGCACCGGCCGAGCCATGCGAAGGTGTGTTCGACCACCCAGCGCCGGGGCAAAAGCACGAAACCTTTCGCGGTGTCGGATCGCTTGATGATCTCCAGGGTCCAGCTTCCATGGGCCTGGAGAGCGGCTTTGAGTTTGTCCCCTGCATAGCCGCCATCGGCAAAAACATGGCGCAGCCAGGGGAAGCGATATCGGATGGCTTTGAGGACATCGACGGCCCCATCCCGGTCTTGGATATCGGCGGCGTGGACCAGGATGAATACCAGGAAGCCGCAGGTGTCGGTGATGTTATGCCTTTTGCGACCCTTCACTTTCTTGCCCGCGTCATAGCCGGAAATCCCGCCGCTCTCAGTGGTCTTGACGCTCTGGCTGTCGATGACGCCCGCGCTGGGCGAAGCATCGCGGCCGGCCTGCTGGCGCGCCGCCATCACCAGCAGGTGGTTGATCGTCGGCAGCAGGCCACTGTCCCGCCAGTCGTAGGAGTGGCTGCGCA
>NZ_LAPV01000043.1 GCF_000971275.1 Devosia psychrophila | reverse complement strand
CGAAGGGCAGATCACCAAGCTCAAGCTCGTCAAACGTCAGATGTACGGTCGCGCCAAGCTTGACCTGCTCCAGGCCAGACTGATCGGAGCAACATGATCCTGCGATCATCGAATGTGCGTCAGAGCCGCAGTTGCATGCGATTTGACAAGTCTGCTGGCTCGTGTCGCCCGATAGGCCGCGTTTTCAGCATCGGCGAGGGCATTTTTCGGCGCCTTGCCTTCGAAGACGGCGGCAAAGATCTCGTCGCCCAGAATCCGTTCAATTTCCACATATGCAGGAACCGGCGGGCGAGACCAGGTGTTCAGTTCGTTCCGCCGCGCCATTTGATCGACAAAGCTGACGATGGGAGAGGAAGCAAGCGCTTCAGGATCGGCGCAGACGGAAAACCGCGGCGCGACCGGAAAGCCATTGCGGACATGTGCCTTCATCGCCTCGGGCGACGCCATCCAGGCGATGGCATTGAGGATCTCGCGTTTGCGTTCAGGGCTTACATAAGACGGGATGGTCAGAAGAAAGCCCCCCACCGGTGCCGTGACATGCCGTCCTTTCAGGACTGGCGGCGGCAGATAGGCGACACGGCGTTTAACCTTGGAGGACAATTCGTACTCCAGCCTGGCGGCGCGCATGGTCCAAGCGTAGCTCATTGCAGCGTGGCCGGACATGAAGCACTCCAGATTGCGCTCGGCATCGAAGGTTTCCACGCCTGGCGGGGAGACTTCGCGTAGCTGCAACATGAAATCCAGCGCCGCCAGCCCTTCCTCACTGTTGAACTTCAGGCGCAGAGTACCCGGGTCAAAACCATCCTGCCAGTTCTCGGACTTGGGTGGAATCTCGATGACAGAGCCCTGGGATGAGGCCAAGAAAAACATGAAGGCATGGGCAATGGTCATGCCGCGCGCACCGTTCCAGGAAACGCCGTATTGCTCCTTCTCCGGGCGATGCAGCTGGCGGGCGGCGGCGATGGTGTCGTCAAAGCTATGCGGGAATGCCAAATGTGCCTGTTCGAACAAGTCCTTGCGCGCCGTCAGTATCTCGATGGTGCAGTAGATCGGGATGCCATATTGCTTGCCGTTCCAACGCCCCGTGCTCCAGACCGTGGGGTGAAAATCCAAAGGGTTGATCGGGGCCTGCGGCAGGATGTCGTCAAGACTGGCCAGAAGTCCGGCCTCGGCAAAGCGGCCAAGCCAGGGCATGTTGAGCGCAACCACATCATAGGCCGAGGCGGGATCGCTCAACGCAACTTCGGCCCGGCTGTACAATTCGGGCAAGGGTCTCAGATCGAAGCTGCTCTTGCGGCCGATATCGTTGCGAAAGTCGGACCACATATTGCGCATTGAGACGAAATAATTGTCGTCATGCAGCAGGAAATGCAGGTTGCGCAGGGTCGCAGAACTGATGTCGCCACCATGAACTGGCGCGATGATATGGGCCGCGAAGTATGATCCGCCGAAGTAATACTCATCCGTCTCGGCCCCCGAGCGCAGGCCGAAGGTTTTGGCCAAGTGAGCCTTCACCTGACTGGCATAGCGGATGAAACTGTCGATGAGGTCATGCGAAGGGGCCAGAAATCCGGTCTTGTGCTTGGGACCGCGCGGCACTTTCACAATCAGCCCGTCTTCGATCATCTTAACGATCATCCTGTTGCCGGTGCCATAGCTGGCTTGGCTCAGATCGATCAGGCTGCTGATATCGAGGGGCTTTTGCTTGAGATGGCTATCCACCAGTTCGAGCACGATGTTCCAGTAGGGATCCGGCTTGGCCCCGGGCACGACGCTATCAAACGGTGCGCGGATCTTTCGCAGAAAGTCGATCACCCGAGACAATTCGTGGTCTGAAAGCGTGGCGACGGCTCTGCTCATGGTTGCGAACCGGTCTCCTCAATCCTGCCCCGACTCCAAATTCGCATTTCGCATCCAGTCAAACAAAGCGAAGAAATCCTGTTCAGAATAGCCGGCATTTGAGGCAGCAATATATTGCTGCAGGATCATGTTGGCGGCGAACATGGGAACGTGCTTTTCCCGGCCGGCCTCAGTGATGAGTGTAAAATCCTTCATCATCTGGGTCACCGAGAATGCGGGACTGAAGTCCATCATCTCGATCATCTCTACCTTGTATTGGATAAGGGGGGAAGCGACAGCACTTTCGGCGATGACCTGCATCATGGCGGCAGGGTTCAGGCCTCCCGATTCACCCAGAACTAATGCCTCGGCAAGAATGGCGGCAGTGGCGCCAACCAGCGTGTTCAGCACCAGCTTCATGTAGCGCGCCTCCTCGGCAGGGCCGAGGTAGAACTTGCGCACAGCCAGAATGTCGAGCGTGTCAGACAGAGCATCCCAGGCAGAACTGTCGCCCGATGCCAGCACGGTCAGCTTGCCGCTCCGCGCCAGCGTGGTGCTGCCGGAAACCGGGCAGCGCAGATAGGCAACGCCACGCAACGCGAGATCGCGGGCGATCCTTTCGGATAGCTGCGGGGAAATCGTGCTCATGTCCACAAAGATCGACCCATGGCGAAGCTGGTCCAGCAGTCCCGCGTTCTCATCCCCCCAGATCAGCGCGCTCAGCACTGCGTCATTGGGGATCATCGAGAAGATCAGGTTGCACCGTTGCACCAGATCACCAGCAGTTGCCGCAACGTTGGCGCCGCGGGCCACCAGGCTCGCGCGGTTCTCGGTCACGGGATCACAGATGGTCAGCGCATGGCCGGCCTCGATCAAACGCGTCGCCATAGGATTGCCCATCTTGCCGACGCCTATCCAGCCGATGCTATGGGTGGTGGTCTTTGCTTCCACAGGGCAGTCTCCGCCAATTGCTTGCTTTTGAAGACTATAGCCGGACGGTCTGGATCGCAGATTTGAAAATGGTCCAATCTGGACAAAACAGACGTCAATGGTTGGCCAGACTTTGCTAATGATGCCGCGGGAAGTGCAGTGTCGGTCTCTGTGACCGCTTGTAGGATCCCCCCAGGGACAGGCGCATGGGCTGGCTGCTCGGATTGACCTGGTTTGGCCTTCGATTGTGCCTGGCGCATGCGGTGTTTGTCGAGCCCACCCGAGATCTTAAAGGATCAAGAGATGAAAGCCGTTCGTTTCCACGCCGCCCGTGACGTCCGCGTCGAGGAGGTGGCACCGCCGTCTGGCGTGCTGTTGCCCGATGACGTGCTGGTGGAGCCCTTTGTTACCGGCATCTGTGGCACCGACCTGCATGAATATGTCGCTGGCCCGATCGTCACGCCCGCCACGCCGCACGCCTATACCGGCGCCACCAATCCGCAAATTCTGGGGCACGAGTTCTCTGCGAGGGTCAAAGCGGTGGGCTCGGCCGTTTCTCATGTGAAGGCGGGGGACCGCATTTCGGTGCAGCCGCTGCTGTTTCCGCGTGACGATTATTTTGGCAAGCGCGGGCTCTATCACCTCTCGCCCAAGATGGCCTGCGTTGGCCTTTCCTGGGCTTGGGGCGGCATGGCCGAGCAGGCAGTGATCAAGGACTACAACGCTCAACCCGTGTCAAATTCTCTGACTGACGAGCAGGCAGCAATGATCGAGCCAGCCGCCGTGGCCATGTACGGCGTTGATCGGGGCGGCGTGACGGCAGGCTCCACCGTGCTGGTTTCCGGTGCGGGGCCGATTGGCGCGCTGACCATACTGGGTGCCAAGGCCGCCGGCGCCTCGGTGATCATCGTGTCTGAACCCAACCCCAACCGCCGCCGCATCATCAGCGAGATAGCCCCCTTTGCCGTGGTGATTGATCCCAAGACGCAGAATCTGCTTGAGGTGGTGCGTGACCTCACCGAAGAAGGAGTGGGCGTGGATGTGGCGCTTGAGTGCGTCGGGCTGGAGGCCTCGCTGAACGCCTGTGTTGACGCTGTGCGGCGACAGGGCAAGGTGGTGCAGGTTGGTCTGCACATCAAGCGCGCCAGTATTGATGCGATGCAATGGGCGCTCAAGGACATCACGCTAGAGGCGACCTGGTGCTATCCGGTCCAGATATGGCCCCGCATCGCCCGGCTGATCGCTTCGGGGACCTTCCCGGTAGAGCGCGTCATCACCGCGCGGATCGACGCGGCCGATGTGGTCTCGAAAGGTTTCGAAGCGCTGCTGGACCCGGCAGGCAACCATCTGAAAATCGTCGTGCGGACCTGACCGCCGACAGCGATATCGGGACAGCGCATGGCTTCGGCATTTCAAACAGTCTTCACCTACCAGGGCTCTCCGGCGCGGGTCGTCTTTGGCGCGGGCACTCTGGCCCAGGCCGGGGCGGAGGTGGAGCGGATGGGAGGCAAGCGCGCCCTGGTCTTGACCACGCCAGAACAGGCTGCAACCGGGCAGGCGCTGTGTGCGCAGCTTGGCACCCTCGCGGTCGGCCAGTTTTCTGGCGCAGTCATGCATACGCCGGTGTCGGTGACGCAAACCGCGTTCAACGAGATCACGCGAACCGGTGCCGATGTGGTGGTGGCCATTGGTGGCGGATCCACCATCGGTTTGGCCAAGGCACTCGCCCTGCGCACCGGCCTGCCCCAGATCGCCATTCCAACGACTTTCGCGGGGTCCGAAGCTACGCCGATCCTTGGCCAGACGCAGGACGGCGAAAAAACCACAATGACAGATCCGCGCTTGCGGCCTGCGGTCATTGTCTATGATGTGGCACTGGTCAAGACTATGCCACCCGCACTGGCCATCAGCAGCGGGCTGAACGCCCTGGCCCATGCTGTGGAGGGTCTGTACGCTCAGGATCGCAACCCGATGACCAGCCTGATGGCGTTGGAGGGCATCCGCGCAATGATCTCCGCCCTGCCCCGCCTGAAGAGCGATAGTGCCGATCTACAGGCCTGGGCGGAGGCGCAGTATGGTGCCTGGCTGTGTGGCACAGTGCTGGGACAGGTCGGCATGTCGATCCACCACAAGCTGTGCCACGCTCTTGGTGGCGGGTTTGACCTGCCCCATGCAGATACCCATGCCATCCTGCTGCCGCATGCGGTTTCGCATGTGGAGCCTGCCGTGCCCGAGCTGCTTGCCCCGGTGGCAGAGCTGATGGGCACCCGGACCGCTGCACTTGGCTTGCAGGCGCTGGCGAAATCACTGGGTGCGCCGATGCGCCTTCTCGATCTTGGTTTGACCGAGACAGACCTTGATCGCGCCGTTAGCCTGGCGACAGAGCGACCCTATTGGTCACCTCGCCCCATCGACCGCCAGACTATGATGCCGCTTCTGCGTCGGGCGCTGACCGGTGCACCCGCCCAATCCTGAGGATCTGACAATGTCCACCGAAAACGGCTATTTCAGCGAAGACCAGTCCGCCGAGACGGTCATAGCGCGCAATGCCGATTGCACCAATCCGCGCCTGAAACAGGTCATGGAGGTCGTTACCCGGAAGCTGCACGAGGCCGTCAAGGAAATCGAGCCAACTGAAGCCGAGTGGATGCAGGCACTGCAATTTCTGACCGCGACCGGTCAGATCTGCAATGACTGGCGGCAGGAATGGATCCTGTTTTCAGACGTCCTGGGCGTCTCCATGCTGGTCGATGCGATCAACCATCGCAAGCCCGATGGCGGCTCCGAGAACACGGTTCTGGGACCCTTTCACGTCGCCAATGCCCCGCAGATGCCGATGGGCGCCAATATCTGTCTGGATGGCAAGGGCGAGGACATGGTCGTTTCTGGCCAGGTGCTCGATACCGAGGGCAAGCCCATCTCGGGCGTGCGGATGGATGTGTGGCAGGCCAATGACGAGGGCTTTTACGACGTGCAGCAAAAGGGCATCCAGCCAGATTTCAATCTACGCGGCGTGTTCGTGACCGGCGATGATGGCCGCTACTGGTTCAGGGCGGTCAAGCCCCGCTTCTATCCCATCCCCGATGATGGCCCGGTGGGGCAGTTGCTCGGCGCCCTGGGTCGCCACCCCTATCGCCCGGCGCATCTGCACTTCATCCTGCAGGCGGAAGGGTTCCAGACGCTGACCACCCATATCTTCGATCCGCATTGTCCCTATATCACCTCGGACGCCGTGTTCGGTGTCAAGGAAAGCCTGCTGGCCGATTTTCAGCGGGTGGACGACACGGCCAGGGCCGAGGCGTTCGGCTTTACCTCAGGCTGGTACTGGTCGGTCGACTACGACTTCGTTCTGGCGCTGTGAGCCGATCAATGTTGGCCGTTCGCATCGCCTTCTCCGACCCGGCAAGGCAGGCCGAGCGGCAGCAGTATTTTCAAACGCACCGTCAATATCTGCGTGGGTCCGGATTGCGCATCCTGCTATCGGGCCCGCTGGCGCCGGTCGGCGACAGCCCGACGGGCGCATTGCTTCTGGTGGAGGTTAACCGGCTACAGGATCTTGTGGACTTCAGCGCAGGCGATCCCTTCGTGCAGTCCGGCGTCTATGGCGCCGTTCATATCTATGCCTGGAACATGAGCCTTTCGAGCCTGGCGGAAATCCCGGCGCCCTGATCGCTGGCTCAGTCCCGCGCATTGCCTCGCACTGTCGAATAGACCAGTGCCGCTGTCAGGATCAAGGCGCCCTGGAACACGTATTGCCAGGTCTGTGACAGGCCCAGAAACGACACTGCATTGAGCACCTGCATCAGCAGGACGGCCCCCATGACGGTGCCGATGAACGTGCCGCGTCCCCCCTTCAGACTGGTGCCGCCCAGAACCACTGCCGTGATACTGGACAAGGTGTAGTTCACGCCCTGCTGGGGGTCGCCGACGCCGATTTGTGCCATCAGCATCACCGCACCCAGAGCGGTGAACAGCGCACTGCCGAGATAGCCGGCGATAAAGATGCGGTCGACGCCCAGGCCGATCCGGCGTGCGGAGTC
Source organism: Devosia psychrophila (assembly GCF_000971275.1). Taxonomy (GTDB): domain Bacteria; phylum Pseudomonadota; class Alphaproteobacteria; order Rhizobiales; family Devosiaceae; genus Devosia; species Devosia psychrophila. The sequence continues at coordinate 24,602 of NZ_LAPV01000043.1, read as the reverse complement.
CTCATTGGATCCCACTGCACGCAGTTGCCAGCCCGGACGCTTGTGCCGCAACACGTACTCGCCGGCAAACGCAAAGGCGATCAGGACGACAAAGGCGACCGGGATCGGTCCCCACTGCAAAGTGATCCAGGCGACGACATCGCTGTTGATGTAGCCATCCGGACCGTTGCGCAGCAGGAAACTACAGCCTTGCAGGCCAATATACATTGCAAGCGTCGCGGCGATCGGGGTGAACTTAGCAAATCGGATCATGACGCCGTTGACCAGCCCCACCACGATCCCCGCCGCGAACAAGAGGGCAAATCCAGCCAATATGGTCGGCCAGGGTTGACCGTCATTGATGAAGAATGAGGCGACCACGACCATGAACCCCGCCAGGGGCCCGACCGACAGATCAATGCCGCCGGAAAGCAAAGCAATGTTCTGACCGATGGCGATGAAACCCAGGGCGGTGGCGAGCATCAGCATGTTGGACACGTTGAACGATGACAGGAACAGCGGATTCTGGCTATAGCCGAAGAGCGCCAGAACCACGATAACCGCCGCCAGAGGGATAGCCGGCGCATTGTCGGTCTGGACGAAATGTCGCCAGATGCCGTGGCGGGATCTGCTCTGCTCCAGACCGGCATCGGCATGAGCGGCTGCCGAAACTGCGGCCGCAACGATCCGCGCCTCAACGACGTCGGGACCGGACAGTGTCTCGACAACCTTGCCGCGCGACATGACGATAACCTTGTCGCACAGGCCTTCCAGTTCCGCGGCATCCGAAGAATTGACGATAACGGGGGTGCCCGCTGACGATACGTCGCGCAGGATGCGGTAAATCTCGGCTCTTGCCCCGACATCGACCCCCTGGGTCGGCTCGTCTGCCACAACCAGTCCGGGGTTAGACAGCAGCGCCCGTGCCAGGACGATCTTCTGCTGATTGCCGCCCGACAGGGACGACACTGCCGCCTCGATGCTGGAGGCCTTGACGGCCAGGGATCGGAACGTCTCCGAGACCTCTTCAACCTCTTGTTTGCGGCTGATGACACCGAAGCTGGCAAACTTGTCGAGTGCGGCCAGCGAGGCGTTCTCGCGGATGGTAAGCCCGCCTGCCAGTCCCTCGGCGTGGCGATCGGAGGGCATGAAGGCGGCCTTGTGCAACAGGTCGTGGTGGCTGAGCGCCTGACCGTTGAGCGTCACCTTGCCATCCCAACCCTGCAGCCCGGCAAGCGCGCGCATCAGTTCGGATTGACCGTTTCCGGCTACGCCGGCAACGCCGATGATCTGGCCGCGCGCGACATCAAAGCTGACGTCCTTGAAATTGTCGCCGCCAAGGCCCTGCACAGAAAGGTTTGTCTGGCCTGCGCCTGGGTGCGCCTTGGGCGGGAAGGTCGAGCCCAGCGCCCGGCCGACGATCATGGTCAGCAGATCCTGATCGCTGATCTCGCTGACCCTGGCCTCACCGCGCTTGCGGCCGTCGCGCAGCACGGTCACGCGATGCGCGATCTGGCGCAGTTCGGCCATGCGATGGGTAATGTAGATGACCGAGGTGCCCGATTTGACCACATCCCGGATGCGGCCAAAAAGCATATCGGTGGCTTCCTGGTCGAGCGATGCCGTCGGCTCGTCCAGAATGAGCACTCTTGGCTTGATCGCCAGCGCCTTGGCAATTTCCAGCAGCGCCATCTGCGCCACGGTCAGTGTATCGCCGCGCGCCTGCAACGGAACATGAAGACCCACCACATCAAGCAGGTCACCCGCCACTGCGCGGGCCGATTTGCCCTCGAACAAGGCAGGCGGCAGGGCCACACGCAGGTTTTCCAGCACCGACAGATCACTCAGCACTGCCGGATGCTGATAGGCAATTGCTATCCCCAGGTCCGCCGCCATCTCCGGCCGCATCGCCGGGATGGGTTGGCCATTGAATTCCAAGCTTCCCTGCGAGGGCTGAAAGACTCCCGAGATGATGTTCATCAGGGTGGATTTTCCGGCGCCGTTCTCACCCAGAACGGCGTGAACCTCGCCGGCGTTGAATGTGACGCTGACATCTGTCAGCGCAGCGATGCCGCCGAAGGACTTTGATATTCTGCTTAACCGCAGCACCACCGGCCCACTCGGGTCTGTCTCGGTTGCGTCCGTCTTTTCGGTCGCCAAAGTCGTATCTTGCATTGCCAACACCATTCGCGCTCAAGACATGGCGGCCCGGATGCAAGCGCACCCGAGCCGCCCAAAGATCACTTGTTGACGGCCTTGGCCTGATCGTCGGCCGACATCACAGCTGACAGATAGATCGAGCCTGGAAGGTCGGCGCGGCACTGCACGGCATTGGGCTGGCCGGACACGGAATCTTCAAAAACAGGCGCCTTGAAGATCTTGTCGGTCGGTGGCGTGCCCCCGGTTGCTTCAGCAATGGCCCATTGCACAGCCAGACGCACATTGTCATTGCCGGTTGCCACGGTGAACAATTTGAAGTCCGGGTTGGCTTCGTGATTGTCTGCCCAGAAGCAGCCGAGCGAGTTGCCGTCCGAGGTGGCAATCGCCGGTATCGACCGGTTGAACTTGGCGAACGTCGCCAAGGCACCCACGAGCGAGGGCCCGAAGTCCGAAACGATGACATCGATCTTGGGGTTCTTGGCGATTTCCGCCGACAGGACCTGCTGCGTCAGCGCCGGATCCCAGTTGGTCACGTCGAAAGGAGCCGGGTTGAGGAAGACATAGCTGTCGTCGAGAACCTGCTTCATGCCGGCCAGTTCATCGGTGCCCTGGCTATTGCCCGCCGGGCCGCTGAGAAACAGCACATTGCCACCATCTGGCAGGATGCTTTTGATCCAGTTGCCCCAGCTGACACCGTCGTCAACGAAGGAGGAGCCGACAAACTTGGTATAGTCCTTGCCCTCTTCACCGCCAACAACCACGCGGTAGGGAACTACGACCGAACCGGCGCCATAGGCACTCTTTAGGGCGGGCAGAACGGCGGGACCGGCATCACCGAACACAACCAGCGCATTGACGCCCTTGGCCGCCATGCTCTTGATGTCGGAAATTGCCTTCTGGGTGTTCCCCTGGCCATCGGCGTATTGGTAGTCGGTGATGCTTGGGCACAGGGCCGCTTCTGCCGCGCCCGAGGCGGTGGTGACCAGGCGCCAGCTATTGCCGCCATAGCCGTCCAGCAGTGCTAGCGAGGCCTTGTTGGGGCCGCACCAACTCGGCACTTCGGCATGGGCCGCACCAGCGAATGCTAGTGTCAGTGCCGCGGCCACGATGGCCGTCTGGCCTTTAAGAGACGAGAGTTTCATTGGTTTCCTCCATGTTTTTTTGTTTCGTCTGGTTCGTGTTTGGCCACCGGAGCGAATAGATCCCGATGCCAAATCCAAGCGCGAGAGCCTGAATGATTGTCTGAGCCGAGTATGGAACGCCCAGTGCGTAGGCGAACTGGCTCAGTTGATTGAGAAAAAAGGCGGCGATGACAGTCGAGATGGGAAAGCCGCGTCCGCCGAGCAGCGAGGTGCCCCCCAGCACCACCACTGCGACCGAGGGCAGCAGCAGGGGGTCACCCTGAAAGGCGGTTGGCTGGGTGGTAAGCCCAGCGATCAGCAGGCCGGCCAGGCAATAGAGCAGCTGGGCGCAGACATAGGCCATCATCTGGTATAGCCGCACCCTCAGGCCGATGGACCTGGCCAGCAACCGGTTCGCGCCAATCGCCTCGAAGCGCCGACCATTCACCGTTTTCTTCATCACCAGACCCACGACAGCCAGTGTCGTCAGGGCAAAGATTACGGCATTGCCGATGCCAAAACTGCTGCCGCCGACAATGCTCGCCAGCTGGTTGGTGGTAATGCGCGGTACCCCGCCGGAAAAGGCGAAGACGCCGCCATAGATCAGCGCATTCATGCCGATGGTTGCCACGATCGCGTTGAGACGCAGGAACCCGACCAGCAGTCCGTTTCCAAGCCCGATTAGCAAAGCATAGCCAATGGCGATCAGTACGGCAGGCAACAGGAGAGCGTCATTACCGGCTGGGTAATGGGTGGCGATCACCACTGCCAGCGACACCCCGCCAGCCACCGACAGGTCAAAGCCACCCTGCTGAACCACCAGCATCTGCCCCAGCCCCACAATGGCCAGAACGGCGGCGAAAGGCAGGCTGCCCGCCAGGGCACCAGACGAAACGCTGGATGGTGCATAGACCAGGCACAGGATGACCAATGCCAGGGTCGAGACGACGACGGTTACAAATCCCTTTGCCAGCGTGACGGGAAACATCGTTGTGCCTGTAGTCGCGTTTGGCTTGACGGTCTGGTTCATCGGCCTTTTCTTTTCAAAAGGGTGAGCGACGGGTCAGTGCAGTTGCAGGGTGATCTTGACGGCCTCTTGCGGGTTCAAGCCCAGCTCAAGTGCAGTCAAGGCGTCATCCAGGCCGAAGGTGTGGGTCTGGATGGGCGACAGGTCGATGCCGGTTCGCTCAAGAAACCGTATGGCGGACGGCCATACGCCGGGTGAGCCGATGCAGCCGCGCACGGTCAGATCCTTAATCTGAATCCTGCCCAGCTCGACCGGAAATTTCTGGCCGATATTGATGCCGACCATGGAAACGCGCCCCTCGGGACGTGTATAGTCGAAGACATTGGCCAGTGAGGACGCGTGTCCTGCGGCCTCGATCACCAGGTCGGCGCCACCACCGGTAAGCTCATGCACGGCCTCGACGGCGTTGACTGCCGAGGGGTCCACCGTCGCGTCGGCGCCCAGACGGCGGGCAATGTCGCGCCGCAATGGTACCGGGTCCACCACAATCACCCGGGCGCCCATGCCGATCGCTGCAGCCGCAGAGACCAGACCGATCGTACCGCCGCCCGAAACAACCACCGTTTCGGACGCATTGGTACCGCCGCTGCGCAGCACTGCGTAATAGCCGCAGGTGAAAGGCTCGATCAGCGCGCCTTTGGCATCATCGACGGCATCGGGCAGCTTGTGCAGCCATTCTGGCCGAGCGGCGAAGTACTCCCTATCCGCACCGTCCATGGAAAAGCCGAAATGGTGGATCCGCTCGGGTGTCTTGATGACGCATTCGCCGACTACCCGGTCGCCTTGGGAAAAACCGGTTACATTCTTGCCAATTTCAACCACCTCGCCCACCCATTCATGGCCGGGGGTGACGGGATAGGAGATCGGAATGATATATTTGCCGGCCAGCAGTTCATAGTCGGAATGGCAAATGCCGACCCGACGCGAGCGGATCATCACCTCATTGGCGGTGATTGACGGCATCTGCACCTGTGTGACCACCGGCTTATTCGGCTCGTCGAAGATCAGGGCTTTCACGGTGCTTTCCCTCAGTTCACGGTTTCAATCTTGCCGCTCAACGCGGATTTGAAGACCGCCTCGAGCAAAGCAATATTGTTCACCAGCTGTTCGCCGGTAATCTGGTAGGTTTCGCCGCCCCGCACCGCGCGGGCGAAGGCAACCAAATTATCCTTGACCGGCTCGGCCTTGCCCACCTCGATGGTGGTGATCGCCCCCCCCACCATGGCGCTGGTGACAATCCAGCCATCGGGTGCCTCGACATGGGCCTTGTCGCGGATGTCGATCCAGCCTTTGGCTCCAAACACCGCAAAGCGCGATATGAACGGATTGGCGAGCGAGGCAGAGACATATGAAGTCCCGCCGCCCCTGAACTTGACATAAGCCGCCACGGTGTCGCCCTGCGGCAGGTCCGAGGACAATTGCTCGCAGATGCACAGCACGCTCTCGGCTTCCCCCAGCAATCGTACAGACAGGTCCAGCAGGTGGATGCCGGTGGCCGTCATGCCCCCCGCAGGGGCCTGGTCGGCCTTCAGCCGCCAATTGCCGCGGTCGAGCGTGAGGAATTTGTCGTGGCTGAAATTGGCCTCGATCTGGTGAATGCGACCCAGAACACCCGCATCGACCTTTGCCAGCATCTCGGCAATTGGTGGTTCCCAGCGCCGTTCATGACCCATGCCCAGAACCAGTCCTGCTTCCCGGCACAGGCGCACGGCCTTTTCGGCACCGGCCTTGGTCAATGCCAGGGGCTTCTCACAGAACACGTGCTTGCCCGCAGCCACCGCTGCCTCGATCTGGGCCTCGTGCAGCGCGTGAGGCGTCGCCAGCACGACCGCTTCTACTGCCGGATCGTTGAGCGCATCGGCCAGATCGGCAGAAACGGGAATACCCCTGCTGGCGCAGATGTCTCTGACCGAGTCCAGATCGGGCTCCACTGCGCGCAACACGGCAATGTCAGACGGCGCCGCTTCGAGCACGGTCAGCATCTTCTTGCCCCACCAGCCCATGCCAACCAGGGCTATTCCAACGGGTTTGCTCATGACCGGTTATCCACGCGCTTGAGAAAGGGACGGATCGAGACGGTTTGCCAGAGACCTGCCTTGGCAAAGGGATCGGCGTGGTTGAAAGCCTCCACCTCGGCCAGAGAGCCTGCCTCGACGACAAAGCAGCTACCGATCATGGTTGCCTCGTCATCGGCCAACAACGGACCGGAGATGACGGTTTTCATCGCCGCTGCGCCGAGATAGGCCTTGTGCGCCTCGTAATGATCCGACCGCTTTTGAACTGCGCCGGGGTGATCCAGGCAATGGATGACATAGTGCATTGAGGTGGTCCTGCTCAGGAGGGGATGATCCGACGTGCACGCAGCTCGTCGAACACGTCAAAGAAGCTTTGGGACGACTGTTGATAGGCGGAGAAACCCCGAGTCCGGCTGTTGGTCATATCCGTGAAGCATTCCAGCGTCCGGCCCAGATCGGCATCGCTGTGCCACCAGGACGCGAGCTTGTTCACGCCGATGTCCTGCAAGCCATGCTGGGCCACGATTTCGGCCCAGGTCGCCGGCGCGGCGGCCATCTGTTCTTCCAGTGGCACCGGGTGGCCGGGGTATTGGGCAACCTCGAGGCCGAAATATTCTGCAATCTGTGCCCATAGCCAGGTCCAGCGGAACAGATCGCCATTGACCGTGTTGAGCGGCATATTGGCGGCCTCGGGCGTGGTGGCGGCCCAAAGCAGCTGCTCGGCCAATAGGCGTGCATCGGTAACGTCGGTCACCGCATTGTATTGCTCGGGCGCCCCCGGAAAGACAAAGGGCAGCCCCTTGTGCTTGCAGATCGAGGCATAGACCGCCAGCGTTACGGCCATGTTCATCGCATTGCCGACGACAAATCCAATCATTGTGTGCGGGCGGTGAACCGACCAGTTGAAACCGCGCCTGGCGGCCATTTCGAACAGAACATCCTCTTGCGCGTAGTAGAAATTCAGGCCCGGCAGCCGCGGGCTGTTTTCCAGAAACGGGGTGTAGGGTTTGACATTGGCATAGTCTTCGAACGATCCAAGGTAGTGTTTGAGTCCGGTCACCAGGGCTGCGTGCCGGATCGGCGCCGTTGCCAGGCCCTCGAACAGGTTGCGGATCATCAGGGCATTGACCCGGACATTATCCTGTTCGTTGGCCTGCCGTGACCAGGTGCAATAGAACACATGGGTGACATCGGCAGCTGCCTTCAAAGCGCTCAGACTGGCGTCAGCATCTTCCAGATCGACGGCAATGTGCCGGTCGGACCAGGGCAGATCGACCGCGCTGCGCGATACCGTTACCACCGTCCAACCTTCAGCCTTCAGCCGCTGCGCGGTGTAGCTGCCGGACAACCCGGTTGCCCCCGCGATCAAGGCGATGTTGTTCTGGTTCATACTCAGTTCTTTCTTCTCTGGCTGAGAGGACTGCAGCCCGGAATTTCGAGACCATTTGGTTGGTCTCTTTGTTGCCTTACCTGGCGCCTGCTTCATCTGGCTGACGGTTTGGGCTGATTGCGCTGGGCAACCCCAATACGGGTCTTGAGGAGAGGGCCCGGCTTTGGTGTGGCCCGGCTCCGCGCCAATTCGTCAGTGCACCGTCTGGATCCTCTGCAGCCTCCCCGCCGCTTCAGCCGGCCCAAGGATTGCTCCTGCCCTGAACCGTCTGACACCGTGAAGGTAGCAAACTAATTTGGGCGCTCTGGGTTTGATTTCTCCGAATCGGATAAATCCTGGCGGGCAGTACCCATCTATGGCGAGGCGGATTGAGTGGGGTTCGGTGACGATATCAGCGGAACAGCAGACTCTAGGGAAGCTTTGCGTACACCGCCTGCAGGTAGCGCTATTATATGTATCGGCTTTCCGGTGTGGCCTCACCAAAACCGGACACTCTCCTTCTCGACTTGAGCGGACCGACTGCTTTTAGGAGGTCGGAGAGGCGGGCTGAACGGCAGATATGGGGCGGTGAGTTCAACCGGTCATTGCAACACCATTAATCTGGAAGGATTGGAGGTGTCGCATGGTGACGTCACGGATCTGGCGCTGCTGGCACAGGTGGAAATCTACGCCACCCTGGCGCCGGACCAGCGTGTCACGGCCCAGCTGACGCTGCAAACCGGCTCGACAGCTTACTATCCCATCGTTACGGACTGCATTGGGCGCCGCTTGTGGCAGAGGTCATCAAGGTCTGGCCGGTCATTGAAACCGCCATGTCCCCGGCAAACACGGCGCGGCTTCACAGGCTGCAGACCCACACCGGCGTGGTGCGGCCGTTCCTGCGCTGGCACGCGTCCATGTTGGCCGTGCTGTTCCCTTGGCTCGGGTACCGCCTCTTGGTTAAGGCTCCAAAATATGGCCCGAGCCTCCGCCTCTCGGCGGGCCGCGCTTAGTTAGAAGAGTGGCATTGGCCAGACCCTGCGAGGTTCGGCCGATGCCGTCAGCCAGTTACTCCGCTCGGCTAAGTGCCTCGGGGTAACTGTCCGACAAGAGGCCGCCCACCGGCGTCCATCATGGACCGTAAGAGATGGGAGAAAAGAAGAAAGATAGGCAGGCGGCTAAGTGACGACCTTTCGACCCCAGACATTCAAGCAAGAGTTGACGCCACAGAAGGCCACCTACCCTCAACACACCCAAGATCCATCGGATCTGGGGCAGCGCCGGAGGCGTCGGTGGCCTTCTGCGGAGTCAAGGCCACCGCCAGGCTCCCTTTTTCAATGTGCGCGCAGCGCAAGCGAACGCATCATCTCCTCTCACGACCCAGCACTAGCGGGTCGTGAACAGTGACAGCGGCATTTGAAAAGGGATGCGGTGGCCGGACTTCTTGCGATCTTATGCGAATAAGTATTTCCAAACCGGCGAGTAGAAAAACGATGTTGCAACAATGAGTTGGAGCAATTTGTGAAAAATCCACAAGGCCAGAATCCGCAAGCGATAAATCTTGCAGAAAAGCCGTTTTCCCGATGTTTCTACAGCTTAATTCGGAGAAGGGTACTTGCAAGATCATAATGATAGAACGGCAACGCCTTGAACATCGACTCACTTATCCCCGAATTTGTAGGCATTTCGACGAGGGAGATTCGTTACATAGTGCCTTCTGGGCACACGGAGGAGGACGGTTTTCACCCGTCCTGATGTCCAGATGCGATTTCACGTTTCACCGCGCTGTGTACCCCCGGGGATAGCCGCCCGCCGGATGGGTCTTACAGAAACGAGCTTTCACCAAGCCTTACCAATGCTCTTACTGGATGGCTTTCCCAAGCCAAACTCGTTCACCGGAAACTATGACCTGCTGGCGATCGAGCATTATCTGAATCGTGTAGGCGGCTTGCTGAAAATGAGCACCGTTGCAGCGGATACTGCTGATGGCTTCCAAGAACGGTTGGCTCTCCTTGGTTGACATAAAATTCTCCCACTACGTCATTCGAAAGGGAAAGTATGGGTACTGGCTTCCCACACCCACGATGAAGCGCATGGGGTTTCAAAACATACCCTGCGGCCGTGATGGCGTGGAAGCATGGAAGATTGCTAAAGAGTGGGAGGAACGGTATCAGCGCACCCGAAAAGGCTTGGAGCCCGCCCCTGCTAATTTCAACCCACCCGGCAGTGTAGCGGACGGCTTTGCTCGCTATCGCTTGCTCAACGAGTGGAAGAAAAAGAAGCCTCGGACACGCGAGGATTGGGAGCGAGGATGGAAGTACATTAATCCCGTCTTTGGCGCGTCTGCGCCTAGCCTCATCACCGTCGAGCGGACCGACGCATGGTATCACCGCATCTTGACACTGAAAGGTGCAGGCGAGGCAGGACGAGCCATGAAAACCTGGCGTTCGCTGTACCGCGTTCTAGCAAGTATGAAGCTATGCATTCCAGATCACGATCCGTCACAGGCTATCCGCAAGGAAGGCGTTGCAGGCCGCACTGAAACTTGGCGTGAGGGCGAAGTCGTCCGGCTGGTTAAAGGAGCGATACGTGCCGGATACGGTGGCTTGGCATGCATAATAGCTGTTGCATGGGATACTCAATTCTCACCAGTGGACGCTCGCACGCTTTCGCCAGCTCATGCGGTTATCAGCGGCGGTGATATGGCGTTTTCGATCGACCGTACCAAGACTGCAGAAGCGGCACTCGGCATTCTGTCGAGACGCTCCCAAGGCCGAGTCGAATGGTACCTCGCCGCCTTGCCATTCTCGTTGCATGACGATGCGCCTCTTTTTTGGACCCGCGGCTTTACGCCCAAAGGTAAGGGCGGACGTCCTCGTAGTCCCGCGCGCTACACCAAAGAAGCCTTGTGGATGATTTTGCCGACGTTCGGCGTTTGGTCTTTGGAGCTGACGAAACCAGGAAGCTGATTGACATGCGACGTACGGGAGCAGTCGAAGCCAACGCGGGCGGGGCCTCGGTCGAAATAATGGCCGCCAAGATGGGCAACTCAATCGACGTCAATCGCAAGCTTCAGAAAACGTACATGCCGGTCAATGCTGCCGCAGTTCGAGAGGCAGATCTGGCTCGACGAATCGGGCGCGGTAAGCTTGCCTTGGAACAGAACGAGTTCAAAAAGTTGAAACTCTCTCAGCGAGAAAGTTGAAACCAATTTTAGGGGGAACTCGCAAACACCCGTAAAAGGTGGCGCGAGAGACGGGACTCGAACCCGCGACCTCCGGCGTGACAGGCCGGCGCTCTAACCAACTGAGCTACTCCCGCAGCGCTAGCAAACAACTCGTTCGCGCAACGTGTGGTTCGTTTACCCAGCCCCTGTTGCCAAGTCAAGCGACCAAAATGCTTTCACGTGACATTTTGAAAATTGTTGGCTTGGCCTGTGGAAAAGTCGTTATGCGCCAGCCACTAGCCAGCGTTTCCGGATGCAGAGAGTGAAAATAACCAAGTGTTCCCCCTGATGACCGCAATCGGGGCCTAAACGTTAGCACACTGCTAGCATCGAGAGCGCGGAATGGGGAATGGTGGGCGATGACGGACTCGAACCGCCGACATCCTCGGTGTAAACGAGGCGCTCTACCAACTGAGCTAATCGCCCGAAGGGCCGAAACGGCCTTTGGGAAGGTGGCCCTGATTAGGGCCCTCGCCGGCTGACGTCAACCGGGAAATGTCCGGTGATCTTCAACCGGTAGATAAGGCGATCTTCAGCCGCCAAATGAAAGGCCCCGGCGCATGCGCACGGGGCCTATCTGAAGCGTAGGGGATACGATCTTAGTTGATCGCGTCCTTCAGGCCCTTGCCGGGCTTGAACTTGGCCTGGTTGGAGGCCGGGATCTGGATCTCAGCGCCCGTGGCCGGGTTGCGGCCGGTCGAAGCCTTGCGCGCGGAAACGGCGAAAGTGCCGAAGCCGACGAGGCGAACTTCTTCGCCAGCCTTCAGGGAGCCGGTGATAGCCTCGAACACTGCGTCAACCGCTTCAGCGGCCTGTGCCTTGGTGATCGTAGCCTTGTCGGCAACGACGCCAACCAGATCGTTCTTGTTCATAGCGTTTCCTCACAGTGGATTTGCCCGCCCTCGCTGGCGAAGCCTTAAAACGCGGCAACCCTTGGTCGATTCTAGAAGAAACGCAAGGATTCCGGGGTTCTCACGAGGCCGGACGGTGCAGCAACGTTAATGGACCTGAAAAAAACGCCCCGCAAGTCCGGATTGTAGTTTTTGCCGGTTTTCCTGGGTTTGCTGGGGGTAATGCGGCTATTTGAGTGCGTCTGGAGCAGGCTTGGGCTGCGCCTGATTCCCAGTATCAAAGGCAGCGCGAGCATGTACACGCCGATGGCGAGCAGCCAGATCAGGCCCGGCCAGCTGCCGCGCGGACGCTGTAGTAGATGAAGCTGAAGAACAGCGGGCCGAACACCGCGGCGAGGCTGACAAGGCCAGCCAACACCCCTTGCAACTGTCCCTGCCGATCGGCATCGACCTGCCGCGTGGTCAGCGACTGCAATGCCGGCATGCCGATGCCACCGAGGGCGAACACTGGCGCCATGGCAAAGAGGATCCAGCAGTGGCTGACAAAGGCCAGCGAGATCATGGCGCCGGCCTCGAAACCCATGCCGACCACCAGGGTCGAGCGTCACCAAGCCTTGCAACCACGGGCCCGGTTAGAAACGCCTGTGCCAAGCGTGGCAGATGCCAAAGGCGCCTAGCGATAGGCCGATCATTGGCCCGTTCCACTGGAACCAATCTTACCTACGCCATCACCTGCTTAGGCGTCCGCACCGTCGCGAACAGCGGCGCGGCCAGGACGTACAGCCCTGCCCCGACCAGCCAGACTGTGCCGATCCACATGTTCTTGGTCGAGAAGAACAATGCAGTGGTCAGCACCGGACCGACTATGCCCGCGAGGCTCATCAGGCTCGCCAGCACCCCCTGCAACTGGCCCTGTTGTTCATCGCTGACGCGGCTGGTCAGCAGGGATTGCAGCGCCGGCATGGCCACGCCGCCGAGGGCGAACAGCGGCGCTATGGCGTAACCCATCCAGCTTTGGTCGGCGAAGGCCATCAATGTATAGGCCAGCGTGTCGAAGGCGACGCCGATCATCAAGGTGCCGAGGTCACCGAAGCGCCGCGACAATGGCCCGACAAGGAACGCCTGCGACAGGGCACCGCTGACGCCGAACACCGAAAGCGACAGTCCCATGTGCACGGAATCCCAGCCAAACTGCTCGGCGCCATACAGCACCCAGATCGTTCCGGGCACGGCGGCAACGAGGCCAAAGACTACCGCGACCAGCACCAGCGGCAGCAAGGGCTTGAAATTCCACAGCCAGAGCAACGGGGCGAGCGGGTTGAGTTCGTTGAGATCAAACTTGCCGGGCTTGGCAGTGCGGCTCTCGAGCAGCACGAACAGGGCGACCAGCAGGTTGATGCCGTTGAACGCAGCGGCGATCAGGAATGGCGAGCGCAGCCACCAGGCGCCCATGACGCCGCCGACCACCGGGCCCACGATGAAGCCCATGCTCAATACCGCGCCGACGAGGCCAAACCGCTGGGCCCGCTGATCCGGCGGGGTGATATCGGTAATGTAGGCACTGGCCACGGCCATGTTGGCGCTGGTGATGCCCGCCATGGCCCGGCCGACGACGAGCACCCAGCCGAGCGGCGTCAGCGCCATCACCAGATAATCGACCAGCGTGCCGGCGAGCGACAACAGCAGCACGGGGCGCCGGCCGAAGCGATCGCTAAGGGCGCCGAGGACCGGCGAGAAGACCAACTGCATGACGGCATAGACCGCCAGCATCAGGCCATAGAGAAAGCCGATGTCGCCACCACGGCTAACCTCGGCCAGCAGCTCGGGCAATATCGGAAAGATCAACCCGGCGCCGATGGCATCGAGGGCAACTGTGGCAAGAATGACGACGAGGGCCTTGTTCATGGCGTGGTGTCCGGATAGAGCTCTATCGGTGATAAGTTTACTTATCGGCGATAAACTCCCTTATCACCGATAAGTCAATGGGAGGTCGGCATGGCCATGGATCGCGACGGCATAGTCGATGAGGCGCTCTTGCTGCTCAACGACGTGGGCATCGATAAGCTGTCGACGCGAAAGCTGGCCGAACGGCTGGGCGTGCAGCAGCCGGCGCTGTACTGGCACTTTGCCAACAAGTCCGCGCTGCTCGATGCGGTCAACAGCGAGATGCTGGCGCGGTATCACACCCATCGCCTGCCCTTGCCCGGCCAGGACTGGGTCGAGTTCACCTACGCCAATGCGCGTAGCATAAGGGCGACATTGCTGGCGGTGCGCGACGGCGCGCGACTGACCGCGGGCACTAGGCCGTCGGCCTCAGAGTTCGCCGACACCGAGACGGTGCTGCAGCTTTACGTCGATGTCGGCTTCTCGGCACCAGAGGCCTTCGGCATCGCGATTTCGGTGACCCGCTATGTGGTGGGCTATGTGCTGGAGGAGCAAGGCGAGCGGGAGCGGACGGCCGAAGAAGCCGACGCGGGCATTGATCCCATGGCCGACATCGCGCCGTTCCCATTGCTGATGCAGGCGCTTCAGTCGCTGTTCAAGGTAGGGACGATCAACACCGAAGAGGTGTTCGAAAACGGGCTGCGCTACATGGTGGACGGCATGCAGGCGAGTTTGGCAGCGAAGCTGAGATAGGTCGGCGGACTTTTTCGAGGATCTGGGCCACCTTGACCCCTCCCCACAAGGGGGAGGGAGACGATGAGCACTGACATCCGATCTGGCGCCCCCTCCCCTGAATGGGGAGGGATTGAGGGTGGGGTGATAGGAGCAACTAACGCCCGCTATCAACACACCCTTGTCAAGCGAGCAACGTTGGGTGCTATGCGCGCGGCCCCGTCATGGACCGTCAACGCGCCAAACCAGTATGCTTATTGGCCGATCATTGCTTCGCATTCTTCATCGGAATAGCGCAGTTCGGCATTCGGATTGGTCAGGTTTTCGACGGCCATTTCAACGTAATAGTTGACTAGACGGTCGTGTTCGGCGGAGTCGATGCCGTCAGCTTCCATTTCAACCAGGGCCACGTTGAAGGCGGCCGTGGCGCCAGCATCGGCCGATGCGATGGCTTCTGCGCTCATCCCGTCGATCTGGGTGACGGCGGAATAGGCTGCACCGCACCAGAGTGCCTTATCGACGGCGTCGCTAACCTGGTCCTCGGCGAAGGCTGGCAGCGCCAGGCCAGCGACTGCGAGAACGGACAGGGCAGCGGCAAATTTCTTGATCATGATCGTATCTCGTGGCCGCGGTCAGCGATGGCTGCCCAGTGTGTCGGCATCAATGTCATAATTGGAGATGGAATAATTGTCGCGTGCGATTAGTGGAAATGGTTGAGAGCGTGCCGCTAAACAAAAAAGCCCGGCATCGCTGCCGGGCTTCGTCATTCAGTTCAAACCCGCTTAGTGCGGCAGGCCGGTCGTTGCGTCATCAGTCGTATCGACTGCAGTCGCGACAGCCGGTGTGACCTCGTCGAAGTTCCATTCGATCGGCTCTGGCTTGCGCACCAGGGCATGCTCGATGACCTGATCCATGCGGCTCACCGGAATGATCTTCATGCCTTCCTTGACGATATCGGGGATCTCGGCGAGATCGCGAACGTTCTCGGCCGGGATCAGCACGGTCTTGATGCCACCACGCAGTGCCGCAAGGAGCTTTTCCTTGAGACCGCCGATGGGCAGCACCCTGCCCCGCAGCGTGATCTCGCCAGTCATGGCGACATCATTGCGCACCGCAATGCCGGTCATCACCGAGACGATGGCAGTTGCGAGGCCGATACCGGCGGACGGACCATCCTTGGGGGTGGCACCTTCGGGCAGGTGGACGTGGATGTCACGCGTGTCGAACATCGGCGGCTTGATGCCGAAATCGATCGAGCGGGAGCGAACGTAAGCCGTTGCCGCGGTCAACGATTCCTTCATCACTTCCTTGATGTTGCCGGTGACCGTCATGCGGCCCTTGCCCGGCGTCATCACGCCTTCGATGGTCAGCAACTCGCCGCCAACCGAAGTCCAGGCGAGGCCGGTAACCAGGCCAACCTGCGATTCCGCTTCGATTTCACCATGCGTGTAGATATCCGCGCCCAGGTACCTGGTCAGGATTTCCTCGTCGATGGTGATGGTCTTGACCTTGGTCCGGATGATCTCGGCCACGGCCTTGCGCATCAGCTTGCTGATCTCACGCTTGAGGTTACGCACGCCCGCTTCACGGGTGTAGCGCTGGATCAACGCGGTCAGCATCTCGTCCGACAGGACGAATTCGCCATGGGCCAGACCGTTTTCCTTGAGCGTCTCTGGGATCAGGTGCTGCTTGGCGATCGCGTGCTTCTCCTGCTCGGTATAACCCGACAGGCGAATGATCTCCATGCGGTCCATCAACGGGCCGGGGATGTTCAAGGTGTTCGAAGTGGTCACGAACATCACGTCGCTCAGGTCATAATCGACCTCGAGGTAGTGATCGGCGAAAGTGTGGTTCTGCTCCGGATCGAGCACTTCAAGCAGTGCCGACGACGGATCGCCACGGAAGTCCTGGCCCATCTTGTCGATTTCGTCGAGCAGGAACAGCGGGTTGGACTTGCCGACCTTCTTCAGTGACTGGATCACCTTGCCGGGCATCGAGCCGATGTAAGTCCGACGGTGACCGCGGATTTCGGCTTCGTCCCGAACGCCGCCGAGGGCCATGCGCACGAATTCGCGGCCGGTTGCCTTGGCGATCGACTTGCCGAGCGAGGTCTTGCCAACGCCCGGAGGTCCGACGAGGCAGAGAATCGGGCCCTTGAGCTTACCGACGCGGCCCTGCACGGCCAGATATTCCAGAATGCGTTCCTTGACCTTCTCGAGGCCGTAGTGATCCTCATCGAGGACCTTTTCGGCCATTGCAAGGTCACGCTTGACCTTGCTTTTCTTGCCCCATGGCAAGCCGAGCAGCGTGTCGAGATAATTGCGCACCACGGTGGCTTCAGCCGACATCGGGCTCATCGACTTGAGCTTCTTCAGCTCAGCCTCGGCCTTCAGCTTGGCTTCCTTGGAAAGCTTGGTCTTGGCGATGCGCTCCTCGATCTCTGCGATCTCGTTAGAGCCCTCTTCGCCGTCGCCCAGTTCCTTCTGGATCGCCTTCATCTGCTCGTTGAGATAATACTCGCGCTGGGTCTTTTCCATCTGCCGCTTGACGCGGCTGCGGATTCGCTTTTCCACCTGCAGGACGCCGATTTCGCCTTCCATCAGGCCAAGGATCTTCTGGAAGCGTTCGGCTACCGACAGGGTCGACAGCAGATCTTCCTTCTCGTTGATCTTGATGACGAGGTGGCTGGCAATGGTGTCTGCGAGCTTGGAATGGTTCTCGATCTGGCCGACGGCAGCGACCACCTCCGCCGAAATCTTCTTGTTGAGCTTCACATAGCTCTCGAACTCGGTGGTGGCCGAACGCGACAAGGCTTCGAGCTCGGTCGCATCCTCTACCGGCTCAGGCAGGATGGAGGCTTCGGCTTCGAAATAGTCGACGGTCTGCAGATAGCGATCGATGGTGGCGCGGCTCAGGCCTTCGACCAGCACCTTGACGGTGCCGTCGGGCAGCTTGAGCAGCTGCAAAACGGTGGCAATGGTGCCGGTGTCGTAAATCTGGTCCGGGGCGGGATCGTCGTCCTGCGCGTTCTTCTGGGTCACGACGAGAATATGCTTGTCGTCGCGCATGACTTCTTCAAGCGCTTTGACCGACTTCTCGCGACCGACGAACAGCGGCACGATCATGCCGGGGAAAACGACGATATCACGCAGGGGAAGAACTGGGTAAACCCGGTCCCGGCTTGCATCGCCAGTGGCGGGGGTGACGTCCGTCATTTCGTATCCTTTCCGGGGCGCGCTGGGGAAAGGAGATCGTAGCGCGCCCGTCTAGACAGCTACAGTCTTAAAGGCTGCGCTGATTCCGGTTAATAAATAGGTCCGCCTATGGGCCGCACAAGTCAACCTGCGCGGAATTGTGACGGTTTCCGGCTGAACGCACAGGAGATATGCGAAGAGCCCGGAAACATCCGTGTGCCTTGGATGCACAGTGGATGTGGGAACGCTCCAAAGCGTCTTGCCCTTGCCAGCCATATCGTCATCATCGGGCTCAACAACAAGGACACCAGCATGACCAAACCACGCCGCATCGACCTTATCGGCATCGCCACGGCGGCGGGCGCATCCGTGCGTGGCTGCGGCATGGGGCCAGAGGCGCTGCGCGTGGCGGGGCTGGCGGAGGCGCTGATCGAGCTCGATCAGGTGGTGGTGGACCACGGCGACCTGCGCCGCCCTCACCCGGCGCTGGATGCCAGCCCGGCGAGCCAGCGGCTGCCCGATGAGCGGCGGGCCGATGTGCTCGACCTCGCGGCGCGGATCAGCGACCAGGGGCTGGCTATCCTCGATGCAGGAAACTTCCCGGTGTTTCTCGGCGGGGATCATTCGATCGCCATGGGAACCGTTTCGGCCGTGGCGCGGCACTGCGCTGCGACCGGCAAGCCGGTGTTCGTGCTGTGGGTCGATGCCCATGCCGATTTCAACACGCCGGCCACCTCGCCCAGCGGCAACCTGCATGGCATGCCACTAGCGTTGCTGTGTGGCGAGCCGGGGTTCGACGATGAGTACCAAGGCGAATGGCTAGGCCGGATCGATCCAAGGCATGTCAGCGTCATCGGCGCCCGCTCGGTGGATCGCGACGAGCGCAAGCTGCTCAATGCGCGCGGCGTCGAAGTGCTGGACATGCGCAAGATCGACGAGCTGGGCGTGGTGGCGCTGATGCGCACGCTGCTGACGCGGGTGAAGGCCACGGGCGGGCATCTGCATGTGAGCCTTGATGTCGACGCGATGGACCCCGCCATTGCGCCGGGCGGCGGCACGCTGGTGCCCGGTGGGCTGAGCTATCGCGAGGCACATCTGATCATGGAAATGCTGCATGACAGCGGGCTGGTGGGCTCGCTGGACGTGGTGGAGCTCAATCCCTTCCTCGACCACGGCGGCGCCAGCGCGACGCTGCTTGTGGACCTCGTGGCAAGCCTGTTCGGTCGCGCCATCATGGGTGAAGAAGCCGGGCCGGTGGAGTTCGTAACCGAGGAGTAGGCTACACGCCGACATACCGGGCGCGTGGGCGAATTTGTTCGCCGGAAATGACCTGTTCGATCATGTGGGCAAGCCAGCCGACAGCGCGCCCTAGCGCGAACAGGGTTATGCCGGCTTCGTCGGGCAGGTCGAAACGCGTGGTCATTGCAGCCAGGGCAAAGTCGATATTGGGTTCCTCGCCACTAAGGGATCGTGCGGCGCCGAGATAGGCGGCGAACTCGGGTGGCAGATCGAATCCTCGCAGCAGTGCGCGGCACCGGGCGTCGCCGTCGGGATAGAGTTGGTGACCCATGCCCGGCAAGGAGCGCCCCTCCCCGAGCCAATCGCGCAAGGCTGCCTCGGCGTGTAGCTCGTGACCGACATCCTGCGCCAAAGCGGCGACTTCGGGCGATGCGAGGCCGTGGCGTGGCCCGCGCAGGGTGGCGAGGCCAGCCAATGTCCCCGACCACAGCGACGCACCGGTCGAAACCGTCACGCGCGCGGCGAAGGTCGACGTGTTGAGTTCGTGGTCGGCAAGGAGGACCAAAGCACGGCGGATCGAGTTGGCGGCTTCGGGACGATCCCAGTGGCTGGCGAGGCGGACGTGTAACGGATCACTTACGGATTGGCCGGCAAGGGCTTGCGCCAACACGGCAACGATCTCGTTGGCATCCCGCACCAATGCGGCTGCGGATCGCGGTGCAGCCGGGGCGTCGGCAGCGCAGTTGGCGAGAGCGATGAAGGCGGCGGTGAGCCCCTGCCCGGTCGTTGCAGCGTCAGGCAATGTCATGGGTGATTGCCAGAGCAACTCGGCAACCTGTTCCAGCGTCGCGGTCTCGGCCAATTCACAGGCGTCCTGGCCGCGAAACAACAGGCGACCGTCGCGTACCGTCGAAATAGCTGTCGGCAGCACGGGCTCGCCCCAGTGCATCGCCTCGCTGGCCACAGCCTCCTGCTTGCGGCGGCCGGATGCCCGCTGGGCCAGGCGCCGGACGTCATCGCCGCGATAGAGGCTCCGGCGGCTGTCGGCGGGATCGGGCCGCGCCTTGATGCGACCACGGCTGACATTGGCGTAAAGCGTCTGCGGCTGGGTGCCGAGCAGCGCCAGTGCCTCCGATGCCGTGAGCCAGTCCATGACATTGATCCAATGGGTCAAGATTGACGTCAATGTTAGCACGCTTACCCTGCGCGGCAACAACCACAGGAGAACGAGATGAATTCTGGTCTCGAAGATGTCGTCGCCGCCGAAACGGTGTTGTCGGATGTGGATGGCGCCAATGGCCGGCTGGTGATCCGCGGCGTATCGCTGGATGAACTGGTCAAGGGCAGCAGCTACGAGGACGTGGTCGCACTGTTGCTCGACGGTTTCCTGCCACTACCGGACGATCTGCCTGCGGCATTGGGCGCGGCGCGGGTGGAAGTATTCAGGCACACGGCCAGCGCCGATGCCGGCATCGTCGCCCTGTCGCCGGTGGACGGGCTGCGAGCGCTAATGGCGCGACTGGGCGATGGCGAGGACATCAATACGGCATTATGCCTCGTTGCGGCGCCTGCGGTATTTACACCGGCCCTGCTGCGCCTGCAGCGCGGACTGGAGCCCATCGCGCCGGACGCCGGGCTTGGTCATGCCGCGGATGCGTTGCGCATGCTGCACGGCGCTTTGGCGTCAAAGGAACAGGCGGCGGCGCTGAACCGCTATTTGGTGACGGTAGTGGACCACGGACTGAACGCCTCGACCTTTGCGGCACGCGTGGTGGCATCGACGCAGGCAGGGCTCACCTCGTCCGTGCTGGCCGGGCTGAGTGCCCTCAAGGGCCCGCTGCACGGTGGGGCGCCGGGGCCAGTGCTGGACATGCTGGATGGCGTCGGTGCCCCCGAGGATGCGCCGGCCTGGCTGCAGGACGCCTTGGCGCGGGGCGAACGGCTGATGGGGTTCGGGCACCGGGTCTATCGTGTGCGCGATCCGCGGGCCGATGCCCTAAAGGGCGCGGTGCGGTTGCTGGCTGCATCGGGAGCGATCGAACCCGGCCGGCTGGCGCTTGCCGAAGCCGTGGAACAGGCGGCGCTCGATCTGCTGAAGCGCAAGAAACCGGACCGGCCGCTGGAAACCAATGTCGAGTTTTATACGGCGCTGCTGCTGGAGGCGCTGGGGTTCCCGCGCGACGCCTTCACCTGTGTCTTCGCCATGGGGCGGGTAACTGGCTGGGTGGCGCATGCTCGGGAACAGGCGCTGGGTGGACGCTTGATCCGGCCGAAGTCGGTCTATGTTGGGCCGGAGGTGGCGAAGGCCGCCTAGTGAGCGCCCGACTTGGCAGTCGACACCCTCCCCCTTGCGGGGAGGGATCAAGGGAGGGGGATGGTTAGCCCCGATATCGGGGCTTTCGCACCCCCTCCTAGCCTCCCCCGTCAAGGGGGTACCGCTAAGTAAATGGGGCCGCTCAGCCCTAAATACAAAAACGCCGGGCTCGTTGCCCGGCGTTTCAATTTCAGAACCGAAAGGCCTACGCCGTTGCGGGCGCTTCGTCTTTCTTGCGCTCGGAGTAGATGTAGAGCGGACGGACGTCCTTGCCATTCACCACTTCCGCGCTGATCACCACTTCTTCGACGCCTTCGAGGGAAGGCAGATCGTACATGGTGTCGAGCAGGATGGCTTCCATGATCGAGCGGAGGCCGCGGGCGCCGGTCTTGCGCTCGATGGCCTTCTCGGCAATCGCCTTGAGAGCGTCCTCGTGGAAGGTCAGTTCGACCTCTTCCATCTGGAACAGGCGCTGGTACTGGCGCACCAGGGCGTTCTTGGGAGCCGACAGGATTTCGATCAGCGCCGGGATATCGAGATCTTCCAGCGTTGCCAGCACTGGCAGACGGCCGATGAATTCCGGGATCAGGCCAAAGCGGACCAGATCTTCGGGGGCAACATCGGCCAGCACCTGGCCGACGCGACGGTCGTTGGGGTCCTTGACCACGGCCGCAAAGCCGATGCCCGAACCTTCGCCGCGTGCCGAGATGATCTTTTCGAGGCCCGAGAAGGCGCCGCCGCAGATGAACAGGATGTTGGTCGTGTCCACCTGCAGGAATTCCTGCTGCGGATGCTTGCGACCGCCTTGGGGCGGAACGGAAGCCACTGTGCCTTCCATGATCTTGAGCAGGGCCTGCTGCACGCCTTCGCCCGAAACGTCGCGGGTGATCGACGGGTTGTCGGACTTGCGGGAGATCTTGTCGACTTCGTCGATATAGACGATGCCGCGCTGGGCCTTTTCGACATTGTAGTCGGCAGACTGGAGCAGCTTGAGAATGATGTTTTCCACGTCCTCGCCGACATAGCCGGCTTCCGTTAGCGTGGTGGCATCGGCCATGGTGAAGGGCACGTCGAGAATGCGGGCCAGCGTCTGGGCCAGCAGCGTCTTGCCCGAACCGGTCGGGCCAATCAGCAGAATGTTCGACTTGGAAAGCTCGATATCCTGGTTCTTGGTCGAATGGTGCAGGCGCTTATAATGGTTGTGGACAGCCACGGAGAGCACGCGCTTGGCGCGATACTGGCCGATGACGTAATCGTCGAGCACCTTGCAGATATCGGCAGGGGTCGGCACGCCGTCGGAGGACTTGACCATCGAGGTCTTGTTCTCTTCGCGGATGATGTCCATGCACAGCTCGACGCATTCATCACAGATAAACACGGTCGGACCAGCGATCAGCTTGCGAACCTCGTGCTGGGATTTCCCGCAGAACGAGCAATAAAGCGTGTTCTTTGAGGTTTCGCCGTTCGTTGTCTCTTTGGACATCCAGTCACTCCCGGGGGCAGAGCGCCCCCCAAACCAAGCGTTATCGGAAACCGTAACGCTTGAGCCTAAAGAAAGTCTAAGCCGAACCGATCCTAAAGACCGATCCGGCTTGAAGCAATTGCGCTTGGATCACAGTCCACGGCGCATCGGCAATGTGCTTAACACAGGCCGATCAGGCCGCCGCATCAGGAATGATGCGCTTTTCGTGGATGCTGTCGATCAGGCCGAAGGTCTTGGCTTCTTCCGGAGAAAGGAAGTTGTCGCGCTCTAGAGCCCGCTCAACTTCCTCATAGGTACGGCCCGTGTGCTTCTCATAAATCTGATTAAGACGACGCTTCAAGCCCTCGACTTCCTTGGCATGAATCATGATGTCGGTAACCTGACCCTGATAGCCGCCGGAAGGCTGGTGGACCATGATGCGGGAGTTCGGCAGCGAGGTGCGCATGCCCTTTTCGCCGGCTGCCAGCAGCAGCGAACCCATCGATGCGGCCTGGCCCATCACCATGGTGGCGACGGCCGGGCGGATGAACTGCATGGTGTCGTAGATCGACAGGCCCGAGGTCACGACGCCGCCGGGCGAATTGATATAGAGCGCGATTTCTTTTTTCGGGTTTTCCGATTCGAGGAACAGCAGCTGCGCCACGATGAGCGAGGCCATGTTGTCCTCGACCACGCCGGTCACGAAAATGATGCGCTCGCGCAGCAGGCGCGAGTAAATATCGAAAGCGCGCTCGCCACGGTTGGACTGTTCCACAACCATGGGAACGAGCGTGTTCATGTAGATGTCGTGCGGATCCCGCATGTGATGCCCCTTTGCCGTGCCATATCGCGGACCTGGCCGGCTGAATGTGAAACACGATCCCTTCCCGAACGCAGGAGACGGGGGTCCGGGGATCATGCCGAAATTTCGAATCGACGCGATGGATGATTGCAGCCTACGCCGCCTTAAGAGCGGGTAAAGGCACAGATAGGCGGCAATGCGGCAGGCTTCAATAGGCGTGGGCCGCGATGTGACGGAAGGGTGAATGGCCGATCATGACTGGCAGGCGCCCGACCGCATGCGCAGATAGATGGCATTTTATCGTTTCCCCTCAGTCTAAGTGCACGCCTGCGGTCTAAAGTCCTTTTCAAACAAGGACGTGACCATGACAACCAAACCCGCCGTCTATGCCGGCCTGATCGCCTGTGCCACCCTGATCCTGATCAAGGGCGCCGATGGCAATATGCTGGAAGGCGCGCTCATTGGCGTCATCGCCCTGCTCGGCACGGTGATCTATGCACGCACGGTCGGCCGGCGCCTCGATTAGGCCGAGAAGGCCACCGCCACGCCCTTTTTCTTGAAGTAGGCCTGCATGATCTTGCGGCCCTGGCGATTGGACTGCGCCAGCTTGGCGGGCTCGAACACGGCTTCCTTGGCGCCCTCCTTGGTCATCGCAGCCTTGAGGGCAGCGATGTGGAGGTCCAGCTCCTCGTTATTGGCCTTGATCGAAGTGTAGATATTGTCGATGGCCTGGTTCAGGCTCAGGTCGCTCATGGGTGGGCACTCCTTGGATCTTTGCACCTCCACTAGCGACTTTTGCCGTGAGGGCAAGCCAATGGTTGGCGATAGATCGCGCTTCGGTGGCCAATATCGAGGACGAGCACTAGCAGCACGCCATCATCGATCTTGCAGATGATGCGATAGTCGCCAACCCGATAACGCCAGAGCTCGCCAAATCTGGAGCCGACCAAGGGCTTGCCCAGTTAACGAAGGGAACTCGCCAAAGCGACCCTTTCATCTAGGTCCTGTTGACAAAGTACGGTATCCATATCCTTACAGCGGCTAAGGCGAGGAAGGCCGCGAAGGATTTCGCGGTCTTGTCGAAGCGTGTTGCGATGCGGCGGAACTGCTTGAGCCTGTTGAACATGCGTTCGATGCGGTTGCGGTCCTTGTATGCCTTGAAGTCGCATGGGGGCGGGTTCTTGCGGTTGGCTTTGGGTGGGATCACCGGAACAATGCCGCTCAACA
>NZ_LAPV01000042.1 GCF_000971275.1 Devosia psychrophila | reverse complement strand
CGCCTGGGCCGAGGCCACCACCCTGCTAAAATCCCTCGACGCGCTCGATCCCACCGGCCGCCTCACCGCCGAGGGCAAGGCGCTGGCTAAACTCCCGCTGCATCCCCGCCTCGCCCATATGGTTGTCGCGGCAGCCGCCGAAGACGACGCCCAGACCGCCGCCGAACTCGCCGTGCTGATCGGCGAACGCGGCCTTGGCGGCGACGGCACCGACCTCGCCCACCGCCTTGACCGCTTCCGCAGCGACCGCTCCAAGCGCGCTGATGACGCCCGCAGCCTCGCCCGCCGCTGGGCCAGCCTCGGCGGCGGCGGCAAAGGCGGCAACCTCCCCGCCGGCCACCACCTCGCCCGCGCCTTCCCCGACCGCGTCGCCCAAGCCGCAGGTCCACGCGGCAAATTCCGCCTCGCCAACGGCCGCCAGGCCGCCCTCGACCAGACCGATACCCTCGCCTCGGCGCCCTTCCTCGTCGTCACCGATATCACCGGCGCCGCCGCCACCAGCCGCATTCGCGCCGCCGCCGTCCTCGACCGCACCGACCTCGAAACCCTCTTTGCGTCTCACATTGTCGGCGAAACCCTGCTCGCCTTCGACGAGCCCTCGGCCAGCGTCCGCGCCCGCCGCATCCGGCGCCTCGGAGCCCTGCGCCTTGCCGACGACCCCATCGCCGTGGACGATTTCGAAGCCGCCGCGATCCTCCTTGCCGAAGCCGCCGCCCGCCGTGGCCTAGACCTGCTGCCGTGGAGCCGCGACCAGAAGGCCTGGCGCGCCCGTGCCAATTTCCTGCGCGGCACCCTCGGCGACGACTGGCCCGACCTCAACGCCGACGCCCTCGCACCAACCGCCGCCGACTGGCTCGCTCCTGCCCTCTACGGCCTGACCAAACTGTCAGAAATTACCGGCGAGCACTTGCGCACCGCGCTCGACCTGCTGCTGCCCCATGCGCGCCGCCAGGAAATCGAAGCCGTCCTGCCCAGCCATTTCACCGCGCCTACCGGCAACGCCGTGCCGATCGACTATTCAGCCGAAGGTGGCCCGGCCATCGAAATCCGCGTCCAGGAACTGTTCGGCCTGACCCGCCATCCCACCATCGCCCACGGCCGCATCCGCCTGCTGCTGGTGCTGCTGTCGCCAGCCCACCGCCCGATCCAGACCACCCGCGATCTCGTCGGCTTCTGGACCGGCTCCTGGGCCGACGTCGCCAAGGACCTAAAAGGCCGCTACCCCCGCCACCCCTGGCCGGATGATCCAGCGAAGGCAGCGCCGACGGCAAGAGCCAAGCCGCGTGGCACCTAAGCTAGCAAGCATACCCCCACCCAACCTCCCCCTGAAAAGGGGGAGGGGCCGATCCAGTAATGCGCACTATTTCCGACAACCACCGGCCCAATTCCTTCCCCTCATCAGGGGGAGGCGAGGTGGGGGTACCCAATAAGGACTCTTCCCCAATGGGGGCCACTCCCACCAACAAAAAAGCCCCGGATCACTCCGGGGCTCTCTACTATTCGTTAGGTGTGAAATTCAGCGCCACGCCATTAATGCAATAGCGCAATCCTGTAGGCGGTGGGCCGTCTGGGAACACATGGCCCAAGTGGCTGCCGCACGTCGCGCAATGGCACTCTGTCCGCACCATGCCGAAGCTGCGGTCTTCGGTATTTTCCACCGAGCCGGGCAGCGGGTCGTTAAAGCTCGGCCAGCCGGTGCCGCTCTCGAATTTCAGCGTCGATTCAAACATCGGCGTGTCGCAACCGGCGCAGGCGAAAACGCCTTGGCGTTTTTCGTAAAGCAGCGCGCAGCTGCCAGGCCGTTCGGTGCCGTGGTCGCGCATCACCTGATACTGTTCGGGCGTCAGCTTGGCTTTCCATTCGGCGTCGGTATGGGTCACCTTGAAAGCATGGGCGTCCATCAATTGCTCCTTCCGGGCGCTTCCAGTGAGGAAACGCCACAAACTAAAGTCTCGTCGCACTGTCATTCGCACAACATATAGGATCAGTTACACCGCGCCCACAGGGTCCGCTCCATCATTCGGGCCGAAATTCGACAAGGCCTGCGCATGACCATCGTCACCTCCGTCGAGCAGCTCGAAGCGCTGTACACGCCCGCCCCCGGCGCCGCCTCGACCGAAAAAGTCACCAACCGCATGACGGCCGCATATCGCCGACTTGTCGAGGCCAGCCCGTTTGCCGCTCTCGCCACTGTCGGCCCCGAAGGCATTGATTGTTCGCCGCGCGGCGACCAGCCAGGCTTCGTCCGCATCCACGATGACCAGACCCTGATGATGCCCGACCGTCGTGGCAACAACCGCATTGATTCCCTCCGCAACATCGTCCGCGACCCGCGCTGCGCCTTCCTGTTCCTGCTCCCCGGCAGTGGCACCACCTTCCGCGCCAACGGTCGCGCCCATCTCAGCATCGATCCAGCGCTTCTGGCCAGCTTCGCCGTCGAGGGCAAGGCACCGCGCTCGGTCATCGTCATGGCGATCGACGAGCTCTACTTCCAATGCGCCCGCGCCATCGTCCGCTCCGAGCTATGGAACCCGGCAAAGCACCTCGATCCAAAGTCTTTCCCCACCCCCGGCGAAATCCTCGCCGGCATGACCAACAACACCGTCGGCGGCGAAAGCTACGACAAGGCCTGGCCCGAACGCGCCAAATCAACGATGTGGTGAAACACTAGAACCACGAGGTCGTGGCGAGATGCCTGCCCAACCTCGTCCTTCGACCAGCTCAGGATGAGGTTTCATGGAAATGGCCGCAAGCCACGATCTATCAATTTCGAATTTCTCGTCAGGCCGAGGCGAAAACGGTAGTCGGCGAGAACCGGACTGGAGCGTACTCGACGTACGTGAGCACCGCAAGCGCAGGTGACTTCCGTTTGCAGACCGGCATCACGAGAAATTTTGGTGGGAGTAACAAGGATTGAACTTGTGACCCTTCGCGTGTGAAGCGAATGCTCTCCCGCTGAGCTATACTCCCGTCGCCGAAGCGAAAGTCTTAGAGAGATGGTGGGCGTAACAAGGATCGAACTTGTGACCCCCTCGATGTCAACGAGGTGCTCTCCCGCTGAGCTATACGCCCATCTCTCCGGGAAGGAAGAACCGCTAAGTCCTTCCAGTGGCGCGGGTAGACCATAAAACCCGTTCAGGGGTCAAGGGGTCTGTTTCAACTTCTCGGCGCTTGTGGAAACTTGATAGCGCCCCACCCACGGTGTCATCCCGGACTTGATCCGGGATCCATCTCGAGATGTATCCACGTCCGCAAGGTAGATCAGCTAAACACCCTATAAACTCAGGCATTGCAGGATGGATCCCCGATCAAGTCCGGGATGACACCGCGCAAGGTGAAACGTCAGTGACTAGGCCGCCAGCAGCCGCTCAACCTCATTGACCAGATCTTTGAGGTGAAACGGCTTGCTCAGCACCGACGCATCCTTGGGCGCGTCGCTGTCCGGGTTCAGCGCCACGGCGGCAAAACCGGTGATGAACATCACCTTGAGGTCCGGATCGAGTTCGGTGGCGCGGCGCGCCAGCTCGATGCCGTCCATTTCCGGCATCACGATATCGCTGAGCAGCAGCGCGAACGGCTCCTCGCGTAAGCGCTCATAGGCGCTCAGGCCATTGTCGAATGAAACGACCTCGTAGCCGGCATTCCTGAGCGCGCGCGTCAGGAACGAACGCATATCGTTGTCGTCTTCCGCGAGTAGAATTCGCTTCATGATGGTCTCCGGCCGTTCGCCATGCGGCGCACTGTTGAGTCGTACTCTATCGCGCGATGTTTAAGCGAAGTTTTAGCTTCTGCAAACTTCACCTGATTTCGCCTCGCACTTTAGTGATAATCTGGACATTCTGGGCGTAAACGGCGACAGTGGCTGCACAAATCACTCGGGCGTTGCCAATGGCCGCTCATTGGGGAGGCAGCGTGCGGTCCGACTACTGGGATCAGCCAGCATTCGAAACCATCCGGCCGCGCCGCTTGGTGGCGCCGCTGGTGTTCAATTCGCCCCATTCCGGCCGCGTCTATCCCGAGCGCTTCCTCGCCATGACCCGGCTCGACCACCTGTCGATCCGCCAGTCCGAGGATGCCTGGGTCGATGAACTGTTTGGCCGTGCGCCTCATCTGGGCGCTCCCATGCTGCGGGCGCATTTCCCCCGCGCCTATCTCGACGTCAACCGCGAGCCCTGGGAGCTCGATCCCACCATGTTCGTCGAACCGCTGTCGGATCGCTTCAACACTACCTCGCCCCGCGTGGCGGCAGGCCTCGGCACGCTGGCCCGCGTCGTCGCCGAAAATAAGCCGATCTACAAGGACCGCCTGACGCTCGACGATGCCCGCATGCGCATCGAGGGCATCTATCATCCCTATCATGCAGCCCTGCAGAAGCTGCTCAGCGAAGCCATCGCGACCTTTGGCGTCGCCCTCCTGATCGATTGCCACTCGATGCCGCGCATCATGCGCTCCAATGACAAGGCCGCCCCCGATATCGTGCTGGGCGATCGCTATGGCACCACCTGCGCACCGGCACTGATTGATCTCGCCGAAACCGTCTTCACCGGCGCCGGCCTCAGGGTCGCCCGCAACCGCCCTTACGCCGGCGGCTTCGCGACCCGCAGCTACGGCCGGCCACAGCACGGCGTCCACGCCCTACAGATCGAAATCAGCCGACACCTCTATATGAGCGAAGTAACCCTCGCCAAAAACGACGGCTTCGAAGCCATCCGCGCCCTGATAGACCGTCTGATCTTCGCCCTGATCGGGTTAGACCTGGTTTCACTGGTCGGCGGCAACGCCCCACCGGTAGAGAAGCTGGCGGCGGAGTAATTTCTAGCGGTCTTTGAACGATCCACAAACGCGATCTGCACCTCCCCCTCTACGGGGGAGGCTGGGTGGGGTGCGAGAGCCCCGATATGTGGCCAAGCGTCCCCCTCCCTGACCCTCCCCTCGACGGGGGAGCTCGACTGCTAATCCGATCGCGAGGTCGATCAGCCGACGTGGCTATGCTAGGAACGCTTTAAATCCCTCAGTAGACCTCATGGTAAGCCTGTCGAACCACGAGGCCGTGCCCGGACCCACCCATGACCATCGATCTCGCCAAAGTCGAAGCCACGCTGCTTGCCGCCGCCGAGGCTGCCGCAGCCCATACCCTGCCGCTGTTCCGCACCACGCTGGCCGTGGACAACAAATACACCCTCGGTTTCGACCCCGTCACCGAGGCCGATCGTGGCGCCGAGACGGTCATCCGTGCAGTCATCGCCGAAGCCTTCCCAGACCATGCCATTATCGGCGAGGAATGGGGCAATTCCGGCGACAGCGACTACACCTGGATCATCGATCCGGTCGACGGAACCCGCGCCTTCATTTCCGGCGCCCCGGTCTGGGGCACGCTGATCGGCTTTGCCCACAGCGGCGTCGCCATCGCCGGCCTGATGAGCCAGCCCTTCATTGGCGAAACCTTCCTCGCCGTCCCGGGCCGCTCCACCTATCGCCGCGGCGGCCTCACCACGCCTAACCGCACCAGCGGCCAGACCGAACTTGCCCCTTGCCGCGTCTTCACCACCACGCCATCGCTGTTCCGCACACCCGAGATGATGAGCAAGTGGACCGCAATCGAATCCGCCACCCGCCTGCAACGCTTTGGCATGGATTGCTACGGCTACGCGCTGCTTGCCGCCGGCCATGCCGACCTGGTCATCGAGCCATTCCTCAACACCTACGACATCGCCGCCCTGGTCCCGATCATCCGCGAAGCCGGCGGCGCCATCGCCTGCTGGGACGGCAGCGATCCCACCATCGGCGGTAACGTCGTCGCAGCCGCGACACCAGAGCTGCTGGAAAAAGCGCTGGAACTGGTCAACGCCTCGTAAGGGGGCCACCGCTAGCTTCGTCGAGATCCGGGTCAGGCTGAGTCGAAAACGGCGATGACTGAGAACCGGAGCGGAGCGTACGTCTGTACGTGAGCACCGGAAGCACAAGCCATTGGCGTTTGCAGGCCAGCATGGCCCGGATCTCGACGATGCTACGACTGTTCGGTAATAAACGCGTCAAACGCGGCAAACACCTGCTCTCGAATGCTGTCCGTCTCCATGAACAGCTCATGACGGGCATTGGCCAGCACCAGATGGCGCCCGGTTCGCATCCGCAGGCCCAGCCGCTCGATCGCTGCGGTAGAAACAACCTCGTCGCGCGCCGCCGCCAGCATCAGCAGCGGGATTTTGATGCGTGCCGGGAAACTGTCCTGCGCCGCCTCTGCCATGGCCCCGAAGGCCGCTGCGGCCCAGCGCACCGTTGGCGCTGCAATTGCGAGCTCGGGCCATTCCCGCACCACGTCGACCGCCCGCATGTAGCGGATCATGTCCCCGGTCAGCGGATTACTGGCAAACGTCGCCTCGCTCATCGGCCGGTCCTGCTTGCGCGATACCGGCATCTGCCCCAGTCCGACAAAACTCAATGTTTCGGTCACCCGGGCCATGCCCGCCATGCTGAGCGGCTGTCGGTCCAGCGCCACCATTGGCGCTGACAGGAAAATCCGGTCGAACATCATCCGGTCGTTGATCCCGGCATAGAGCGACGCCAGCCCGCCCATCGAATGGCCCACCAGATAGTATGGCGGCGGACAATCGGGCAGCAGGATTTCGCCATGAAAGCTGCGCAGGTCGCACCAATAGTCCTCGAACTTGTCGACATGGCCCAGCTTATGGTTGCCGATCAGCCGCTCCGAGCCGCCCTGCCCCCGCCAGTCGAAGGTCGCCACCGAAAAGCCCCGCCGCCGGAAATCGGCGACCGTCTCGAAATACTTCTCGATGAATTCCGTCCGCCCCTGCACGAGGCAGATCGTGCCGCGATGCGCCCCCTCCGACTTGGGCCAGGTGGCGTAGCGCAACCGCACATTGTCCTCTGTCTTGAAATAGCCGACCCGCCCACCCTCCGGCATCGGATTGGATGCGATATTGACCAGGCGAGGTCCATTCGGATCGACAACGGCGTTCATGGGGCGGTTCCGCTCAACAGGGACCACCGTCTTAGACCAAACACCATGCAAAAAGAAAACCAGCATCCCGGAGGATGCTGGTTTTCCTTTTGAACGGCCCATGCGGGGGGCGGGTGATGGACCGCTAGACGAGGACCTGCTCGCCTTGCCCCGGTTCTAGGACAGCCAGCCTGAACTAGAACCCAATCAGCCATTCATAATCCGTTCATCTCGACGCACCCCTGCCCAAACCACTTCATGAACAGAGGCAATAGCCCTAGCGCCTCCCTCCCCTGAATGGGGAGGGATTGAGGGTGGGGTGATGGTTAAACGCGATGTGCATCTCCCCCTTGAACCCACAAAAACCCCTCCCATATTTCAGCTGTTCGCCGGACTTTCCGGGAACCCCGAGCTCGAAATCTGGCGCTTGCCTAATGCTGGGAGCGCTGTCCGAGACCACCGGGACATCCACGTTGCTTTACGGAGAATGTGACTATGCAGACCATCGATTTTTCCCCCTTCTATCGCTCGACTGTCGGTTTTGACCGCGTCTTCAACCGTCTCGATACCCTCGTCGGCCAGGAAGCCAAGACCTATCCTCCCTACAATATCGAGCGCACCGGCGAAGACGCCTACCGCATCTCGATCGCCGTCGCGGGCTTTGCCAATGGCGACATCGCCATCGAGACCAAGGAAAACAACCTGGTGATCAAGGGCGCCAAGGCGGCCGATGCCGACAAGACCCGTGAATTCCTCCACCGCGGCATTGCCGAACGCGCCTTTGAGCTGCGTTTCCAGCTTGCCGACTATGTCGAGGTCCACGGCGCATCGCTCGAAAACGGCCTGCTGCATTTGGAACTGAAGCGCGAACTGCCAGAAAGCAAGAAGCCCCGCTCCATCCAGATCAACGGTAGCACCCCGACCATCGAGGACAACTCGGTTAACTAGAAGCCGGCGCTTGCGCAAAATCGCTCCGGTGGAGCGATTTTAGGCTTCTAGGCCATGAGAGCTACGCTCGAATGGCCCAGATTATCAGCGCGCACGATCCACACCGCACCCTCGGCTCTGCCGGGGTGTTTTTTTGGGCGATCGTCCCACTCACAATTTCCACTTCTCCGGAACCCCTGCCCACCAAACCAGTTGAGACTCTAACAATTCCCAGCGTCACAAGGACTCCCCCTAATGAAAACCCCATCCATCGCCATTGAAGGCAACGGCAAATCCACCGTCATTGATATTCTGAATGCCCGCCTCGCCGACGCCATCGATCTGGCGCTGATCGTCAAGCAGGCGCATTGGAACTTGAAGGGCATCCAGTTTATCGCCGTGCATGAGATGCTCGATCCGATCCGTGCCGCCATCGATGTCCACATTGATGCCATCGCCGAGCGCGTTGCCCAGCTCGACGGCATTGCCCTCGGCACCAGCCAGGTCGTCGCCAAGTCGACCAAGCTTGCCCCCTATCCCACCGATATCCGCAAGGTCCCCGACCATCTCGCGGCTCTAGCCGACCGCTTTGCCACGCTAGCAAACCAGGTACGCGAGGATATCGACGCCACCGATGAAGCCGGCGACGCCGACGCAGCCGACATCCTCACCGCCTTCTCGCGCGAGCTCGACAAGGACCTCTGGTTCATCAAATCCCATCTCGAATAGGATTCGAACAGCTATCAGACAGCCTTAAGGGCGCATTTCACCGGAAATGCGCCCTTTTCCGTGCCAATACGCGACATAACTCCTACGCTCTCCTACAAAAATATCGGCAAAGTCCTATTTTTCATATTCCCGGCAAAGCAAAGCCGCTTGCTCCCAGTTTGGAATTATGCAAATGTGGGAATGTTAGGGCAGCACGACTGTCCTATCTGACGCGTCGCCCCGCTCTCCGCGGCAAGCGCGCACGCTGGTCCGGCTGGCCCACTCTAGATGAGTGGAAACGGATAGGCGGGGTCAACATGTGACCCGAAGTTTGGGTGGCCATTTGGATGCAGCGCCACTCTCCTATAATGGACGTATTTGCTCTCTCGAGCCGTACTGTGTACGACCCGCATAGCCAACGCGCCCACCAGAGGACAAGACTGCATCCAGCGGGCCGGCAATCCGGCAACATCAGGATGCACACGATATAGCGAACCAAGCCCGGCAACGGGTGCGATCAACCAGCGAGGATATCATCATGGCACACGAGCGGAACGGACAGCTTTCTCCGGACACCACACAGGCCGATACTCGCAAAACCCTGATCGCCGCTACCGGCCGCCCGCCAGCCCAGGGTCTATACGATCCGGCCAACGAGCATGATGCCTGCGGCATCGGCATGATCGCCAACATCAAGAACAAGCCCAGCCACGAAGTGGTCGAGCGCGGTCTCGAAATTCTCGAGAACCTCGAACATCGCGGCGCCGTCGGTGCCGATCCCCTGATGGGCGATGGTGCCGGCATCCTGGTGCAGACGCCGCATGCCTTCTTCAAGAAGGTCATGGCTTTCGAGCTGCCCGAAAAGCATCACTACGCCGCGGCCATGCTGTTTTACCCAAACACGCCCGGCCTGCGCGATCGCGTCGCCGCAGTGGTACATGCATGCCTTGAGCGTGAAGGCCTGACCATGCTGGGTGAGCGCAAGGTCCCCTTCGACAATTCCGCGCTTTCGGAAGGCGTTATAGCAACCCAGCCGATCATCGAGCAGATGGTTATCGCTCGGCCCGAAGGGCTCAGCCTCGACCAGTTCGAGCGCAAGCTGCTGATCGTCCGCAAGGTCATCTCCAACACCGTCTATGCCGCCGTACCCGAGAGCAATTCCGACAACGGCTTCTATGTCGTGTCGATGAGCGCCCGCACCGTGGTCTACAAGGGCATGTTCCTCGCCTACCAGCTCAAGGCCTTCTATTCCGACCTGTCGGACGAAAGCTTCGAATCGGCCATTGCGCTTGTCCACCAGCGTTTCTCGACCAACACCTTCCCAAGCTGGAAGCTGGCGCACCCCTACCGCATGACCACCCACAATGGTGAAATCAACACCATCCGTGGCAACGTCAACTGGATGGCTGCCCGCCAGGCATCGGTGTCCTCGCCCCTGTTCGGCGACGACATCACCAAGATCTGGCCGATCTCCTACGAGGGCCAGTCCGACACCGCATGCTTTGACAACGCGCTCGAATTCCTCGTACGCGGCGGCTATTCGCTGCCGCATGCAGCGATGATGCTGATCCCTGAAGCCTGGGCCGGCAATCCGCTGATGGATGAGACGCGCCGCGCCTTCTATCAGTACCACGCCGCTCTGATGGAGCCGTGGGACGGCCCCGCCGCCATGTCATTGTCGGATGGCCGTTACGTCGTCGCGACGCTGGACCGCAACGGCCTGCGCCCTGCCCGCTACCTCGTCACCAAGGAAGGCCACGTCGTCCTCGCCTCGGAATCGGGCGTGCTCGATATTCCCGACGAGGACATCGTCGAGCGCTGGCGCCTGCAGCCGGGCCGCATGCTGCTGCTCGATCTGGAAGAAGGCCGCATCATCTCCGACGAAGAGATCAAGCGTACCCTCGCCACCAAAAACCCCTATGCCGAATGGCTCGCCCGTAGCCAGATCGTGCTCGAAGACCTGCCCGAGACCGAACCCAAGGCGCCGGTAACGTCGGAGTCGCTGCTCGATCGCATGCAGGCGTTTGGCTATACCCAGGAAGACATCAAGATCCTGATGGCGCCCATGGCCACCACCGGCCAGGAAGCCGTCGGCTCAATGGGCACCGACACGCCTTTGTCAGCGCTGAGCAACAAGTCCAAGCTCCTCTACACCTATTTCAAGCAGAACTTCGCTCAGGTCACCAACCCGCCGATCGATCCGATCCGCGAGGAATCGGTGATGTCGCTCGTCAGCTTCATCGGCCCGCGTCCGAACATTTTCGATCTCGAAGGCGTCTCCAAGGAAAAGCGTCTCGAAGTGCGCCAGCCCATTCTCACCAACGAGGATCTCGAAAAGATCCGCGCCATCGGTGACATGGAAGACAACCACTTCAAGACCCGCACTATCGACATCACCTACCCCGCCGATATGGGCGCGGCCGGCATGGAAGCGGCTATAAAGTCGATCTCCGACCAGGCCGAAGCCGCCATTGCCGGTGAGTACAACATCATCGTGCTCAGCGATCGCCTCGTCGCCGCCGACCGCATTGCCATTCCCGCGTTGCTGGCCACCGCCGCCGTGCATCACCACCTGATCCGCAAGGGTCTGCGCACCTCGTCCGGCCTCGTCGTCGAAACCGGCGAAGCCCGCGAGATGCACCACTTCGCCATGCTGGCCGGCTACGGCGCCGAAGCCATCAACCCCTATCTGGCCTTCGAAGCCCTCGGCGCCCTGCATGCCGAAGGCGAATTCCCGGCCGAAGTCGATGCCCACGAAGTGGTCTATCGCTACATCAAGTCGGTCGGTAAGGGCCTGCTCAAGGTCATGTCCAAGATGGGCATCTCGACCTACCAGTCCTATTGCGGTGCCCAGATTTTCGACGCCGTCGGCCTCAAGACCGAATTCGTCAAGCGCTTCTTCTTTGGCACCGCCACCACCATCGAAGGCGTTGGCCTCGCCGAAGTCTCCGAGGAAACCGTGCGCCGCCATCGCGACGCTTTTGGCGACGATATCGTGCTGCGCAAGGCGCTCGATATCGGCGGCGAATATGCCTATCGCATCCGCGGCGAAAAGCACGCCTGGTCCCCCGACGTGGTGGCCGACCTGCAGCACGCCGTCCGCACTCGCGATGAAAGCCCCGAAACCGCCCAGGATCGCTACAACAGCTTTGCCGACCGCGTGAATTCCGGTGAAAACGGCTATCTGGCCATCCGCAACCTGCTTGAGATCAAGCCGATCGGCGAAGCCGTTTCACTCGACGAAGTCGAGCCGGCCGTCGAGATCGTCAAGCGTTTCGTCACCGGCGCCATGTCCTTCGGATCGATCAGCCGCGAGGCCCATACGACGCTGGCCATCGCCATGAACCAGATCGGCGGCAAGTCCAACACCGGTGAAGGCGGCGAAGAGCCCGACCGCTACAAGCCGCTGGCCAACGGGTCGCAAAACCCGATGCGCTCGGCCATCAAGCAGATCGCCTCGGGCCGTTTCGGCGTCACCACCGAATATCTGGTCAATGCCGACCAGCTCCAGATCAAGGTCGCGCAGGGTGCCAAGCCCGGCGAAGGCGGCCAGTTGCCGGGCCACAAGGTCGACTGGGTCGTCGCCAAGACGCGTCACTCCACCCCCGGCGTTGGCCTGATTTCGCCGCCGCCGCATCACGACATCTATTCCATCGAAGACCTCGCCCAGCTGATCTACGACCTGAAAAACGTCAACGAGCAGGCCGATATCTCGGTCAAGCTGGTCTCCGAAGTCGGCGTCGGCACGGTTGCGGCTGGCGTTGCCAAGGCCCGCGCCGATCACATCACCGTCTCGGGCTATGATGGCGGCACCGGCGCGTCGCCACTGACCTCGCTCAAGCATGCCGGCGGCCCGTGGGAAATCGGCCTCGCCGAAACCCACCAGACGCTGGTGCTGAACCGCCTGCGCTCGCGTGTCGTCCTGCAGGTCGATGGCGGCCTCAAGACCGGTCGTGACGTGCTGATCGGTGCCCTGCTCGGCGCTGACGAATTCGGCTTTTCTACCGCGCCCCTTATCGCCGCAGGCTGCATTATGATGCGCAAGTGCCATCTCAACACATGTCCCGTTGGCGTCGCCACCCAGGACCCTGTGTTGCGCAAGCGTTTCAAAGGCACGCCCGAGCACGTCATCAACTACTTCTTCTTCATCGCCGAAGAACTTCGCGGCCTCATGGCTGCCATGGGCGCCCGCACCATGCGCGAACTTACCGGCCGGTCCGACCTGCTCGACCAGCGCAAGATGGCCGACTACTGGAAGAGCGACGGCGTCGATTTTTCCAAGCTGATCTACAAGCCCGAGCCCATCGGCGGCGACACGCTGTATCACTCCGAGTTCCAGAACCATCACCTCGACGCCGTGCTTGATCGCAAGCTGATCGAACTGGCCCAGCCAGCGCTGGAAAACGGCACCCCGGTACAGATCGAAATGCCGATCCGCAGCAGGGACCGTTCGGCCGGCGCCATGCTGTCGGGCGCCCTTGCCCGCAAGTATGGCCATGAAGGCCTGCCCGACGACACCATCTCGATAAAGCTGACCGGCACTGCCGGGCAATCGTTTGGCGCCTTCCTTGCCCGAGGCATCTCCATCGACATGGTGGGCGACGCCAACGACTATGTCGGCAAGGGTCTGTCAGGTGGCCGCATTGTCGTGCGTCCTTCCGGCAAGGCCAGCTTTGATCCGTCCAAGTCGATCATCGTCGGCAACACCGTGCTGTATGGCGCCATTGCCGGCGAATGCTACTTCCACGGCTTTGCCGGCGAACGCTTCGCCGTGCGCAACTCCGGCGCCATCGCGGTCGTCGAAGGCACCGGCGATCACGGCTGCGAATACATGACCGGCGGCGTCGTCGTCGTCATCGGCCCCACCGGCC
Organism: Devosia psychrophila; assembly: GCF_000971275.1. Classification (GTDB taxonomy): domain Bacteria; phylum Pseudomonadota; class Alphaproteobacteria; order Rhizobiales; family Devosiaceae; genus Devosia; species Devosia psychrophila. The sequence continues at coordinate 19,824 of NZ_LAPV01000042.1, read as the reverse complement.
GCAACTTCGCAGCCGGCATGAGCGGCGGCGTCGCCTACGTCCTAGATGAAGACGAAACCTTCCGCGAACGCTGCAACCTGGCCATGGTCGAACTCGAGCCCGTGCCCGAAGAAGAAGCCCTCATGCAAAAGGTTCACCACCACGGTGGCGACCTCGAGTGGCATGGCCGCGTCGACATTTCCGGCGACATGAGCAAGCATGACGACGAGCGTCTGCACCAGCTCATTTCCAACCACCTGCACTACACCGGCTCGGCCCGCGCCAAATACATCCTCGACCACTGGGTCGAAATGCGTCCCAAATTCGTAAAAGTCATGCCGGTCGAATACCGCCGTGCCCTGCGCGAAATGGAAAAGAAACGCGCCACCGGCGGCATGGGCGTGGCAGCGGAATGATGGCGCTTGGAAACTTGAACCCGGTATCCCAGTCGACACCCTCCCCCTTGCGGGGAGGGTCAGGGAGGGGGACGTTTGGCCCAAATATCGGGTCTAACCGCCACCCCCACCTAGCCTCCACCGTCAAGGGGGAGGTACCGTCCGGCGCTCGTGACTCGATCTGGGGCCACACCCAACGCACCAACATCAATTCCAGGGAGACAAGCCATGGGTAAGGTAACAGGCTTTCTCGAGATCGAGCGCGAAGACCCCCGGTACGAACCGGCCTCCGATCGCATCCGCCATTTCGGCGAGTTCACCATCCCGATGAGCGAAGGCCGCATCGTCGACCAGGCGGCGCGCTGCATGGATTGCGGCGTGCCCTTCTGTCACGGCGATACCGGCTGTCCGGTCAACAACCAGATCCCCGACTGGAACGACCTCGTCTATAACAACGACTGGGAGGAGGCTGCGCGCAACCTCCATTCCACCAACAACTTCCCCGAATTCACCGGCCGCATCTGCCCCGCACCCTGCGAGGAGGCCTGCACGCTCAACCTCGAAGACGCGCCCGTCGCCATCAAGACGGTCGAGCAGGCCATCGCCGATCGCGCCATCCGCAATGGCTGGGTCAAGCCGCAGATTTCGGCCACCAAAACCGGCAAGTCCGTCGCCATCGTCGGCTCCGGTCCGGCCGGCATGGCCGCCGCCCAGCAGCTCGCCCGTGCCGGGCACGACGTTCACCTCTATGAGCGCGAGCCAAAAGCTGGCGGCTTGATGCGCTACGGCATTCCCGACTTCAAGATGGAGAAGGACCACATCGACTTCCGCGTTACCCAGATGGAAGCCGAAGGCGTCACCTTCCACTATGGCGTCAACGTCGGCGTCACCACGCCTTTGTCCGATCTGCAGCGCAAGCATGACGCAGTGCTGCTTTGCGGCGGCTCGGAAAAGCCGCGTGATGTGGATAGCGAAGGCACCCATCTCAACGGCGTACACTACGCCATGCCATTCCTCGTGCAGCAGAACCGTCGCCTCGGCGGCGAGGATGTGTCCGATCAGGTCCAGCTCACCGCCGCCGGCAAGCATGTCGTCGTGGTCGGCGGCGGCGATACCGCATCCGATTGCGTCGGCACCAGCTTCCGCCAGGGCGCCATCGCCGTCACCCAGCTCGACGTTCGCGCCATGCCGCCCGAACTCGAAAACAAGCTGACCAACTGGCCCAACTGGGCGGTCAAGATGCGCACGTCCTCGTCGCAAGCCGAGGGTGCCATCCGCGAATTTGCTGCCGGCACCATGAAGATCATCGGCAATGCCAAGGGCCAGGTCACCGGCGTCGAATGCGCCCGCGTCGATCGCAAGCGCCAGCCCATCCCCGGTACCGAATTCGTCATCAAGGCCGACCTGGTCCTGATGGCCATCGGCTTCGCCTCGCCGATCTACGAAGGCATGCTGGCCCAACTCGGCGCCGAGATGGACAAGCGCGGCAACCTCTTCGCCGACACGATGAGCTACAAGACCACCGTATCCAAGGTCTACGCCGCTGGCGACATGCGCCGTGGCCAGTCCCTGGTCGTCTGGGCCATACGCGAAGGCCGCCAGGCCGCCCGCTCCATCGACTACGACCTGATGGGCAAGACCGACTTGCCCAGGTAAGGGAAGCAAGAATACCCCCACCTAGCCTCCCCCTGAAAAGGGGGAGGGATCTGGCTGGCGGGTTAGGCAACATGGTGCCAAAAACTGGATGAAGTCCCTCCCCCTATCAGGGGGAGGCTAGGAGGGGGTACCCCATCAAAAACTCCCCTTCGCCACTCACTTCGCAACCGCACCCCGCTACTCTCAAAGCTAACAGTCTGCTAACAATCCCGCACCTCGCGTGACCCGGATTCGCCATGTCCCAGAAGCCCTACATCGTCGATGAACTGATCTCCGCCAAGGCCATCGCGGCCCGCGTCGAGGCTCTCGCCAAAGACATATCCACCTATTATTCCGACACCGACAAACTCGTCGTCGTTGGCCTGTTGCGCGGCTCGTTCATCTTCATCGCCGATCTTGTGCGCGAACTGGACCTGCCCGTGGAAGTCGATTTCATGGAGGCTTCCTCCTATGGCAATGCCATGGAATCCTCCCGCGAAGTGCGCATCCTCAAGGACTTGCGCGGCGAGATCGCCGGCCGCGACGTGCTGGTCGTCGAGGACATCGTCGATACCGGCTACACGCTCAAGCACGTTCTAGAAATCCTCGAGACCCGCCATCCGGCCCGCATGGAGGTTTGCGCCCTGCTCAACAAGCCGAGCCGCCGCGAAACCGACGTCAAGGCGCGCTGGGTCGGCTTTGATATCCCCGATAAATTCGTCGTCGGCTATGGCATCGATTACGGCCAGCGCAATCGTAACCTCCCCCACATCGGAGCCGTCCGCTTTAACGAATAGTTTAAGCCACTTGGCTGATTAGCGCGGACCCGGATTGATGGCAGGTGGGGCTGCTGGATCAACTCCAAGACCGAAAGCATCGACCCGGCCCGGCGGCGCTGTCATCAACTCTTCCAGCGAGAATGGCGCGCTTTGCGGCACCACACCTGTTGCGGTCAGCAACTCGCTGGCACGCGACGGCACACGGCTGATCGGGATCACCGCGCCCGCTACTTCAAGCAGCCGCACTTGCCCGAGCCCCTGATAGGGTGGCCGCAGCATGGCCGCCGCGTCGGTGCCCGCCAGCGGGTCGGCTATCGCGATCGAAACGCCGCTGCCACCACGATAGACGGCGCTGATAGTCTGGCTGATATAAAAGGCCAGCTTGTCCGCACCCGCGGTCGAGAAGTGGATACCGTCATCCTTGCGCATGCGGGCGTTCTGTCCGTTCACGTCCGGCCCCTGCGAAGAATACTTGCCGTCTTCTCCCAGAAACCGTTCATAGATATCAAGAAATTCTGCACTGCCGGACAGGCTGGCGAGCCGCTGGATATTGCTGATCTGGCTGAGCGCCGCCGAATATTCGGTTTTGGACATTGGCGGCAGGCCAACCCAGATCACCGGCTTGCGCGCCGCCCGCAGCTTGCCGAGAAAGCTGGTGATGCGCGCTTGGTAAGCACTAGTCCACTGGGCGGTCAGCGAGTTATAACTGGTTCCATCGATGCTGATTTCCTGCCGGTCGTTGATGCCGATCATCACCACGGCAAGGTCGAAACTATCCGCCGCGATCTGCTCCGTAACGGCCTTGTCCCAGTCGAAATAGTCGGTCCGCACAAAGCCTGAATCGCTGACGCCCTGATTAACCACGACGAGATTGGGATCTTCGGCATAAAAGCGCTCGAGGGCCCGGCTCAGGTCGATGGCCAAAGAATCCCCGAATACTGCCAGGCGTGTAGCGTCGGTTGCCTTCTCAACAACCGGCTTGGGTGGCGGCAGGCTCACCGCCGGTGCTTGCCGTCGCTGTTGCTGTTGCCGCGGTTGCTGTTGCACCGGTGGCGGTGCCGCTTGTTCCTCGCCAAACAGCAGGTCGAACAAGGTCCGTCGGCGCTGCTCCTGCGCCACCACGATGGTGTCCTGCTGCTGCGCAAAGGCCGGCGCCACGTCCACCAGGACGAGCATTCCAACCAGTACTGCCAGAACATAGCGCATCATGATTTTCCTTTAGCAAGCCCAGCCGGTCAAAGCCATCCGGGTCCCCAGTTCGTTACCGGCTCGCCGCCACCAGCGCATCGTGCGACGCCCCCGTAATAAACCCGTCAGCCACTTCGCCCCGCGCCGCCTGGAACCGCGCATAGGCCTCCTGGCTGATCGGCCCTAGCCGCCCGTCTACCGCGCCCTGATACAGTCCGAGCGTCAGCAGCGCCTGCTGGATCGCCTTGCGCTGCGCCAGATTGGGCAGAGCGGTTTTGCGCGGCCAGTCATCGACAAAGCCGCCGCCGCCCTTGAGCCGATCCGTCATATGGGCAACGCTCATGGCGTAGCTGTCAGAGAAATTATAGCCCTTCAACACCAGGTAATTCTGCGTCATCAGGAATTTCGGCCCGTCTTTACCGGCCGGAACATAGAGAAATACCGGCAGGTTCGCGTCGGCGAAACTCCGTCCGGCCACCCGCGCAATGCCGCGCTCGGCAAAGAACGATATCGGTCGCATTTCCGTCCGGGTTGCCAGCAGGTAGTCGAACCCCTCGGGGACGACGACTTCCATGCCCCAGTCCAGCCCCGGCTGATAACCCAGCGCGCGAAGGAATTTCGCGCTGGTCGCCAGCGCATCGGCCAGTGAATTGTGCAGGTCGACGCGTCCGTCGCCGTCGCCGTCAGTGCCATGCGCCAGCACATTGCTCGGGTTGACCTGCAAATGCCCGATGGCCCCTGCCCATGAGCCAATTGGGCTCTGTCCGTCCCGCTGCACCAGCAGCAGGGCAGCTATCAAGTCGGCCTCGTCCTCCACCAGCCGTGTCCGGCGCTGATGCACCAACGTCGCCAGCGAGCGCACGATGGGTCGGATCAGGCTGTCGTTGCCCAGCACCGCACCATAGTCGGTCTCCATGCCCCAGATGGCGCCCAGCACATACGGATCGACGCCATAGGTCTGGCCTACTGAGGCAAACAGCGTGGAGTTGCGTCCGATCGCCGCCTTGCCGCGCTCGACGCGGCCAGAGGTCACCCGCCCCTCGATATAGTCCCATATCGGCGTGGTGAATTCGGGCTGCGTCGTCACTAGGTCCGGCACGCGCGGATCAGGCGTCAGGCCACCCATCGCCGCGTCATAAACCGCGCCACTCACTCCCGCCGCCAACGCTTTGGCGCGGAAATTGGCGATGAAGCTGTCAAAGCTTTCGACCGGCTGAGCAAAGGCCGGCAGCGTCAGCAAGGCGAAAATAAGCGCAAGCAGTCTCAGCATAGGCCTACCGGTTCCGCGTCATCAGGTGGCGTTCCCACCAATAGGCGGATTCAACGATCTCGGTAAGGTCGTCATGCTGCGGTTTCCAACCCAGCAGGCTCCGCACCTTTTCGCCTGTCGCGGTGATCGAAGCCGGATCGCCGGCACGGCGCGGACCTTCATCGGCCCGCAGGTTGACGCCCGACACTTGGCGCACCGTCTCTACAACTTGCCGCACCGAATAGCCTTGGCCATAGGCACAGTTCAGCGTCGTGCTCTCACCACCTTTGCGCAGATGCTTGAGCAGCAGGGCGTGGGCCGCAATCAAGTCGGTCACATGGATATAGTCCCGCACGCAGGTGCCGTCGGGTGTCTCGTAGTCGGTACCAAAAATGTCCATTTTCTCGCGCTGACCGAGCGCCACCTGCGCCGCCACCTTAATCAGATGTGTCGCCATCGGCGTTGACTGGCCGCTGCGCTTGCCCGGATCGGCGCCCGCCACATTGAAATAGCGCAACACGCCATAAGTCATCGGATGCGCTGCCGCGACGTCCTGCAACATCCATTCCGTCATCAGCTTGGAACGGCCGTAAGGCGACATGGGATTGAGCGGCGTGGTCTCGACCACCGGGGCCAGACCGGTCATGCCATAGACGGCAGCGGTCGACGAGAAGATGAAATGCTTCACCCCGCTCCTGACCGCCGCCTCGATCAGGTTGCGCGAGGTCGCCGTGTTGTTGCCGTAGTACTTCAACGGATCCACAACTGATTCCGGCACCACGATCGAACCGGCGAAGTGCACGATTTCGGTAATGCCATGCTTTTCGATCAGGCGGCAGACCAGCTCCACGTCTCCGGCACTACCGCTTTCGAACAGCGCGCGGCCATCGATCGCCCAGTCGAAGCCGGTCACCAGATTGTCGAGAACCACCACTTTTTCGCCGGCATCTGCCAGATTGAGCACCATGTGACTACCGATGTAGCCCGCACCGCCGGTAACCAATACCGCCATGAATTAACCTCTAATGTCAGACGCTTGTTTGCCATTATGTTATCTGAGAGTGGTTGAGATAGCTTTACGCCCGACCTGTATGGAGTGCCAGACTTGCAAAAACGCGTCAGAACAGCCGTATTTCCTGTTGCCGGTCTGGGGACTCGCTTCCTGCCTGCAACCAAGGCCCTGCCCAAGGAAATGCTGACGGTCGTCGATCGTCCACTGATCCAGTATGCGGTAGATGAGGCCCGGGAAGCGGGCATCGAGCACTTCGTTTTTGTGACAGGGCGCAACAAAGGCGTCATTGAAGACCACTTCGATCGCCAGTTCGAACTTGAAACTACACTGGAACTGCGTGGCAAAACTGCGGCACTCAAGGCGCTGCGCCAGGACTTGCCCTCGGCCGGCCGCACCAGCTTCACCCGCCAGCAGGAGCCGCTCGGCCTCGGCCACGCCGTCTGGTGTGCCCGCGATATCGTCGGCAACAATCCCTTCGCGCTGCTGCTCCCCGACATGCTGTTCAAGGGCGAGCCTGGCGTCCTGAAACAAATGATGGACGCCTATGAAGAGACCGGCGGCAACATCATCGCCGTCGAGGAAGTGCCCGAAAGCGAAGTCTCGTCCTATGGCGTCATCAAGCGCGGCGAAGGTCCGGACAATGGCTTCCGCCTTACCGGCATGGTCGAAAAACCCAAGCGCGAGGACGCCCCGTCTAACCTGATCATTTCCGGCCGCTACATCCTGCAGCCCGAAATTTTCAACCTGTTGGCCGACCAGCCGCGCGGCGCTGGTGGCGAAATCCAACTCACGGACGGCATGCAGACGCTGATGCATACGCAGGAATTCACCGGGGTCAAATACCAGGGCAAGAGCTTCGATTGCGGCTCCAAGATCGGCTTTCTGACCGCCAACGTGGTCTACGCCCTCGACCGCGACGACATCCGCGAGGGCTTCCTCAAGGAACTCCGCAAGCTCGATCTCGACGAACAGCTCTAGCGAGACAGTGTGATGCCCATGGTAGCCCTGTGGGCGTCCTGCAGGCCATTGACCGTGCTGTCGGTGTGGTCGAAGTCGTAGTCCGCAGTCACCGCCGTGTGCGCGTTGATCTTGTAATCGGCGCCAAGCCCGTAGCCATAGCCGCTCTCGACATTGGTGCTGCCCTCGAACCGGGCCGTGTTCCAGTCTGCCAGCGCTCGCAATGCCAGCCACGAATTGACCGTATAGCCGGCCCTGGCCGTCGCAACATAATCCACCTTGGTCGTGCCGCTGCCGTTTGGGCCGGGTGGTGTAACGATGGTGGCAAAACCAGCCGACATGCGCAACGTCGGGTCGGGCGTGAACGTCACCTGCGCGTCGTAAAGCTGGCTCACCACATCGCTCACGCTCGCCACGTCAAAGCGGCGTAGGCCGACGCCCGCCGAGCCGGTAACTTCGAGTACGCTGTTCCAGCGCCCGGTGACGCCACCCTTCAGCGTATAGTCATTGGCATTGGCGCTGACCGCCGCGGATGCCGTCTGGTAATCGAAAATATCGCGTCCGGCGCCGCCCTGCCCGAACACTTCAAAGATCGGCGTCGCCTGGAAGCCGATGCGCAATCCGCTATCCAGCGCCCAGTAATTTTGTTCCGAATTGCCGACCACGCTGCCGTCGTTCAGCGTCGTGGCGCCATAGATGTTGCGCTGCGCCGCACCGGTGATCGAGACGTTAAACCTGCCGAACTTGCGCGTCAGGGCGACATCGGCACCGCCGCTGATGGTCTCCGGCGCAACCGCGACATTGCTCGCCACGCCCGGCGTACCCGGCGTCTGCTGGGTCAGCGAAAAATTGCCATTGGCATTGAAACGAGTGACGCTGTCGATCGTATACCCCGACTGCAGACCCAGCCGCAGCGCGCCGATATCGATTGCCTTGCCCTCATGTGGGCGAACGATTTCCGCGCTTGCGTCGAAATTGACCGCCGACCGCGTCCCGATATGTTCGAGGCTGACCGACGGCACGATACGCACGTCAAAGCGCTCGCCGGCGGTCGCCTTGGTATAGGTGCCGCGCAACGCGACAGACCAGTCGACGTCAAAGAATGGATCATATGGCTCGCGCAGCCCGTCGCTGCTCCCCAGCACCGGCCCTTCGGGATAAACACCGGGCAGCAGCCGCTCATTGTCGACCTTCGAGCCGTCACCCGGCGCCAGATCGGAGGCGGCCAGCGCCGGCAATGCCAGGCCAAGGGCCAAGGCGCTCGCCAGTCCTGCCATCTGCCATCGCACCAAGGCCAATAGTCCGCTCCGCCAACTGAAAATGGCCCTGCGGCGCAATGCGCCAGGCTTCCGGCAATCCTTGCACCTTATGGTTAATGAAGCTTTGAGATGTCCCGCAGGGCAGATCGCTCCAGTGGAGCGATCTGAGGCGAAAAGGCCATGAGACCTAAGGTCGAATGGCGGTCGAGTTCCCTTCGAACATAAACTTAGCCTATAGGCTCCACCGCCAACACCGCACCCAAGTTGCCCACGATGCGCACACGATGCCCGACCGGCAGCTCAGGGCCTGAAACGCGCCATACCGTGTCGCCCAACACGACGCGACCATAGCCCTGCACGATCGGCATTTCCAGCACCGCTTCCTGCCCGATGAACAGGTCCGCCCGCCGGTTGAGATAGGGCCGATCTGTCTTGGCCGGCCGCGCGCGCGACCAGCGCACCCACAGCGCGATACTGACCAGCGACAACACGCCAAAGATCAACCACTGCCCCGGCCACCCGACCGGCTGCAGCAGCGCCACCAGCCCGGTGACGATGCCGGCAATGCCCATCCACAGCAGGAACCCGCCGGGCACGACCAGTTCGAGTGCCAAGAGGATCAGCCCCGCCACCAGCCAGGCCCACGGCCCGTTGCTCGCAATAAAGTCGATGACCTGCATGGTACGGGCTCTCTTCTACGACTGGCCGGCCGAGGGAGGACGGCCCGTGCGTACCGGTGTCGACGGGGCCGACCCACCGAAAGTCTCGCGCGCGATTTCCGCAATGCCCCCTATCGAGCCGATGACGCTGGCCGCTTCCACCGGCAGCATCAGTATCTTCTGGTTCGGCGATGTGGCGATGGCTTCGAGCGCCTTGATATAATTGTTGGCAACGAAGTAGTTGATCGCCTGCACGCTGCCAGCGCTGATCGCCTCGCTGACCATCCGCGTCGCATTGGCTTCAGCTTCGGCAGACCGTTCGCGGGCTTCGGCATCGCGGAACGCCGCTTCCTTGCGGCCCTCGGCTTCGAGCACCTGCGCCTGCTTGGCGCCTTCAGCCTGAAGGATCGCCGATTGCCGCCGGCCTTCTGCCTCAAGGATCGCAGCGCGCTTCTCGCGTTCCGCCTTCATCTGGCGGCCCATGGACTCGACAAGGTCCTTTGGCGGATCGATGTCCTTGATCTCGATGCGAGTGATCTTGATGCCCCATGGCGATACCGCCGTATCCACTACGCGCAGCAGCCGCTCGTTGATTTCGTCGCGATGGCTCAGCAACTCATCGAGGTCCATAGAGCCCATCACCGTACGGATATTGGTCATGGTCAGGTTGAGGATGGCGTTCTCCAGTCCGGAGATTTCGTATGCCGCCGCGGCCGCATCGAGGATTTGGTAGAACGTCACGCCATTGGCGGTAATCGACGCGTTGTCTCGTGTAATCACCTCCTGGTGCGGCACGTCCAGCACCTGCTCCATGACGTTGATCTTCTTGCCGACGCTATCGATAAACGGCACGATCAGGTTGAGACCGGGCTTCAGCGTCCGCGTATATTTGCCGAACCGCTCGATGGTGAAATTATAGCCCTGCGGCACCGTCTTGGCGCCGGCAAACAGCACCAGCAGCGCCAGGATACCAAGGCCGATCAGCGTGATGCTGAGGCCATCCAGCGCAAAGCCGTTCAAAAAATCCATCGCTGATTCTCCCTTGGTCTTCGTTGCCAGGACTTTATGGTTGCGGAGCTCTCGGCGCAACGCGGCCCCGACAGGAACGACTAACGCTTCGGACTCGTTGGAGCCGCAAAGCTATCCACAACGCAATAGGCGAGTTAGCCCATGGTCAACAAAGCCGAGACGCTACTCAGGGAATATCAGGCCAAGCGCGACTTCACCAAGACGCAGGAGCCATCCGGCAAGGCCACCCGCGACGGTAAATCCACAGAGTTGCGCTTCCTTGTGCAAAAGCACGACGCTACCCGCCTGCACTATGATTTCCGCATCGAACTGGATGGCGTGCTCAAAAGCTGGGCCGTTACCAAGGGCCCGTCCGATAATCCGGCCGATAAGCGCCTAGCCGTCCGCGTCGAGGACCATCCGCTCGATTACGGCAGCTTCGAAGGCACCATTCCCGCAGGGGAATATGGCGGCGGCACCGTCATGCTCTGGGACGAGGGCACCTGGGAACCGATCAACGATCCCCATGAGGCGCTGGAAAGCGGCGATCTCAAGATGAAGATCAACGGTCACCGCATGAAGGGCGAATATGTGCTGGTCCACATGAAGGGCCGCGACACCCAGCGCAAGGCCGGCCCGGCCCGCGAGAACTGGCTGCTGATCAAGCACCACGACGACCATGCCAAGGACGACGGCGAGCTGCTCACCGAGCGCTTCACCAAATCCGTCTCCACCGGCCGCGACCTCGACGCCATTGCCAAGGGGCTCAAGCCCAGGAAGCAGACTGAGACGGAAGCCGACGCAGTCTGGCATTCCGACAAGGATAAGGCAGTCGATAATCCGCTGCCCAAGGCTGCCAAAGCGGTTGCCCGCAAGGGCAAGGCGATTGAGCCGCCCGCCTTCCGCCAACCTCAGCTCGCTACCCTCGTCACCGACGTGCCCGCCGGTAAAGACTGGGTTTTCGAGATGAAGTATGATGGCTACCGTTGCCAGGCGGCCATCGCCGGCGACCAGGTCAGGCTTTACACCCGGACCGGCAAGGACTGGACGGATAAATTCGCTGCAATCGTGCCGCCGCTGACGCGTATCACCAAGGGCACCGCGCTGATCGACGGCGAGCTCTGCGCCTTCGACAGCAAGGGCCGCACCGATTTCTCGGCACTTAAGGACCACCTCTCCGACGGTGGCCCACTGGTGTTTTTCGCTTTCGACCTGCTCGAACTCGATGGCGCTGATCTCGCCAAACAGCCGCTGACCGAGCGCAAGGCCAAGCTCGAAAAGCTGCTCGGCAAGATCGAATCCTCCTCGCTGGTGCAATTTTCCGCCCATGTCACCGGCAATGGCCAAAAGGTCTTCGATGCAGTGGCGCGCGAAGGCCACGAAGGCATCATCGCCAAGCAAGCCGACGCCCCCTATCGCGGCGAGCGCACCAAAAGCTGGCTCAAGATCAAGGCCAGCAAGCGCCAGGAATTCGTCATCGCCGGTTGGACGCCCTCGACGAAAAAACAAAGCTTCGCTTCCCTGCTCATCGGCACTTGGGATGACGGCAAGCTGGTCTATCGCGGCCGCGTCGGCACCGGCTTCACCGTGAACAGCGCCAACGCGCTACAGCAGCAACTCAACGCCCGCAGCCGCAAGACCAGCCCGTTCGCCGAAGTCCCGAGGCCAATCGCCCGGACGGCAAAATGGGTCGCGCCCGAATTGGTGGCCGAAATCGGCTATACCGAATTTACCCCCGATGGCGTGCTGCGCCACCCGTCATTCCTCGCTTTGCGTGAAGACAAGCCGGCTGATGCCGTCGCGCTTGAGCACGCCGTCCCCGCCGTCAAGTCAGCGCCTCTCTCAGGCCAGGCCGGCATCGACGCCGCCGAGGCCGCCGGCATCAAGCTCACCAGCCCGGATCGCGTCGTCTACCCCGGTCAGGGGGTCACCAAGGCCGACCTCGTTGCCTATTACGTCGCCATCTCCGAGCGCATGCTGCCCTATATCGAAAACCGCCCGCTCAGCCTGCTGCGCTGTCCGCAGGGTCGCGCCAAATACTGCTTCTTCCAGAAGCACGATACCGGCGGTTTCCATGAATCAATGAAGTCGCTGATGATCACCGAGAAAGACGGCAGCCAGGAGGACTATTTCTACATCACAGACCTCGCTGGCCTCATCGCCGGGACGCAGATGAACGTCATGGAATGGCACCTCTGGGGCTCGCGCATCAAGGACGTCGAAAAACCCGAGCGCATCATTTTCGACATCGACCCCGACGAGGGCCTTGGCTTTGCCGATGTGCGCGCCGCCGCCATCACCATCCGCGAGGAGCTGCAGGGGTGGGGATTGGAAACCTATCCCCTGATCAGCGGCGGCAAGGGCGTCCACGTCATCGCCCCGCTCCGAGCCAGCGCCGAGTGGCCCGATGTCAAAGCCTTCTGCAAGGGCATCGCCCAGCGCCTCGCCGACAACGAGCCCGACCGCTTCGTCGCCACCATGAGCAAGGCAAAGCGCAAGGGCAAACTCTTCATCGACTACCTGCGCAACGAGCGCGGCTCCACCGCCATCGCCCCCTGGTCCCCCCGCTCCCGCGAAGGTGCCCCCGTAGCCGTGCCGATAACGTGGGATGAACTAGAGACAATCAACGCCGCCAACCAGTTCTCGTTGGCCGATGCAGCGGCAAGGGCTCAACAACCCGACCCGTGGAAAGACTATTTCTCGACGACACAGTCCATCACCACGGCAATGCTGAAAAAGCTGGAGTAGGCAACAATACCCCCACCCAACCTCCCCCTGAAACAGTTAATGGATGAGATTTTGCTGTTCAACGCAGTGATTGCACCCGCACGGTGTCATCCCGGCCTTCGCCGGGATGACACCGTGCTTGAGTTGACGTTGAGTAAAACACATAAACTTATCCCCACCCACCGCCACCTCCCGCATACTCCCCCCATCTTCACAACAGAGCTAGTCATGACGAGTGACGAGCGTGGAGATTGCCGGGAATGGGAGGTCGCTCCTGTTGCGTGCGGGGAAATCGGGCGCGCTGGTCTGCGATAATGGCCAGCACGATCCCAACCCACGACAAATCCCGACCTGGTGGCGAGGCAACTGCCTCACTTTTTACTACCCTACCCCGAGGCAGTCGCCTCGCCACCATCGCTCTATTCGAAAACCGCACCCGGGCGGCGCTTCCGCACGCCCTCAGGGCATCGGCACATTGATCCGCCGATCAATCGTCAGCGTCACCGCGATCACCACAAACGCAAACACCACCATGCCCAGGGCGATCACATGCGCCTCGCCCCATTGCAGCCGTTCGACATAATCATACAGCGCAATGGCGATCACCTTGGTCTGGCCCGGGATATTGCCACCGATCATCAGCACCACGCCGAACTCACCCACCGTATGGGCAAACGTCATCACCGCGCCGGTGATATAGCCCGGCCGGGCCAGCGGCAGCGCCACTCGCCAGAACCGCTGCCAGTCAGAGGCCCCGAGGCTCGACGCCACTTCCAGCGCATCGTCGCCAATCGCCGCAAAGCCGTTGCGCAGCGGCTGCACCATGAAGGGCAGCGAGTAAAAGAACGAGCCGATGACCAGCCCGGTGAACGAAAATGCCAGCGTCCGCCCGCCCCACAAACCGGCAATCCAGCCGCCCGGCCCGTTGGGGCCGAGCGCGATCAACAGGTAAAACCCCAATACCGTCGGCGGCAGCACCAGCGGCATCGACACCACCGCACCCACCAGTTCCCGGTAGCGGCTCTTGCTGCGCGCCAGCCACCAGCCGATCGGCGTGCCGATGACGAGCAGGATGAGCGTGTTGATCAAGGCCAGAGTCAGCGTCAGGCTGACCGGCGTCCAGATATCGGCAAAGCTCATCCTGCAGCCCGTTTATTCCACGACGTAACCCGCTGCTTCTATCACGGCCACGGCCGTCTCGCTCTTGAGGAACGCGATAAAGGCGGTCGCCGCCGGATTGGCCTCGCCGGTCTTGAGCAGCACCGCGTCCTGGCGGATCGGCTCATAAAGATCGGCCGGCACCAGCCAGACCGAGGACTTGCCGCTCACCTGGCTGGCAGCGACAAAACCCAGTTCGGCATTGCCGCTCTCGATGAACTGCAGCGTCTGGGTGATGTTCTCTCCAGTCACCAGCTTGGGCGTCACCGCTTCGGTCAGGCCCAGCGCATCGAGCGCTTCTGTCGCAGCACGGCCATAGGGCGCCGTCGCAGGATCGGCGATGGCAATCTTGTCGAAGTCGCCGCCTTCGAGAATCGCCTTGCCATCGGTCAGGTCGAGCGAGGTCGAATACAGTGCCAGCGCCCCGATGGCATAGGTGAACACGGTGCCATCGACGCCCAATCCGTCGGTCACGGCCTGGGTCGGGCGCACGTCGTCGGCCGACAGGAAGACCTCGAACGGCGCGCCTAGGGTCGCTTGGGTATAGAGCTGGCCGGTAGCGCCAAAGCTGTAGCTCACGTCATGGCCGGTCTCGGCCTTGAAGATCGGCGCTAGTTCTTCGGCGACCTTGGTGAAGTTGGCAGCGACGGCAACGCTCACCGTTTCAGCATGGGCCGCAGTGGAAAGCAGCAGGCCAGCCAGCAGGGTGCCCAGAAATACGCGGTTCATCGAAAGCTCCGATATGGTTTGAAATTCATATCGATTTTCGCTCGAGGCCACGTCACAAGGCAAGCGTTATTTCCGTTCGGACATATCGAACTTCTGGCGCAGCGCAGCGACATCCTCGGCAATCGCCTGCCGCGTCTTGTCTTGCATGGCACGATAATGTTCGAGCAAGAAACGCCCGGCCTCGGTCAGTTGCGCTCCGCCCTGCGCCGCCCCGCCACGGCTGGATTCGACCAGCACAATACCAAAGCCCGCGTTGAGCGCCTGCACCAGACTCCAAGCCCGCTTGTAGCTCATTCTCATGGCCTTGCCGGCCGCCGAGATCGAGCCGGTACTGCCGATCAATTCGAGCAGATCGGCGCGGCCTGGCCCGATATAGGCCGTCTCGCTCAGGGTGATCCTGAGATGGGTAAGTCCGTCTTCGGGCACATCGGCCATGATCTAGCCGCGCAAGGCGCTCGCTTCGCGCGCCAGCGCTTCGATGCGGGCCCAGTCATTGGACGCTAGCGCGTCGGCGGGCATGATCCAGCTACCACCGACGCAGATTACATTCGGCAAGCCCAGATAAATCTTGGCCTTGGCGGGATCGATACCCCCGGTCGGGCAGAAGGTGATATCGGGCAAAGGCGAAGCAAACGCCTTCAGTACTGGCGCGCCGCCATTGGCTTCGGCGGGAAAAAACTTGAGGAAGCCGTAACCGCGTTCGGCCGCAGTCATCGCCTCGCTGGGCGTCGCAATACCTGGCAGCAGCGGAATGCCGATATCGTCGGCCGCGTCGAGAATACGCGGGGAAATCCCCGGCGACACCATAAAGCGGCATCCCGCGTCGACCGACTGCTTCATGTGCAATGCCGACCGAACCGTGCCCGAACCCACGATAGCCCCGGTCACCTTGGCCATTTCTTCCATGACCCTAAGAGCGTTCGGCGTGCGCAATGTCACTTCGAGGATCGGCAAGCCACCAGCCACCAAGGCCTCGGCCAGCGGACGCGACTGGCTTATGTCATCCAGAATGATGACCGGAATGACCGGCGCAAGCGAGAGGATGGAGCGGATGGCGGCGACATCTTGCGGCATGATCGGTCCTCTTGACTGTTGGGCAAGGGTTATGGCGACGGCAAATTTCCCGCAAGCCCCTCGTCCGATAAAATGCCCTAGTCGCTTCCCAGGAAGATATGTTCGCGATGAAAATTGAGGGCGCGCAGGTCCAATCGTGCAAGCGCAGGATCGGGCTGACGCAGGCGTCCAGTCGGATTAAGGCTTTCGAGCAATTCTGGATCGAGGCGGCTTAGATCGGCCACCAGTTCAAGTCGCGGCCCCACCGCGATTTGTCCGGCTGCGAAGGCGCGGGCGGCCGGAGTGGTCAGGCAAAGAAAGTTGTCGACATGCAGCAAACCGCCCATTGCGATGGGTTGGATCGGCGCTATCTGCAGCGCGTCATGCAGAAAGTCTTTCGGCTCGGCAAATACGGCGCCGGTCATTGCGCAGGTGAAGTCAAAGGCCCGAAGCACCTGCGAATAAACGCTGCGCAAGATATCAAGCGTCGGCTTCTCGGCCGGGCTGGCTTCAAACCGGGCGTTCGGTTCCGCCAGAAACTGTTTCCAATAATCCGGATGACCGGGATCATCGCTATCTTCAGCCACACTAATCGTCCGCTTGCCTCAGGCAGCAGTCAATTTATGCGGTCGGTTACGTATGTCAAACTACGTATGTCACTCGGCCAGAAGATATTCCGAGATTGCTGCTCGATCTGCATCGGTCCACTGCGAGGTGCCGTCCTTGATCACCTCCGCCATCGAGCCGCCCAGCACGTCGAAGCCGGGGGTAAATCCGTCCAACAGCGTCTGTGCGAGCGTCTCCTCGTCATAGCCATCGCCGACCAGCGCATCGCGCGTCAGCGCCGGAGCCCGACCACCCGTACCGCCGGGTGATCCTGTCAGCGCCAGATCCCATTCCAGCGCGCCAAGCGCATTGCGCGGCGAGTGGCAGGCAACACAATGCGCCGGGCCGAAGGCCAGGTATTTACCGCGATTATAAGTCTCGGATTTGCCTTGTTCGGGCACGAAACGCGCGGGCGAAAAGAACAGGTTCTGCCATCCGGCCATGGCGAGGCGGATGTTGAACGGGAACGGGATCTGGCTTTCGGCGGCGGGCGTACTGACCGGCTCGGTAGCCATCAGTGCCGCATAGAGATCGGCGATCTCCTGGTCGCTCATCAGCGTGTAATTCTCATAGGGGAACACTGGATAGAGGTGCCCCTGCGGCCCCATGCCTTTGCCCATCGCGTCGGAAAATTCCGCTATTGTCCAGCTACCGATGCCGGCTGTCGGATCAGAAGTAATATTGGGCGGCACGAAGGTACCGAACTGTGTTTCAAGCCCAAAGCCGCCCGCCAGGAACCCGGTGCCGGCCGCCGTATTGGTATGGCAGGCGACGCAGCCGCCGAGCCGGATCAAATAATCCCCGCGGGTGACGTCACCCGCCAGCGTCAGGTCACGAGGCGGGCCATTGACGGGCTTCAGAAAATAGGCTGCCGCTCCAGCAGCGACGACCGCCAGCACGCTCAAAATCACCAGTCCACGCCGCATCGCTCAACCCTCTGCCGCTGTTCACGCGATAGAGATCAGACGCCGTCAGCACTGGCAACTAACGGAAATGTTAGGCGCGGGGACGGATTATTTTCCGAGTACAGCGTCAACCTCTGCCCGGGTCGGTGGCTTGCAGCCCTTGCGACCGCAATTGATGCCGGCCACCACGGCGCCAAATGCCAGCATATCGCTAAGCGCGCCGTCGCCGAGACCGTTCAGTTTGCCGGGCTTGAGCAGATCGCGCTCGTTGAGCCAGGATAGGATGCCCGCCATCAAGCTGTCTCCGGCGCCGACCGTGTCGCCTAACACCGGCGGAGAATAGATCGCGGCCGTGGCTTTCCCGGATTTGGTGAAAGCCCTCGAACCCCTGTCGCCCAGCGTCACCACGACCAGTTCGCAATTGGCCCGGTCCAACAGGTCGGCCGCGTGCTGCTCGATGCTCCTCGAATTATCCAGCGCTTCGAGGTCTTCCTGCGAGACCTTCACCACATGGGCCAGATCTAGGAAGTTCGAAAGCCGCGCCTTGAAGCCGGTGAAATCAGCGACTAGGCTTGGCCGCACGTTGGGGTCGATAGAAATCGTGGCGCCCTTGGCGATGGCCGCCTTGACGATTTCGAGCCAGACAGCAGCCTCGTCAGGCTTGATCGGGCAGAAGCCGCCGATCTGGTACAGGTCGAGTTGTTCAGGCAGCGCCGCAATGGCTGTTCTGGCTTCGATAGCGCCATCCGCCGAACGGTAGAAGCCGTAGCGGGCATTGTGGTTGGCGTCGAAATTGACCACGGCCAGCGTGGTATATTCCTTGACCCGCTCGGTGAGCAGCGTCGTGACGCCGGCCTCGTCCAGCGGGCCCAGCAGATAGTCGCCGAACGCATCTGCCGAGATCGGGCACAGAAAGCCGGTATCATTGCCCAGCTTGGCCAGCGCGATGGCGCAATTATAGGGCGAACCGCCGGGGTGGGCGGTCATGACGATCTGGTCTTCGCCATCGCGACCGATCAGCGTTCCGTCGGACAGCACCACTTCGGCCTTGAGATCGATCAGGCTTTCACCACCCACGACGAACATATCAACGCCTCCCCGGCAATATCGCCAGCGACATAACATTTTTGCCGGCTCTGTCACCAGCGTCGTGAGCAGATGCCCGCCCGCTGGGCACTATATCGTTGATCCTTTGCATCGCTTTACTAGCCCCGTCCTGCGTGTATTGTTGACCGTAGCCGGAACGGGAGAGCCGGCTGCAACAGGGAGAAAATCAGGTGGATCGTCGCAAGTTTTTTACCAAGGCTAGTGCTGTTGGCGCGGGTGCCGTCGTTGCTGCCACCGGCTTTGCCATGCCGGCCATTGCGCAGTCGCAGCCCAAGGTTAGCTGGCGTCTTGCGAGTTCATTCCCGCCCGGCCTCGACACCATTTATGGCGGCGGCGAAACCCTGGCCAAATATGTCAGCGAAGCCACTGACGGCAATTTCACCATCGACGTGTTCGCCGCCGGCGAACTGGTGCCGGCCTTCGAAGTGGTCGACCCGGTTTCCGAGGGTACCATCGAAATGGCCCATACCGTGGGCTATTATTTCTCCGGCAAGGATGTGGCATGGGCCGCCATGGCGGCCATTCCTTTCTCGCTCAACGCCCGCGGCATGAGCGCCTGGTATTATTATGGCGGCGGCCTCGACATCACCAATGCCTTCCTCGCCGACTACAACATCGTCGGCTTCCCCTGCGGCAATACCGCAGCCCAGATGGGCGGCTGGTTCCGCAAGGAAATCAACACCGTCTCCGACTTGCAGGGCCTCAAGATGCGCGTCGGCTTCGCCGGCAACATCCTGACCAAGCTCGGCGTCATTCCCCAGACCCTGCCCGGCGGCGAAATCTACAACGCGCTGGAAAAGGGCACGATCGATGCCGCCGAGTGGGTTGGTCCCTATGACGACGAAAAGCTCGGCTTCCAGAAGGTCGCGCCCTATTATTACTATCCAGGTTGGTGGGAAGGTGGCCCGACAGTCCACGCACTGATCAACAAGGACAAGTTCGAGGAGCTGCCGCTGGCCTACCAGTCGCTGCTCAGGACCGCGTGCCAGGCGACCAGCGCCGACATGTTGGCCAAGTATGACTATGTGAACCCGACCGCGATCAAGAAGCTGGTCGCTGCCGGCGCGCAACTGCGCCCATTCAGCCCGGAAATCATGGAAGCCAGCTTTAACGCTGCCAATGAAACCTATGCCGAACTATCGGCATCGAGCCCGCACTTCAAGACCATCTGGCATTCCATCACTGCCTTCCGCAAGGATCATTATCTCTGGAACCAGATCGCCGAGCTAAACTATGACGCATTTATGCAGAGCCAGCAGCGGGCTAACAAGCTTTAGGCTTGGGTACACGCGCGTTGGTAGCCCCGGGGATAAGTCTCCGGGGCCCTTTTTGTTGGTATCGATCCGTTCCGGGCCAAACCACCCCCACCCTTGATCCCTCCCCACAAGGGTGAGGGAGACGATGAACACGGCTTTATCG
>NZ_LAPV01000041.1 GCF_000971275.1 Devosia psychrophila | reverse complement strand
GCTTTGATTGGCGTCTTTGCTCCGTGATGCCAGGCGCCGAAGCTCTTGCGACGAATAATCCTGCCTGATCCGAACCGAGACTGTCATGGGCGAATTTCCTTCGCCCCATGGAATCAGTAATTCCCTGAAGAAGGAATCCAAAACGAGTCACAAATAATCCCCGTTGGTATTAGGGACTATGGCGGAGCACGTGGCGTGCAAGACCAAGGCTTGATCCTGTCCGCCCTTCTTCGACCCCAGACGGGATACTACTCGGATGTCATCGAGGAAGCAGCAGCTCTTTGGGAAAGCTTGACGATGAACCACGGCTTTATCGACGGGAACAACTGCGTCGCCTTTGCTTCGGTGATCCTTTTTCTCCAGGCCAACCAAGTTCTCCCCGAAGGAGAAGAAGAAGACTGGATTAAGTTCATCTACCGCAATATCGAGGCAGCCACATTCCGCAAGAATGTGCTGGACAAATGGCTTCGTGAGCATACATCGCCGATGCCGTCAGACGACCATAAATCGTAGCCGACCTGAGGTGCCTGGCCTTGCGCTGCCCTGTGGGCGTGATCCGCCTGGGTGGATGACGTCGCGCTGACGCTTAGCGCGGTAGGCCGGAAAATGTACGAGCCAAGACGAAGGCGAAGACCCAGCCGAGGATTACCAGCTCAGCGACGATGATCGGATTGTTCAGGCTATCGCGCAGCAGCCATAGCAGGACGCCTCCGAGCAGCCAGTTCATGCCGCCCCAGGCGACGTTGCGCCGGGGTGTATCGAGCCTGGGCGGGCCGCCGACGAAAGGCGTCGGGAAGGTGCGGCCCATGGTACCCGAGACGAAATGAGGAATGCCGTTGACCAGAAATAGTGGCGCGAAGACCGCGACCAGATAGTGCCACCATTCAGTCATCGAAATTCTCCTATTCGGCGGCAGGCACTCCCCGCTTGACGAAGCCGTCGGGGTCATTGGCGGTGCGCAGCAACTGCTCCTCGGCCTCGGTCGCCTCGCGCTGGCGGTTCCACATCTGGGCGTAGAGCCCGTCCTGCTGCAACAGTGCGATATGATTGCCGCGCTCGGCGACTACACCTTCGCGTAGTACCAGGATCTCGTCGGCATTGACGACCGTCGAGAGGCGATGGGCAATGACGACGGTAGTGCGGTTTTGCGAAACCACATCGAGAGCCGACTGGATGTCGCGCTCGGTCTTTGTATCAAGCGCCGACGTCGCCTCGTCGAGGATGAGGATGGACGGCGCCTTGAGGATGGTGCGGGCGATGGCGACGCGCTGCTTCTCGCCGCCGGAGAGTTTGAGGCCACGCTCGCCGACGGGCGTCTCATAGGCTTTTGGCAGGGTTTCGATGAATGGACCCACCTGAGCCATGGCGGCCGCGGCGCGGACATCCTCGTGGCTGGCGCCGGGGCGGCCATATTCGATATTGTAGCCGATGCTGTCGTTGAACAGCACCGTGTCCTGCGGGACCATGCCGATGGACGAGCGCAGGCTTTCCTGGGTCACATCGCGCAGGTCCTGCCCATCAATGGTGATCGAGCCGCCTGAGACATCGTAAAACCGATACAACAAGCGCGAAATGGTCGACTTGCCGGCGCCGGTGGGGCCGACGATGGCCACTGTCTTGCCGGCTGGAACCTCGAAGCTGACGCCCTTGAGAATGGGGCGATCGGGGTCATAGTGGAAGGTAACATTGTCGAAGCGGATGACTGGGCCGGTGATGTCGAGTGACTTCGCGTCGGGCTTGTCTTGCACCTCGGCCTTCTGGTCGAGCAGCTTGAACATTTCCTCGATGTCGGTGAGACCCTGGCGCAGTTCACGATAGACGAAACCGATGAAATTGAGGGGCCGGTAGATCTGCATCAGGAATGTGTTGAGCAGGACGAAGTCACCCAGCGTCAATGTCTGGTTCATTACGCCCATCACCGCCATGATCGAGATGATCAGGAAGCCGGCATAAAAGATGATGGCTTGGCCCAAATTTAGGAAGCCAAGCGAGGTCCAGATGCGAATGGCGGAGCGCTCATAGCCGGCCATGGAGACATCGTAGCGTTCGGCCTCCATCTTCTCGTTGGCGAAGTATTTGACCGTCTCGTAATTGAGCAGGCTGTCGATAGCCTTGCCATTGGCATCAGTGTCGGAATTGTTCATGTCGCGGCGGATAGTGATACGCCAGTTCGACGCCTTGATGGTGAAGTAGAGGTAGCCCCAGATCATCACCACCAGCACGCCGAGATAGCTGAAGCCAAACATCCAGACGAAGATGACGGCCGTGATGATGAATTCAACTATGGTCGGGACAATGTTGAGCATGGCGAAACGAACGACCGTTTCGATACCCTTGGTGCCGCGCTCGATGACGCGGCTGAGGCCGCCGGTGCGCCGCGCCAAGTGAAAGCGCAATGACAGGCGATGCAGGTGATGGAAGGTCTGCAGCGCCAGCTTGCGCACCGCATGCTGGCCAACGCTGGCAAACAGCACGTCGCGCAATTGCTGGAAGGCGGCGTCGATGACGTTGCCCAGCGCATACGCGATAACCAGAACGATAGGGACGGCGAGGCCGAGGATGAGCTGGCCATTGGGTGCGGTGCCGTCGAGGCTGTCGATGATGCCTTTATAGACGAAGGGGATAAGCGTGGTAGCGACCTTGCTAAGCAGCAGCGCGCCAATTGCCAACATAACACGCATGCGCAGATCGGCCCGATCGGCGGGCCACATATAGGGCCACAGATTGCGAACCGTAGTGAATAGGGAACCCTCGTCCGCGCTAACGGACGGTTTCTGCTCGGTGCTGTCGCTCGACATTAGGCGGGTTCCGCTTCCAGGCTGGAAAGAGCAGGCGAGAAGCCAGCGATCATGCCGGAATAGGCGCTGCCGAGCGCAGCGAGCCGGTCATGCTGGACAATGTAGCAATTGCGCGTGCCGCGTGGCTTGCGCTCGATGAGGCCTGCGTCGAGCAGCACCTTGATATGCTGTGAGACGGTGGACTGGGCCAGCGTCAATTCGTCGGTCACGTCAGCGCAGCAGCACTCGCCGCGCTCCTGTTTGGCCAGGATGCGCAGGATGTTGAGCCGCACAGGGTGGCCCATCGCTCGCATGGTGTTGGCAATATCGTCGTCGTGCATGGCTTCGCCGGGTTTGATCGTCATTTACCGATAAAATGGGGGCTGGCGATGAAATAATCAATGGCCTGCCGCTGGTCATACTCATATTCAGCCGATGTCCCCCTGCAAACGCAGGGTTTCTGCGCTTCCGGTGCTCGCGTACGGACGTAGGCTGCGCTCCGGTTCTCGAAACCTGGCATTTTTGTCGCAGCCTGGGCTGACTCTGAGCATGACCATATTGCCACGCTAACAGTATTTAGTTCGGCAGTTCGAACACCTGGCCGGGGTAAATCCGGTCGGGGTCGCGGATTTGGCCGGTGTTGGCTTCGTAGATCGTGGTGTAGCGGATGCCCTCGCCATAGACACGGCGGGCGATGGTCCAGAGGTTGTCGCCGCGGCGGATGATGGCCTTGCCCGAGGCGAAGCGCTCGGAATCAGGGCCACCGACTGAGACGGCGACCAGAGTGGGCACAGGTTCGGTTGCGGGCGTATCGGCAGCGGTCGGCGCACTGGCGGCTTCTGTGGTCGAAGCGGTGGCCGGTGTCTCGGTGGATGCCGCAGAGGCGGCCGGTGCAATAGCCGGTGCCGGGTCCGCTTCTGCGACGGCGGTCGGCGCGGTATCGGCGGGGAGTTCGACTTCGAAATTGACTTCGGCGCGAGCGGCGACTTCTGCATTGCCGGCCTCCAGCATGTCGATACGGACACGTTGGTTGGGCTTGGTCAGCACATTGCTGCCTTCGATGAGCCAGCGGCCGTCCTCGACAATTGAATCAGCGATAAAGCTGTCATCGACATAGAGCCGGATGGTGGCGCCCTCGGACCCAGCGCCGGCAAAGAAGGTGCGATCGCCTTCGATTTCGATGGCGTCGATGGTGGGCGCGATGGCGATGGCCACAGGAGCGGCGGGTGCCGTTTGGGCGGTCGGCGCGGGGTCAACCGCGGCGACTGCTGGTGCAGCGGGAGCGGGGGTTGGGACGGCGGTGGGAGTTGCCGGTGTAATAGCCGGGGCCGCTGGTGGCGTTACAATGGGAGCCGTCGCCGTTGTGGATGGCGTCGCAGCGGGCTGGGGCGGTGTTGTCGCAGGCGGTGTTGAAGTAGGAGCTGTCGACGTGGCCGCTGGTGCGGAGGGTGGCGGTGCTTCCGGGATTGGCGCGGCAGGTGGAGTCTGGGCTGCGGTGACCGCAGGAGCCGCGGGCTTTGGAGCAGGAGGGGCGACAGGCGCGGGCGTCGCTGCTGGCGTCGGTGTTGCCGTGGCGGTCGATGCAGGCGCTGGCGGTGTCACGGGGTCGGCAGCTGCCATCTGCGTCGCGGTATCGATGGCGGGGCGGTCGAGGCCCTGTAGCACTTCGCTGGCGGTGCCGGGCGTGCTGGCGACGACCAGGGGCTCGGTGGATTTGTCGTCGTTGATAACCACGACGAAGGACTGGGCAGCGCGGCCGGGCTTGCCGGCTTCGGCCAGAGTGATTTCAGTGCCACCGGGAACTATTGGCGCATCGGGGACGAAGACCCAATCGCCGCTCGGCTCGACCGTGGCGGTGCCGAGCAGGTTGTCATCCGAATAGATCTCTATCTCGCTGCCTGGCGTTCCGCTGCCGGCGATAACGACACGTCCATCGGGCTCGGCACGCAATAAGCCGAACGTGGCCGCGATCAGCCCCTCGGGCGCTTTGGCAGCGGGGGCTGGAGGCGTCACGTCCAGGGCTGGGTTGCCGACGGCAGTGTCTGCCTCAGGTGCTGGCGAAACAATGGCGACCGGCTCTGCAGCAGGGGTTGCAGCGTCCGTGGAAGCCACGGCCTGGCGCGGCAGAATGCCGGCGTCGGTCATTTTGCCGCCCAGGCAGGCGCCCATGCCGTCTTCAGAGTTGAAGCAGGACACGACCGAGGGACCGGCGAGCACCCCGATGATCACGGCGAGGGTAACCGCTGCCGCACCGAGAGTGAGCGCAAGAGGTTTCTTGGGAGCGGTTTCGGCCAGTTTGTCCTCCAGGACCATTGTGGCAGTCCTTGCGGAAGCTGCCGGGTTAGTTCGTTCCCTGCGCCGTCTCGGTTTTCAACAGCTTGTAGGTGATTGATTCATACAGAGCTTCAAACGACGCATCAATGATGTTGGGAGAAACGCCGATGGTGTACCAGCGCTCGCCGGTGCCATCGCGGCTTTCTACCAGTACCCGGGTGACCGCGCCCGTGCCGCCGTCCAGAATACGAACCTTGAAGTCGACCAGTTCGAGGTCTTCGATGCGCGACGAATACTTGCCCAAGTCCTTGCGTAGCGCCAAATCCAGAGCGTTTATCGGACCGTTGCCTTCGGCGACCGACATCAGCAGTTCGCCGGCGACGCGGATTTTCACCACGGCTTCGGTGACGGTGACTTCCTCGCCTTGGGCATTGTGGCGGCGCTCGACGCTGGCCCGGTAGTTCTCGACAAGGAAGTATTCGGGCAAGGTGCCCAGCACTTCATGGGCGAGAACCGCAAAGGATGCGTCGGCACCGTCGTAGGAATAGCCACGCGATTCGCGGTCTTTGACCGTGGCAAGGAGCCGTTCAAGCTGCGGATCGTCCTTGGACAGCTTGATGCCGTGCCGGGCCAGCGCGGTCAGCAGGTTGGACTTGCCGGCCTGCTGGCTGACCATGATGGACCGCTCGTTGCCGACGCTTTCAGGCGGGACGTGCTCGTAGGAGGAGAAATCCTTGAGCAGGGCCGAGGCATGGATGCCTGCCTTGGTGGCGAAGGCGGAGCGACCGACATAGGGCGCCTGCCGCAGCGGGGCGCGATTGAGGCGGTCATCGAAAGCGCGTGAGATTTGCGTGATGCGTTCGAGATGAGCCGCGTCGATGCCGGTTTCGAAGCGCTCAGCATAATAGGGCTTCAAAACCAGGGTGGGGATAAGTGTGACGAGATTGGCGTTGCCGCAGCGCTCGCCGATGCCGTTGAGCGTGCCCTGGATCTGCCGAACGCCCGCCTCGACGGCGGCCAACGTGTTGGCGACGGCTTGGCCGGTGTCGTCGTGGGCATGAATTCCGAGGTGCGAACCGGGCGCTATTGCTAGCACACTGTTAACAATGAGCGTCACTTCGGACGGCATTGTGCCACCGTTGGTGTCGCATAGCACCACCCAGCGGGCGCCGGCATCGAGCGCGGTCTTGACGCAGGACAGGGCGTAATCGGGGTTGGCCTTGAAGCCGTCGAAGAAGTGCTCGCAGTCGACCAGCGCTTCCTTGCCGGAGGCGACGGCGGCGGCGACGGTGTCACGCAGATTGCCGAGGTTTTCGTCGAGGGTGATTTCGAGCGCGACCTTGACTTGGTTGTCCCAGGTCTTGGCGACGAAGCACACGGCCTCGGCGGCGGAATTGAGCAGGGCCTGTACGCCGGGATCATTGGCAGCGGAGCGCCCTGCCCGCTTGGTCATGCCGAAGGCGGTGAACTTTGCCGTCTTGGTACGCTTCTGTTCAAAGAACTCGGTATCGACCGGGTTGGCGCCGGGATAGCCGCCTTCGATGTAGTCGACACCAAGTTCTTCGAGCAGGCGGGCAATGGAAATCTTGTCCTCGAGCGAGAACTCGATACCAGCCGTCTGGGCCCCGTCACGCAGGGTGGTGTCGAACAGATAGAGAGGTTCTTTGGACATTGGTTTACTTTGTTGTGTTGCTATTGCCCAGGCCAACCGCAGGGTCGGGCCAGCGACTGGTATCGTGGTCGGGGTGCTGTTGATTGGTGGATTTGATGGCTGAGGCCCATGCCTCGTCATCTTCTGATTTGGTGCCGGTTTCGCCCTCGTCCTTTAGACCGGGCAGCGTATCGAACCAGGGCACCCGTGCTTCGTTGCCGTCGTTGCTGTGAGGCGGGAAAAGCTCAGGGTGATCGAGGGAGCCGATGGTGAAATTGACCCGATCGCCAGTGACGTTTTCATAGAACAGCGGCGTGCCGCAATCGCGGCAGAAGCCACGGTCGACGCGTTCGGAGCTACGAAAACGCGCCGGGGTACCGCGGGTCCATGTGATGACTTCGCGGGGCGCGGCAACCAGCGCGGCGAAGATATTGCCGACGGCCTTCTGGCACATGCGACAGTGGCAGATGTGGGCGTTGTCCAGCATTTCGGTGGCGTGATAGCGCACGGCGCCGCATTGGCAGCCGCCGCTGACTTCCATGGTGTAGCGGTGCATCAGCGGTCGTCCTTCGGCGGCCAGTCATTGGTGTCGTGATCGGGGTGCTGGTTGGAATGGATGCCGGCCATGAAGCTGCTCCACTCGTCGCTCTCTTCGGTACGTATCGGCAGATCGGTCAAGCCGTCGAAGAAAGGCTGTTTGTCGGCCAGGTTGACCTGGATGACGGGTGCAGCGAGCGTGGGTTCATCGAAGGCACCGATGGCGAGTTCGAGGCCGAAGCGGGTTTCGTAAGCCAAGGGCGTACCGCACTCGCCGCAGAAGGCGCGGCGGGCGGCATTGGAGGATTGGAACCACTTGGGTTCGCCTCGGGTCCAATGCGCATTATGGGCAGTGACCAGCGGACCGAAAAAGCCACCGAACGCCTTCTGGCACATGCGGCAATGGCAGATCGAACCGCGGCCTAGGCGGGTGACGCTGAAACGCACCGCACCGCACTGGCAGCCGCCGGTGTGTGCATCACTCCGGGGCATGGCACACGGCCTCAACATTATGCCCGTCGGGGTCGTAGACGAAAGCAGCATAATAGTTGGGATGATACTGCGGGCGCAGGCCGGGAGCGCCGTTGTCCTTGCCGCCGGCTGCGATAGCCGCAGCATAAAAGGCATCGACTTCGGCGCGGTTTTTCGCGGCGAAAGCCAGATGGACATGATCGCGCAGGGCAGCACCGGAATTTATCCAGAATTGCGGCTGGTCGGCGCCATAGCCAATGCCCTGCCCGCCGGGAAACTCGTAACCGCTGAGGCGCTTGATGCCGAACGGCGCCAATGCTGCATCATAGAAGGAGGACGACTTTTCGAAGTCGCCGACTGAATAGCCGAGGTGATCAAAAATGCTCATCGTTTCATCTCCCATTTGGTCTGGCGCTCGCCGGCTTCGTCCTTGTAGTCCATCAGGGCGATGCCTTGTTCGGCTAGTGCGTTGCGGATGGTGTCGGCTTTGGCGAAATCTTTGCTGTTGAGGGCGGCAAGGCGGTCGGCGATGGCGGCTGCGATGTGGGGTGGGGCTTCCCAGCCATCCTCGGAGGTCAGCAGGCTGTCGAGCCCAAAGCCGAGGAAACGAAGGGTGGAGGCGAGGCAGTGTTTGGCATTGCCCTCGTCGCGATTGGCTTTCTTGGCGATGAAATCAAGGGCGACGCTGGCGCGGTGGAAGTTGAGGTCGTCGGTCAGTTCCTTGACCACGGAGGCGTCGGGGTCGTCGCCTTCGGCGAGCTCGGCACCGCGGGCGGCGCGTTGCCAGTCGCGCAGCTTGGACTCCGCTTCTTCGAGACGGCTGACCGAGAAATCGATCGGCTCGCGATAGTGGGTCATCAGCATGGCGAGGCGCAGCACGTCGCCGATCCAGGCGCGGCCGCCCATGGCGCCGGTTTCGAGCAGTTCGTTGATGGTGACGAAATTGCCCAGACTCTTGCTCATCTTCTGGCCTTCGACCTGAAGGAAGCCATTGTGCATCCAGACATTGGCCATGGCGTGGGTGCCGTGAGCGCAGCGGGACTGCGCAATTTCGTTTTCGTGGTGCGGGAAGATCAGGTCAAGGCCGCCGCCGTGAATGTCGAAGGTCTGGCCGAGATAGCGTTCCGACATGGCGGAGCATTCGATGTGCCAGCCGGGGCGACCGCGGCCCCACGGACTGTCCCAGCCGGGCTCGGATGCGGATGACTGCTTCCAGAGCACGAAATCGGCGGGATTTTTCTTGTGGGCTTCGACGGCAATGCGGGCACCCGCGAGATTGTCGTCGAGGTTGCGGCCGGAAAGCTGGCCGTATTCGGGCATGGATTTGACGTCGAACAGTACTTCGCCTGACGCGTTGTAGGCGTGTTTTTTGGCGATGAGATCGCTGATCAACGTCTGCATCTGCTCGATGTTATCGGTGGCGCGCGGCTGGATGGTGGGTTCGAGCGAGCCCAGCGCCGACGCATCTGACAGGAATTGTTTCTCGGTCTTTTCGGTGACGCGGCGGATCGCCTCGTTCAGCGGCAGGTCAGGGAAATCGCGCAGAGCGCGGGCGTTGATCTTGTCATCGACGTCGGTGATGTTGCGCACATAGGTGACGTGGTCGACGCCATAGGTGTGGCGCAGCAGGCGGAACAGCAGGTCGAAGACGATGACCGGGCGGGCATTGCCGATATGGGCGAAGTCATAGACCGTCGGGCCGCAGACATACATGCGCACATTGTTCGCATCGATGGGGGCAAAGGCCTCCTTGGTGCGAGTGAGCGTATTGTAGAGCGCGAGCGTGGTCATATGGTCCGTCCCTGGCCATGCAGAAGTGTGCTGGCGAACGGCTCTTCGGGTATCAGATTATTGGATGAAGAAGACCGGCCGCCAACGAGTGGTTAGCAGGTAATAATGCAGCGGTGAATGATGCAGGTCTTCATGGCTGCGAGATTGGCCGCAGCGACAGCGGAAAGCAAGCCGAAAACAAAAAAGGCGGTCCCGATGGACCGCCAATCGCTTTGGAGGCGAACTTAATTCAGGAGCGGAACTGCTGGTGGCAGGCGCCACAGGTTCCACCGATGGCCTGGAGAGCGGCGGCGTAGCCTGCTGTATCGCCAGCTTGGGCTGCGACAAGGCCGGCGGCTGCAGCGTCTTCACCGGTCTTGGCAATGGCGACGAATTTTTCCCAGTTTTCCCAAATTGCAGGGAGGGCTTCACTATCGCCGACGATCGATCCTTCGGGGAAAAGAGCCGGAATATGGGAGTAGTTGTCCTTGAGCGTTTGCATAGCCATGACAGCTTCGGAGCCGGTGAGCGGCCCGGCCGAGCGCAAAATGCCACCGTCCTGCTTCATCAGAGCCTTGCGTGTAGCCACCGCTTCTTCGGGAGTTGCGGGGGCTACGAAAGCATCTTGCGCCATGACGGCCACGACACCGAACGTCATCAGGCCAGCGATGGCCATGGCGGCAATTTTCTTGATCGACATGGGTGCACCCTCAACGCGCGAAAGTCATCGTGGGCAGAGTGGCATGGGTGCGTGACGGTCCCAACGCCAACACGGGAATGTTATTAGATTGGGTTTGGTGACTCGCATCACCCCACCCTCATTCCCTCCCATTCAGGACGGAGGCGCCAGCTCAAACGCCAGTGTTCATCGTTTCCCGCCCACCGGTGGGGAGAGATCAAGGGGGTGTTTAGGCACGACAAATCAGGCCAGTACGACCTTTTGGGTGATGTCGCCGAAGACGGATTTTTCGGGTGACATGGCGCCGATGCGGACGACGTCGCCGGGCTTGAGGAAGGGCGTCCGGGCGCGGCCGTATTTGAGTTTTTCGACGGTGCGGGCCTCGGCGATACAGGCAAAACCGATACCATCGGGCTTAATAGGAAGGCTCTCGTCATGCCGATTGGAGACGGTTCCGCCGCCGACAATCGTGCCACAGCCGAGGGAGCGGGTGCGGGCAGCTTCGACGATCAGGTCGGCAAAGTCGAAATGCATATCAGCACCGGCATTTGGCTGGCCGTAGAGCGTGCCATTGACCTCGATGCGCAGGGGAAGATGCAGGCGATTGCCGCGCCACGCGGTGCCAAGACTGGTGGGCGTCGCGACGATGGGTGCGAAGCTGGTGGAGGGCTTGGCATGGAAGAAGCCGAAGCCGTTCTGCAGGTCATCGACGACGAGGCGGCGCAGCGAGACGTCGTTGCAGACGGTGACAAGGCGGATGGCGGCGGCGGCCTGTTCGCGGGTGGCTCCCATGGGGACGGCGGAGATGATGACGGCCACTTCGGCCTCGAAGTCGATGGCGAGATCGGGGTCGGTTACGCGGATGGCATCGGTGGGGGCGGAGAGCGAATCAGAGCCGCCCTGATAGAGCAGCGGACGGGTCGATTGCAGCTCTTCGTCCTTGCTGCCCTTAAGGGTGCGTACGCGCTCGAGGTGGCTGAGATAGCCGGCACCATCGATCCACTGATAGGCACGCGGCAGGGGCGCAAGAGCAAGGTCTGCGTCGAAGGGTTGGCCGGCAATGGCGCCCGCATCTAGCTGGGCCGCGAGGGCGGAAAGGGCCGGTTCGTGGGCCTGCCAGTCGTCGAGGGCGGCCTGCAAAGTGGGGGCGATACGACCGGCGGAAACATAGCGCGACAGGTCATTGGCGAGGACGACAAGCTGACCATCAGGACGGCCATTGCGGAGCGTTGCGAGTTTCATCTGGGCACAATCTCGAACATGTGTGGCCTTGCAGCGCTACCACGGGGTGAACGACGCGACTATAGTGTTGCCAACGGTCCTAGCGTTGTCTTAAGGCCCGTGAAACGGCGCGCGGCGCGTCGGAAGCAGGATTCGAGGACGGCTTGGGCAGGTACGGCACACGCGCCTTTATACTCACGGTGCTGGCGGCAATATTGCTCGTCCTTGACGTGAACACCGCTTATGCGCAGGCGGCGCAGTGTGCGCAGCTCGACAACGCGTTGCGCCAGTTCGATCGCAATGGCGATTTCCGGCAGATGGGTGGCAATTCGCAAGCAGCACAGCAGGCACAGCGAGATGTGCAGACGATGGAAAGCCGTTATGTGCGCGACGGATGCAACGACGCGGCGCGGGCCGGCGTGCAATTGACGCCGCAGTGCCGGGAAATTGGACGCGAAGTGCTGCGACTGCGCGACGTGGCGGCAAGCGTGTCGCAGCAGGTGGAAACGGCCAATGCCGTTGCTGGACAGCGCGAGGCAATCCTGCAGGAAATGGCTCGCTTCGGTTGCGGGACCAATGGGTCGAGCGCGAGCTTCACCAATGATCGCCAGTCGGTTTTCGATCGCATTTTTGGCACAACCTCGGAAGGCGACTTTTCCGACGGGCAGATGGTGGACGGCGGCGGCTACTGGGGCAATCAGGGCTACCAGACGGTGCGGACGGTGTGCGTGCGGCTGACCGACGGGTATTTCTGGCCGATCAGCTATGCCACCTTGCCCGACTTTATCAGCAACGACTCGATGACCTGCCAGGCGAGCTGTCCAACGACGCCGGTGCGGCTGTATTTTTATGACAATCCGGGCCAGGAGCCTGAGCAGATGCGCAACGAATTCGGCGAGCCTTACACAGCGCTGCCGAGTGCCTTTGCCTATCGCAACACGCTGGACACCAGCGCCACCGCCAATTGCAAGGTGCCAGCCATTGCCCAGGGCACAATGAGCGTGGCCACGGAGGCGGATGGATCGAGCCGGGCGATGCTGCAGGTGGGTGACGAGAGCTTTCCGTTGCCGCTGCGCGATCCGCGCGGCGTGGCGCCGGTGCAGGCTGTTGCGGCAGCGCCAGTGCAGACGGCGGAAGTGGTCGATGTGCCCCTGCCCCGCAAGCGCCCGGCTGGACCGGGCGAAACGCCGGTGACGCGGCCAGTTCAAGCCGAGGCAGAGACCGAGCTGCGGTTGGTGCAGTTCGGTGACAAGGTGGTCAGGGTAGTCGGTCCAGACACGCCGTACGCCCAACCAGCACAAGCAGGGACTTAAGCTCCGGGCCATCGTGGCGGCCGGTCAGCGCCATGCGCAGCGGCAGGAACAAAGCCTTGCCCTTGCGGCCGGTTGAGGTCTTGAGGGCATCGGTCCACTGCGACCAGGTGTTTTCGTCCCACGGCTCGGACGGCAGCAAGGCTTTGGCCAGCGCCAGGAAATCGCGATCTTCATCGACGATGATAGGTTCAACTGGGCCGGTGACGAGCTTGGCCCAATCCTGGATGTCGTTGAACTTGCGCAGGTTTTCGCGCAGCAGCAGCCACATGGCCTCGCCTTCGAGACCCAGCGATGAGAGACGGCCGACGGCGCCCTCGTAAGGCAATGTGTGCACCAGGCGAGCGTTGAGGTTGTCGAGCTCGATTGGATCGAAGCGGGCCGAGCCGTGCGAAATCATCGAAAAATCAAGCCGATTGGCGATCTCATCGAGGGTTTCGTAGGTCTCGATCGGCAGGCTGGTGCCGGTGAGACTGGCCATGATGGCGATGGCTATCGGCTCGTAACCTTCATCGCGGAAATCACTGACGGACTGTGAGCCGAGACGCTTGGAGAAGCCCTGTCCTTCGGCGTCGGTCAGCAGGTTATGGTGACCGAAGGCGGGAACCGTGCCGCCGAGCGCTTCGAATATCTCGATCTGGGTGCCGGTATTGGAAACATGGTCTTCGCCGCGGATGACGTGGGTAATGGCGAGGTCGATATCATCGACGACGGAGGGCAGCGTATAGAGGTAGCTACCATCGCCGCGGACCAGCACCGGATCGGACATCGAGGCGGTGTTGACGGTCTGGGGGCCCTTGATGATGTCGTTGAACTGCACCGGGCGGCCGTCAAGCTTGAAGCGCCAATGCGGCTTGCGGCCTTCGGCCTCGAACCTGGCGCGGTCTTCGTCGGAGAGGCTGAGCGCAGCGCGGTCATAGATTGGAGGCTTGTTGAGGAGGCGGGCGCGGGCACGCTTGCGGTCGAGCTCTTCCTCGGTCTCGTAGCAAGGATAGAGGCGGCCGGCGGCGATCAGGGTTTTAACGGCGGCGTCATAGAGCGCGGTGCGTTCGGACTGGCGGACCAGCAGGTCGGGCGTGATGCCGAGCCAGGCGAGGTCAACCTCGATGCCGTCGGCGGATTCGCGGGTCGAACGGGCGTGGTCGGTGTCGTCCATGCGCAGGACATAGGTGCCGCCGTGGCGACGGGCGTAGAACCAGTTAAGCAGCGCCGGACGGGCGTTGCCGAGGTGAATGCGGCCAGTGGGGGACGGCGCCCAGCGAACGACAACGGCATCCGGGCTGATCATCCGATGATCCGGTCTTTGTAGCCATTGGTGATGGGGTAGCGGCGCCCGAGACCGAAGGCCTTGCCGGTGAGCTTTGGACCAGGGGCCGACTGGCGGCGCTTGTATTCGGCGATGTTGAGCAGACGCTCTATGCGCTCGACAAGAGCCTGATCGTGGCCCATGGCGACGATCTCAGCGATTGAGAGTTCGTCCTCCACGATGCCCTTGAGGATGGCGTCGAGCACCGGATAGGGCGGCAGGCTATCCTGGTCGGTCTGGTTGGGGCGCAGTTCGGCGCTGGGTGCTTTATCGATGATGGCCTGGGGGATGACCTCGCCAGCGGGACCCCTGCAGTCGCCGGGGACGTGGCCGTTGCGCCAGGCGGCGAGGCGGTAGACCTCCATCTTGAACATGTCCTTGAGCGGGTTGTAGCCGCCGTTCATGTCGCCGTAGATGGTGGCGTAGCCGACGCCCATTTCGGACTTGTTGCCGGTGGTCAGCAGCATGGAGCCGAGTTTGTTGGAGACGGCCATCAGCACGACGCCGCGCATGCGGGACTGGATGTTTTCTTCAGCGAGGTCTGGGGCGCGGTCGCCAAAGACCGGGGCGAGCTCAAGCAGGGCGTCGTCGACCGGATTGCCGATGGAGACCACGTCGTAGCGTACGCCAAGGCGCTCGGCGCAGTCTTTGGCGTCCTTGAGGCTGGCGTCGGAGGTGTAGCGATAGGGCAGCATGATGCAGTGGACGTTTTCGGCGCCCAAGGCATCGACGGCCATGGCGGCGACGACGGCGCTATCGATGCCACCGGAAAGACCGAGCACGACCTGCTTGAAACCGTTCTTGAGCACGTAGTCGCGCAGACCGAGCACACAGGCGAGCCAGGGTGCTTCGTCGGTAGTGGTAAGTTCCCTGACCTCGCCGCTGGCGCAGGTCCAGCCATTGTCGTCGCGCACCCAGTCGGAGACGATAAAGTCCGTGGCGAAGGATTTGCCCTGGAACACCAGCTTATTTCCAGGCTCAATGGCGAAGGATGCTCCGTCGAATACCAGTTCATCCTGGCCGCCGACCTGGTTGAGATAGAGCATTGGCACATCGTCTTCGGCGACGCGGGCGCGGACCAGCTCTTTGCGCACATGCTGCTTGTTGGTCCAATAGGGTGAACCATTTGGGCAGAGCATGATTTCGGCGCCGCGCATGGCGAGATGTTCGCAAACGCTGGTGTGCCAGATGTCTTCGCAGATCGGGATGCCGACCGGGACGCCCTTGATGATAACCGGATCGGCCAGCGGGCCGGCTGTGAAGTAGCGCTTTTCGTAGAAGACGTCGGAATTGGGCAGTTCGCGCTTCAGCCGGGTCGCGGTGATCTGGCCATTTTCGGCGACCAGCACAGCGTTGTGCATGCCGGTTTTTTCGACCCAGATAGTGGGCAGGATCACTACGACATCGGTGCCGGCCGTATTTGCTACCAGATCGCGGGCGGCGCCCATGGCGTCGGCGATGAACTTTGGCTTGAAAAGTAGGTCGTCTGGGAAATAGCCGGTCAGGAACAGCTCGCTGAACATCAGGATATCAGCGCCGACGGCCTGCGCATCGGCGAGGGCCTTGCGGGCGAGTGCGAGGTTGCCGACGAGATCGCCGACCTTGGGATTGAGCTGGGCGAGCGCAATTCTGAGGCGGTCTGTCACGATGATAGGACCCGGTACTGAGAAAAAACATGCGCGCCGCAGCGGGGTGGCCGGGCGCGCGCAAGACTTAGCCGCTCGCCCCGATGAGGGCAAGGGAACTGGACGCTAGAAGCGGCCAGTCAGTTCGGCCATCAGGCCATAGCGGAACAGATTGGCAGACGTGGTACCGTCGGTGTTATCGAGATACCAGGCGCGACCACCGATGCGGGCGCTGATATTTTCGGTGGGCCTGAAGCCAACCGTGGTTTCGGTCATGACGCCGTAAGCGCGGTTGGTCTGGGAGCCGGCGACAAAGGCATAGGGGATCGCGGCAACTTCGGATTGCAGATCGAACTTCTCGAAGGTGCCCACGGCGCGCAAGCCCAGGCGAAGGGCGTGAATATCCATATCGGTGGCAACGGAGGGAGTATCGGGATTTTCCTTCCAATAATGGTAGCCAACCAAACCGCCGAAAGCGACGCCTTCCCTCATCGAACCAGCCGGCAGCCAGCCGTAGTCGACACCGGCGTAGCCAATTACCGACCGCTGACCGAAGTTGCTATCGACGCCGGGCGCTAGCGTATAGGTGCCGCTGCTGCTCAGGCCAATACCGGCGCGGCCCAGCAGGTAGGTATTGGTATAGATATCATCGATGCGGCCGTGAACGTCGGCAATACTCGTGTTGTCGCGCTCAACGAAGCTTGCAGGACCCCCGCTGGTTGGCGCGACGTTCTGCGCCCCCCAAGAATACCAATAGGCGGCGCCGAACTCGAAACGGACGTCGTCTTCCTGCCTCTCCCAGCCCGCCTCGTAGGCCGGGCGCAGTTCGGGAACTTCGTTGTAATCAGCCGCAAAGGACGGAAGCGTCATGCCGAGGGCGGCGATAGTGGCAATACCCAGGATGGTGCGCTTCATGATGTTCTCCGGACGTCTACCCGTGGGCAATCATCAATTCATGATGCGTTAGGGTTAAAATCCCGCTAAGTCCGCTGGATTGGCAGTCTAGTAACCCCTTGCAGGCGGAATTGATCGACCAGCGCAGGAATATGCGCTGTTGCGGGCAACCCCCTGCAGGTCGGTGAGTTGCCTCGAAGGGTGAATGGTACGAAGAGCGGTTGGATGACGCGTATATTGGTGGTCGAGGACGAGATTTTCGTCGCGACCGAAATCGAGCATGTCATAGAGGAAATGGGGTTTGTCGCCGTTGGCATTGCCTCTGACGAGCGCTCGGCGCTTGCCCTGGCTTCAACGGTCGACGTGGCACTGGTCGATCTGAATCTGCAGGATGGCCCCACCGGTATCGGCATCGGGCGGACCCTGGCGCAGGCGCATGGCGTGACGGTGGTCTATATGACTGCCAACCCATCGCAACTGGGTTATGGCGTGCCTGGCACCGTCGGCGTATTGTCCAAGCCGGTTACAGAGCGCGATTTGCGGGCGGCGGTTGCCTATGTGGTAGCCCGGCGCGCTACGGCAGACGCCATACCGCCGGCGCGGCTGCAGTTGTTCAGCGAGCCCAATGTCGGTCCGACCAAGTGAGGCCGGCCATCAGCCGTTCAAACGGCCAGAGCGCCGCAGAGCGTCGAGTGGCAGATCAATTTCCACCCTCAGCCCATCAACTTCCCATATCCGAGCGAGGCGGCCGCGCATCTGCCCTTCTACGCTGAGCTGGACGAGGCGCGAACCAAAGCCTGCAAGCTCCACTTCCCCGGCAATGGGCGGTCCGCCCGTTTCTTTCCATGACAGCCAATAGCGATCGCCATCATGACGACCCGCAAGGTCAATCCTGCCCGAACCGAGCGACAAGGCTCCGTATTTGGCGGAATTGGTTCCCAATTCGTGGATCAGCAAGGCAAGCGGAGTCGCTGCTCCGTCGTCGATCAAGGTATCTTCCCCGGAGAACGTGATGCGTGAGCGTCCGTCCTGGCTGTAGGGCTGCATTAGCCGGTCAATCAGCGAGTTCAGCGAGCCCTGGTGTTCGGGGGGACGGGACACCTGGCTGTGGGGACGAATAAAGTCATGGGCCTCGCCCAGAGCATAGATGCGCTGGCGCAGTTCGACCGAGAAAGCCTTGATTTCGTCAGAACGGCTGCGGGCCGACAGGCTGATAATGCTGGTCAGCACCGCAAAGATGTTCTTGATGCGATGACTAAGCTCCTGAGCCACCAGTTCGCGCTCCTCGGCGAAAACTTTCGTCTCGTTAATATCGGTACAGGTACCGAACCAGCGGACGATCTCGCCACGGGCGTCCCGAATGGGCAGGGCCAGGCCAAGCGTCCAGCGATAATTGCCGGAGTGATGCCTGAGGCGGTATTCGATATGATAGGGCTCGCCGGTATCAAGCGAGCGGCGCCAGACGGTGCGAGCGCGCTCCCGATCATCGGGGTGGAACATGTCGTTCCAGCCCTCGCCGTCGGTTGAGCCCACAGGCACGCCGGTGAACTCGTACCAACGGGCGTTGTAATAATCGTGGAAACCATCGGGCAAAGTCGACCAGACCATTTGGGGCATGGTGTCGGCAAGGGTGCGGAAGCGGATTTCGCTCTCGGCCAGAGCATCGGATATGCGTCGCTGTTCGGTGACGTCGACGATGACCCCGGGAAAGCGCGTGGCAACGCCATCGGGGCCGAGACGAGGCCGGCCCGAAGCGATAATCCAGTGAACGGAGCCGTCAGCCCCGATAAGGCGGTATTCGCAGCGATAGGTTGAGCCGTCCCTGAGGACCGTCGCGATCTCCTCGCGGACCCGGGTCACGTCCTCGGGATGGATGGCCGCCAGGAAATCCTCCATCGACCCGCCGAGGCCGGCGTGCAGAGGATCCAGATTGAACATCGTTGCGAACTTGTCGTCGGACGTAACGACATTCTCCGTCACGTCCCAGTCCCATGTGCCGACGAGGCTTGAGCCGCTGAGAGCGAGCGACAGGCGCTCCTCGCTGCGGGCCAGTGCCTTTTCGGCAAGCATGCGCTCGGTGGTTTCATAGACGATGCAAAGCGTGCCCATGGAAAGGCCGTTTTCGCCGACCAGCGGGCTGTATTGCAGGTCCATCCAGCAGGATTCTAATTGGCCACGGCGATTGAGCACCAGTTCCTGATCGCGCAGGGCCCAGGACTCATTCGCCAGGCCACGCTCGATTATGCTGCGGTGGAATTCGGCGACTTCGGGCCAGGCGTCGAGCGCTGGCGTGCCAAAGACTTCCGGGTGCCGATTGCCGGCGAACTGGGCATAGCCGTTATTGTAAACCAGGATGCCTTTTTCCCCGACCAGCATGACCATGGGCGTGGATGCCAGCATCATCATGCGCACGGCGCCGCGCAGGCTTTCCGGCCAGTGCGGGATTGGTCCAAGCGGATTGGCCGACCAATCGAAATCGCTGATCAGCTTGAGGGCCGGATCCTGCTCAAGGCGGATGCGCGCCTCAGGGGTCGCAGCAGGAAACAGGGACTGGGGCATGCAGAGCTTTCGTCAACAGGATTGGCGCACAAAGTATAGCGCGCTACGGATGATCCGCAACGCGCTAGGTCACTTCGGGTTCGGCCTGCCGAACAATTATTCCCCGGCCGCAAGACGCTGGCGCGGCGGCTTCTGGGCATGGACTTCCTCGGCGACGAGAAAAGCCAGTTCCAGCGCCTGGCTGGCATTGAGGCGGGGGTCGCAATAGGTGTTGTAGCGGTCGGCAAGGGTCGCCTCAGTCACAGCGGAAACGCCGCCGACGCATTCAGTGACATCGTCGCCGGTCATCTCGATATGCACGCCGCCGGCATAGGTGCCCATTTCGCGGTGGATTTCGAAGAAGGACTTAACTTCGGACAGCACGCGATCAAAAGGACGGGTCTTGAAGCCGGTGGACGCCTTGATGGTGTTGCCGTGCATCGGGTCAGAGCACCAGACGACGGTGCGGCCGGCCTTCTGGACGGTCTCGATGAGACGCGGCAAATGATCATGAATCTTGTCGGAGCCGAAGCGGGCAATCAGCGTGATGCGGCCAGCCTCATCGGTGGGGTTGAGGCGATCAAGCAGGCGCAGCAGGTCTTCGCCGCTCAGCGAGGGACCGCATTTGATGCCGATCGGATTGTGGATGCCTGCGAAATATTCGACGTGGGCGGCATCGGGCTGGCGGGTG
Organism: Devosia psychrophila; assembly: GCF_000971275.1. Lineage (GTDB taxonomy): Bacteria > Pseudomonadota > Alphaproteobacteria > Rhizobiales > Devosiaceae > Devosia > Devosia psychrophila. Next base: position 13,582 of record NZ_LAPV01000041.1, on the reverse strand, counting down.
CGGTCGCCGATCCACAGCATGTGACCGGAGGTAGCGTACCAGTTGTTGCTGATGGAATCGCGACGCGTCAGCGCTTCCTCGTAGCCGAGGAGCAGGGCTTCGTGGCTGGTGAAGAAGCTGGTCTGGCGCAGCGCCGGCGTATTGTCGGGGTTGAGGCCGAGGGCGCCCATGAAGGTGATGGCGTCGTCGATCTTGCGCGCGACTTCCTCATAGCGCGGGTACCAGTTGGAGCCCTTCATGAAACCCACGGTCCAGTCATGGATACGGGTCAGCTCGGCATAACCACCATACGAGAAGGCGCGCAACAGGTTGAGCGTGGCGGCGGACTGTCGATACGCCTGCAGCATGCGATCGGGATCGGGCACGCGGGAGTGTTCTGTGAAGGCGATGTCGTTGATGATGTCGCCGCGATAGGAGGGCAGTTCGACGCCATCGATGATTTCGGTATCGGCGGAGCGCGGTTTGGCGAACTGGCCGGCAACGCGGCCGACCTTCACCACGGGCTTAGATGCGCCATGGGTCAGCACGACGGCCATTTGCAGGAAGACGCGGAAGAAATCGCGGATGTGGTCGGCGCCGTGCTCGGCAAAGCTCTCCGCGCAATCGCCGCCCTGCAGCAGGAAGGCTTCGCCTCGCGCGACCGCGGCCAGCTTGGCCTTGAGGTCGCGGGCTTCGCCGGCAAACACCAGCGGCGGGAATGTCGAAAGCTGGCGTTCGGCTTCGATCAGGGCCGCCGGATCGGGATAGGCCGGAACCTGGGAAATCGGCTTGGCGCGCCAGCTATCGGGGGTCCAGTTGGTCATCGGCGGTCTCGCTAGCGCTAGGGTACGGATTGTCGTGGGCGGAATACCAAGGGCGGGGCGCGGTGCCAAGGACATTGTGGCCGCTTGACAGCTATTGGTTGGGTCCGCATGGCTAGCGGCCTACCCCAGGAGCTTCCGACTATGAATAGCTATCGCCTGTCTTTCCGCGCCACAGTCTTTGCTCTCGGTGTTCTGGCAATCGCGCCAACCAGCGTGCTGGCGCAGGACGTGGTCGCAACCTATGAGCCTGCCAAGGTGACCGTGGCCGCGACGGACGGCACCGAAAGCACCTACTCGGTCAATGACCTGAGTATCTATCTGTCGAGCACCGAGGCCAATGACGATGTGCCCGCCTCAACCGACTTTTCGCTGTCGATGACCGTGCTGTCGCCGATCGACGCCAAGCTGCTGGAATGGGCGGCACAGGGCGATGACGCGGCAAACGCGGATCGAGACTTGGTCATCGTGGCGGCGATGCAGGATGCCGCCGGTGCGGCAACCGAAATTCGCTATGAAATGACCGGCGCCCATATCACCTCGATTTCGACCAGCCATTCGACCTACGCCCTGGGCACGGTGTCGGTGTCGATCTCTGCAGACACGGTGAGCATCAACGGCGTGGCGATGAACTAACGCCTGGATTTATCGAAGCGGAGCGCCGTCTCTTCAGGGGCGGCGCTTCTTTGTCAGCCGCCGACTTTTTCGCCGTTGCGATAGGTGTAGCTGGGGCCTTTGAAGGTGACCAGTTCTTCGGCGGCGGACGGGTGCAATGCCATGGTGCGGTCGAAGTCGGCCTTGGTGGCGCCCATGCCCATGGGGATGGCGACGAGCTGGATCATTTCGGCGGCGCCTGGTCCGAGGATGTGGCAGCCGAGCACCTTGCCGCCGTCCTTTTCGGTGATGAGCTTGAGGATCATCCGCTCGGTGCGGGTTGAGAGCGTGTTCATCATCGGGCGGAAGCGGGCGAGATGGACGTCGATGTCGCCGTGGGTGGCGGCTTCGGTCTCGGTGAGGCCGACAACGCCGATTTCGGGATCGGAAAACACCGCCGTCGGGATCATCGAGTGATCGACGGCCAGCTTGTTGTTGTTGAACACCGTCTCGGCAAAATACTGGCCTTCGCGGATGGCGACCGGAGTGAGTTGGGCGCGGCCGGTGACGTCGCCAACGGCATAGATCGATGGGACCGATGTTTGCGAGTAGGCGTCAACCTTGATGATGCCGCTGGATTCCAGCACGACGCCGGCCTTGTCGAGGCCGAGGCCACGCACATTGGGAATGCGGCCGGTGGCGAACATGACGGCGCCATAGGGGGCGGTAACGCCATCGCTGAAGGCGGCCGAGATGTCATCGCCGTGCTTCGTCAGCGAGCTGATAGTGGTCTGGTAGATCAACTTGACGCCGCGATCGGTCAACCCGGCTTCGAGGCCACGACGCATATCTTCATCGAAGGTGCGCAGGATGCAGTCGCCGCGATATATTAGCGTGGTGTTGACGCCGAGGCCGGCAAAGATGGTGGCGAATTCCACGGCGATATAGCCGCCGCCCTCGATCAGGATGGAATGCGGAAGTGCCGGCAAGTCGAAGGCCTCGTTGGAGGTGATGCCCAGTTCGGCGCCGGGAATGTGCGGAATATTGGGATGCGCGCCGGTGGCGATGAGCAGATACTTGGCCGTCAGTTCGCGATCGCCATTGACCAGTCGCACGGAGTTCGGACCGGTAACAACAGCACGGTCCTTGATGATCTCGACGCCGGGCTTTTCGAGGTTGGCGGTGTAGCCACTCTCGAGCCTGGTGATCTCCTTTTCCTTGGCAGCCACGAGGGTCGGCCAATCAAAGCTGGCATCGACCTTCCAGCCAAAGCTGGACGCGACGTCGAACAGGTCGTGGAAACGGGAGGCGTAGACATAGAGCTTCTTGGGCACGCAGCCGCGAATGACGCAGGTGCCGCCGACGCGGAACTCTTCGACAATGGCGACCTTGGCGCCATAGGTGGCGGCCATGCGGGCGGCGCGAACCCCGCCGGAGCCGGCACCGATGACGACAAGATCATAATCATGGGTCATGGGACGGCTCCTGTTGTTTCATCGGCATATGACGATGATATCGGGTGGCAGATCGCATAAAAAAAGACCCCGCACAAGGCGGGGTCCGATAGCTGCCATGCGCCCGGCGGAAATACTAGAGTTCCAGGCCCTGGCTGCGCAGTTCGGCGCGAACCTTGGCGAAGAATTCGGAACGGGTGTTGTTAGTGAAGACCTGCAGGACGGCCTGCAGATCGGAGTTCACTTCGGTATTGGCCTGGGACAGCTTCTGGCCAGTCGGCGACTCGTAAAAAGCCACGATCTGCTGCAGTTCCTCGACAGTGAAACGCACAGCGTAGATGCGCGCAAACTGGTCGAGCAGCTCGCCCTTGCGATCGCGGTATTCTTCGAGGACCTTGCCGACGGCGGCGTCGGTCTTGTCCGACAGCTCAGGGTTCTGCTGCACGATCTGGCGCATGGTGCCGATGCCGATCTCGACAAGGGTGATCTCGTACACCGAGGCGCGGTCGGTGAGGTCGATGTATTTACGGGCGAGAGCCAGCTGTTCAGGCGGCACTTCCTGTGCCATGGCAGCAGGCATAGCGACAGTAATAAGAACAGCGCTCAGCGCCACCGCTAGCAGCGCCTTGGCGCGCGTCATAACGCCGGTCATCGTCGAAAAAGCCATGTTGTCCCGATCCATCAATCAATCAGCCGCCAGCGTTCTTACGCCATCCGGGGTCGCCACATAAGCCATCTTGCACATTTTTAGGAACAGCCCGTGCTGCACTACCCCGGCAATGTCCAGCAAGTCGCGTGACAGCGCTTCTGGCTGCGAAATGCGGCCAAAAAAAGCATCGATAATGAGGTGCCCACCATCGGTTACGTATGGCAGGCCGGGCGCTGTTTCGCGTAGCCGCAGCCCGCTCTCGGCGCCGTGACGGACCATCACCGCCGCGATAGCGTGACGCGTGGCGCCGAGGCCGAACCGATTGACCTCTATCGGAAGCGGGAAGCGGCCCAGCGTTTCGACCAGCTTGGAGCTATCGGCAATAACGATCATGACGTCGGAAGCTGCGGCGACGATTTTCTCGCGCAGCAAGGCGCCACCTGCACCCTTGATCAGGTTGAGCTGTGGGTCGATTTCATCGGCGCCATCGATGGTCACATCGAGACGATCGAGCGTGTCGAGGTCGGACAGTGGAATGTTCAGCGAGCGGGCCTGTTCGGCGGTGGCTTCTGACGTGGGTACGCAGATGCAGTCGAAGCCGTCCGCAACCTGCTTGCCGAGCAGATCGACGAAATGACGGGCGGTCGAGCCAGTGCCGAGACCGAGGCGCAAGCCCGGCTTCAAGGTGGCCAGAGCCATGGCGGCGGCCTGCCGTTTCAAATGCTCGCTCATCATAATCCTCGCTGCTGCGGCTTTGGCAATTGCAGGGCCCGGCACAGGTGTCAATGCCACCTTTCGGGGCAGATCACGGATTAGTGAAGGATAAGTGTAACCGCCTAGCAACACATTTTAGTGAAGGTGACCGGAGTGTGGCGATTTGGAGGCAAGCTCCCCTTTCCGCCGTATCCCAATACGCGTAAGCAACCGAAATTCTTGGAGCGGATGAAACGATTCTCCGTTCTACTTCAGAGGCCAAGTCGTCAGATGTTCAATATCAAGTCAGCGGCAGCAGTTGGGCTGTCGATACTCCTGTCGGCTATCAGCGTGGTGCCAGCCACTGCAGCGCTCGTGTATGACCCCGCCAACGCCGCCTGGGTGGATGCAAGCTCGCTTCCGAAGCCCAGCCCACGCTCTGGCAGCCCCATCCGCAAGGAAATCGTGGACTACAAGACCTCGCAGGCTCCCGGCACCATCATCATCGAGACCGACGAACGCCGCCTGTATCTCGTGATGGAGGACGGTAAGGCCCTAAAGTATGGCATCGGCGTCGGCCGTGACGGCTTTACGTGGGCCGGCACCCACCGCATCACCCGCAAGGCGGAATGGCCCGGCTGGACCCCGCCAGCGCAGATGCGCAAGCGCGTTCCGGATCTGCCCGCCTACATGGAAGGTGGCCCGAACAACCCGCTCGGCGCGCGTGCGCTGTATATCGGTTCGACCCTCTATCGCGTGCATGGCACCTCGGAGCCATGGTCGATCGGCCAGGCAGTTTCGTCCGGCTGCATCCGTCTCACGAATGATGACGTTGCAGATCTGTACGAACGCGTGTCGGTAGGCGCCAAGATCGTCGTCAACCACTAGAGGCGGCGCCATTTTGGGTGATGCCTGGCTGCAAAAGTCGGCTATCTGTGTTTCTGGTCCTCACGTACGAACGTACGCTCCGGTCCGGTCCGGTCCGGTCCGGTTCTCGATAGCCAACTTTTTCGCCTCGGCCTGACCCAACTGGCTGGCCTTTAGCGAGAATTCGATCAACAGTTCGAAAAGGACCGCCTTTGGGTGGTCCTTTTTCTTTGGGCGTGGCTTTGAAAGTTGCGTTGCAGGCTATAGGTTTGGGGCATGAGTATTGCTGCCTCCCCTGCCCGACCGCTGATCGACCGCTTCGGCCGGCGGATTTCCTATGTGCGCATTTCGGTAACGGACCGCTGCGACTTCCGCTGTGTCTATTGTATGGCCGAGGACATGACCTTCCTGCCCAAGAAGGACGTGCTGAGCTTTGAGGAAATCGAGGCGATCGCCGGGGCGTTCATTGCCCGCGGGACGACCAAGATCAGGCTGACCGGTGGCGAACCGCTGGTGCGCCGCGATATCATCGACTTGGTGCGGACGCTGGGCCAGCGCATCGGCCAAGGACTTGATGAATTGACGCTCACCACCAACGGCAGCCAATTGCGCAAGCATACGCAAGGTTTGTTCGACGCTGGGGTGCGCCGGCTGAATGTGTCGCTGGATACGCTGGATGAACGGCGGTTTCGGGACATCACGCGACGCGGACGAATTGCCGATGTGCTGGACGGGATCGACGCAGCGCAAGACGCGGGACTGGCGATCAAGATCAACATGGTGGCGATGCGCGGGGTCAATGACGACGAGATCGAGCCGATGATGGCCTGGGCGCATGGGCGCGGCATGGGGCTGACACTGATCGAGGGCATGCCGCTGGGCGAAGTGGGCATCGACCGCGTCGACAGCTACCTGCCGCTGCGCGAGTTGCATGACAGGCTGGCGCGGCGCTACACCCTGACGCGGCTGGACAAGCAGACGGGTGGACCGGCCAGGTATTCCCACGTTGCCGAGACCGGCGGCGTACTGGGCTTCATCACCCCGATGAGCCACAATTTCTGCGAAAGCTGTAACCGCGTTCGCCTGACGGCGACGGGGCAGCTATTCCTGTGCCTTGGCCAGGAAGACCAGGTGAACCTGCGCGATGCGCTGCGCGACGGCGGACTGCCGGCGCTGGACGCGGCAATGGACCACGCCATGGCGATCAAGCCCAAGGGGCATGATTTCGTGATCGACCGCAGCAGGCCGTCCCCGGCGCTGGGGCGGCATATGAGTGTTACTGGAGGCTAAGAAATGGGCGAACGGACGACGATTACGGCCAGCGATGGTTTTACGCTGAACGCCTATGTCGCCAAACCGGAGGGCAAGCCGCGCGGTGGCGTGGTGCTTATCCAGGAGGTGTGGGGGCTTAACGACTGGATCCGCAGCGTAGTGGATCGTTACGCGCGACACGGCTTTCTGACCGTGGCTCCGGCGATGTTCGATAGGGTCGAGTTTGGCTATGAGAGCAATAACTACGGGCCGGAACAGTTCGCGGTCATCGGCGAATTGATGAAGAAGTTCGACCACAAGACGGCGCTGCTGGACGTGGCAGCGGCGATCGGCGCGGCGTCCGAAGGCGGCAAAGTTGGCATTACCGGCTATTGCTTTGGTGGCGCGGTGTCGTGGCGGGCGGCGGCGCATGAAGGCATGGGGCTGAGCGCGGCTTCCGGCTATTACGGCGGCGGCGTGCCGAACTATATCGAACTGGCGCCACGCATTCCGACCGAGATGCATTTCGGCGACCAGGATAGCGGCATTCCGTTGGAGCAGATCGAAGCGCTCAAGGAACGGCATTCGGAAGCCGATATCTATGTTTATCCGGCCGGGCACGGCTTTTGTAACAGCGAACGGCCGGCCAATTTCAACGAGGCGGCCTGCACCAAGGCTTCGGCGCGGACCCTCGATTTCTTCCGCAAGCACCTTGGCTGACCTGCGGCAGCACCGCGATTATCTTGACGGAGAGTGGCGGGCGCTACAGGCTGCGCCGCTATCGGCACGCAAGGCGATGCTGGTCGCGGCGCTGGTGGATGCCTATGTGGACAGGCTTTTTTCGGCGGATGGCGAGGCCGAGGATATCCTGGAGTATCGCTCCAGAGTGGCGACTCAATCCCCTGCCCTCGGCAGCATCATGGCGCTGTGTTCCGGTCGGGTACGGCTTGTAACCGAGGCTGTCGCCGTGCCGATTGCGGACTATGGCGCGCTGGCGGTCGAGGACTTCATGGTCAGCCTCTACAACGACCACAGCGTGCAGCGGCTGCGGTTGAACGGTTCAGACATGATGAAGACATTGGCCGAGGCTATTGCCGCGCTGGATGGCTTTTAGCTACCGCCCCTCGGCGCGTTCGACCAGTTCGACGATGATGCCGTCCGGGTCGCGGACGAAGGCGACCCGGTGGATCATTTCGGTGTGGAAGGCAGGACGCGGGGCTTCGAGGATTTCGATGCCGGCACCCTGCAGTTTCACGATCATTGCTTCGACGTCGTCGAAGGCAAAGGTCAAGTGGCGCATGCCCGCTTCATGCGGCGGCACATCGCGGGAACGGGAAATCTCCGCCAGCGGAGCGGAGACTTCGAGCATGCCGCTGCCGGTATCGAGGAAGGCGAGTTCGCCGCCCGAACTACCTTTGCGCAGCGCCAATGTTAAACCAAGCAGACCGCAATAGAAGTCGATGGTCCGGTCCATGTTACCGGACGTCATCCCGACATGCTCGAAGCCTAGCAGCATGTTTCGCCCCTACTTGTCGTCGTCAACGACGATAGCAAAATCGAGCGGCAGAGCGGTGGTGTATTTGATTTGGCCCATGGCGAAGGCCGAGCTGACATCGGTCAGGTTGATCTTGCTGATGAGGCGCTTGTAGAAGGTGTCATAGGCCCCGATATCGGGCACGACGACGCGCATCAAGTAATCGACATCACCGCTCATGCGATAGAATTCGACGACTTCGGGGAATTCGTCGATGACGCCGGCAAACTTGCGCATCCAAGCTTCATTGTGCTCGTTGGTCTTGACGGAAACGAAGACGGTGACGCCAACATTGACCTTGGCCGGATCGAGCACAGCAACGCGGCGCTGGATGACGCCGTCTTCTTCCATTTTTTGGATACGGCGCCAGCATGGGGTGGTCGAAAGGCCGACTTTACGGCCGATTTCGGCTACCGGCATGGTAGCGTCCTTCTGCAGAAGGGTCAGAATTTTCCGGTCGATCTTATCCAATGCCATCATGCCCCGCGAAATCAGATTTCTCTTTTCGGCTTAAATCGCCGCTAATTTGCAACGATAACTGCCACATCTGCCCGCGACTGGCAATAATGTTGCGCGAAAGAAGTCGAGCGACCAAATTCACCTAGCGTTAACCAGAACGTCCCCGTTTCACTGCAAAAGGCCCCAAATCCAGTCGAACGCACCGGACGGGCGGGCATTGTCGTCTCGCCACTGGCGCGGAGTGTCGAAGCCGCCGACCCAGATACCCCTGCCCTGCTTTTTTGCCTCGGCTTCTTCGTGCCAATAATCGCCCGACGAGATGGCCAGGCCTTCCTCGACCATGACGGCGCCGAGGTCGCGACCCTGCACGCTGCAGCTGGCCAGCACGCGGCCATATTGATCGGTGCCGTCGGGTTGGCAATCGACTGGAGCGCTGGCGAGTAGCGCCGCCATGCGATCGCGGGCGACGCGGCCACAGGGCCATTGCTTGCCTTGGGCTGTTTCGCAGAGTTGGGCAAGTTCAGGTGCGTCCATGCCGAGGATGCGAATGCGCGTTTCACCGATGCGGAAGCTGTCGCCGTCGCCCGCGCGGGCACGGCCGGCAAAAGGTGGCAGGGCGGGATCGAGTGCCGCGGCGAGGACCGCGACGCCCGCCAGAGCCACGATGGCCAGCAGGGCGCCGCGACGACCGTGGAAAAGACGACCGCGAAGGAAATGTCGTGCCAGGATTTCACCGCCCGTTAACTACGCGCTCGCTAGTGTCACAACCAGAGTAGCGGACGCGTTCTATGTTCGCATTTGTTTAGTAATGAGTAACGAGTACATGGCGTCCCAGCCGGCTGTCATCGATGACGTCCGTTCTCAAATGGGACGGGACGGCAAGCGCGCTGCACAGAAGACCGTGCTCGATGCGCGTCAGCGCCTGACGTCCAGCTCCGGGACGCGCGCCGATTTCGATTTCGAATTGATGCAGGACTATGCCCAAGGCCGGGTGAACGCTGCCTTGCCGATCGCCGGCATCGTTTCGATCCTCGCCGTCGTGGCAAGCTTCTGGGTCCCGGTGGTATTTACTACGCTGTGGGCTGGATTGGTCATACTCAGCCTGTTGATCGTGGTGCTGATGGCGCAACGGTTTCGGACCAGCGACCCCTCCAAATTCAATGCAACGCAGTGGACCACCACCTTCGTGGCCGGCGAAACCATTTATGGCATGGCCTGGTCGACGCTGGCGCTGTTTACGCTGGTGGCCGACCCACAGACCCTGACGCCGGTGATGTTTGCCATGGTGCTGGTGTCGGTGGCGGCCAATTCGGTGGCCACCCACGCCCTGCCCTCCGCCACGCTGATGAGCACGCTGCCGGTGACGCTGACCGTCTCAGGCAACCTGATCGCGCTCGGCGGCACGCTGAACTACACGCTGGGCGCCGTGGTGCTGTTTGGCGAGATATTCTTCGTCTATCTGGCGCGGCAGATGCACGGCGCCGAGCTCGAGACGATTTCGCACCAATCTGAAAAAGACCAGCTGATCGGCGAGCTGGAAGAAGCGCGGCAGATGTCGGACGAGGCGCGGCGTCATGCCGAGCAGGCCAATATTGCTAAGTCACAGTTCCTCGCCACCATGAGCCACGAGCTGCGCACGCCGCTCAACGCCATCATCGGTTTTTCCGAAGTGCTGAAATCGGAACTGCTGGGGCCGCACCATGTGCCGCAATACAAGGAATATGCCGGTGACATCCACGGCAGCGGACAGCACCTGCTCAACTTGATCAACGAGCTTCTCGACCTCAGCCGCATCGAGGCCGGCAAGTATGAGTTGAACGAGGAAGTGGTGTCGCTGGTCGATATCGCCGAGGACTGCCGCCGGATGATCGAACTGCGCGCCAAGGCCAAGGGCATCGAGCTGGTCTATAACGTGGGCAATAACCTGCCCAAGCTATGGGGCGATGAACGCGCCATTCGCCAGGTGGTGCTGAACCTGTTGAGCAATGCCATCAAGTTCACGCCGCAGTCGGGCAAAGTGACGCTGGTAGTGACGCGCAGCGGCGACGGCGGGCAAATGGTTTCCGTCAAGGACAACGGCCCGGGCATTCCCGAGGACGAAATCGAGACGGTGCTTTCGAGCTTCGGCCAGGGCTCGCTGGCGCAGAAAACTGCCGAACAGGGCGCGGGCCTCGGCCTGCCCATCGTGCAGAAGATCATGGAGCTGCATCAGGGCCGTTTCGACCTGTTCAGCAAGCTGCGCTTCGGCACCGAAGTGATCGCCACCTTCCCCCGCGCCCGCGTCATGGACGCGCTTGCACCGGTGGTAGAAAAGCGCAATCGGCTCGAGATTTTCTCGGAAGCCGGTTAGGCACCGCTTGCACTTGTTGCGCCCTCGGTAAATGCTGCCTCCGGGCTTTCGGGGGCGGCCCGGGCAATGCTGCGTCCCTCCAAAGAGGAGGGACGCAATGGCAAGAATTCTCGTTCATATAACGACGGCACCGAGCGACACGACGAAGGCGGCGCTGGCATTCCTTGTTGCCAAGACCATCATGGCCGAGGGCCATCAACTGGCACTATTCGTGGCGGGCGACGGCGTACACCTGCTGACTGACAAGGTTGCGCAGGCGACCGAAGGGCTTGGGACAGGCAAACTCTCGGAGCATCTGGCAGCAATCGATGCCGGTGACGCCGAACTCTACTTTTCAGGGCTGTCGGCCAAGGCCCGCAACATTGCAACCGAGGACATCGTGCTGCGCAAGGCCCAGCCCGCCATGCCGGCAAAGCTGGTGCAACTGACTGTCGAATGCGACAGGGTGCTTTGCTACTAAGCAGCGGTGTTCAGGGGGTGGGCGCGCTCGATGCGCTCGCGTTCCTGGGGGTCGTTCAGGGCGTTCCACAAATCGGTGCGACGCTGCACGTTTAGCCAAAAATCGGGCGTAGTGCCGAAGACGCGCGCCAGAATGAGCGCGGTTGGCGCCGTGACGCTTCGGCGATCATTGCACAGTTCGTTGACGTGCTTGCGCTGCACACCCATTGCCTCGGCCAAAGCGGCCTGCGTCAGGCCTAGCGGATTGAGGAATTCTTCGACCAGGATTTCGCCGACCGATGCCGGCTTACGCACTGTCTGCAACATGATTGACCTCACCTGTAACTATGGTCATCGAGATAGAGCTGGGTGGCCTCGCCATCGACCCATTGAAAGATCAGACGCCAGCGTTGATTGACCCGGATTGAATGCCAGCCGTCGAGATGGCCGCGTAGTTTTTCGAAGTGGTTGCTCGGCGGCACCCGTAAATCCTGTTCGGACACGGCGTCGTCGAGCATTTGTAACTTCCGGAACAGTCGGCTCTCCAAATCCGGCGGAATCAGCGTCGACCTGACGTCTTCAACGAGGAACGCTTCCAGCCAGTTATCGCGAAAACTGCCGATCATAGATCACCATTTGACCCATTGTACCACTCTATGGGTCAGACGGCAAGTCAGGCCTCTTTGCCGCTGACTGAGGCGCTTTCGAAGGTGGCCATGTTGTTGTGGAGGTGGAGGGCGGTTTTGGCGAGGACGGCAGCCAAGGCGGCGCCGCTGCCTTCGCCGAGGCGCATGCCGAGGTCGAGCAGGCCTTTTTGACCCATGGCTTGAAGCGCGCGGGCGTGGCCGGATTCGGCGGAGACGTGGGCGAACAGGCAGTGGTCTATGCTGGCGGGATTGATGGCATGGGCGATGGCGGCGGCCGAGGTGGCGACAAAGCCGTCGACGATGACCGGCACCTTCTGGTGGCGGGCGGCGATCAGCGCGCCGAGCATGGCGGCGATTTCGCGGCCGCCGACGCGGGCGAGGATGGCGAGAGGATGATCGAGCTCTCCGGCATGGAAGGCCAGGGCGCGGTCGACGGAGTCGGCCTTGCGGGCGAGGCCTGCGTCATCGACGCCGGTGCCGCGACCGACCCAATCGGCGCCAGTGCCGCCATAGAGCGCGGCATAGATGGCTGCGGCGACGGTGGTGTTGCCGATGCCCATTTCGCCGAGGCAGATCAGGTCGGGCTTACCGGCGATGGCTTCCATGCCATAGGCGATGGTGGCGGCGCACATCTTGTCGTCGAGGGCGGCTGCCTTGGTAATGTCGCCGGTGGGGAGTTCGAGCGCCAGTTCAAAGACGCGCAGGTTGAGTTCGTGCAGGGCGCAAATCTGCGAAATGGCGGCGCCGCCATTGGTGAAATTGGCGACCATCTGGGCGGTGACTTGGCGCGGGAAGGTGGAGACGCCCTGATCGGTGACGCCGTGATTGGCCGCGAAAATGGTGACCATGGGATTATCGAGGCGGGGCTTGGCCCTGCCCTGCCAGCGCGCCAGGAACTCGACGAGACCTTCCAAGGCACCGAGCGAACCCGGCGGCTTGGTGAGCTGCGCGTCGCGGGCACGGACGGCGGCGACCGCCGATTCGTCGCCATCGGGCGGCAGGGTCAGCAGCTCGATTACGTCGGAATATGCGGGGTTCAGGGTGGGCATGGCGTGTCACGGAGGTTCAGGATAGGAGTTAGCCGACTTGTTGCCGATTGCAGGATGAAAAGCAATTGAACGTGGATGAGCTGAAGGTCGAAGCGCAGGAAGACAGAGGCGCGCGGGCGGTGACGGAGGGGCTCGGGCTGAGGGCCGACTTCATCATGGCGCTGCGGTTTTTTTCGCGGCTGCCGACGGGGGATTCGCCACATCAGGTGCCTGATCTTGGGCGGATTGCCATGGCGTTGCCGCTGGCTAGCGTTGCCATCGGGATCGGGCCAGTGCTGCTGCTGATCGGTGGGGCGCTGATCGGGTTGCCTGCATATTTCGCGGCTGCGTTGGCCGTTGCGGCGATGGTGATTGCCAGCGGGGCTATGGCCGAGGACGCACTGGCGGATGCTGCCGACGGGTTGTTTGGCGGGCACACTATCGAGCGTCGGCTGGAGATCATGAAGGATAGCCGGCACGGGACTTATGGCGTGGCGGCGCTGTGCCTGTTCGTGCTGCTGCGGGTGACCGGGCTTGGTGCTGTGGCGGCGATCAATCCGCTTGCGGCGGGGGCGATCTGGCTGTCGGCAAGCATTGCCGGGCGCTCGGCGGTATTGTGGTTGGCGGTGGCACTGCCGCCGGTGCGCAAGGATGGGGCTTCGGCGACGGCTGGGCGGGTGCCGGGGCGGAGCTTTGCGGTGGGTGCGGTGTTTGCGGTGGTGTTGGTGTTTTTGCTGGCGGGGCCGGTTGGGGGGCGTGTGGGGACGGGGGTAGCGGTGGTTGGGGGGGCGGTGGAGGGTTTGGGGTGGACGGGGCGG
>NZ_LAPV01000040.1 GCF_000971275.1 Devosia psychrophila | reverse complement strand
CGAGCTCGTCTGGCGCACACGCTTCCAGACCAGACACGATGCCGAACAGGCCATTGCCCGCTACATCGACGGCTTCTACAATCCTGTGAGGCGACACTCCGCCCTCGACTACCAAAGTCCTGTGCAGTTCGAAAACCGGGCACTTAAATGAGCTAATGCCTCTCCATTAAAGCGGGGCAAGTCCATACGTTGCCCCCATCTCGGGCGACCAGAAGTTCATCAGGAATGTCAGGACCAGTCTCAACAAACCGCACAGCACGCTCCCGATTTCAATTTATGACCAGTTGCAGCTAGCCGTTCGTCCGCATCATCAATCGATAGATACAAAGAATCAATCGGGGCCCGTAGTGCTTGAGAAACCCATGTTTTGTGGACATCTCAGGCACTGCGGGCCCCGAAAGTTGAGGCTTAGTGGATAATAGGATTCACGCGCCTACATTGATAATCAGCAAGCGAGGCTAACTAGAACTTGTAGTTAAGACCCGCACGCACGACGCTGAAGCGCTGGGTCACGTCCTGGCTGCCGATACCCCCGGGCAGGCCGTTGTAGGTCTGGGTCCCGAGATCGACATAAAGGTATTCGGCCTTGAGCGAGATGTTCTCGGTAGCCTGGGCCTCGAGGCCGGCACCGACTGTCCAGCCCATATGGGTGGCCGACTGCGAGGTGGTGAGGCCGCCTGGAGTGGTGACGCTGGCCGTCCCGCGCCCAGCGGCGAAGCCACCGGTGACATAGGGCATGACTTGGCCGAAGCTCATGCCGGCGCGGCCGCGAACCGTGCCAAAGAAATCGACGCCCGCTTTGAACGTATCGGCACCAACGGCTTCGCTGTAACTGATGCCCGACCATTGCAGGTCAGCTTCGGTGCCGAGCACAATACCGCCGAGGTCGAGGTTGTAGCCGGCCTGCGCGCCGAGCGCGGCGCCACTGGTATTGTTCTCGGTTGTGGCGCCGCCAATGGTGGATCGGCGCGTCACGCCGCCCCAGCCGTAATCGGCGTTGACGCCCGCGTAGAAACCCGACCAACCCGTGGCTGGTGTAGGGGAATAGATGGGGCTCGCGCCGCTGTTCCAGCCAAGATCGGCGGCTTGTGCAGTGGCAGAAACCATCAGGAACGCGGCGAGTGCTATGCCAAAGCGCTTCATGGGGGATCCTCGTGTAAAGGTCGTTAATGCTGAGCGCAAAATGCGACCGAACCCATTAATGCAGCGGTAAGGAACAAGGTTAACGCCATGCGGATTCGCTGTGGCGCGCGCTCACATTTGCGTTGGCGCATGGAACGTTTTGGCGCTGAGCGAAAGGGTAGGACTAACGCGTCGCAGGCCGCGGGCGAGGCACTGGTGTAGTGCTGACGGTCGGTGCGGCGGAAAGGCTTGGCCGCAGATCGCCAGTTAGCGAGGCCTCATCGATTTCCACAGGATAAAGCGCAGGGTGGTCAGGGCGGGGGCGTGGCAGGCTGACACCAACGGCCATGCGGCCTAGGTCAGTAGCCACATAGGAAGCTGGCACAATGGTGTCGATCAGGTTGCTGGGTTGGCCCTTGAGGCCAAGCGGGAAGGCGGCTTCCTGGCCGGCGACATAGGTCTTGGCGTCCTTGCCACAGATCAGCGATCGCATATCGACCGGGGCAGCGCCGACGTCGTTGGCGAGAGTCAGAACCGTCTGGCCACTGGGGGGGATCGCACCGTTGAGGCCCTTAAGGAGCAGTTCGGCGGCGCGCTCGTTGCGGTCCCGGCCGGACGAGCCGCCCAACACCACGGCCAGCAGGCGGCGTCCATTGCGCTCGACAGTGGCGACGAGATTGAGTCCCGAGGCGCAGACGAAACCGGTCTTCATGCCGGTGGTGCCGGCGAAACTGCCGAGCAGCTTGTTTTCCGAATCCAGTTTTTTGCCATTCAACACGACCGTGCCGGTGCCAAAGATCGGCAGATATTGCGGAAAGCTCTGGCGGATATAGAGCGACAGCACCGCAAGGTCGCGGGCGGAAGTCACCTGCGCCGGGTCATGCAAGCCGTTCGGGTTGGTATAATGGGTCGCGGTAAGGCCCATGCGTGCCGAGGCGTCGTTCATCATGGCAACGAAGGTCGCTTCGTCGCCGCCGACGGTTTCAGCAATTGCGACTGAGATGTCATTGGCCGATTTAACCAGCATGACATAGAGCGCGTCCTGCATGGTCAGCGCGCTGCCGACAGGGAGCCCGGACTTGGATGGTGCTTCATTGAAGGCATTCTTTGAAACCACGACCGGCGTATCGAGCGTTACCTTCCCTGCAGCGATCTGTTCGAAGGCCACATAGGCGGTCATCATCTTGGTGAGCGATGCGGGGTGCCAAGGCTGGCCGGCTTCCTGCGCATAGAGCACGTTGAAATTGTCCATATCGACCAGCAGCATCGGATTGGCCCGGGCTGGCGCAAGGCTGAGCACGGCCAACAGGAGGGCGAGGACAAGACGACGGGCAAACAGCACGGGCAAACGGCTCCGACAGACGGGGAAGTGGGATGCTTCTAGCAGTGGCCGCGGATGATCTCAATGCAGGCGGGTGGTGCTGACGGGCAATTGAACTGCTGCTGACGCAATCTGTCGCGCTTGGGACACATAGCTGTCGCCACACAAAAGGGGACTAAGAGACATGACCGTGATCGTAACCGTGCTGACAGAAGGCTATGCCGATTGGGAATGCGCTTTGCTCAATGCGGTCGCCCGCAGCTTTTATGGCATCGAGACGCGGTTCGCGACGCCGGGCGGCAAACCAGTCACCTCGGCGGGTGGGCTCAAGGTGACGCCGGACTTGGCGGTGGAGGATATCGATGTCGCTACTATCGATGCGCTGGTGGTCAATGGCGGGGTGGCGTGGAGCTTGCCAGATGCTCCCGATATTGGAAAAGTGCTGATGGCGGCGCGTGATGCGGGTAAGACTGTGGCCGGCATTTGCGACGGTACACTGGCGCTGGCAAAGGCTGGGTTGTTGGACGGTGTCAGTCACACGTCCAACTCTGCTCAGAACCTGCCGCCGACCGGGTACCGAGGAGTCAGTCACTATCAGGACCAGCCATCGGCAGTGGTCGCCGGCAAGATCGTTACCGCACCCGGCACAGCACCGGTCAGTTTCATGGCCGGCGTAATGCAGACGCTTGGCCTGCGCGATGGCAATCTGGATTACTATCTCGGCATGCTCGCCGCCGAGCACAAAGTGGCCCAGGTGCGGTAGAGGCGAAGGCGCAGGCATCCGGGTTAAACGTGACATGGCGCGTTTCACCAGCGAGCGAGATCCTGTCAGACACCATGAAAATTGTACCCTAGGCACAGAAAGGAACCGTGGCTATATTAGTGACCAAGTAGTACGTTCCAAGGTCCGCCCAATGTCTCTCCACGACACCTCAAAGTCCGTCAATTGCCACGCCATGAGCGACGTCCTCAATCGCATTGGCGACAAGTGGAGTGTGATGGTGGTGGGCATGCTCGGCCGCAACGGCACCCTGCGCTTCAACGAGCTCAAGCGCATGATCAATGGCGTTTCCCAGCGCATGCTGACGCTGACCCTGCGCAATCTCGAGCGTGATGGCCTCGTCACTCGCACCATCTATCCGGAAGTGCCGCCGCGCGTCGAATATGGCCTGACCGAAATGGGCAAGACGCTGGATGGGCCGATCAGCAAGCTGTGGGACTGGTCCTCCGAGCACCATACCGCGATCATCGAGGCCCGTTCCGTCTATGATGCACGCGCAACCGCTGTGGCCGCCGCCGAGCCCCGGAAAGTTGCCTACGCGCAGGGGTGAGCCGCTGGAACTCCCAAAGTATTCCACCCCCACCGGCGTTTCCCGCGGACTTGATCCGCGGGTCGCCCTCAGCGCGGCGCCGCCGTGGAGAGACCCCCGGATCAAGTCCGGGGGAGGTGACTGTGTTTGTGGCAGCCTTCAGTGGCAAATCTAAACCAACGCCACGATCTTCTTCTTGATCCAGACGAAGCGGTACCAGCTCGCCTGTAATACCAGCATCATGGTGAAGCTGGCGGCATAGGCGATCCAGATGCCGGTCAGGCCGAGGCTGGTCTGGCTAAGCCAAATGGCGCCCGGCAGTTCGATGCAGAGAATGCAGGCCAGCGAAATCGCCATCGGCGCATAAACCGTGCCGCTGGCGCGCATGATGCCCGAGAAGATGACGCTCCAGCCGAAGAACAATATGCTCCACAGCACGACATGCAGCAGGGTCTCAGTCAGTTCGATTACCGCGGGATCGGTGATGAACAACGCGACCAGATGCTGGCTGAACAGGTATGCGAGCACGATCAGGCTACCGGTGACGACGAGATTGAGCACCAGCGCGGTGCGGGTGATGGCGCGGAGCTGCCCTATCTGTCCGGCGCCGATAGCCTGTGCTCCAAAGATCGAGGCGGCAATGCCGATCGACATCGCAGGGAACTGCACATAGCTCATCACCTGGCCGAGCGCGCCATAGGCGGCCGTAGCGTCGGAGCCGAACCGGTTGACCAGCCCGATAATGACAATGCCAGAAAGCGATGAAATCATCATTTGCAGGCCCGCGGGCACGCCCAGCTTGAGGATCAGGCCGAGCAGCTTGAAATCGGGTCGCACGACGGCGGTAAGCAGGATGCGGTCTGGCGCTAGCGGCATGTTGCGGGCGCGCATGTAGACGAACAGGAAGATCAGCACGGTGACGAAGCCGGCAATAGTCGCCACGGCGGCGGCGTTAACGCCGATCTTTGGCAGGCCGAACCAGCCGAGGATCAGCGCCGGCGTCACCACCAGCCCCACCAGCATGGACATAATCAGCGAAAACAGCGGCGTCACCGTATCGCCGACGCCACGCAGCACCGAGGTGGCGACGAAGAACACGAAGAAGGCCGGCATGCAGACAAACATGATGCGGGCATAGCCGACGGCGATGGACAGGATGTTCTGCGGTGCGCCGAGTACGGACAGGATCTGCTCAGTCCAGATGCCGCCGACAAAGGCCACGACCACGCCCAGTACAATCACTGCCGCCAGCGTGGTGCCGGTGATCTGCTTGACCTTGGCGACATTGCCAGCGCCCCAGGCCTGGCCGATGAGCACAGTCGATCCGGCCGACAGGCCGATGGAAAAGCTGAGCAGAAGGAACATAATGGGGAAGAAGGTGGCGATGGCAGCCAGCGCTTCAACGCCGATCAACTGGCCCACGTAGATGGAATTGAGCGTGCCTGACAGCGCCTGCAGAATATTGGCGGCCATCAGCGGCACGAGAAACACGGCGAAACGCTGCCAAAGCGGCCTCGATTGGGGGGTCATTTGAGCACTCCGAAGAACTCGACAAAAATAGCGTCACGTCGCTGGCCCAAAGGCAGCCGGGAATTCAGGCTGCGGAACCATTTTACACCCGATGTTTCGGATGCCGGCTGGACGGACGCGGGAGGCATGGAAATGACACGGCTGGCTGTGTACGCCCGAGGGCCGAGTGCGTCAATGTGTCTTGGGTTGGGTGGCGGTCGAGATATCCCACCGATCACGGAACGGCACCTTCCCCTCGACGGGAGGCTGGGTGGGGGTGTCGTTTAGCAGATATGTCCGGGCCAAACGTCCCCCTCCCTGACCCTCCCCGCGAGGGGGAGGGTGTCGACTGAGATGTTGGCTATCAAGAGAAGCGATAGCGACCATCACCACTTGTCATCGCGCTCAGACCGAATTCCCGATGCGCGCCACTCCATCCCCGCTACAACGCCAGCATGTCCGACGCTGCAACTCCCCGCTTTTCCGACCCGTTCTTTGCCGGCGCCCGCGCCTGCATTCCTGTGGTCATTTCGGTCGCCGCCTATGGGGTGGTCTGGGGCGTGCTTGCGCGTGGCGCTGGCGTCAGCCTGCTCGAAGTCATCATGATGAGCGGGCTGGTGTTTGCCGGCTCGGCGCAATTCGTGGCGCTCGACCTGTGGACGACGACGCCCGCGACCCTGCCGATCGGTCCGCTCATCCTCGCAGCTCTCATCATAAACCTGCGCTACCTGCTGCTGACGGCAACGCTACGGCCGCTGTTTCGCCCCGGCCAGCAGGTCAAGGGCGCGCTGACCATGTTCATTGTCTCCGACGAGACCTGGGCCATTACCTTGGGTGCTATGGCCAAAGGGCGCGGTACGGCGGCCTTCCTGCTCGGCGGCGGCGTGCTGGCCTATACCACATGGCTGGCAACGGCCGTTATTGGCCACACCCTTGGTTCGGCGATCGATGATCCGCGCAGCTATGGGCTGGACTTCGCCTTCACCGCCACCTTCCTCGTCCTGCTGCTCGGCATGTGGAAGGGCAAGGGCGACGTCATTCCGTGGCTGGTGGCAGCGCTGGCCGCCATCGTCACTGCAAAAATGATCCCTGGCAGCTGGTACATTCTTATCGGCGGCATGGTCGGCAGCCTGGCGGGCGCCATTGCAGACAAGGTTCGGCATGTGGACTAGCCCCGAAGCCGTCATCGCCATCCTCGGCATGGCGCTCGTCACCTTCGTCATCAAGGCCGGTGGCCTGCTGCTGGCCAATCGCCTGCCGCAGCATGGCTTTGCCGCAGCTTGGCTCAAGCATATTCCGGGCGCGGTGCTGGCCTCGCTGGTGGCGCCGGCCCTCGTCACCGGCAGCGCCGCCGAAGTGATTGCCGCTGCCGTGACCACGCTGGTCTATGTGACGACACGCAGCCTGTTTCCCGCCATGGCTGGCGGTGTGCTTGCGGTTTATCTGGCGCGTCTCTGGCTTGCAGCCTGAACCGACCTGCGCTAGAGACTTTTCCCGTGCCCCCCTGGCGGAATGGTAGACGCAGAGGATTCAAAATCCTCCGTTGCAAGACGTGCCGGTTCGAGTCCGGCGGGGGGCACCACTTTTGCCTGAGCCAGTGTGGCGCTCGGCATGCCCTCGCCACGCGCGGCCTGAGAATTTAACGTCACCCCTGCTGCCGGTAAGCAAGCCTTATCGTTCCGCTTCTACAGTCAGCACTCAACCCGACCGACGGTTCGGCATAAGTCGCATGCATGCGTGGCTTACCGACCTTTGGCCATGCGTCGTGCGCCGGATCTGAATGGAGCCCTGATGTCATCCTCGATTGCCCTGGGTTCCGAGCCGGCCATGGCCGCGCGAAACCGGCTGATCATGGTGGTTTATACCGCCACGATCTTCGTCAGCGCACTGCTGCTGTTTTCCGTGCAGCCGATGTTTACCAAGCTGGTGCTGCCGCGGCTGGGCGGCTCGCCGGCCGTGTGGTCGGTGGCCATGGTGTTTTTCCAGTCGTTGCTGTTGGCCGGCTACGCCTATGCGCATCTGCTGATGCATGTTCGCAACCGCTTCGTCGTCGTGGGCGTGCATCTCGCCGTGCTGCTTGCCGCAATGCTGACCCTGCCGATTTCGATCGCGGTCGGTTGGGGCAATCCGCCCGAAAGCGGCTATGCGCTTTGGCTGCTGGGATTGTTCACCGTGTCGATCGGGCTGCCGTTCTTTGCCCTTTCCGCCAATAGTCCGCTGCTGCAGGCGTGGTTCGTGCAGACCGGGCATCCCAATGGTCCGGATCCGTATTTTCTCTATGCATCCTCCAATATCGGCAGTTTCCTGGCGCTGCTGTCCTATCCGCTGCTGATCGAACCCATCCTGTCGCTGCAGATGCAGACCCTGTCGTGGACTTGGGGCTATGGGATATTGATCGTGCTGATCGGCCTGTGCGGGTTTCTGCTGTTGCGCTCGCCAGCCGCCGTTGCGGCGCGCCCTGCTGCCTTGGTCGAGCATGCACCAAAGCCTGGCTGGGCAAGATGGTTGCGCTGGATATTCTTGTCGGCTGTGCCGTCTGGGCTGCTGATTGCCGTGACCGCGCATATTTCCACCGACGTGGCAGCTGCCCCGCTACTCTGGGTGCTCCCCCTGTCGCTTTACCTGCTGACCTGGGTGCTGGTGTTCCAGAGCAAGCCCCTGGTTCCTCATCGCCTGCTGGTGTTGCTGCTGCCGATCGCGGTGGCTGATGTGATCCTGCTGCTGCTGGTTGGTAACGCGACCAATTTCCTGCTGACGCTTGGCGCACACCTGTTGTGCTTCTTCCTCATCACCATGGCGTGCCATGGCGAGTTGGCGCGGCTACGCCCGCCAGCGAAGTATCTGACCAGCTTTTACCTGGCGCTGTCCTTTGGCGGCATGGTTGGCGGGATGTTCGCCGGCCTTTTGGCGCCATTGATGTTTTCGTGGATTGCTGAGTATCCGATCCTGATCGCGCTGGCGGTGCTTTGCCTGCCGGTGGCCACGGAGCGCTTTCCTTTATGGGGGCGGTGGTACTGGCCAGTTCTGGCCGTGGTGGCGATGCTGCTGGTCGTGCCGGTCTTGGTGCCTGGCGCCATGTTGGAGTGGCTGAGTACAAGGCGTGTGCTGGTGGTCGGGCTTCTGACCATCGCTGCGGTCGTGTTCGCCGTCGCCTTGCGGGCCGACAGGCTCAAGCTGTTTGCCTTGATCGCGCTGGCGCTGGTGCTGCTCCGGCTCTATCCGGCCGATGGAGGCAGCGTCGAAACCGTGCGCAGCTTTTTTGGCATCCACAAGATCGTGGCGGTCGATGACGGGCGCTATCACGTCTTGATGCATGGCACGACCGCACATGGCGCCCAACAGATGCTGAATGCCGACGGTAGCCCGATAACCGGCAGGCCGGAGCCGCTTACTTATTACTCTCGGGATGGTGGTATGGCCCAAGCCATCAGGGCGATGCGCGCTGCAAAAGGCGGGCCGCTGCGGGTGGCGGTCATTGGGCTGGGCACCGGCTCGCTGGCCTGCACGGCGGAGCCGGGCGAGACCTGGAAGTTTTTCGAGATCGATCAGGCGATTGTCGATCTGGCGCGCAATCCAAAATATTTCAACTTCATCGACAAATGCATGCCCGACATGGCGCCGGTGATCGGTGATGCCCGGCTGACTTTCGCCGATGAACCTGACGGGACCTATGACGTCATTGTGGTGGATGCCTATTCGTCGGATGCAATTCCGGTGCATCTGGCCACGGTAGAGGCCATGGCGATCTACAAGCAGAAGCTGGCGCCGCATGGGGCCGTGGTCATGCATGTCACCAATCGGCATCTAGACCTTGCCAACGTTGCGGAAGGCATTGCTGGCGCCAATGGGCTGACAAGTTGGGTCGATGTGCATATTTCGCCGAGGATAGAGGAGTTTATCTACTCCTCCATCGTCGTTGTCTCAGCGCGCAGCGCGGAGGACGTGGGCGAGATAGCCAGCTCGAATGCCTGGGTGCTGACGTCCGCCGAGCCGGGGCAGGGTGTTTGGACCGATGATTATTCCAATGTGCTCGGTGCGCTGTGGCGGCGTCTGATGCATCCGGTGCAGGATGCTGTTCCGTCGCCGTTCGACGCGTCACCGTAACGTCCCTATCCTATCTCGGATACTGGCGGCGCAACCGGCGGAGAAGGCATCGCTCAGGGCTGACCAAACTAGAAGTGGTAGCCGATGCCAACGGTCGCGCGGGCGCCGTCGAAAGCACTGACGCGGATGGCGGGGTCAAAGAAGCCGAGGCCGGTGAGTTGGCCGCGCACTGAAATGGCTTCGGTCACGGCGAATTCGACGCCAGCGCCCAACTGGTAGATACCATTGGTGAACCCGCCGATGGTTTCGAGCCCGAGACCGCCGATGGCGTAAACCAGGACTTGATCGGTAATCACGGCCCCGACGCGCGCATTGGCGAAATACTGGCCGACGCCGGTGCCGCCATTGTTGAGATAGTCCGCGGTGGCTTCGAGCCCGAGCAGGATCGGGTCGGCAACGACGACGTTCACACCGGCATGGAGGCCAACGCTGCCGTAGGTTGTGGTCGGGTAAAACAGGCCCCCGAACTGCACGCCGGCATAGAGGCCATCCCATAAGAAACCAGCCGACTCCATGATTGGGGCAGGGGTGGTCGGGATGATGAGGTCAGCCGCAAGGGCCGCCGAAGAGAGAAGCGCAGCGGCGGCGACGCCGCGAGCCAGGGAACGAATGAGCATCTGAGGCCCCATGACTAAAGTTGGGAACAACCTGCCGTTCGAGGTTGCACATGGCAATGGCTGACGGGACAAAACCACCTGTGATGAAAAATCATCACCTGCCGATCGCTATCAGCGGCGAGTTATCTCGAAACGCAATCCATCGGCCGCGCTGTGTACGATGCAGTCATGGCCCTGCTGCCTGCAATGGAGCGGAATATCTATCTTGGCCATTGGGTCCGTCGCCAGCACGACAAGAACAGCGCCCGGCGGCAGGGCACCCAGGCGCTTTTCCATTTTCAACACCGGCAGCGGACATTTCAGCCCGCGTGCGTCGATCGTTTCAGGCTCAGTTGCCAAGAACCAGAACCCAGTGCACGCCGTAGCTTGAGCTCCCGTTAAACGCTACGGCCACGCCGGCCTTCGTTGCATTGGAGCGCAGGCCCGTCGCATCGGCTGCGCTGTTGCGCCAGCCCGAGAAGGTCTCGCCAAACGTCGCATAACCGGCGCTGAGCTTCATGGTCAGGCTTTGCGGTGACTGTGGCGGGGTGCCGGTCTGCGCATATTGATTGGCCAGGGCCTGGGCCGTCCCGTCAAGCGCTGCGTCCGAGATCAAGGCCGGCTGGCCCGTGGTGGCGCGATAGGCATTGATCAGGCCGATGGCTTCGGCGCGATTGAGCGTAGCGCCGGGCTGGTCCATGCGGGCCGACAGGCCCTGCGAAAGCGCGGCAGCGGAACTGCTGCCGCCGCCCGCCATGCCGCCCATGCTGCAGCCGGCGATCGTTATCGCTGCCAGAAGGGCGGCGAGGGGCAAAATGGCCGGCTTGAAGTGGCGCAAAACGGTCATGGTCAATCCTTACGTCAAACTCGAGAAAACTGTGCTGGGCCGATTAAGCGGCCAGCAAGGCTAAAAGATGGTGCGGGGGTTATAGGGCAATGAGGCTGACATTAGCTTAACGGGGGGTGAATTCGTTGCTCTGGCGTATTGGCTCCGCAAGCAATGCTGTCTGCTGGGGCTCGGCTGCGCCGGCCAATGCTGACCGTTAGTAAGTCGCCTCGATCTTTTCTCTGGCGGCGGTCGCCAAAAATGCGGATCGGGTCAGTCCCAATCGACTGGCTGCGTCATCGATGGCCTGTAGCAGTCCGGTATCGAGGGATATATTGGCGCGTGCGGGCTTGCCAGAGTTGAGGACCAGGGGGATGACCGCGAACATCGCCGGTCCTTCGGCAAAGGTCGCAACGACATCATCGTCATGTCGAAGCTCTTCGATCCCGCGGGGGGGCCGCAAACGACCGCCGTCTGCCACAACGTCAGCGCTCCATTCAGCAAGCGCGGCCCCAGCGTTCTTGATCGCCTCATCCACTGTATGGCCCATTGCGACACATCCCGGAGTATCGGGAAAACTCACCCCGTAGGCACCCGGCGTACCGTCTACAATCGCTACATATCTAGACATTTTCTTTCCTTGCCGGCGATCGCCGGCCGTAATGGTTCGCGCATCACGGGGGCAATTTACCAACCCGCCGCCTTTGCAATCGACCTCGCCACACCGGGTGAAACGGTGGGATGCCTGGGAACTATGATCGGCATGCAACCCACTTTCGTGAACTTGTCGTGGTTGCCACCGCCAACATTGGTCCACCCGTCGCGATCCAAACGCGCCTTGATCTTTTTGGTGTTGTTCTCGTGTTGCGATTTTATCTCCTGCTATCAGCAGTGCGCATATATATGCGCACAATAAAACAAACATCAAGAAGGCTTGCGCGCTGTTGGCCGGTTGGACTGCAAAAGGTAGAGCTGGCGGGCATCAGGCCCGAGAAGACATAAGGCTTACGGGCGTCATCTAATGCCCAAGCCGTGGTTTTTGAATGCGTGGTGACCCCGGCGGGATTCGAACCCACGACCCCCGGATTAGGAATCCGGTGCTCTATCCAGCTGAGCTACGGGACCACGGGTTGGCAAATACCAGTTAGGGCGGGTGGTTACAAGGTTGGGACGCGGCTGAGTTGAGGGCGTGACGGCATTTGTGCCCGCCATTCGAGCGCAGCTCTCATGGCCTTCTTGCCTCAAACCGCTCCAGCGGAGCGATATGCCCTGCGGGACGGCTCGAAGTCTTGCGGTCGCCATATGTTTGAGGCAAACCGGATGGCAACGCATCGCTCATGAAGGTTCACGCAGATGGCCCATCCGGTTTCTCCTCTCGCGCCAAAATCCTATCCGGAACTGCCGGTTATTGCCGGCATGCGCTTTGCCACGGCCGAGGCGGGGATCAAGTATAAAAACCGCACCGACGTGCTGCTGATGGCGTTCGACGAGGGCACTACGGTCGCGGGCGTCGTTACCAAGTCGAAGTGTTCGTCGGCGGCGGTCGATTGGTGCAAGGCCAACCTGCCGGGCGGAATTGCGCGCGGGCTGGTGGTCAATTCGGGCAATGCCAATGCCTTTACCGGCGCCAGGGGCCAGCAGAGCGTCGAGCAGACGGCGGATTATGCGGCCAAGGCGCTGGGCTGCCAGACACATGAGATTTTTCTCGCATCGACCGGCGTGATCGGCGAGCCGCTGGCGGCTGAAAAGTTTGCCGGCGTGCTGGACGAGGCGGCGACGCGACTAGGCGATACGCCGTGGATCGATCCGGCCAAGGCGATCATGACCACCGACACGTTTCCCAAGCTCAATGGCGCCATTGTCGAACTGGACGGCGTCGAGGTGAAGATCAACGGCATCGCCAAGGGCAGCGGCATGATCGCGCCCGATATGGCCACCATGCTGAGCTTCGTGGTCACCGACATGCCGATCGCCGCGCCGGTGCTGCAGGCGCTGCTGAGCCAGCATGTGCAGACCAGCTTCAACGCCATCACTGTCGATAGCGACACCTCCACCTCCGATACGCTGCTGGCGTTTGCCACTGGCAAGGCTGCGGTTGAGCCGATCACCAGCTTGGACGATCCGCGCGCCGAGATTTTCGGCTTAGCGCTGCGCGATGTGCTGTTCGATCTCGCCATCCAGGTGGTGCGCGATGGCGAAGGCGCCACCAAGCAAGTGTCGATCCATGTCGAGGGCGCGGTTTCCGACGCCTCGGCGTTCCGCATTGCCAAGTCGATTGCCGACTCGCCGCTGGTCAAGACCGCGATTGCCGGCGAGGACGCCAATTGGGGTCGCGTGGTGATGGCGGTGGGCAAGGCGGGCGAGCCGGCCGACCGCGACAAGCTGGCGATCCGCTTCGGCGACCTGCTGGTTGCCAAGGATGGCGAGCGCGCCGTGGTCTACGACGAGGCCGCTACCAGCGCCTATATGAAGGGCGAAGACCTGGAACTGACAGTCAGCCTCGGGCTGGGCGACGGTCGTGCCACGGTCTATACCTGCGACCTGACGCATGGCTACATCACCATCAATGGCGATTATCGGAGCTGAAATGACGCTGCCCGATGTCGAAGCCTTTGAACGGGCAGGCCTCGAAGCCTGGCCGGGCATCGAAGTAAAATGGGATGGCAGCTGGGTGCGCCGTGCCGCGGGTGGTTACACCAAGCGCGCCAACTCCACGCAGTGCCTTGACCCCGAGGATGGCGAAGATGCCGACCTGCGGCTGATCTCGGCTAGTTCATGGATGGTGATCCGGCGCATCAAGCCGGTATTCCGCATCACGCCGCTGTCCAGCCCCGACCTCAACGAAGCGCTCGACGAGGGCGGCTGGCAAACCATCGGCGACAGCCATCTGTTCGCTATGGAACTGGGCAGCCATGAGCCTGATGCCGAGGCCAAGCTTCTGCCGGCGCTGGATCCGGTGTTTCTTTCGGCCCAGAAACACCTGCAGGGCTATAGCGACGCGACCGTCCTGGCGATGCGCAACCTGCTGGCGACGCTGGCGGTGCCTGCCACTGGCGTTGTCCTCTATAGCGACGGGCAACCGGTCGCTTCGGCTCTGATGGCCATTTCCAACGGCATTGTCGTCACCGGCAATGTGATTACCGACAAGACGAGGCTTCGGCAGGGATTGGCTGGGGCCATGATGCGCAGCGGGCTGGACTGGGCGCGGCGCGAAGGCGCCACGGTTGCTGCGCTTTCTGTCGGCGCCGACAATGCCGGCGCCCAAGCGCTTTATGCCGGGCTCGGCTACACCCACCAATACGACTACGCCTATCGCATTCCGAGGCAGGTATGAGCGGGCAAGCACTGCTGCTGGTCGTGGCGGTTGCCCTGGTCGACGCCGACCGCCGCGTGCTGATTGCCCAGCGCCCCGAGGGCAAGTCGATGGCCGGGCTATGGGAGTTTCCCGGCGGCAAGGTCGAGGCGGGCGAAACGCCGGAGGCGGCGCTGATCCGTGAACTGGAGGAAGAACTCGGCATTTCGACGCAAACGGCGTGCCTTGCGCCAGTGTCCTTCGCCAGCCACTCTTACGAGAATTTTCACCTGTTGATGCCACTTTACGCCTGCCGGAAATGGCAGGGTACGCCGGAGCCGCGCGAGCATATTGCGCTCAAGTGGGTCCGGCCGCAAAACCTGCGCGACTACCCCATGCCACCGGCGGACGAGCCGCTGATCGCCGCCTTGTGCGATCTGCTGTAGTCCAGTTTCTATCGCCGGGGGGCGCGTATGCTGGTTGCCAAGATCAAGACATTCCTCGGCGATGAGGGTGGCGCTACCGCCATCGAATATGCCCTGATCGCCACGCTGATTGCCATGGCCATCATCGCCAGTGCCATAGTTCTCGGCGATGGTATCAGAGGCCTGTTTAACAATGGCACGACAGAGGTGCTGACCACCCAGACCGGCAAGATCTAACGCGTAAGCGGCACTATTGCAGCGCTACAACCTTGTATTTCTGCCCGGCGACGATCGCATCTCCGGGATAGAGGTCGTTGATAATGTAAAACAGCTCGATGCCACGGTTCAGTCCGGCCATCTGCTTTGCCAGCGAATCGGCGCTGTCGCCCGCCTTGGCAATGACCACGCGCACGGCGACCTTGCGAACCTGGTTCAGATCGCTGGCGTCGGAGCGGCGGAAGCTCTTGAGCGTCGTATCGGCGCCTTGGGCGAAGCGGTTGCTATCGCTCTTGGCGGCAAAGATAAAGCGATACACCTGGCCATCGAGGCGCATCACCGAAACGCGGAAGAACCACTGGTCGGTCTGGGCCAGCCCGGAAGCCATTTCGATGCCGTTATAGCTTTGCGTGGTGACGCTGTTGGCCTTGAGCCCGGCGATCCAGCCCGACTTGAGATAATCGGCCAGCGGCACATTGGCCTGCACGTCGGCGCTGTCAAAGCGCACGGCCTCGCCATCGCCGGCCACGCCAACGACGGCACTCTGCGAATTTTGCAGGGTATAGCCTTCGGGCACGATGAACGTGAATTTGGACGCGGTATGGATGAAGCGGCGGCCGACGATGGAGCCCTGCGCCGGGCTATCGCCAAAGGTCAGGCCGGCGATCGAGGCAAGGTAGCCATCGCGGTCGATTTCGCCGCTTTCGGTCTGGCCGAACATGGTCTTGGAGGTGTCGAGCGCCTTCTGGATGCGCGCGGGCGTCGAGGGATGCGACGACAGGAAGCCCTCGCCGCCGTTTTCGCCAGCCGAGAAGCTGGCAAAGCGGCTCATCACGCCGAGGAAGCGCGCGGCGGCCTGGCTATCATAGCCCGCCTTGCCGGAAAACTTGATGCCTTCGCGGTCCGCTTCCAGTTCCTGGTTCTGGCTGAAGGCCGCCATGCTTTCGCGGGTGCGGTTGGCGGTGGCGTCGGTTGAGGTATCGCCCCCGAACACGCCGGTGATGACGCGGTCGACGATTTGGGTGGTGCGGGTGCGGTCGGTGCGGGCGCGGGCGTGGCGCAGCGTCACGTGGGCGATTTCGTGGGCCAGCACGGCCGCCAGTTCACTGGTGTCGGAGGCGAGTGCCAGGATGCCGCGCGTCACATAGATATAGCCACCCGGCAGCGCGAAGGCATTGACCTCGGAGCTGTCTAGGATGGTGACCTGGTACTGGGCATTGGGCTGGCTGGCCGAGGCAAGCAGGCGACCGACGATGCGGGCCACCATGATTTCGGCCGGGCGGTCGGAATAGACGCCACCATAGGCGGCAATGATGCGCGGATGCTCGCGGCGGCCGATCACCACGTCGTCGGGGTCGGTTCCTTCGGGCACTACTGTGGGTGCGCGGATGTCGCCGGTCTGGCTGACGGCGATATTGGAGCCCGTCAGGCTGCTGCAGGCGCTCAGCGCCAGCAGGGAAACTGCCAGAATGCCATTGCGCAAACCTTTGCCGATATGCCCCAAACCCGTCATTGCAGTGCCAGAACCTCAATCTGCTCGGGATGGGTCACTTCGATGCGCGGACCATCCCGGTCGTCCACCCATCCGCGTATGCGCAGGAACGCGTTGTCCAGCGACAGCGGGTCAACACCAGCCTCGGCAAACAGCCGTAGGGCAGGCGCTTCGATCACGGCGGTGAAGTCTTCTTTATAGAACCGGCCGAAATTGAGGTAGACCCGCCCGCCGCGTTGTTCGGCGAGAAGGACCCGGCCTTCGACAAGTTCATAGTGGCCGGCCCGAGCGAGGAGGTCGCCTGGCGCGTCCGCCGCACGGATGCTGTAATAGGGATCGG
This sequence comes from Devosia psychrophila, assembly GCF_000971275.1. GTDB lineage: Bacteria > Pseudomonadota > Alphaproteobacteria > Rhizobiales > Devosiaceae > Devosia > Devosia psychrophila. The sequence goes on along the minus strand of NZ_LAPV01000040.1, from coordinate 17,065 downwards.
CCCAGATGCCAAGCCCGCCAAGCCGCGCACGACCCTCGCCCGCGAACAATAGATCGAGACAGGCCCGATTGTCGGGAAACGAATAAACCCGCGCCAGGCCCTTGGCGACCATGGCCTGCTGCGCCCAGATTTCGCCTTCGGGCGTGGTCACGAAGACATGGGCGAGGATGCGGCCATAGCGGTCGATTTTCTCGCCGCCAAAGCCCAGTTGCACCGGCTTGTTGAGCGCCACGGCCTCAAGCGCTACCTTGGCTTCGCGTGCCAGTGGCCAGGTCGGATAGCCCTCGCGGCCGAGCGGCAATTTGGGAGCTTGAGTACCGATCATGCGGATGATGCGGCCATCGTCCAGCACCACCGTATCGCCATCGGTCACCGTCGTGATGATGCCGCCGGGCTCCATGCGCAGGCTCTCGCAGGCGAGTGCCGCCACCGAGACTGCGCTGAGGGCTGCGAGAGTAGCAAGACGAACGAAACTGGCGTTGAGCAAATCGGGCCCCGGAAAGATTTCGTTCACCATGCACCCAAATACGGCAAAAAATCGTGAACAGCCGCAGGTTGGATGCGATGGCGAGCGAAATATGTGGGGTACGGACTTGGTCGGGCGACGGCAGGCTTTTTGCCGGCGATGAAAGCGCCGAAACGCTGGGCGACAGCCGATACCTCCCCCGTGCGGGGAGGGATCAAGGCATGGAGAAGTTTGGCTCGGATATCGGGGCTCTCGCACCTCCACCCCACCTCCCCCTCGGGGGGGGGGCGACGCGATGGATGGGGGCGGCAGCGCCCGACCAACCAAAGCTTCCGCATAAAGTGCTTTACTGCGCAGTTGCGCCAGCAGCATCCGTCTCGGTCTGCGAATCCACGGCGGCCTTCAGCGCGGCGTCGGGGATATCGATCGCCACGCCATCCATCAGGCGGGCCACGGTCTTATCGAACGTCGCCATCAGCAATTGCTGCTGCAACTGGCTGGCGACCTGTTCGAAGGCCGGTGCGCTGGATTGGCGCTTTTCTTCAAGCTTGATGACGTGCCAGCCGAACTGCGACTGCACCGGGGCCGAGACCTGGCCAACGTCGGTCAGGGCAAAAGCGGCAGCCTCAAAGGGCGCAACCATCATGCCGGGGCCAAAAAAGCCGAGGTCGCCGCCATTGGCAGCGCCTGGGTCGATCGATTTTTCCTTGGCGAGCGTGGCGAAATCGGCGCCGCCATCGAGTGCGGTCTTGACCGCATTGGCCTCTTCTTCGGTTGGGACCAGGATGTGGCTGGCGCGGATTTCGTCGGCAGGCACGAAATCGGCGACGAATTTATCATATTCGGCGCGCACGGCTTCTTCAGTCACCGAATTGGCGATGGTGTCGGCAAAATAGGCGCGGCGCAGGGCGCGGTCCTTGAGATAGGCCAGGCGCTGCTGGAACAGCGGAGTTTCCGCCATGCCTTCATCCTGGCCAGCCTTGGCCATCACCTTCATGTCGATCAGCACGCGCAGCAGGAACGGCTTGCGCTGTTCTTCGGGCATCTGGCTGAGTTCCTGGGTCAGGTCCTCGGCGGCAAAGCTCAGGTCGGCCTCGGTGATCGGCGCGCCGCCCACGGTCGCCACCACGGTTTCGGGCGCTACGGGAGCAGCTTCTGCAGCCGGCGCCTCGGCAGCCGGCACAGCATCCTGGGCCATTACCGGAGCAGCCAGCGCACCGGCGGCAAGAAACAGCGCAAGCATGCTGGTCCGGGCAAGGCGCAACGAGGAAGAAATCATGAGGTTCAGTCTCCTGGGCCGGCGCTTGTGCTGCGCCCTGGCTCGTTGATAATCGGCAAAGCGCGCCCTGATGGGCTGGCGCGGGATCGTGATGGTTTCCCGGCCTGCCTCACATAGCAACGGGGCCAAAATGTGCCCCATGGCGCCGTTGAGCAACCAATGGTCGAAAAACCCGTTCTTGCCTGGCTCTCCGGCTGGGCGAGACGAGGTGTCGCCCATTTCGGCGACGTTGACAAGACAAGGCCCCGCTCTTACATCTCAGCCGCTTTTTCCGCCGCTTGGCGGGACATCAGAAATTCTAAGCCCGAAAGGCTTTCTCATCGCGTCGACGCGGCCGAACGGGCCCATTTCGCACCTCCCCCGTCGCACCCCGATGAGCTATTTAAGGACCTGACCTATGGCATTTGGCTCGCTTGCCCGGCGGATATTCGGTTCTCCGTCAGACCGGTCCGTAAAGCGCTTCCAGAGCAATGTGGCGGCGATCAACGCGCTTGAGCCCGAACTCGAAAAGCTCGGCGATGAAGCGCTGCGCGCCCGCACTGCCGAGTTCAGGGCCAGTCTCGAAAACGGCGGCAGTCTCGATGATTTGATCGTGCCCGCTTTTGCGACCGTACGCGAGGCGTCAAAGCGCGTCCTGGGCATGCGCCATTTCGACGTGCAGCTGATCGGCGGCATGGTGATGAACGAGAGCGGCATCGCCGAGATGCGCACGGGCGAAGGCAAGACGCTGGTGGCCACGCTGCCGATGTATCTCAATGCACTCACCGGCAAGGGCGCCCATCTCGTTACCGTCAACGACTACCTCGTCAAGCGCGATGCGGCCTGGATGGGCCAGATCTACAACTTCCTCGGGCTGAGCTGGGGCGTCATCGTCCACGGCATGACCGATGTGGAGCGCAAGGAAGCCTATGGCGCCGACATTACCTATGGCACCAACAACGAACTCGGCTTCGATTACCTGCGCGACAACATGAAATATACGCGCGCCCAGATGGTGCAGCGCGGCCATGCCTTCGCCATCGTCGATGAAGTCGATTCGATCCTGATCGACGAGGCCCGCACCCCGCTGATCATCTCAGGTCCGTCCGATGATCGCAGCGACCTCTATCTCAAGCTTGACGCCATCATCCCGATCATCGGCGAGGACGATTTCGAACTCGACGAGAAGCAGCGCTCGGTAACCTTCACTGATCAGGGCATCGAAAAGCTCGAAGCCCGGCTGACCGAAGAGGGCCTGCTGAAGTCCGGCTCGCTGTATGACGTCGAAAACGTTGCGCTGGTGCATCACGCCAATTCGGCGCTGCGTGCCCACAAGCTGTTCCGCAAGGACAAGGACTATATCGTCCGCCAGACCCCAGAAGGTGGCGAAGTCGTCATCATCGACGAGTTCTCGGGCCGCATGATGCCGGGCCGCCGTTATTCGGAAGGCCTGCATCAGGCGCTGGAAGCCAAGGAAGGCGCCAAAATCCAGCCGGAAAACCAGACCCTGGCTTCGATTACCTTCCAGAACTATTTCCGCCTCTACAAGAAGCTGTCCGGCATGACCGGTACGGCGGCCACCGAGGCCGAAGAATTTGCCGATATCTACAAGCTCGACGTGGTCACCGTGCCGACCAACGTAGCGGTGCTGCGCAAGGATGACGAGGACGCCATTTTCCGCACCGCGGCCGAGAAGTTCGACGCCATCGCCGAGCTGATCAAGGAATGCCACGGCCGTGGCCAGCCTGTCCTCGTCGGCACGACTTCGATCGAGAAGTCGGAAATGCTGGCCGAACTGCTGCGCGCCAAGAATGTGGGCAGCATGAACGTGCTCAATGCCCGCCACCACGAGCAGGAAGCCTTCATCGTCGCCGACGCCGGCCTGCCGGGCGCCATCACCATCGCCACCAACATGGCTGGCCGCGGTACCGATATCCAGCTCGGCGGCAATCTCGAAATGCGCATCGAACGGGAGACGGTCGAACTTGAAGGCGAGGCCCGCGAGGCCAAGATCGCCGACATCAAGAAGACCATCGCATCGGACAAGGCCAAGGCCCTCGTCGCAGGTGGCCTGATGGTTATCGGCACCGAGCGCCACGAAAGCCGTCGCATCGATAACCAGCTTCGTGGTCGTTCTGGCCGCCAGGGCGACCCGGGCCATTCGGCCTTCTTCCTGAGCCTTCAGGATGACCTGATGCGCATCTTCCCGGTCGACAGCATGGATTCCATGCTCGGAAAGCTTGGGCTCGAGCAGGGCGAGTCGATCACCCATCCGTGGGTCACCAAGGCAATCGAACGCGCCCAGGGCAAGGTCGAGTCGCGCAACTTCGATATCCGCAAGAACATCCTCAAGTACGACGACGTGATGAACGATCAGCGCAAGGTGATCTTCGAGCAGCGCATCGAAATGATGGATGCCGAGGATATCAGCGAGACCGTCATCGAGATGCGCCACGACGTGGTGGACAACATCATTTCCAAGGCCATTCCACCGCGCTCCTATCCCGAGCAGTGGAATGTCGAACAGCTCGAAGCTGCGGCCAAGACCTATCTCAACATCGACGTTCCGGTGAAGGATTGGGCGGCCGAAGAAGGCATCGACCCCGAGGTCGTGACCGAGCGGTTGATCGCTGCCGTCGACGCCGCGGCGGCTGCCAAGGAAGAGCGCACCATTACCAATATGGCGGCGGCCGGCCAGTCCAACCCGACCGTGATGCGCCAGGTGGAAAAGTCGATCCTGCTGCAATCGATCGATGGTCTGTGGCGCGAGCATCTGGTGACGCTCGATCATCTCTCTAAGGTCGTGGGTTGGCGCGGTATCGCCCAGCGGGATCCGCTGACCGAATACAAGCAGGAGGCCTATGAGCTGTTCCAGGGTCTGCTCGCCAACCTGCGCGAGCTGGTGACCACGCAACTCAGCCATATCGAGTTGCAGCCGCGCGTTAGCACCCCGCCGGTGCCCGATCTCAGCCGCCTGCGCGAAACCCATATCGACCCGTTGACCGGCGAGAACGATGCCGATGGCGGCGACACCATCGCCGACTCGCTCGGTGCAGTTGGCAGCGATCCGTCGCTGAAGCCGATCGACCCGAAGTTGCTCGAAGGCGTCTCGCGCAATGCGCCATGCCCCTGCGGCTCCGGCAAGAAGTTCAAGCACTGCCACGGTGCTTTCTGATAGCGAAACGGCCCGGAGCGATCCGGGCTTTTTTTTTGTCAGGCAAGTCTACCGGACCGTTGCCCCCTCTCCCCTTGGGGGAGTGTTTACATCGTTGGCAAAACCTACCCCGCCCGACGCCTTCGGGGCCACCCTCCCCACAAGGGGGAGGGATAAGAAAGAGCCGTGATCAGTGTTCTGGCGCCTCCCTCCCCTGAATGGGGAGGGATTGAGGGTGGGGTGATGGGAGCCACAATGTGCCCGTTGTAAACACCGCCCTTGGGGGAGGGCCGGAGCTCAGCAGGTCACCCTGATCTCCGCAAACCCGGTCATGCCGTCCTGGCCGGCCGAGACCACGCCAATCATGCAGGCGCTGTTGGGCAGCGGGATATTGCCGCCTGCCGCGATCACCGTGCCGTCGGCCAGAGACATGAAGCCATTGTCCACGCCACCGATCTCCACTGTGCCGTCAAAGCCGCACACCGGGTAACGGTCGCCGGCGGAGACCAGGAAGCGCGTGCCGGTGGGCATGCAATCGCCGGAGATGGCAGTCGGTGCTGCGGCTGTCGTGGTGGGCAAGGCGGTGGTGGTCGCCGCGGTCGGGACAGGGGCGCTGCGCCAGTCTTGTTCCAGGATGGAAAGCCGGTTGGACAAGTCAGTCAGGTTTGCACTGTCGGTGGTCGATGGCGTGCCCTGCTGGCGGCCGTAAAGCTCGAGCGCGACGCGCAACTGCGCGATATCTGTCGAAAGGCGCACCACCTCGCGCTGCGTCTCGCTATAGGTCCAGGCACTGGCGCCGAGCGCGGCAATGCCCACGAGGCCGACGACGAAGCTCAGCACATTCGACAGCGGCATGCGGCGGCGCGCTGGTCGCACATAGTCGATCCGCTTCTCACCCTGGACGTCGACCGGTTCTGTCTCTTCCAAAGCGATGTTCTCCGTTGCTGGCGCTACCGGGATCACATCCGCGCAGATTGCGGCCCAGATATGGTGGCGGCCGCGTGGTTTTCTAGCGCTGCAGGCGTGGCATCGGCGTTGGGGACGGCTTGCCGGTCATCACCGCAACCACATCTTCATCCTTGCCGCCGCCAAACACACTGCCCAGCCCTCCGATAAAGCCCGATATGGCCTGTCCGCGTTCCTTGGCCGCCACTTCCGATGCAGCCAGCCGCTCGGCCTCGGCGGCAATGCGGCTGGCCTTCTGGGCTTCGCTATCGACGGCGGTGACAAAGGCGGCGTCTTCTGCGGCAAGCTTTTCAGCCATGCCGGCAACCTGCACCACGGCAGGGCAGGGGCCCATCGGGTTGAGCGCACCGCCACCAGCGGCATTGAAAATATACTGCCCTTCGCAGACGTCCCATGCCGGCGGCGCCTTGGTCAGGTCGAACAGGTCGTAGCCTTCCTTGATGTCCTTCCAGAAGCTCAGATGCTGGTTGGCTGCCTGCTTGGCGAGGTTGGCGGCGGTCAACTTGAACGGGAAAATCTGCAGCTGGAAGCTCTTGTTGCCACCCTTGAAGGTCTCGCGTGCCAGGGCGTAGATCTCGGCGATGCCGTTATCGGTCATGGCGTAGCAGCCGCGCGACGAGCAATCGCCATGCACCATCAGGTCGGACCCGGTGCGGTTATGGGCGCGGTCGAACTTGTTGGGAAAGCCGGTGTTGAAGGCCAGGTAGTAATTGGACTTCGGGTTCAGCAGGCCGGGAGTGATGGTGTAAAACCCCTCAGGGCTTTGGCGGTCGCCTTCCTTGACCTTGGGACCGAGCTCGCCCGAAAAGGCGCAGATCTCGTAGGTCTTGAACATCTTGTAGCCGCCGCTGGTCTTTTTCCAGACTTCGAGCGTCTTTTCCTGCTTGAAAATGCGAACCACCATGGCCTCGCCGGGCGAAGAACCCATGCTGCGCAAGGCCGATTGCACCGCGCTGGGCAACGGCTGGTTGTGCCGGCTATCGCTGCTTTTAGGCAGGAAACCGCCACAGGCCACCAGCCCAAAGGCCACCCAGAGCAAAATCAGCGCCGATGAGAACTTGCGAAGAACAGTAACGGTCAAGATCGGCGGCCCGGTGCGAAACAATGTTGCCCCGACCCATATTCGATCGTGGTTACCCAAGCATGAGTTTTGCTGGTGAACGAAGCGTTATCACGCCGCATTTTCCTCCGGTAGCGGAGTCATCACGCAAGCGTGTAGAATTTGTGGGGTACGAGGGACGCGAGGAGGAAGGAAGAATTCCCCCACCTGGCCTCCCCCTGAAAGAGGGGGAGGAATCTGGCCGGTGGATGGGGTTCGATAGCGCCTCAAACTGGATTGAATTTCTCCCCCTCATCAGGGGGAGGCGAGGTGGGGGTACCCCCAACAAAGCCTCTTCTTCGCCGACCCCTTAAATCGTAGTCCCGATCGCCAAAAACTTCTCGCGGCGATGCTCGCGGGTTTCCAGCCGGCCCCTGCCAGCGAAATCCGCCAAAAACGTCGAGATGGCGTCGCGGGCCGAGGCCATTACCGTTTCCTGGTGGCGATGGGCGCCGCCGGCTGGTTCTGGAATGATCGAGTCGATGACGCCAAAGCCAAGCAGGTCCTGCGCGGTGATCTTTTGGGCGGTGGCCATGTCCTGCGCCTTGGCGGCGTCGCGGAACAGGATCGAGGCGCCGGCTTCGGGCGAGATCACCGAATAAATCGAATTTTCCAGCATCAGCACGCGGTTGGCCACAGCGATGGCGATGGCGCCGCCGGAGCCGCCTTCGCCGATGATGATGGCGATATTGGGCACGCCCAGTTCAAGGCATTTCTCGGTGGAGCGGGCGATGGCCTCGGCCTGGCCGCGCTCCTCGGCGCCGATGCCGGGATAGGCGCCGGCAGTGTCGACAAAGGAAATCAGCGGAATGTTGAAGCGATCCGCCATTTCCATGATGCGCACGGCCTTGCGATAGCCCTCGGGGCTGGCCATGCCGAAATTATGCTTGAGGCGGGTCTCGGTCGAATTGCCCTTTTCCTGGCCCAGCACGGCAATCGACTGGCCGTTGAAGCGGCCAAAGCCCGCCTGCAGGGCCGCGTCTTCGCGATACTTGCGGTCGCCAGCCAGCGGCGTCCACTCGGTTATCAGCTTGCTGATATAGTCGGAAAAGTGCGGCCGTTGCGGGTGGCGGGCCACCTGAGTCTTCTGCCACGGGGTCAGGCGCTTGTAGATCTCGACCAGCGCCTCGTCGGCGCGGCTCGACAGCCGGTTGACCTCCTCGTCGATGCTGACGGCCTGGTCGGTCGCGGCCAGGGCCTTCAGCTCGGCGATCTTGCCTTCGAGATCGGCAACCGGCTTTTCAAAATCGAGATAGGACTGCATTCCACCTGCCCGTTGGGGGTCTATCCGTGGACCCGGTACTCTGGGTCGCTGCTGTTGCGCCCTAAAGTGGCCGGAAAGTGGCGATGGCGCAATGCCGAGTCAAGCATTGGCTGGGATTGAGGCACAGGAAAGCGCGCGGCAAGTCTCACTCTGCCAGCGGGTGGTGCGTCTCCACCAGCGTGCGCAGCTTCTCATCCAGCACATGCGTATAAATCTGGGTCGTTGAAATATCGGCATGTCCGAGCAGCATCTGCACCACGCGCAGATCGGCGCCGCCGGCCAGCAGGTGGCTGGCAAAGGCGTGGCGAAGCACATGGGGAGCAACGCGTGCCGAACTGATCCCTGCACGTCCTGCCAAAAGCTTGAGGTCGCGGCCAAACACCTGGCGGCTCAAATAACCCTCGGCGCCGCTGGCCGGAAACAGGAACGGTCCGGGCTCCATTGTCGCCACATAGGTCTTGATCGCGTCGCGCGCCCGGTCGTTGAGCGGCACGACGCGCTCCTTGTTGCCCTTGCCCCTGACGGTCAGGTAGCTGGTGTCGCGCATCACCGCGGAACGGCGCAGGCTGACCAGTTCGCTGACGCGGAGGCCCGTGGCATAAAGCAATTCGAGCAGCACATAGAGCCGCAAGGCACCGGCCTGCTTTTCCGGGGTCGGTTCGGCATTGGCCTCGGCTTCCGCCGTCACCAGCAGGCGTTCGACCTCTTCGATCGAGAGCACCTTGGGCAGCGCACGCCGGCTTTTCGGGCTGGCAACGATGCGGGTCGGGTCATCGCTACGGATGCCGTCCGCACAAAGGAAACGATGAAACTGGCGAATTGCGGAAAGCCGGCGCGCCGCGGACGACGCCGAAAGCCCATCGAGCCGCAAGCGGTCAAGGTAGGCGTTGACGGTCTCGCGCTGGACCGTAATCAGCGTCATCTGCCGACCGGCGACGAAGCCGGCATAGTCGGAGAGATCGCGGCGATAAGCATCGATGGTGTTTTTTGCAGCGCCGCGCTCGGCACTCATCATTTCAAGAAAAGCCCCGATCAGATGGCTGGTCACGGCGCGGCAGGCTCCACAGGTGGCACGACGGGTGCTGCGTCTGGTGTAGTCTCCGTGCCAGGCAGCGCCCGCTGTCCACCATTCAACAGCTCGGCCGCCGGGATACGAATGGTCACCTGCTTGGGCGTCGGCTCGACGAAGCTGACCAGCGCGATCATGCCCGCATAGACGAGGCCAGCAAGAAAAAGCAGGCTGATGATGAGGCGGATCAAGGTTGGCATGGCGGTCCGGCGGTCAAAACTGGTTATAATTTGACGACAAAAGGTTTCGTTTCCGTAGGCATGATGCTTTTTAGCGCGGGGCTGCGCAAGTTCTTGACAGCGGGGGCTTGGCCAGCTTGATAGCGGTGCATCAGGGGAGCGCCTTTTGAACCGACCGGACGCGGCATTGCGGCAGGCTCGCGCCGAACAGCTAGTTGAACGCTTGGGCGGACGACCGCTGGTGCTGGTTGGCATGATGGGCGCAGGCAAGACTACGGTCGGCCGTCGCCTGGCGGCTCGCCTCAACCGCAATTTTCTCGATAGCGATGAAGAGATCGAGAAGGCGGCGCAGATGACCATTCCCGAAATCTTCGAGCAGCGCGGCGAGCCCGAGTTCCGCGCCGGGGAAACCCGGGTCATTGCCCGCGTGCTGAAGGAATATGGCGTGGTGCTGGCCACCGGCGGCGGTGCCTTCGTCAATCTTGAGACGCGGGCGTTGATGAAGGGGGAGGCCGTGACAGTCTGGCTCAAGGCCGAGATCGATATCCTGTTCGAGCGCGTTTCCCGCCGCTCCAATCGCCCACTGCTCAAAACGGCCAACCCCCGCGCTACCCTGCAGAAGCTGATCGACGATCGCTACCCCATCTATGCCGAAGCCGACGTCACGGTGATTTCGCGCGACGTGCCGCAGGATGCCGTGGCCGGCGACGTAGTCGAGGCCGTGCTTTCCTACCTCAAGCGCCAGGACCGATCAGATGGCTGATATCGCCCACACGGTTCACGTCGCCCTTGGCGATCGCGCCTATGACATTTTGATCGGCGACAGCCTGCTCGATGATGCCGGCATCATTCTGGCCGAGCGTTTCCCCGACAGGCGCTATGGCATCATCACCGACGACAACGTCGCCCAGGCGCAATTGCCGCGCCTGATCGCTTCGCTCGATGCGGCAGGGCTCAGCCATACTGAAATTGTGCTTCCAGCCGGCGAGAGCACCAAGTCCTGGGCCTTTGTCGGCCAGGCCGTCGAAGGCATTCTGGCCGCCCGCCTCGAACGCGGCGACCTCATCATCGCCCTCGGTGGCGGCGTTATCGGCGATCTCGCCGGGTTTGCCGCGTCCATCGCCCGGCGTGGCATGGATTTTATCCAGATGCCGACCTCGCTACTAGCGCAGGTCGACAGCTCGGTCGGTGGCAAGACCGGGATCAATTCGCCGCATGGCAAAAACCTGATTGGCGCCTTCCACCAGCCCAGGCTGGTGCTGGCCGACCTGTCGACGCTGGACACGCTCAGTGCCCGCCAGTTCGCCGCGGGTTATGCCGAAGTGGTCAAATATGGCCTGATCGACGACGAGGAGTTCTTTTTCTGGCTCGAGGCCAACCAGGCCGAGATCTTTGCCGGCGGGCCGGCCCGCGGCGAGGCGATTGCCCGTTGTTGCGCCCACAAGGCGCGCGTGGTGATCGAGGATGAAAAAGAACTCGGCGTCCGCGCCCTGCTCAATCTCGGCCACACCTTCGGCCATGCGCTGGAAAAGGACACCGGCTATTCCGACCGCCTGCTGCATGGCGAGGGCGTCGCTATCGGCATGGTGCTCGCGCATGGCTTTTCAGCCAGGCTCGGCCTCGCCCCCAGCCAGGACACTGGCCGCATCGTGGCGCACTTGCAAAAATCCGGCCTGCCTACCACTTTGAGTAACATCCCGGGCACGCTGGGCTCCACCGAAACTCTGATGGCCGCCATCGCGCAGGACAAGAAAGTCTCGCGCGGGGCGCTGACTTTCATCCTCACCCGCGGTATCGGCCAGGCGTTTATCGAAAAGAATGTCGACGGGACGGCCGTGGCAGCGTATCTGAACGAGGTGCGTTAAGCAGAGTTGGGCTAGCCATGTCATGGGACGTTGCGGCTATGTATTTTGGGTTGGCATGGATCATGATCCTGCCTGCGTGGAGCCGGAACAGCCTGATTGTCCTCGCGCTTTTCGGTTTTACGATGTTCCCCGTTCTGTTCGCTGTTGCCACCATCCACAAGCCGAACTCCATCAATGAGTATGTTTCTCTGCCGGCGCTGCTCATAGGGGTAGTAGGGCTGCCGATCTTCATTCTTTCCGTGATCGGCAAAGCATTTTCACTTCGACTGGACTACCGCCTTCGCCAGCGTGATCGACACGAGAATAATACAGAGCGACTTCGCTAGGCGCTGCGTGGTAGTTCAAACGGCCCTTCACCGGGCAGGACTTCGATTGCCAGGGCGTGGATGGGATTGTCCATCTCGGCCGCAAGCGTCTCCATTACAGCGCGGTGTTGCGCTACGCGGCTCATCCCGTCAAAATGACGGGTCGCGATTCTGACACGAAAATGGGTTTCACCACCCTCCTGCCACCCGGCGTGACCGTGATGATCCATCGATTCGTCGATGACATCGAGGAAAGCGGGGGCAAACCTTTCGGTGAGCTTGGCTGTTATGGTGTCTGTGACGCTCATGGCGCTGGCCTCCAAATGGCTTTGGCACTTAACTATGCGAGAATGAAACTGTCGTCCAAGATCTTCGATTCAATTCGCATCAAGCCGCGCAAGGAAGAAAAAGCTGCGCAGATTGAGCACGTGTGTGACTGGGAAGGCTGCGAGCTGGCCGGTGAGTATCGTGCGCCCAAGGGCGCCCGCAGCGAAGGGCAGTATCATCATTTCTGCCTCGAGCATGTCCGCCACTACAACACGGCCTTCAACTTCTTTTCCGACATGGACAAGGAGCAGCTCGACGCGGCGCTGCATACGCCGCCCAAGGCCGAGGCGCGATCCAGCTTTGCCACCGGAAATCCCGGGATGAATGCTTCGGCCGCCCGCGCGGCGCGCGAAACCCTGCGCCCAGGCGACAAATATGGCGACCCGTTTGGCGTGTTTGCCAAATACCGCCATCGCCAGTCGCAGAAGCCGGTCACCGAGCGGGTCAAGCCGCTGCACGAGCAGGATCGCCGCGCGCTCGAAACACTGGGCATCATCGGCCAGCCGAAGTCCGAAGATATCAAGCGCGCCTACAAGACACTGGTCAAAATCCATCATCCCGACGCAAATGGCGGCGATAAATCCTCCGAAGACCGGCTGCGGACAATCATTTCCGCCTACAGCCACCTCAAGAAAGTTGGCTTCGTCGCGAACTAGCCATGCGGTCGGGTGGCTACCGCCTCCGTCACATTGCTGCTATAGAGCGCCCGACTTTTCGCCGTCCCGCCCGATCATTCCGCCAAGAGCAAAGCCCATGACTGACTACACCAATCTGCCCGACACCGAATATTCAGCACGGGAGCTGTTCGGCATCGACACGGACATGAAGGTGATGGGCTACAAGGAAGCCAATTCGCACGTGCCGCCGCTGGACCCGGACTATCTGTTCGATCGCAACACGACTCTGGCGATTCTGGCAGGCTTCCAGTTCAACCGCCGCGTCATGGTGCAGGGCTATCACGGCACCGGCAAGTCGACCCATATCGAGCAGGTCGCTGCGCGCCTTAACTGGCCGCTGGTCCGCGTCAATCTCGATAGCCATGTTTCGCGTATCGATCTCGTCGGCAAGGACGCGATCGTGCTCAAGGACGGCAAGCAGATCACCGAGTTCCGTGACGGCATCCTGCCATGGGCCGTCCAGAACAACGTCGCACTAGTGTTCGACGAATATGACGCTGGCCGGCCGGACGTGATGTTCGTGATCCAGCGCGTGCTCGAAGTCGCGGGTCGCTTGACCCTGCTCGATCAGAACCGCGTCATCGTGCCCCATCCGGCATTTCGGTTGTTCTCGACTACCAATACCATCGGTCTGGGCGATACGTCGGGCCTCTATCATGGCACCCAGCAGATCAACCAGGGCCAGATGGATCGCTGGAGCCTCGTCACCACGCTGAACTACCTGCCGCATGACAAGGAAGTCGGCATCGTGCTGGCCAAGAACAAGTTCTACGGCCAGAACGACAAGGGCAAGAAGCTGGTGTCCAACATGGTGCGCCTTGCCGACCTGACCCGCTCGGCCTTCATCAATGGCGACCTGTCGACCGTGATGAGCCCGCGTACCGTCATCACCTGGGCCGAAAACTCCCAGATTTTCGACGGCGACATTGGCTTTGCCTTCCGGCTGACCTTCCTCAACAAGTGCGACGAACTCGAGCGCCCCGTGGTTGCCGAATTCTACCAGCGCGTGTTCGGCGAAGACTTGCCGGAAAGCTCGGCGAACCTCGCCGTAACGGCCTGACGCAAAGGCTCCTTTACCCGCCATTACGCGGCGACCTCTCCCCGAAAGGGCGAGGCAAGGGGCAGTGAGCGCACCACAACTTTTCCTCTCCCTTTGTGGGGGAGGTCGGCCCAAAGGGCCGGGTGAGGGCGCCTTCCTTCCCGGTCACACAGTGAACCGGTAGACCATGGCACAACCACCGCGCAGCAAAGCCAATAAGCCCGACCAGACCCAGGTGTTCAAATCCGCCATGGGTGCGACGGTGCGCGCCATCGGCGGCAAGGCTGACCTCGAAGTCACCTTCACAGCCGATCGGCCGCTGCTGACCTCCGATAAAGCGCGTCTCGCCAATTTGCCCCGCCTGCCGAGCCGCCGCGATATCGCCATTGCCCGTGGGCAGGGCGATGCCATGGCGATGCGTCTCGCCAGCCACGATCCCGATACCCATCGCAAGCGGGTTCCGATGGACCCGATTGCCCGCGCCGCCTTCGATGCGCTGGAGCAGGCCCGCGTCGAAGCACTGGGCTGCGTGCGCATGCCCGGCATGGTCGGCAATATCGGCGAGATGCTGGAAGACCGGCTGTTCCGCGCCAATTTCGCCGAGGTCAGCGACAGGGGCGATGCGCCCATAGCCGAAGCGCTTGGCCTGCTGCTGCGCGAAAAACTGGCTGGTGTGCCGGTGCCGCCTTCGGGCCATGCGCTGGTCGATCTGTGGCGCAAGGAGATCGAGGACAAGGGCGGCAAGTCGCTCGACGATCTGCTGTCGCTGTATGAAAATCAGGACAAGTTCAGCAAGGCCGCCAAGGTGCTGCTGCGCGACCTAAACTTGGTGCCCGAAAGCGAGCTGGAAGATCCCTCCGACAGCGACGAGGATAGCGACGATAGCCAAGAGCCCGATCAGGGCGATGCGTCCGACAAGTCGCCCGAGCAGGGCGAAGGCGAAAACGACGCCGACCAGAGCCAGGATGACGAGCAGGCCGGCGAGTCGGAAGAAACCGGCGATGTCGACGGCATCGAATCCGACATGGCCGACAGCGACGAGGATGCGGCCGCCGAAGCCGGCGAAGACGCGCCGATGCCGCCCCCGGCCAAGGATGGCGGCACCCAGCTTTCCAACCAGTTCAACTACAAGGTGTTCACCCAGAAGTTCGACGAGATCGTCAAGGCGGCAGACCTCTGCCCCCCTGACGAGCTCGATCAGCTCCGCGCGCTGCTCGACAAGCAGCTGGAAAACCTGGCAGGCGCCGTTGCGCGTCTCGCCAACAAGCTGCAGCGCCGCCTGATGGCCAAGCAGAACCGTTCGTGGCAGTTCGACCTCGAAGAAGGCCTGCTCGACACGGCGCGCCTTACCCGCGTGGTCACCGATCCGATGCAGGCGCTCAGCTTCAAGGTCGAGAACGACACCGACTTCCGCGACACCGTGGTGACGCTGCTGATCGACAATTCCGGTTCGATGCGCGGTCGCCCGATCACTATCGCGGCAATCTGCGGCGATATTCTCGCGCGCACGCTGGAGCGTTGTGGCGTCAAGGTCGAGATCTTGGGCTTCACCACCCGCGCCTGGAAGGGCGGCAAAAGCCGTGAGGCTTGGCTCGAAGCCGGGCGCCCTGCCACGCCGGGCCGCGTCAACGATGTACGCCACATCATCTACAAGGCCGCCGAAGAGCCGTGGCGCCATGCCCGGCGCAATCTCGGCCTGATGATGCGCGAAGGCCTGCTCAAGGAAAACATCGACGGCGAGGCCCTGGAATGGGCGCGCAAGCGGTTGATGGCTCGTCCTGAAGCGCGCCGCATCCTGATGGTGATTTCCGATGGCGCGCCGGTCGATGACTCGACCCAGAGCGTCAACGCCGGCAATTATCTCGAAGCCCATCTGCGCCAGGTGATCGAAGATATCGAAACCCGCTCACCGATACAGCTGGTTGCCGTCGGCATCGGCCATGACGTGACGCGCTATTACAAGCGCGCGGTGACCCTGCTCGATGCCGAGGAACTGGCCGGCGCGCTGACCGATGAGCTGGCTGCCCTGTTCGACGAGGAAATGCCCAGCCAGACGCGGCGGCGGGGCAGGTGATGAGGCGGCCTGCCGCCATCGCTGCGGCAATACTGGCGGGTGTGATGCCCGCCATGGCGGTCGAAGCGACGGTGACGGCAACCCAGGTCACCCAGTTCAATAATGCCGCGGTCGGCGAGATCGTGGACAAATTGATCTTCCGCGGCGGCATTGCCATGACCAGCCCCGACGATACGTTCGGCGGCCTCTCGGGTCTCACCAAAACCGGGCCAAACCACCAGGCCCTGTTCGCCACCGATCGCGGCAATTTCGTCACCGGCCACCTGATCTATGACGATGCAAACAGGCTTTTCGGCTACATCGGCGTCACCATCGAGCCGATGCGGAATTCAAAGGGCGACGTGCTGCCGCGCCAATATGCCAAGGACGCCGAAAGCGTCGACACAGTCTATCGCGATGGCGCGCCGGTTGCAGTGCGGGTCAGCTTCGAGCACCTGACGCGCGTCGCCGAATTCAAGTTGACCAACGGTATCCCCGGCGGTCCAGCCCGCGAAATACCGATCCCCGACTGGCTTACCGACGCCCGCACCAACGAGACGTTGGAATCGGTCTGCATCGCACCGCCCGCCTCGGCCGTCGTCGGCTCGACGCTTTTGATTACCGAAGAAGTCCTCGATGAAGCGGGCAATCATCGCGCTCAATTGTTGGGCCAAGACGACCACGGCCCGCTGAGCTATCAAACCAGCCCGGTGGTCAACCCAACCGAGTGCGCCTTCCTGCCCAACGGCGACCTGCTGGTGCTGGAACGCGGCATTTCGATGCTGAATTTCGTCATGAACCTGCGCCGCGTCCCCGCCGCCGAAGTCCGACCCGACAACCTGATGGTCGGCGAATTATTGCTATCTGCCACCGGCGGCTCGATCGACAACATGGAAGCCATGACAGTCCACACCGCGCCCGACGGCGAGCTGCGGATCCTGATCGGGTCAGACAATAATTTCAACGACTGGCAAAGATCACTGCTGCTGGAATTCGCATTGCCGAAGTAGGGTTTTCTTTGGGGTACCCCCACCCAACCTCCCCCTGACAAGGGGGAGGAGCCAGATCGAGTTTTTGGAACTATTGAGCGACAATCACCGGGCGGATTCCTCCCCCTCATCAGGGGGAGGCCAAGTGGGGGTACCCAACATGGACTCTCCCGGCCGTATCCCTAATACCAACGGGGATTATTTGTGACTCGTTTTGGATTCCTTCTCCAGGGAATTACTGATTCCATGGGGCGAAGGAAATTCGCCCATGACAGTCTCGGTTCGGATCAGGCAGGATTATTCGTCGCAAGAGCTTCGGCGCCTGGCATCACGGAGCAAAGACGCCAATCAAAGC
>NZ_LAPV01000004.1 GCF_000971275.1 Devosia psychrophila | reverse complement strand
CATTTCGAGCACGAACACCGGCACCGCCAGAGCGGAGCCGATCCAAAACCGTCTCGTCATGTCCACGAGTTCGGGACTTGGCGCTGAATCGGCTGACGGCATCTCGGGCTCGAGAGCCATGCCACATGTCGGACACGATCCCGGCGCGTTCCGACGGATTTCCGGATGCATCGGGCAGGTCCAGATGGTGCCGGCCGGCGCCTCGGCGGGCTTCGGGTCGGCAGCAATCACATAACTCTCGGGGTTCACCATGAACTTGGAAAGGCATTCCTTTCGAGCAAAAGTAGTAGGTCTTGCCGCCGAAGGTGGCCTTGTGTTCGGCCTTCGACGGATTCACCGACATGCCGCAAACAGGGTTCTTAACCATAAGATCTTCAGCTGCGGCCTTAGAAGCACCGTCTTGATCATGGTGATGAGGCGAGTGGTGATGGGCACGATCGTCGCGCGTGTTTTGAGCGGACCTGATGATCTCCTGTGTTCTAGGTCCTGTTGACAAAGTACGGTATCCATATCCGTACAGCGGCTAAGACGAGGAAGGCGGCGAAGGATTTCGCGGTTTTGTCGAAGCGTGTTGCGATGCGCCGGAACTGCTTGAGCCTGTTGAACATGCGTTCGATGCGGTTGCGGTCCTTGTATGCCTTGAAGTCGCATGGGGGCGGGTTCTTGCGGTTGGCTTTGGGTGGGATCACCGGAACAATGCCGCTCAACA
>NZ_LAPV01000039.1 GCF_000971275.1 Devosia psychrophila | reverse complement strand
GAAGGCTGTGCTCAGGGACGAGCTCGCTTGGCTCTAAGGGGACACACGCTATCTGACCCGGAGCATCGCAAAACACGATGCCCCAAGGCCGATCATCGTCAATCACAGCCTCAAAGCAAACATACAAGGGGGAGGGAATGAGGGTGGGGTGGATGTCACCCACGATGACCGGTATTAAAGACTACGGCCGTGCCGCGTCTGCCCGGAAATCCACCAGATGTTCTGCCTCTGCCTCTGCCTCTGCCTCTGCCTCTGCCTCTGCCTCTGCCTCTGCCTCTGCCTCTGCCTCTGCCTCTGCCCGCCCCCCTCCCGCCACTTGCAAATGTACTAACTAGTTCGTACTCTTCCGCACCACGTCGGGGAGGACGGACATTGAAGACTTCGATTGCCACGGTTTCGATCAGCGGAGATCTGCGGGAGAAGCTTGAGGCCATTGCTGCGTCTGGCTTCGACGGCGTTGAAATCTTCGAAAACGACTTCCTCGCCTATGACCGTTCGCCGCGCGATGTCGCCCGGATGGTTGCCGACCTCGGCCTGAGCATCACGTTGTTCCAGCCATTTCGCGATTTCGAGGGGCTGCCGGAACCGCAGCGCAGCCAGGCCTTCGAACGGGCCGAACGCAAATTCGACCTCATGGGCGATCTCTGCACCGATCTCATGCTGGTCTGCTCCAGCGTCTCGCCGCTCGCGCTGGGTGGCGTGGATCGCGCCGCAACCGATTTGCGCGAACTTGGCGAACGGGCCGCGAAGAGGAACCTGCGCGTCGGCTATGAGGCCCTCGCCTGGGGGCGCCACGTCAACGACCATCGCGATGCCTGGGAAATCGTCCGCCGGGCCGATCATTGCAGCATCGGCATCATTCTCGACAGCTTCCACACGCTGTCACGCGGCATCGATCCGGAATCGATCCGCAAGATTCCCGGCGACAAGATTTTCATCGTGCAGCTTGCCGATGCGCCCAAGATTGACATGGACCTGCTGTACTGGAGCCGGCACTTCCGCAACATGCCCGGCGAAGGCGACTTGCCGGTGACCGACTTCATGCGCGCGGTGGCGGCAACCGGCTACAACGGGCCGATCTCCCTCGAAATCTTCAATGACCAGTTCCGCAGCGGCTCGCCGCGCACCATCGCTGCCGATGGCCACCGCTCGCTGGTCTATCTGATGGACCAGGTGCGCAACGCTGAACCCGACATTGCCATCGACGTGCAGATCCTGCCGCCCCGCGTCGATGTGCATGGCGTGGCTTTTGTCGAGTTTGCCGCCGACGAAGACGAGGCGCAGACCTTGTCACGCCACCTGCGCCAGCTTGGCTTCCGCCTCACCGGACGCCATCGCAGCAAGGCGGTCGAGCGGTTTACGCAGGGCAATATCAACATCATCATCAACACTGAGCGGGAGGGCTTGGCACACTCCGCCTATCTTACGCACGGCACCTCGGCCTACGCGCTGGGCATGATGGTGGACGACGCCACCGCCACGGTCGAGCGCGCCACCGCGCTGGGCGCGCAATTGTTCAGCCAGCGCGTCGGCCCGGATCAGCTCAGCATCCCGGCCATTCGCGGCATTGGCGGCGGCATAATTTACTTCCTCGACGAAAAGGGCCCGCTTGGCCGGGTGTGGGACATCGAGTTCGAGACCGTCGACGATCCCAGGGCGTTGGCCGATGCCGGCCTGCGCCGGGTCGACCATGTCGCTCAGACGATGAACTACGAGGAGATGCTGACCTGGATCCTGTTCTACCGTTCCATCTTCGTGGTCGAAAAAAGCCCGATGGTGGACGTAGTCGATCCATCCGGACTGGTCCGTAGCCAGGTCATCGAGAATGAGCCTGGCACCCTGCGGCTGACCCTGAACGGCGCCGAAAGCCATCAAACCCTCGCGGGTCGCTTCATCGCCGAAACCTTCGGCTCCAGCATCCAGCACCTAGCCTTTGCCACTGACGACATCTTCCACACTGCCGAAGCGACACGCCGTAACGGCATGAAGGCGCTGGAAATATCGCCAAACTACTATGATGACCTGCAAGCCAGGCTCGGCCTGCCGCACGACCTCCTCGCAAGGTTGCGAGAATTCAGCGTCCTCTACGACCGTGACGAAAACGGCGAATTCTACCAGCTCTATTCAGCCAACGTCGGCGAGGGATTCTTCTTCGAAATCGTCCAGCGAACCGGCGGCTATCGCGGCTATGGCGCCGTCAACGCACCCTTCCGCATCGCAGCCCAGAAACGAGCCCTGCCACTGTCGGCAATGCCGACCGAGGCATAATTATAAAGTAGACCTTGGCGCGAATAGTTGAGGTAAACACCGTATCATCAGCATTGTCGCCAATCGTTCCCTATTTGTTCGGAGTTCTTGGGGTGATCGATGATACGAAAAATCGAATGTGTCTGTATAGGGCCAGCGACAAAAGACTGCGTCTTGCGATGGTCATTCAGTATCTCCTGCGACGATGCCGCGAAGCATGCCGCCCCCCCAAGATGAATCTGCCGCCGCGAGAACCTCGCTGGCGCATCTCAGAGTACAATAGGCTACCGATTTGATCGAGTAAGCAGTGTGCTAACCTTGCCCTGCTCCGGGAAAGGCTCTTGCCCCGGCGTACCGATCACGGGCATTTTGTTTCAATCGCGAAAAATTTTCGCTTTTGAGCGTCCACGATCGCCATCAAACGAAAATCTGTTCTGCCTCAGGGCGCAATTCCACCCACCGGAATGTCGGCGGATTCAGGCAAAACCACTCAACTGAAATGAGATTTCAGACTTGCCGTCGCTCAAGGCAAGTCATTTCAGCAGGGCTGTAGAACAAGAATTTATAGTCTATCGGCTCGGTAGGGATTTGCCCGAGAAGGCGATATTTGTTATGACAGGAGGCTGCAGCGAATGCTCGTCCTCAACCATATGACAGGACTTTCTCATGTCGCATATTTCCCGTCGCAACCTGCTGGTTGCCGCTCTGCTGGCCAGCGTCGCCGTTTCTCCCGCAGTCTTCGCGCAGGATTTCGATGCAGACGCCACCATCCGCATCGGTTCGCTGTATGAGCCACAGAATCTCGACAACACCGCCGGCGCAGGCCAGGGCATCAACGAAGCCTTCAACGGCAACGTCTATGAAGCCCTGTTCCAGCTGACCGATGCCGGCGCTGTCGAGCCAAAGCTGTCCGCTGACTACACCGTCAGCGACGATGGCCTCGTCTATACCTTCACCCTCAAGCAGGGCGTCACCTTCCATTCCGGCGAGCCCCTGACCGCTGCCGACGTGAAATATTCCATCGAGCGCGTCACCGCCGAGACCTCCAAGAGCTCGCGCAAGAAGAGCCTTTCGACCATCACTTCGATCGAGACGCCCGACGAC
This sequence comes from Devosia psychrophila, assembly GCF_000971275.1. Classification (GTDB taxonomy): domain Bacteria; phylum Pseudomonadota; class Alphaproteobacteria; order Rhizobiales; family Devosiaceae; genus Devosia; species Devosia psychrophila. The sequence goes on along the minus strand of NZ_LAPV01000039.1, from coordinate 30,882 downwards.
GCCACCGTGGTCATCACCCTTTCGACCCGCTCGATCTCGCTGCCCTACAACCTGTCCTATGTCTGGATCGTCAACGACGCCGCCACCGACATCACCGCCACCGAAGACGGCACCGGCCCATACTCGCTCGAAGAGTGGCGCCGCGGTTCGGCTCTCGCGCTGTCGCGTTTCGACGGCTATTGGGGCGATGCGCCCACCAATGGCGAAGTGATTTACACCTATTTCACCGATGCCACAGCGCTTAACAATGCGCTGCTGACCAATGCCGTGGACGTCGTCACCTCGGTACAGAGCCCGGATTCGCTGGCTCAGTTCACCGGCAACCCGGCTTACACCGTCACCGAAGGCGCTTCGACGACCAAGGAGCTGCTGGCCTATAACGACCGCGTCGCACCCTTCGACAACGTCAAGGTCCGCAAGGCCCTGGCCCGCGCCACCGACAAGGCCAAGCTGCTCAACTTCATCTGGGGCGAATACGGTACGCTGATCGGCTCCTTCGTGCCGCCTACCGATCCATGGTATGTCGATCTGACTGCCGTCGATGCCTATGACGTCGAAAGCGCCAAGGCACTGCTGGCCGAAGCCGGCTTCCCCGATGGCTTCGAGTTCACCCTCGACACCCCTGATTACGATCCGCACCCCATCGTGGCGCAGTTCCTCCAGGCCGAATATGCCAAGATCGGCGTCAAGGTGAACATCAACATCATCACCGCCAACGAGTGGTACACCAAGATCTACCAGGAGAAAAATTTCCAGGCGACGCTGCAGGAACACGTCAATCACCGCGACATCGTGTTCTACGGCAACCCTGATTTCTACTGGGGCTACAACAACCCCGAGGTGGTCAAGCTGGTCGCCGATGCTGAAGCTGCCGGCTCGGTCGACGAGCAGACTGCCAAGCTGACGGAAGCCAACAAGCTCATCGCCGAAGATGCCGCTGGCAACTGGCTCTACCTCTACCCGCAGATCGTCGTCTCGGCTGCCACCGTCACCGGCTACCCGGTCAACGGCCTGAACTCGCAGTTCTTCGCCTATGACATCGAGAAGGCGAAGTAAGCGCTAACTCAACGCTAACAGTCTGCTAACGAGTTCAAGGGGCGGGTAAATGTGCGGAAACGCCATTTGTCCGGCCCTCGCCATTGGGCTAGACACACAGACGCGCCCATAGATTCCGAAAGACCCGTCCCATTCTCGCCTATACCTTGCGCCGGCTGGCCATCCTTGTCCTGTCCTTGCTGATCGCAGCCGTCGTGCTGTTCCTGTTGTTGCGCCTGCTGCCCGGCGACCCCGCCAATGCCCTGCTAGGCGTCGGCGCTACCGAACAGCAGATCGCCGCCGCCCGCGCCCAGCTCGGCTCGGACCAGCCGCTTTATGCCCAGTTTCTCGGCTTCGTCGGCAACCTCGCCCGCTTCGATCTCGGCACCTCCTTTGTCAGCCGTGCTGCGGTGCTGGATGAAATCGGCAACCGCATGTCGGTCACCTTGCCGCTGACCCTGCTCGGTTTCATCGTCGCGCTGATCATTGCCGTCCCCCTCGGCATCGTGGCCGCCGTCCGCTCCACCCGCTGGTACGGCGCCGCTATTTCGGTGGTCTCGCAACTCGGCATCGCCATCCCGGTCTTCTGGCTCGGCATCCTCCTCGTCACTCTGTTCGCCATCAATCTCCGCCTGCTCCCCTCCGGCGGTTTTCCGCTCAAGGGCTGGGCCAACTTTGGCGAGGCCAGTACGGCTATGGTCCTGCCAGTCATCACTATTTCGCTGGTCATGGCCGCCTCGCTGCTGCGCTATGTCCGCGCCGCCACGCTTGACGTGCTGGGCAGCGACTACATCCGCACCGCCCGCGCCCTCGGCGTCTCTTTCCCCGAAGCCCTGATCCGCCACGGCATGCGCAATGGCGCCGTCCCGGTCGTGTCGATCCTCGGCATCGAACTGGCCAGCACCTTCCTCGGCGCCGTGGTCATCGAGCGCGTCTTTTCGCTGCCCGGCCTCGGCTCCATGCTCCTGCTCGCCATCCAGCAACGCGATTATCCCAACGTGCAGGGCGTGCTCTTCGTCTCGACCCTTATGGTGCTGCTGATCGGCTTCGCCGCGGACCTGCTGCAGCGCCTGATCGACCCGCGCCTGCGCGACCGAACCAGAACATCATGACCACGCTCGATCAAATCGCCGCCCCAAATCGCCGTCGCCGCTTCGGCTCGCTCACCCTGTGGGCTGGCATAGCGCTCGTCGGCATCCACATCGCCGTCGGCCTGCTGACGGTGGTCTGGTCGCCCTATGATCCCAGCGGCATGACCGGCGGCCGCCTCGAAGCCCCATCGTGGCTGCATTGGGCCGGAACCGACCGTCTCGGCCGCGATTTCCTCACCCAGATCATGATCGGCTCCCGCATCGCGCTGATCGTCGGCACCGGCGCCGCGGCCATCGGCGCCATCATCGGCGTCACGCTCGGCCTGCTGGCCGCCTTCGCCACCAAGCTGCTCGACGACGCCTTCGCCGCCACACTCGACATTCTGATCGCCTTCCCGACACTGCTCATAGCCATGCTGGTGGTCGCTGCCGCCGACACGGCAAACCTCGGCTCCGCCATATTCGCCCTCGGCATTGCCCTTTCTGCCATCGTCGCCCGCCTCACCCGCATCCTGACTAAGCGCGTGCTGCTGCTCGATTACATCACCGCCGCCCGCACCTCCGGCACCTCGTGGTTGGGGATCGTCTTCCGCCACATCCTGCCCAATATCTGGCCGACGCTATCGGTCAGTTTCGCCCTGCAGTTCGGCCTCGCCGCCATCGCCGAGGCGTCACTGTCCTATCTCGGCCTCGGCGCTCCGCCACCCAACGCGTCATGGGGCCGGCTGCTGCAAGAGGCCCAAGGCACGGTCTACACCGCCCCCATCGGCGCCATCGCCCCCGGCATTGCGCTGGTCTCGCTGGTCATCGGCATAAACCTGCTCGCCGATGGCCTTCGCGACAGCGTGGACCCGACGAGGCGCGCCCGATGAGTGCCCTGCTCGACATCAAGCAACTCTCCCTGCACACGGAAAACGTCCGCCTGCTGTACGGCGTCGATCTCACCATTGCTCCCGGCGAGCGCGTCGGGCTGATCGGGGAATCCGGTTCCGGCAAGTCGCTCACCGCCATGGCCGCCACCGGCCTGCTCCCCACTAATATCCGAGCCTCGGGCAGCATCACACTGGCCGGCCGACCGGTGATCGACGCTTCGGAGCACCAGCTCAACCTGCTGCGTGGTAGCGCTGCTGCCGTGGTATTCCAGGAACCGCTGACGGCGCTCGATCCGCTGATGCGCATTGGCCGCCAGATTGCCGAGCCCCTGCGACGCCGTGCCGCCCGCGACGGCCAACGCCTGAGTGGCACCGAACTCGATGCAGCAGTACTGGCCATGATGGGTGACGTCGCCCTGCCCGACCCCGAGCGCATCGCCCGCGCCTATCCGCACGAGATTTCCGGCGGCCAACGCCAGCGCGTCGCCATCGCCATGGCCCTCGCCTGCAAACCGTCGCTGCTAATCGCCGACGAGCCAACTACGGCGCTCGATGTCACCACGCAGGCCGAGATCCTCTGCCTACTCGACCGGCTGGTACGGGAGCGCAACATGGCGCTGCTGTTTATCAGCCACGACTTGCCGGTCGTTGCCGGCATCGTCGACCGCGTCGTCGTCCTGCGCCAGGGCGAAGTGGTCGAAGCAGGTCCTGTCCACCAGGTCTTCGCCCACCCGCAACACGCCTACACACAGTCCCTCGTAGCCGCCGCCCACGCCTTCGATACGGCTTTGGGCGCTGCACCATGAGCCTGCTCAAGGTCGATAATGTGACGTTCGGCTATTCCAGCGGCAAGTCCGTGCTGGCTGGCGTCTCCCTGGATATCGGCCCCGGCGACACCATCGGGCTCGTCGGCGAATCCGGCTCCGGCAAATCCACGCTCTTGCGCCTGTTGCTAGGGCTGACCCGCCCTAACAGCGGCAGCATCAGCTTCAATGGCACAGCCCTCGATCCTCGCAACGCCCAGTTCATGCGCGCCTATCGCCGCCAGGTTCAGATCGTTTTTCAGGACCCCTATTCTTCACTCGATCCACGCCAGACTGTACTATCCATCGTCGCCGAACCGCTGCGCTCACTGAAAATCGCTCGCGACCATAGGCAGATGGTGATGGAGGCGCTGGTCTCTGTTGGCCTTGAACCCACCATTCTCGGTCGCTATCCGCATGAGTTCTCCGGCGGCCAGCGCCAGCGTATCGCAATCGCACGCGCCATCGTCGCCGGACCCAGCCTGCTGCTGGCCGACGAGGCGGTCAGCGCGCTCGACCTCTCGACCCGCATCCGCATCGTTGAACTCTTGAAACAGCTCAGCGCCAGCATGACCCTGGTCTTCGTCTCGCACGATATCGGCGTTGTGGCCGCACTCTGCGAAAAGATCGTCATTCTCGAACAGGGCCGGATCGTCGAATCCGGCGACACCAAAACCATCCTCGCCAATCCACAACACCCCTATACGCAGCGGCTGCTTGCCAGCGTGCCGCGCATGCCAGCCTGAAGGAACCCATCATGTCCGCACCCATCGACTATCTCGCCCAGATCGAAGCCTGGAAGCTCACGCGCCTCGCCGCCCTCAAGGCCCCGGAAGGCTGGCTCAACATCATCGGTCGCTTCTGGCTTGAAGCCGGGACCGTGACCTTCGGTACCGCTGCAGACAATGATCTCGTGCTGTCCGCCGGCCCTGCTCATGCCGGCTCGATCACCCAGGGCGACACAGGTGGCGTCAGCTTCACGCCCATGAACGGCGCACCGCAGGCGATCAAGCTCGACAAGCATCACCCACCGCGCTTCACCATTGAAAATCTGCTATGCGAAGTCACCACGCTTAATGGCCAGAACGCCCTGCGCATCCGCGACACAGCATCGACGGCCCCGGCAGAGCTCACCGGCATCGATTATTTCCAAACCGATCCGAAGTGGCGCATCGAGGCTGAATGGGTTTCGCTCGAAACCCCAAAAGGCATGACAGTCGATACCAGCAAGTCCATCCCGACCGATGTCGAAGCCACGCACAAAGCAGTCTTCACCCTGGATGGCCAGCTGTTCGAGCTGTTCGCCACCCATGGCACGGCGTCCTCGCCGCAGATCGTGATCCGGGACCTGACCTCGCGTGACAGTACCTATCGGGCATCGCGCTTCGTGTTCGGCGAAGACGTCACTGAAACTACCATCACGCTCGATTTCAACAAGGCTATCAACCCGCCTTGCGCCTTCACCGAGCATGCCGTCTGCCCGCTGCCCCCCACCGAAAACGTGCTGCCGATCCGCATCGAAGCCGGCGAAAAGCGCCTTGCCGATAGCCACTGACACAGCCCGGCATTGCGAAACGTCCTCAAAGCCTGGCGCTTCCTGCTGCGGCTCCAGATAGATTTCATCAACCAAAAGCCGCCACCGCCATCTGAAACACGCCGTCCCACCGGGAACAAAGACCCCGCAGCTTGCGCATGGGGTCCAGCGCTACCTGCCTCCACGACTCGGGTTGGTGCTGAAGGGGCACACCCCCCTTCAGTGCCACAAGGCCGCCATGACCTTCGGCTACCGGCAGCGCTTCGTCAGGAGCGCCATTCAGTCTCACGACGAGGTTTGCTAACGGCGCAACGCACTTAGTCCCCTCGTAGCCATTGCCCCCTCACTGCCATTGGCTTAGTCAACTGCAAGCGGAGTTGCCATGGCCAGCAGTTTGAACGTCCACTTCACGACCAATGAGACGGCGGAAGCCAATGCCGCGGCCAACCGGCTCATGGAGCGCTACGGCCAAGTGCCACTAACCGAGGCCACGATTGTCGTTGCGCTCGGCGGCGATGGCCTGATGCTGCAAACGCTACACCGCGTCATGCGCACCGGCATTCCAGTCTACGGCATGAATTTCGGCTCGGTCGGTTTCATGATGAACGGCTTTTCCGAAGACAATCTCGCCGAACGCCTCGAAGCCGTCCAGCGCACGCGCATTTTCCCGCTCTCGATGCAGGTGCTCGATAGCTCAGGCACAACACAGATCGCCTTGGCCCTCAACGAAGTTTCGCTGTTCCGCTCAACCTATCAGGCGGCCAAGATCCAGATCATTGTCGACGGCGAAACCCGGCTCGACGAGCTGATCTGCGATGGCGTGCTGCTGTCGACCCCGGCAGGCTCCACCGCCTATAACCTGTCGGCGCACGGCCCCATCCTTCCTATTGAAGCCCAATTGCTGGCCTTGACACCGATCTCGCCCTTCCGCCCACGCCGCTGGCGTGGAGCGATCCTGACCAATCGCGCCGAGGTTCGCTTTGTAACGCACGAAGCCGCCAAGCGCCCGGTCAGTGCAGTCGCTGACAACATCGAATTTCAGAACGTGCTGGAAGTCACAGTCCGCGAAGATCGTACCCACGGCGTAACACTGCTGTTTGACCCAGGCACCAGCCTCGAGGAACGCGTGCTCAGTGAGCAGTTCCGCTTCTAGACTCTATCAGCAATCAGGCGGCCGGCAGTGCCAGCCGACGCTCGTCTTTGGGAGACGGCAGCGCCATTGGTGCCGCAGCCTCCATCGCAAACGCCGCCATCACCCCGCGCGCAGCCTTGCGCGCCAAGACGATATTCTGCTCGCTGAGATAGGCAAATGCCTCCTCCAGATCTTCGGGAATGACGCCGTCATGCTCGGCTATCAGTTCTTCGGTCAGCGCCGTCACCACGAAATGCCGTGCGCCAGCATCATCGGCCAGGTCACTGGTGCGCGCATGCAGCACCAGCCGGGCCAGCAGGTTGCGTACGCCCTCCCCCAGGCCGCAGCGAATGAACAGCGCGTTCAGCGCTGCCCGGCTGCCGCTTTCCAACAGGGTGAACACTTTGCCGCGCGGCGTCTGCGCCAGTTCCGCCAGGCAGTCCGCAAAAAACATCACATGGCCCGTCACCACGGCATGTAGCAGCACCCGGGTGTTGACTTTGTCGCTGCCTATCAGGTCGCTGACATAGCCGGCCTTGGCCTGCACCGCCTCGCGCTCGCCGATGGCCGACAGCGCCGTGTCGGAGCTATCGCGCAATAGCCGCCCAAGTCGCTCCGGCGCCAGGGCGCCCTTGACGATACGCGCGCCGCGCAATGCCTCGGTGACCTTCTGCACCAGATGCAGTCGCGCCGCTGCCGGCAAGTCCCTGCGGGCCAGCAATGCGCCGCGCATTTCAGCCTTATCGGCCAAGCTATGGGACAGTTCGGTCAGTAACACATCGCCCAGCGCCACATCGAGCCGGCGCAGCAGCCGCAACGTCACCGCACCCTGCCCGCGCGCCACGATGGCTCCGGCCAGTCGCGGGCTCAGCACCGTGCGCTGGCCGACCGCGATCAGCATCGACAGATCGAGCGTCTTGACCAAGCCAATCAGGTCCGCATCGATCAGCACGGGGGAATATTGGATCACCGCGCGGGCAATAATCGCGCTGTCGTGCAGCAAGGCCAGCATGATAGGCCGCGGCGCTTCGCCGGAATGCAACAGGCCGTAGGCCAGCGCAGCTCGCACCTTGACCGATGGATCATCGAGAAAGCCGATCAGCGCGGCATAGAGCGCGGCATGCTCGTCGGCAGGACCAAAATGGTTGAGGTAGGCCAGCGCGGACAAGTGTGCTGCACTGCCGCGCTCTTCGCTCACCAGCGATTGAGACAGCGATACGAACTCTTGATACGCAACCATTTTACACTCCGCACACCGGCAGAGCTCAACCTAGCGGCGAAGATTTAAGGAACGGTTCACCATAACCGCCTGAGGCTTGAACCGCCCAAGCCCACCGCGCTCTACTGCGCGTAAAGCTGGGTAAAGAAGCCGCCGCCATCGTCAGTACCGGTTACCGGCAACTCTTCCTCGTTCTTGAACAGCCCGGTGAATGACATGTTCGCCGGCGAGAAACGCGACGGAACAACAGGCACTTCAGGTGCGGCAGGTTGCCCCGCCATCTGCTGCGCCGCGAACGGGGCACTGGTGCCCGCGCCCTCATGCTTGGCTACTAGCACGCGATACACATCGCGAATGGTCCGCGGCTGCCCGTCCGAATAAAAGATCGTCCTATTGGCCTGCGCCTGCTTGGGAAAGAGGTTCGCCGCTATCTGGTCAGGGTCCTGCAGTCCGGCGTTGAACATCCGTTCCGCCCCCTGCGCGCCCAGGAAATGCGCGATGTAGAGTTCTCCAGCGCTGGGCCGGCGACCGAATCGCCCTTCGAGATATTCGCCGTTGGATTTGGTGAAGGCCGCCGCGAGGTCAGCCGCCATCTGCGGGTCCTTGCGCATTTCGAGGATTTGCGCCTTCACCGCCGGATCGGCCACCGCGTAGTCGCCGCTGCCATTTTTGCTGATATTGCTGGCTATATCGCCATAGCCCAGCCGCGGCCCCTCTTCCTTGAGCACCTGCAGCCAGGTGCTCTCGACGAACTGAAACAGCCCTGTTGCCGATGAGGTCTGCGCCTTGGCCTGCGGGTTGAGACTGCTTTCGCGGATCGCCGTCTGCAACAAATAGTCGAAATCCACGCCATTCCGGTCGCCTGCTGCCGTCAGCATATAGGCAAGGCTTTGTGGCACCGAAATTGGCTGTACGCCCATCTGACGGCTTGTCCTCTAGAGGGCCTCGGAGATCACTCAAAGTTCGCAGAAGGGCGAACGTCTCCAGAATCGTTCGCCTCACTAAGCCACAGCAACGGTTAACCGATTATTAACCATCCCTACCACGACGTTACTTGCCCCAGTAGGTGACCACATCGGCCAAAGGCGGGCGCGGGCGGTCCTCGATGGTGGCCGTCGGCGTGCCGATATGGATGAACCCAACAATGCGCTCGCCCAATGCTGCACCCAGCATCGCGGCCGCTTCGTCGTTGAACGCATACCAGCGCGTCACCCATGACGCACCAAAGCCTAGCGCATACGCGGCATGAATCAGGTTGAACGCGACGTTGCCGGCCGACATCAACTGTTCGATTTCCGGCACTTTGGGGTGGTCCTTGGGCGCTGAAATCACCACCACGGTCAGCGGCGCAGGCAGGAAACGTTGCCGCTCGATCTCGATGCTTGCCTCGTCGGTGCCCGGGTTGTTGCGCGCATAAATCTCCGCCAGCTTCGCGCCAGCCTCCATCCGCGCCTGACCCTCGATGACCACCAGCCGCCACGGCGCGATCTTGCCATGGTCCGGCACGCGCGTCGCAATGGTCAGCAATTGCTCGAGCTCTGCAGCGGTCGGACCCGGCTCCTTGAGAAAGGCCGTTCCTACCGAGCGGCGAGTCAGCAGGTAGTCACGCAGGGCAGTATTGGCGGGCATCTCACTCTCCGGATTTCGACCAAGCTCTATCCTCAACCGGCTGGCGTCGCCAGCATATGCGACAAATTCCGCCTCGCCCTCCATTGCGCTGTTTTCATCCATCGATCTCTGTGACACAGCTTTTCCCCATTCGCCGCCTAAGACGCCAAAACGATTCAATCCGTTTGCCCCGGGAGACCCGATGCGCCTGCGACCATTCATGGCCCTGCTGTTTGTGCTGGCTATCGCGGCGCCCGCCGTCCCTACGCTCTCGACACCGTCCTACGCGCAAACCGCTGCAGAAATGCCGCCCATGCCGCGCCCGCGTCCCGATCCGGATAGCCTGCCCTCATCGCAGGGGGGCGCCCGGCCCGAACAAACGCCTGCCACCGATGCGATATCCGACCTCACGTCTGTACCCCAGCCGGTAATACTGACGGCCCGCATCACGCCGGACGGCGCCCAAATCCCAGACGGCCTCGTGTGGCGCATTTTCGACACCGTCCCCGATGCCAGCGGCGAACTGGCATTGGTGGCAAAGTCAGAACTCGGCCAGGCGACGGTCGAACTGCCACCCGGCGAATATGTGGTCCATGTCGCCTATGGCAGGGCTCAGACCAGCGATGGGCTGTCGGTCGTGCCCGGCTCCAACGAAAAGTCTTTCGTCATCGATGCCGGCGCCCTGCGGCTCAATTCCGCAGTTACAGGCGACATCCCAATTCCCGTCGACCTGCTGAAGTTCGACATTTTCACCTCGGGCAATGAGGGCGACCGAACTCCGGTGGCTGAAGGCCTGGCGGCCAATGACATTGTCACGCTCAATGCCGGCACCTACCACATCGTCTCCCATTTCGGCTCGATCAACGCCGTGGTGCGTGCCGACCTGCGGGTCGAGGCGGGCCAGTTGACCGACGCGACACTCTACCATCACGCCAGCCAGGTTTCGTTCAAACTGGTCTCCGAGGCCGGCGGCGAGGCCATTGCCGACGTCGAATGGACTGTCAAGACGCCAGACGGTGCGACGGTATTTACCGAACTCGGCGCCTTCCCTACTACAGTGCTGGCCGAGGGCGACTATTCCGTTCTCGCCAAGCAAGGCAGCCAGGTCTTCAACCGCGAGTTCCAGGTCCAGCCCGGCGCCGCACGCGAAATCGAAGTTCTGACCGCTGTCTACTAGGCGTCATCGTCGCCCACTATCTAGCTATTGAAGCCTCGCGGCCAAAAGTACACATTGCCGACAACCGAAAGCGGAGAAACCACAATGATGTTCAGCATAAATGTCGGACGGCGCCTCGGCCTTCTGGCCACAGCCTGTCTCTTGAGCGTAGCCCTGCCGGCGACTACAGCCTGGGCGCAAAAGACCAAGACCAAGGACGCGCCGGCCGTACAGGCGGCGGAACCCGTGGCAGCCACCGCGTTCACCATCGATATTCCCGAGATCGACGCCGTCGATTCCAATGTCGATGATGACACCCTGCGCGCCATTTTCAGCGGCGGCGTGGCGGATAATGCCGATGCACTTGCCGGCCTTACCGCAACCAGCATCACCATTCCAACCATCACCATCACCATCGGCACCACCACCACGGTCGACGGCGACGCGCCCCAGTCTACCGTCACCTTCAACGACCTGGTTCTGACCGATGTAACCGACGGCAACGCAGCAAGCGTTGCGCTAGCTGGCTGGTCCGTTGATGCGGGCGATGAGGGCACCGGTGAGTTCGGCGAAGTATCGGCCGCCAACTTCAATATTGCCGGCGTGCTTGGCCTTTACGGTCTCGTCGACGGCGATACGCCGTCCGAAATGCAGACCATCTACACCGATGTCTCGTTTGCCGGCGGCACCTTCGAAGCCCCGGACCTCAGTTGCTCGGTGGGCAGCATGAGCGTGGGCGAACTGAAGGCCCGACCGCTCAACACCTCCTTCGCCGAGACGGTCAGCCTGATCAAATCGCTTGAGGGCCAGGACGATCCATCGCCCGAAACCATCGGCACGCTGCTGCGCATCTACGGCGACTTTTTCACCGCCTTTGAATCCTCTCCAGCAACCTTCGATGGTTTTGATTGCTCGGGCGAGGACGAAGGCCGCCCTATGAGCTTTTCCATTGCCGGCATGACCATGGGCGGCATGAGCCCCGGTATCTATCCGTCCATCGCCATGGATGGCCTCGATATCGCGGTAGACGGCGACGGCACCATTAAGGTGGGCAACCTGACCATCAAGGAAATGGACCTGTCGGGCCCGCTCGCTGCCATCGCGGCGGCTCCTGCGGCCCTCGATGAAGCCTGGTTCATGGCCAACGCCCGCGCCCTGGTCCCGGCTTTTGAAGGCTTCGCCTTCAGCGATGTCGTCGTCGATATCCCCGACCCAGAGGCCGATGGCGAACGCATTGCCGCCAGCATCGGCAATTTCGACCTGACGCTCGGCGCCTATTTCAACGGCATCCCCACAGATGTGCTGACCACGGCCAGCAATATCCTGGTCGACCTGCCCGAGGAGACCGATGACGAACAGCTGCAGCAGTTGATCGACCTGGGCATCACCAGCGTCGATACCGGCTTCACGGTCGATGCATCCTGGAGCGAGGCCGAGGACACCATCACCATCGACGAGCTCTCGCTGACCGGCGCCGATCTCGCCACTGTCGCGCTCTCAGGCACACTCGGCAACGCCGGCGAAGCGCTGTTCAGTCTCGACGAAAACGAAGCCCTCGCCGCAGCAATGGGCGTCGCCATCCGTAGCCTCAAACTCGATATCGATGATGCAGGCCTGTCCGACATCGTCCTGGCCCGCTTTGCCGCAGATCAGGGCTCGGATCCGGCAACCCTGCGCCCGGTCTATGCCGGACTGGCCGAAGGCAGCGTCATCGGCATCCTGGCCGGCGCCGCCGAAGCCCAGAAGGTTGGCGCAGCACTCAGTGCCTTCATCAGCGGCAAAGCCAAGCACCTGACCATCGACATGACCTCCAAAGATGCCCAAGGCCTAGGCATGCTCGACTTCATGGCCGCCGAAGACGACCCAACCGCATTGATCGGCAAGGTCACCATCGACGCTACGGCGAAGTAGAGTATTTGTTGGGACAACCCACCGATCCTCCCCCTGACAGGGGGAGGAATTCTATCGAGTGCTTGGCAAAATCCCGCCTAATCCCTCCCCCTCATCAGGGGGACTTCGAACCGGCCGCAGGCAAAACCACGCCTGTGGCGTGATTTTAGGTGATAAGGCCATGAGGGCTATGCCCGAATGGCAGGTGGGGGTACCCCAGGAAAACCCTTCCGGCCGATTACTAAGCCGTCTCGCTAGCCGCAATTCTCAAACCCCAGTCCAGCAATTCCCGAGCCACCTCGGCAGTGCTACCCTCAACATAACAGCGCAGCTCCGGCGCATTGCCCGACGCCCTGAAATGCACCATGTCACCCGACCCAGTGCGAAATTGCAGTCCATCGATCTGCGTCAGCTCCGCAATGCCATACGGCGTAAACAGCTCACGGGCATAGGCCTCGTCACCAGACAGCCGTGTCAGGAAAGCTGCACTGCGCTCGTTTGGCACATTCTGCAAACGATCGGCCAGCGCATGCTGCAACGGCAGGGCCGCTACCAGCTCCGCCACACCGACGCCCTTGCCCGCCGCCAGTCCCAGCACGCAGAGCAGTGGCAAGATGGCGTCGCGTGTCGGCAGCGGTGACAGCGGCTTCCCGGCAACGCTCACCCCGTCGCCCACGAATGTCCCGCCATTGGCCTCGAACCCGATCACCGAGCCCGTCGCGCCCATCATCCCCTCGATCACATACGGCGACCCCACCCGGGTCCGCACCACGCGGCTGAAGGAGCCCGTCCGCTCGATCCCCGAATTTGAAGTCACGGGCGTCACCACGGTCCGCGCGCCGAGATAGCGCGCCGTAATCAGCCCAAGCACGTCGCCGCGCACGAACTCGCCCCCTGCATGCATCAGCAGCGGCCGGTCACCGTCACCATCAGCCGAGACCACCGCATCGAGGCCATGCTGCTGCACCCAACTCGCCAGCGGCGCAAACACCGCGTCGCTGAACGCCTCGGTGTCCACCGCCACGAAGCTGTCACGGCGGTCGAGGGCGATCGTCTCCGCCCCAAAATGCTGCAGGATGCGGGTCAGCAGATCGCGCGCCACGGTGGAGTGCTCGAATACCCCCACGCGCACCCCGGCAAGAGCACCCTCCGGCAGGAGACTGGCAAACCGGGCGAAGTACCGCCCCGTCGCCGCGTCGCCCTCGTCGGAAACAACCTCAGTCAGGTCAGCAACAGGATCATCGCCCAAAGCCGCCAGAATGCCGGCTTCGTCGGCCTTGCTGATCTCCCCGCCCGGCACGTAGAATTTCAGTCCATTGCGATCAACGGGAATATGACTGCCCGTCACCATGATCGCCGGGCAACCCGCCGCCATTGCATGATAGGCTAGCGCCGGCGTCGGAATTGCCCCGCAATCCACTGGCGTCAGTCCCGCCGCGACAATCGCCGCCGCACAATCGGCCGCGATAGCCGGGCTCGATGGGCGGAAATCCTGCGCCAGGAATACCCGGCCGCCACTGTCCTGACCGAGGCTCTTCAGATGGTGCAGGAAAGCCGCCGTATAGCGACGGGCCGCCTGCCCTTGCAGTTCCACAGCGAGCCCGCGCAGTCCGCTGGTGCCAAATTTCAGGCTGCTATCCAACACTGAATTCTCCAACACAATCAATTATATCCATAGTGCTGCTTGTACCATTCCGCGAACCGCGCCACGCCCAACTGCACCGGCGTCTCCGGCACGGTCCCGATCAGCGCCCGCAACAGGCGGGTGTCAGAGTCGGTTGCCACCACATCACCCGCTTGCATCGGCAACATGTTGAGCTTGGCCTCAACCCCGGCAGCCCGCTCCAGCGTCCGGATAAAATCCATCAGCGCCGTCGGCTTGCCACCAGCAATATTGACCGTCCGAAACGGCGCTACCGCCGACAGGCTGTCTTGCTCCACCGGCTTGCCGGTCTCCGGCGCCTTATCCATCAACGCCGCAATCGCCGCCACCAGATCATCGATATAGGTGAAATCACGTCGCATCTTGCCAAAACCATAGACGTCGATGGCCCGCCCTTCCAGCATGGCGGACAAAAACTTGATCGGCGCCATGTCCGGCCGGCTCCAGGGGCCATACACCGTAAAAAACCGCACGCAGGTCGATGGGATCTCGAACAGATGGGCGTAGGAATGCACCATCGCCTCGCCCGATTTCTTGGTCGCCGCATAAAGCGAAACCGGCCCATCCGCCCGATCCGTCTCGGCGAAGGGAAGCTTGGTATTGCCACCATAAACCGAGCTGGTCGATGCGAAGATCAGGTGCTTCGGCTTGTGATGGCGGAGCGCTTCGAGCAGATTTGCCGTCCCCACCACATTGGACTGGATATAGCTCTGCGGCGCCTCGAGGCTGTACCGCACCCCAGCCTGCGCCGCGAGATGCACGACGATCTCAGCCGCACTAGACGCTACCGCATTTGTCAGCGCCGCAGCGTCTTCCAGCATGCCCTCGATCTGCACGAAGCGGTCCTGCCCATGCAATATTGCCAGCCGGGCCCGCTTCAGCGCCGGATCGTAATAATCTGTTAGCCCGTCAAACCCGGTAACCTGGTGGCCCTCGGCCAGCAGCCGCCGCGCCAGGTGAAAGCCGATAAAGCCGGCGGTGCCGGTCACGAGAATCCTCACAGCGGCTCCCCGGCGGCGCCGACCGATTCCGGCACGCCATCGGCAATCGCGCCGGCTGGCCTGCCAATACTGGTGTAGTCGAAGCCGTGTCTAACGACCTCGTCACGCCTGTAGATATTGCGGAGATCGACGAACACTGCGGATTTCATAGCCGCCTTGATACGCGCGAGATCAAGCGAACGAAACTCGTTCCATTCCGTCACCAGCACAAGCGCATCGGCATCGACTGCCACTTCATAGGCGCTGTCGGCAAAATCCACCGTTCCATCGACCAGCATCCGCGCCGCCACCATGCCCTGCGGGTCATAAGCCACGACATGAGCACCCCGATCTACCAGCCCCTGGATGATATCGATCGAAGGCGCCTCGCGCATGTCATCGGTATTGGGCTTGAACGTCAGTCCCAGCACGCCAATCGTCTTGCCGCGCACATCGCCGCCACAAGCCGCGATCACTTTGCGCGACATCGCCCGCTTGCGCTGCTCGTTGATGGCGATGGTGGTCTCGACCAGCCGCATCGGGCTATCATGATCCTGCCCTATCTTGACCAGTGCCAGCGTGTCCTTGGGAAAGCACGAACCACCGTAGCCGGGCCCGGCATGCAGAAACTTTGCCCCGATCCGGTTATCCAGCCCAATCCCACGCGCCACCTGCTGCACATCGGCTCCGGTCGCCTCGCACAGATCGGCAATCTCGTTGATGAAAGTGACCTTCATCGCCAGGAAGGCATTGGCCGCATACTTGGTCAGTTCGGCCGTACGCCGCCCGGTAAACATCAGCGGCGCCTGGTTGAGATATAGCGGCCGATACACTTCGGTCATCACAGCCCGCGCGCGCTCGTCCTCGATCCCCACCACGATGCGGTCCGGCCGCTTGAAATCCTCAATCGCTGCGCCCTCGCGCAGGAATTCGGGGTTCGAGACCACCGCTATATCGGCTTCTGGGTTGGTAGTGGCAATGATCTGGGCAACCTCATCGCCGGTCCCCACCGGCACCGTCGATTTGGTCACCACCAAGGTGAAGCCGCTCACCGCCGTCGCAATCTGCCGTGCCGCTTCGTGGACATACGTCAGGTCTGCATGGCCATCGCCACGACGCGATGGCGTCCCTACAGCGATGAACACCACTTCGGCGCCGGCCACGGCAAGCTTGAGGTCGGTGGTAAATGTCAGCCGGCCGGCGCCCAGGTTGCTCCTGAGCAGTTCGACCAATCCGGGTTCATAAATCGGGACTTCGCAGCGGTTCAAGGCATCGACCCGGGGCTGGTCCTTGTCGACACAAACCACGTCATGACCAAAATCGGCGAAGCACGCCCCCGTTACCAGCCCGACATACCCTGCTCCGACAATGGCAATTTTCATTGGAGGCTATCCCCTGCAACCCGAACAATATCTAGCGCGGTTGCCTCTATCGCTACACGCCATATTTGATCGTCTGATGTCGTGCTTGCATGGTGATCGAGGCGCCTGCGGCACATCTCATTGCCCATCCGACGGCGGGCCGCGCATTTTCTTGACGTCCGAACGCACCGACTTGGCGTCCAACCGCCGCCGCTTGCTTGCCAGCGTCGGCCGCGTCGCCACCCGCGCCTTGGGCACATGCGATCCCTCTACCAGCATAGCCACCAGCCGTTCCTGTGCATCCGACCGATTCATCGGCTGGTCTCGATGCGAGTTGGCGACGATGACAATCACGCCATCCTTGGTCAGCCGCTTGCCCGCCAGCACGCCAACGCGACGCTTCATCGCCTCGGGAATATTGGGAGAATTCGTTAGGTCAAAGCGCAGCTGCACCGCGCTCGACACCTTGTTCACATTCTGCCCGCCCGGACCGGTCCCGCGCACGAACGTTTCCTCGATCTCCGACGGATCGATGAAAATGAATCGGGTGATGTGGATGGGGTCAGGCATGACAGAAAGAATACCCCCACCTAGCCTCCCCCTGAAAAGGGGGAGGAACACCATCGCATGCGTTGCACAATCTCAGACAACCACCACCCAGGCTCCTCCCCCTATCAGGGGGGAGGCTAGGAGGGGGTATCCAACAAGAACTCTTCCGCCCTAGTTTCGGTACCGACCCGCGAAGATAATCTCACCCTCATGAATAGTGAGCCCCTTGATCGTCGCCCTGTACTTCCCCGGCATGCCCTCGGCTTCGACGACCCAGCCCTTCTTCAGCATACCGGCGAAGACCTTTTCGCCGATATCCTTGAAGTCACCCGGCCCCAGCGCTTTCTCTTCGCCGAGCAGCGACAGGGCCTTGATTTCGCGATTGGACGGACGCTGTGGCATCAGGCGGCCTTTGCAACCTTGAGATCCGGCGCGGTCGCTTCGGCGATCAGCGCCACCATCGCATCCATGAACGGCTCGACCTTCTGGCCGTCGCTACCGAGACGGCGAACGGAAACAGTACCCTCCTCGGCCTCGCGCTTGCCCACCACGAACATCAGCGGCACCTTGCCGACCGAGTGCTCGCGCACCTTGTAGTTGATCTTCTGGTTGCGCACGTCCAGCTCGGCCCGAATACCCGCCGCCTTGAGCTGGTTCACCAGCTTGACCGCATAGTCATCAGCGTCCGACACGATGGTCGCCACGACAACCTGCGTCGGTGCTAGCCACATCGGCATCCGGCCGGCATAGTTCTCGATCATCATGCCGATGAAGCGCTCCAGCGACCCGAGGATCGCGCGATGCAGCATCACTGCATACTGTCGTGACCCGTCCTCGGCGATATAGGTCGCGTCGAGCCGTTCCGGCAGCACGTAGTCGAGCTGCAGCGTTCCCACCTGCCACGACCGCCCGATAGCGTCCTTGAGGTGAAATTCTAGCTTGGGCGCATAGAACGCGCCCTCCCCCTCGGCGATCTCGAAATCATAGCCGGTGGCGCGCAGAGCATCGCCCAGTGCCTTTTCGGCCGCGTCCCAGCGCTCGATGGTGCCGCCGAACTTCTCCGGACGCGTCGCCAGCTTGATGACGACGTTCTCAAAGCCCATGTGGCCATAAACCGAATACAGCAGATGCACGAAATGCTCTGTCTCGGCCTGGATCTGGTCCTCGCGGCAGAAGATATGCGCATCGTCCTGCGTCATCTGACGAACGCGCATCAGCCCATGCAGCGCGCCGTGCGCTTCGTTGCGATGGCAGCAACCAAATTCCGCCATCCGCAGAGGCAGATCGCGATATGACTTGATGCCCTGGTTGAAGATCTGCACATGTGCCGGGCAGTTCATCGGCTTGAGCGCCATCAGATCGCCCTTGCCGCTCAGCACCGGCCCGGTTTCTTCCGTGCCGGGCACTTCGTCCGGCACCACGAACATGTTTTCGCGATACTTGCCCCAATGGCCCGACTGCTCCCAGAACTTGGAAGACATCAGCTGCGGTGTCTTCACCTCGACATAGCCGGACGAATTCAGGCGGCGACGAATATACGCCTCCATCTGATTATACAGCACGAAGCCCCGCGGGTGCCAGAACACCGAACCCTGCGCCTCCGACTGGAAATGATACAAGTCCATTTCCTGGCCAATCTTGCGGTGGTCGCGCTTTTCGGCCTCTTCCACCATGTGCAGATAGGCTTCCAGCTCTTCCTTGGTCGCAAATGCCGTGCCGTAGATGCGGCTCAGCACCGGATTATTGCTGTCGCCGCGCCAGTAGGCACCGGCAACCTTGGTCAGCTTGAACGCCATGCCGACATCCTTGACCGTGCGCATGTGTGGTCCACGGCAAAGATCGATCCACTGGCCCTGCTTGTACATCTTGAGCGACTGGTCCGCAGGAATGGCATCGACCAGCTCGACCTTGAAGTTTTCGCCCCGGGCATTGAAAAACGCCTTGGCCTGGTCGCGCGTCCAGACTTCCTTGGTGAAGGCCGCGCCGCGTTCGATGATCTCGGCCATCTTCTTCTCGATAGCCGGGAAGTCTTCCTCGCCGAACGGTTCGTCGCGCTTGAAATCGTAATAGAAGCCGTTCTCGATAACCGGCCCAATCGTCACCTGCGTCGTCGGCCACAGCTCCTGCACCGCTTCGGCAAGCACATGCGCCGCATCGTGCCGGATCAGCTCCAGCACGTCCTTGGACCCACTGTCGCGCGTCACGAACTCGATCTTGCCATCGGCGTCCAGCGCATCGGAAAGGTCGCTCAGCACGCCATTCCAGCGCATCGCCACCGTCTTTTTGGCCAGGCTCTTGGAGATGCCTTCGACCACGGTGGTCCCGGTAGTGCCACGCGCATAGTCGCGAGCTGCACCGTCGGGGAACGTCACCTTGATCGTCATTGTAGATCTCCAGAAATAGGGTTCGCTGCTGCCTTTTCAGCAACAAGGCGGCCTGTCTAGCACGGTTTTCGTTCACTGCCAGCCCAATGCCGCGCCCTTTTGGTCCGTGCCACAATATGGTCAGAAATCAAAACCGGAAACGTTTTCGATCTTCGCCTCGCAGTAGTCGTAGGCGTCGTTCACAAAGATGAGCAGATGTTGATTGCGGAGAAACTGCGCATCCCGGGAAAACTTAGCCCTTAGTGCTCCCTTAGGAGCAAGAGGATGACCAAATCCAGCCGTCCATATCTCGGGCGTGAGGAAACCAAGGGATTCACTAGCCTCGTGCAACGAGCGCTCCGTGACTGTGTCGCAGATTTCGCCCGTTATGATCGTAATTCCAAGGGCCGGCCTGTACTTGTCCATCAATCGCACAATCGCGGCCGGTAAGTCTTCGCCCTTGGACGGCATCGCTTGAGCAGACACAAATGTGCTGCCGAAAAGCAGAATAGCCGATCCGGCTACGATGGTTAGAACAGCCTTATCCAATGTCTGCTTACTTCTCACTAAGACTGGTCATTCGACCTACATATTTTATTTCCAGCGCCCATAACCCCACGGCTGGTACCAGTGTGCATCGGACGGCACCGCCTCCGGCACCGGGTCATAGCCATGCGTGCCACCCGGACGGCAGCGCACGAAGCGCGCCAGCCCCATCCAGCCGCCCGGCCAAAAGCCGAAGTTCCAGATCGCGTCGCGGGTATACTCCGAACAGGTGGGCAGGTGCCGGCAACTTCGTCCCATGAACATCGACAGCGTGTAGCGATACAGCGTGATCAAAAACACTGCCGCGATTTTGAACGGCAGATCGACCACCCGCCAGAACAGCCCGCTGACTCGATCCATCAGCCTTCGACCACAACCGATTCTGCCGACTCGATCTTTTCCAGCGCCTCAACCACCGCATCAAACACCAGCAGCGTTGACATATGCCGCGCGCGGTATTCTCGCACCGGCTCAAGATACGTCAGGTCGCTCCACTTGCCCCCCGGCGCCGCGCCATCCTCCTTGAGCATGGCATACATCTGCGCTCTCACTTCCCGGAACTCACCCACCGGCGTTCCGACAATCTCCCGCGCCACCACCGCCGCAGAGGTCTGTCCCAGCGCACAGGCTGAAACGTCGTGGCCATAGGCCACGATCACTCCGCTGCGCACCACCACGTCCACCTCGATCACCGAGCCGCATACCCGGCTCACCTTGCGCGCAGTGGCATCAGGCTGCGCTAACCGCGCCGGCTGCAGCGCATTGCCCGCCAGGTCCAAGATTTTCTGGGAATAGAGATCGCTGAGTTCCATCAACCAAACAATTCTGTTTCTTGTGAGCGCTGCCCCGCCCCCTTATATAGGGTGTCCCACGCGGGCTGTCAGGGTCGCTGTTTCCCCCTGATGATCCAAATGATCCAAGATCGCTCTGGCCTCGTAGAATGGCCAAGTGCACAGGAGCTGACCACGATGGATGCCCCCTCCAAGCCGTTCGGCTCTGTCTTGATGTCCACAGCCCCCTATCCTCGTCCCAGCCGCGAGGAAGCCGAAGCCGCCGTGCGCACGCTGCTCGCCTGGGCCGGTGATAACCCCAACCGCGAAGGCCTGCTCGAAACCCCGGCGCGCGTCACCCGCGCCTACGGGGAATTGTTCTCCGGCTACGAGCAGGACGCCAGCACCATACTGTCGAAGACTTTCAAGGAAGTCGGCGGCTACGATGATATCGTCCTGGTCAAGGATATCCCGTTCAGTTCGCATTGCGAGCACCACATGGTGCCATTCATCGGCAAGGCCCATATCGCCTATCTGCCCCATGATGGCGTCGTCGGCCTATCCAAGCTTGCTCGTCTGGTGGAAAGCTTCGCCCGCCGCCTGCAGACCCAGGAAAACCTGACCGCGCAGATCATCGACGCCATCAACGAGCATCTTGGCCCGCGCGGTGCCGCCGTCATGCTCGAGGCCGAACACATGTGCATGTCGATGCGCGGCGTCCGCGCCCATGGCGCCTCCACCATCACCCAGCGTTTCACCGGAGTGTTCGCCGAGGACCGCCACGAGCAGGACCGATTCTTCGCCATGATCAAGCGCTGACTCCGAACCGTTCCGTAGGGCGGATCGCTCCAGCGGAGCGATTTGAGGCGAGGAGGCCATGAGAGCTATGCTCGAATGGCCCAGACGTGCTGCAAGTTGGATCCCATTCCTACCCTCGTGTGAGGATGTCCAATGGGAAGATGAGCCGCTGCTCCATCTGGATCATTCGCCCTTGCGGCGCTAAAAGGCCCTATGACCCTCACATTCTCCGATCCTGCGCCCCTTACCCATGACCAGCTTGAGGAAGGCACGGCCTTCGCTCCGCGCTTCGACGCACATGGCCTCGTGACCGTCGTCACAATCGAGGCCGGCAGCAATGACGTGCTGATGCTGGCGCATATGAATGCCGAGGCGCTGTCGCTGACCCTTGAAACCGGGTTGGCCCATTATTGGTCCCGCTCGCGCGCAAAGCTTTGGAAGAAGGGTGAAACCTCAGGCGAACTGCAGGAGGTTGTCGAGCTGCGTGTCGACTGCGATCAGGACGCCATCGTCCTGATGGTAAACCAGACCGGCCGCGGCGCCGCTTGCCACACCGGTCGCAAAAGCTGCTTTTACCGTCGTGCGACGGTCAATGGCGGAGCCGTCACCCTGCAAGATACCGGCCTGCCAAAGCTGTTCGACCCCAAGCAGGTCTACCGCGGCTGACTAGGTGACAGTTTTGCGACGAACTGCTGATTGCGCACGGTTTCGTGAGCTCTTTTGACCTATCGCCTTATTCTGGCAAGAATCTTGGAACTCTTAGGGACAACGGCATTTTTCGTCGGGTTTGACCCGGTACGAGCTATGCCTTTTGAGAAGGTCCCATATGCAACAACTATTTGCACTATGCGGCGTTCGAGCTTTGCCGAAGAAGTCGGCTTAACAAGACCCACAGGGCATTAGCGTTGAAGCGTCACCTTACAAACATGCCAACTCGCCGTCGGTTCCTTCAAGGAATCGTTGCGATATCTCTTTTAAGCACCACTGCCTTGACCGCGCCCGCATTTGCTCAGGTGGCGCCGGACGCAGAGTTTGCTTTCGACTTCGACAGCTTCAGTGCGCGCATGCAGGAAATTGCAGCTGCAGAGTTCGTCCCTCCGTCGCGCGACCTGCCCGAGGCCTTCGCCAATCTCGACTACGACGCTTACCGGCGCATCCAGTATCGCACCGATGCCAGCAAATGGGTCGATGACGGAATCGGCTATCGCATGCAGGCCTTCCATATGGGTTGGCTATTCCCCGAGCCTGTGCAGGTTTTCGAGATCGTCGGCGGCAAGGCCCGCTCGATCGGTTTTAGCGCGGCCGATTTCGATTATCACGATGACGCAGTGGCCAACGCTGCCGCAGGCGTTGAAACCTTTCCAGGCGTCGCCGGCTTCCGCATCAACGCGGCAATGAATAGCCCCGATCGCTTCGACGAGGTCGTGTCGTTCCTCGGCGCCAGCTACTTCCGCGCCCTCGGCCGCAACAACAATTATGGCCTCTCGGCCCGCGGCCTGCTGATGAACACCTGGATTGAAGGCCCGGAAGAATTTCCGCGCTTCTCCGAGTTCTACGTCGAAAAGCCCACCTCGGTTGGCACCTCGATGACCATCTATGCGGCCCTAGAAAGCCAGTCGGTTGCCGGCGCCTATCGCTTTGTGCTGACACCGGCCGGCGAAGCGCACCAGGAAACCACGCTGGAAGTCACTGCGCGGCTGTATTTCCGCGGCGACGTCAAGGAACTGGGCATTGCCCCGCTGACCTCGATGTATCTTTTCGCCGAGGCCAACCGCACCGGCTTCAACGATTACCGTCCGCAGGTCCACGACAGCAATGGCCTGCTGATCCAGAATGAAGCTGGCGAAGTCACCTGGCGCGCGCTCAACAACGCCGCGACGCTTGGCACCGCCTATTTCTGGGAAAACAATCCACGCGCCTTCGGCCTGTATCAACGCGGCCGCGACTTCGAAAGCTATCAGGATGCCGGCGCCCATTACGAGCGTCGTCCATCGCTGCGCATCGAGCCGATCGGCAACTGGGGCCAGGGTCATATCCGCCTGGTCGAAATTCCATCGCGGCTTGAAGGTGACGACAATATCGCCGCCTTCTGGATCCCCGAGGAAAAGGCCACCGCCGGCAGCTCGCGTGAATTGAGCTACCGCATGGTCTGGGGCGACCTCAATCCGGATTCGGCGAGTCCGATTGCTCATGTAAAGGAAACTCGCAGCGGCATCGGCGGTGTATCCGGCGTTGAAGCTGTTGAGAATTTCAAGAAATTCGTCGTCGATTTTGCGGGTGGCGAGCTCGCAGGCATGATGGATGAGACCCAACTCGAGGCAGTGGCCGAGGCAACAGGCGGAACTATAACAAGTTCCGTGCTTTCCCGTGTTGATGCGAATGGAGTGTGGCGTCTCGTGCTCGACGTAGAAACCGGTGATTCCACCAGCGTTGAGCTCAAGGCCTATGTAATGGGCCTTGGCCGAAAACTGACTGAAACTTGGCTCTATCAGTGGAGGCCCTCGCATGAAGCATAGTGCAGATTTTCCGTTCGCCCGGGCCTTGCCCGATGCCCCCTTGGACATGCCAAAGCAGATGCTTGAGCGCCGCAGTCTCCTCGACTTGCTGCGTATGACGCTGTCCGCTCTTACCGGGCGCTAGGTCCTCGGGTACTGCATGTTTCTACCTGCGTTTTTTCGATTGGCCACATTGTCGGTAGCAGCGACCCTCACCGTGCTGGGGGCGCATGTTTTCCTGCGCCTGACCGGCGAAGGCGGGCTGACTGCGGTTGACTTTCTGCGTACGGCCCTCGTTGCCTTCAGCGGCTTCTGGCTGGTCTGGGGCAGTTCCGCCGCCATTCTGGGCGTTTTCCGTCCTGTCCGCATCGACACCGGCAAATCAGGCGGCGGGCCGCAGGGCATGACGGCGATCCTGGTGCCCGTGTACAACGAGGATCCCATCGCGACATTCTCGCGCATTGCCGCGATGAACCGCAGCTTGGTGGACCTCGGGATTTCCCACAAATTCCATTTCGTTATCCTGTCCGATACGCAGGTCATGGAAACTGCCGCCCAGGAGGTGGTCTGGTTCAATCGGTTGATTGAGGAGCCCGACGCCATCGGTCGCATCTTCTATCGTCGGCGTGAGCGCAATATCGGCCGCAAGGCTGGCAATATCGAGGATTTCATTGCGCGGTCGGGTGCTGCCTATGACTACGCGCTGATCCTGGACGCCGATAGCCTGATGGAAGGCGCCACCATCGCTGCCATGGCACGCCGCATGGATGGCGATGAGCAGCTGGGCCTTCTACAGACAGTTCCTCACGTGATCCACGCCAGAACTCTCTTCGGTAGGTCCCTGCAGTTTGCCTCTACTTATCTCTCTCCCACTTTCGCCCGTGGCGCGGCCCTGATGGCTGGAAACGAAGGCCCCTACTGGGGCCATAACGCGATGGTGCGCATGCGGGCCTTTGCAGCGTG
Organism: Devosia psychrophila; assembly: GCF_000971275.1. Classification (GTDB taxonomy): domain Bacteria; phylum Pseudomonadota; class Alphaproteobacteria; order Rhizobiales; family Devosiaceae; genus Devosia; species Devosia psychrophila. Next base: position 6,054 of record NZ_LAPV01000039.1, on the reverse strand, counting down.
TTGCGGGCTTCCCGTGCTATCTGGCAAGCCACCGTTTGGCGGCCATATCCTTAGCCACGATTATGTCGAAGCTGCCCTGCTCTCGCGCGGCGGCTGGAAGGTCAATCTCGACCCATCGATGACCGGTTCCTACGAAGAAGGTCCGGAAAACCTCATCGAATATGCCAAACGCGACCGTCGCTGGTGCCAGGGAAACCTACAGCACGCTCGCTTGGTTGACGCGCCCGGCCTCAAGATTTGGAGCCGTTTTACCTTCATCCAGGGCATCATGGCCTATATGGCCTCCCCGCTCTGGCTTCTCCTGCTCGCAGCCAGCGTGATCGCCGCCTTGTTTCCCGACATGCCCACGGCCATGCCCGGCTTCGTGAACATCAACTTCAGCGCCTGGACTCTGATCGTGGCGGTAGCTGTCGTCCTGCTGCTACCCAAATTCGCCATTCTGTCGCGCGGCATGTTCGACGGCCACAACCGTCGTTTCGGCGGGACTCTGCGGTCGCTGGCCTCCGTTCTGGGCGAGATCGTCGTTTCTACATTGTTGGCGCCAACCCTGCTTCTGCTTCAGTCGCGCTCCGTCATGCAGGTGTTGCTCGGGATCGATGGCGGCTGGCCCGCCACCACCCGGGGCCAGAATTGGGTCGATCTGAAAACCGCGTTTCATGCCAGCTGGTGGATTGTTGCCATCGCCATACTGACGCTCGGCGGCATCCTGATCTTAGCCCCCGCCAGCGCTGTCTGGGTTGCACCTGCAATGGTCCCGGCAATTCTGGCGCCGTTTCTCATCTCCATCACATCGCGCCCGACCAGCAATGCCGGCACGCCACTACTTTTCGCGACCGACTCGGAATTGAGCCGGCCATCTATCGTCGACGCGCAGCGGGCAATCTTTGCCGCCTGGACTGGTCAGGGGACGCAGGATGCGGGCCTGATAACCGTGAGAACCGCGCAGCATGTCACTGCCTGATTCCACCTCCTACCGCGCGGCGGGCCTGCTGGGCCCAAGCTGGGTCCGCGCCATCTTGTCGCCCGCCACCGCCCAACCCGCCACGCCTCTCGGCGGCCGCGACGAACGCCTCGACATGTTCCGTGGCCTTGCCCTGGTGATGATATTCATCAACCATGTACCCGGCACGGTCTATGAGACCTTCACCAACCGCAATTTCGGTTTTTCCGACGCGGCCGAAGCCTTCGTATTCATGTCCGGCATGGCGGCAGGCCTCGCCTATTCAAACCGTTTCCGCAGCGGCAGTCTCTGGGCCGCCATCGCCAAGGTCTGGGCCCGGGCCCGCCAGCTGTATTTTGTGCACATCGTCATCACCATGCTCAGCCTGGCAATCTTTGCCGGTGCTGCAAAGTGGTTCGGCCTGACGGACCTCCTGACGAAAAACAATATCGCCCCGCTGTTCCAGCAGCCGCTGGGCACGCTGATCGGCATTCCGCTGCTGACCCACCAGCTCGGCTATCTCAACATCCTGCCGCTTTACATGACCCTGCTGCTGGCCACCCCCCTTGTCCTGATGGCCGGCCTGCGCAGGCCGTGGTTGGTGCTTATCGCTTCGGTGGCACTCTGGATCGTAGCCGGCCAGCTCCGCCTCAACCTGCCGGCCTTCCCCAATCCCGGTGGCTGGTTCTTCAACCCATTCTCTTGGCAGATCCTGTTCGTCATCGGCCTGCTCTCTGGCGCCGCGATGAAGGTCGGAGGCCGGTTCATCCCCTGGTCGCCGGTGCTGTTTGGGCTTGCGACCGCTTTTCTCGTCTTCACCCTGCTGTGGATGAAAGTCCCACCCGTCGGTCGCACGATGAATGGTGCCATGGGATGGCTCAGCAGCCTGGGTGTGCCCTTCTATATCACCTGGTTCGACAAGACCTTCCTCTCCCTGCCGCGCCTGCTGCACGCCCTGGCCCTGTTCTACTTCCTGGGCCACCTGCCGATCATGCGCCGCTTTGCCGCCGGCGCCTTTGCCACCCCCTTGCGGCTGATGGGTCGCCAAGGTCTTGCGGTCTTTGCCACAGGCACGGTGCTCTCCATGCTGTTGCAGTCGGTCAAGGCCGGCCACCCCGGCAATGACCCTATCTTCGACGGCGTGATCCTCGGCTCCGGGCTGCTGTTCCTTGTCGCCCTGGCATGGGTGCTCACCAAGACGGCTGAAATTACCCGCATTAAGGCGCCGACAAAGCCTTAGCTCTTCCGCTCGAACAGCCCCACCAGCAGTATCCCTGCAAAAAACCCGCCGAGATGGGCCTGCCACGCCACAGACATTTCCATGCCCGTCACCAACGGCAGCAGCGGCACGGCAGCGTTCAAGACCACCCAGATCAGGATGAAAAACCGCGCCCGGCTATCGCGCCACAGGTCGGCAAAGCTCGCCAGCTTGCGCCCCACCACCACGCGCTGCCCGGTCTCAGGATGCTCCGCCACGATCACTGGCTGGAAGATGAAACGGCACGCCGCCCCGGTCAGTCCTGCAACACCACCCGATGCGCCGATCAGATATGCCCCCGACAGCAGCGTCGTAGCCGCGAACAGCGCCGCGCCGGCCGCCGCCGAGACAAAAAAGATCGCCAGCATCGGCCCAGCCCCATAGCGCCGAGCCACCGGCGTTGCGAAAATCGCGAACCAGGCCGAGTTGACCAGCACATGCTCCCACCCGCCATGCATCAGGGCGTGGCTGAACGGCGTCCACAGCAACGGAATCGCCAGCGACGGATCGCTCCCAGCCGCCACGATGCGCAGCGGCTGGAAGGCAAACCAGAACACCAGCTGCACATAACCGTCGGGGTTTAGAACCACGGTTGATGCCAAATGAATGGCGATCAGCACGCCAATCACCGCCGTAACCGAGCCCGGCAACAGGAAAACCGGCTCCCGCCTGCTCTGGCCCGGATTCACTGGCAACTGACTTTGTTCATTCATCGTTTCGCTCCGACTCGCTGGCGCCCCGCGCCTTACGCTGTTCTTTTCCACATGCAGCCGCCGACGTTAACCTTAACTCTTCTTTAAGAGGGCTTTTGTCGCCGGGTTTTGACAATGTCGGCATTGCGGCGGCTGCACTCCACGGGGGGAGCGCCCGCCTATATTGGGCGGGTCGAGAGAACAATGCAAAAAACAAGTACCAGGACGCTTTACGAATATTGGAACACCATTCGTGGTGCTCGTAGCGCGCCTGATCGCAAGGATATCGACCCGACCCGTATCCGAGAGGCCCTGGCAAATACTTTCATCCTGGAACTGGACGAGAGCGAAAATTTCTCGTTCCGCCTCGCCGGCAGCCACCTGTGCACGGCCTATTGCCGCGAACTCAAGAGCCGTTCTTTTTCGGCCCTCTGGCATGATCGCGATCACGACGCCATGGAAACCCTGATGCGCGCAGTGACCGAAGATCACGCCGTCGCGCTGGTCACTTTCCAGGGCACCACCGCGCTTCACACCAAGGTCAGCTTCGAAACCATCCTGATGCCACTGCGTCACAATGGTTCGACCCACACCCGCCTGCTCGGCGCCATGACGGCCCTCGATGAGCCCTATTGGCTCGGCGTGCAGCCCATCATGGAACAGCGTATCACCGGCCTGCGCCTGATCTGGCCTGACGATGTCGCCTTCGAGGACTCGGTCCGCGAAGTCGCCGCGAGCGTGGTCAACGAAAGCAACTTCGTCTCCGGTCCGGCCCCCATCGCCATGCCCGCCATGGTCTATGGCCGCACCGCCCGCCGCTACGCCCATCTCGCCGTCATCGACGGCGGCCGTCAGTAGCATTTGCCCGTAAGGAAAAACGCGGCATTTCATTTAAATATCAGCGATCTGCGCGGAATCTCACCGCGCCGATCCACGATCAAAAACACTTTGCGTTAACTAAGACACGCTAGTTTGCTCGGGACATCGAGTGCCCTGGCGGTCCGGCAAATGCTGAGCGACAACCTTCCTTCATCGCAGTTTATCGCCCCCAATCGCACGCGTGCGGAGGCCAGCCGCTTCCAGCGCGTCCGCGTCTCGGTGCTTGGCCGCTACATGCTGGCCGATCGACGCGAATTCCCCTGCCAGATTCTCGAAATGTCCCCCGGCGACGCCGCGGTCATAGCGCCAGTAGCGGGTGTCGATGGCGAAAAGGTCATCGCCTATATCGACCACATCGGCCGCATCGAAGGCACCATTCAGAACCAGATAGAGGGCGGCTTCCTGATGGATATTGCCGCCTCCCCCCGCAAGCGCGACAAGATGGCAGCCCAATTGACCTGGCTCGCCAATAAGGACGTGCTCAATCTCCCGGAAGACCGCCGCCACGAGCGCGTCGTCCCCGATATTCGCCACTCCACCGTCGTCCTCGACGATGGCCGCCGCTACAATTGCAAGATCATCGACATTTCCCTCTCCGGCGCCGCCGTCGAACTCGACGTACGTCCCGCCATGGGCACGCCGATCACGCTCGGCCGCATGCGCGCCCGCGTCGTCCGCCACTTCCAGAACGGCGTCGCCGTCGAATTCGCCTCCGCCCAGGAAATGATCACCGTCATCCAGCAAAACCTGCGGATGAACTAAGGCACTGCCTTCCCCCGCGATGTCATTCCGGCGAAGGCCGGAACCCATCCTGAGATGTCAGCGCCACCCGAGATCGCCGCGTAAGACTCCCCGTCGCAGATCTTCCACCCAATCCCCTGCCCCGCATGGTTAATCCCCCCAGAATCTAATCGATAAAACACGCATAAAATGTGCATCTCAGTTTTCGGATCGGCCTAATCCGCAGTCCGTAACGTGGTCTCCATCAGGGAGACCGCACAATGTCATCGAACAAAAAGGAACTGCGAGCCGAGTTGTTGGGCGCCATCCTGGCGCTCGCCGCTTTCGTCGCTCCCGTCCAGGCACAGGACGCCACCAACATCGCGTTCATCCAGACGTCCACTACTGCTACCAGCATTCCGGTTGGCCATCTCAAATTCTGCAAGAGCCGCCCCGAAGAATGCCGCGCCAATGTCAATCCTGTCGCGACCGTTCCGCTCGACGACCAGCGCTGGCAGCAGCTGCTCAACGTCAACGCCTACATCAACCAGACCGTGACCCCCGTCACCGACCAGGACCTCTATCAGGTTTCCGAATTTTGGACCTATCCCAACGGCTACGGCGATTGCGAAGACTACGCCCTGGCTAAGCGCCGCGAGTTGATCAACGCCGGCTGGCCAGCCAGCACCCTGCTGATGACCGTGGTCAAGCAGGCTAATGGCGAAGGTCATGCGGTGCTACTGGTCCGCACCGATCGCGGCGATCTGGTGCTCGACAACCAGGTCGGCTCGGTCGACCTGTGGAGCCAGACCCCCTACCAGTTCATCAAGCGCCAGTCCCAGGCCAATGCCGGCCAGTGGGTCGACATGATGGACGACCGCAACATCACCATCACCGCCGCCATCAAGTAGCACTTCACAAGTTTCGCTGTCACAGAGGAGCGAAGAAAACTTAGGCAGGCCGAGGCGAAGATGCCGGGCCGCGAGAAGTTCTGAGATTGGTTGGAAAATGTCCGGTGGACATTTTCAATCGAAGAACGCTCGTAGGGCTATGGCGCAGCGTACGTTCAAGTACGTGAGCACCGGAAGCGCAGCGGGTCGGCATTTGCAGACCCGCATCACTAAGTTAGCGAGCTCCGAGGGTTCCAGTTCCCGCCCGGGTCTTAAGACCCAGCCTATCCCTGATAGGGGACTGATGAATAAGGCCAGCTTCTCGCGAAGCTGGCCTTATTGCTTTTGCCTCTGCCGATCCAGGATCGAGACAAAAAAGCCCCAGCGAGTGTAACGCTGAGGCCGGCATCTGTCTTTGGAGGACACCGTTAAAACGCACCATCCTCAATTTCGTTCCACGGCGTCTAGCACGGTCAAAAATGCCTCGAAGGCTGCGAGTATTTCCTAGGGTCCGGACCCAATAAGTGGATTCCCATACCAATCGGGCCGTGATTCACTGCCTCATTGAGGAGGCGGTGATTATGGGTGATTTCTTTTGGTTTTCCGATGCGCAGTGGGCCCGGATCGAGCCGCTGCTTCCAACCGACGTGCGCGGCAAGCCCCGGGTAGATGATC
>NZ_LAPV01000038.1 GCF_000971275.1 Devosia psychrophila | reverse complement strand
GTCTACGACGCCATCATCGATGCCGCTTGTCAGGCATGGCGAAATCTCGTCGACCAGCCGACAACCATAACATCGATCGGCATGCGTGAATGGGCACACACCGGTCAATCGTGAGCGCCGTTGGTATAAGTGAATTTCGGCCTTGGTTATGCCGCTGCCGGAATTGGCATCAGCGCATTGAAGCAGGCTTCGTCCGGGGTCATGCGGTCAAGGTTCGAGTGAGGGCGCCCACTGTTGTAAAAGGCCAGGTATTTGCCGATCAAGGTTCGCGCGTCCGAGACGGCGTCATAGGCGCGCAGGTAAACCTCCTCGTATTTGATGGACCGCCAAAGCCGCTCGACGAAGACATTGTCGCGCCATGCCCCTCTGCCGTCCATGCTAATGGCGATGCCATTGTCGCGCAGCAGGCCGGTGAAGGCCATGCTGGTAAATTGGCTGGCCTGGTCGCTGTTGAAGATTTCGGGGGCGCCGTATTTACCCAGAGCCTCCTCAAGCGCCTCGATGCAGAAGCTCACGTCCATGCTGATCGAGACCCGCCACGCCAGCATCCGCCTGCTGAACCAGTCCACCACGGCTGCCAAGTAGACGAAGCCGCGCGCCATGGGGATATAGGTAATGTCGATTGCCCAAACCTGGTTGGGCTGGGTCACCGCCAGCCTGCGCAGCAGGTAGGGATAGACCTTATGGCCTGGCGCGGGCTTGCTGGTATTGGGTTTGCGGTAAATCGCCTCGATGCCCATCCGCTTCATCAGCGCGGGCGCCGGCGAACGGGTAATCCAGATGCAGTTCATCGATCCGGCGCATCAGTGCCAGATCGCCGGGCGACACCGGGCGTGGCAGGTAGTAGACGCTGCTCCGGCTGATATCGAGCACCAACGCCTGCCGGGTCACCGATAGTTCATGCTCCCGATCAATTATCGCTTTGCGCTCAGCAGGCCGGCTTTGCTCAGCGCTCCTTCCAAAAAATCGTTCTACAGCGTCAACTGGCCAATTTTGGCGTGTAGCGTCTTGACGTCCACTGTCGGGACTGACGGATCAGAGCGAGCCTCGCCGCCAAAAACATCGGCGGCGCCTTCCAGAAGCTGGCTGCGCCATTGCGTGATCTGATTGGCTTGCGCGTCAAACTGCTGGGCCAGTTCCGCCAGGGTCTTCTCACCCTTGATGGCGGCCAGCGCCACTTTGGCCTTGAATACCGGTGTGTGGTTGCGGCGGGGTCGTCTCGTCATGGTCGCTCCTGTTCGCGGCCATACTGGCCGCCATCAGGCACAAAATCCACTTATCCCGATGTCCAGATTTCCCGAGCCATCTCTTTCAACGGGCGCCTGCGCAAATGCACGCGGATCACCTTTCGCCGACTTGGCTATGCCAATTATTGACACACGCCGCGGCGTTTGCGATTTTATGCCGATGGTCACACGTCAAACCCGCAATGTTTCTCTCACTCCTGAATTCGATGCGTTCATCGCTGAACGCCTTGCGTCGGGAGACTATGCCAATGCCAGCGAAATCGTCCGCTCCGGTTTGCGGATATTGCGTGACGGCGGCGTGGCTTCGGCCGCCGTCAATACGATCGGCTGGCCCCATAGCGGCGGCGATTGCGGTGCGCTGATCCGCAACCGCGACTGGTCCAACTGTTCGCTGGGGCCGACCTCCGAGTGGTCGCCGGAACTTCGTGCAACGGTCGCCAATGTGGTCAACTCGCCGGTCGCCAAGGTGCTGATGTGGGGGCCGGACCATCTAATGTTCTATAACGACGCCTACAGCCCGATCATCGGCCATCGGCACCCGACGGCCATGGGGCAACCGGTTGCGACTGAGCTGCCCGAGGTCTGGGAATTCAATCAGCAGGTTTTGCAGGCCGGCTTGAATGGCGAGCTGACTTCCCACAAAGGCGCACCTATCACGCTGAACAATGCGGAAGAGTCGCAGGATTTCATTTTCGACCTGCATTACACGCCGGTTTATGGCTTTGGTGGTCGGGTCGAAGGGGTGATGTGTACGGTGGTCGATCAGACCGCGCACGTCTCCACCCAGCACGATCTGGCGGTCAGCGTCGGCAGGTTCCGCGCGGCCATGGATGCCGTGCATGGCGTGCTCTGGACCAATACGGCCGATGGGCAAATGCAGGGCGAGCAGCCTGGCTGGGCGGCGCTCACCGGGCAGAGCATGGCAGAATACCAAGGCTACGGCTGGGTTGATGCAGTGCATCCCGATGACCGCGACGCTTCGATCGTCAGCTGGGATGCGGCGGTAAAGGCGAAGTCGATGTTCGTGCATGAGCACCGCGTCCGAGAACGAAACGGTTCCTGGCGCACCTTTGCCATTCGCGGACTGCCGGTGCTGAATGAGCATGGAGACATCCGGGAATGGGTCGGCGTCCATACCGATATCACCCATCGGCGCGCGGCAGAAAATGCGCTGCGCCAACTCAATGAACAGCTCGAGACGCGCGTCATCAACGAGATTGGCGAACGCCGCCAGGCCGAGATGAAGCTGGCCCAGGCCCAGAAGTTGGAAACCATCGGCAAGCTCACTGGTGGGGTGGCGCATGACTTCAACAATCTGCTGCAGGTGGTATCGGGAAACCTGCAACTGCTGAGCAAGGATATTGCCGGCAACGAACGGGCCGAACAGCGCGTCGCCAACGCCATGGCCGGCGTATCACGCGGATCCAAGCTGGCATCGCAACTGCTGGCATTCGGACGCAAGCAGGCGCTGGAGCCCAAGATCATCAACATCAGCCGCCTGGTGCGCGGCATGGATGACATGATGCGCCGGGCCATTGGCGAGGGTGTCGAGATCGAAACCGTGGTCACCGGCGGGCTGTGGAACTCCTTCATCGACCCTGCCCAGATCGAGAATGCCTTGCTTAACCTCGCCATCAATGCGCGCGACGCCATGGACAACCAGGGCAAGCTGACCATCGAACTGTCAAATGCGCATCTCGACGACGATTATGCCCGCTCGCATGATGAGGTCACGGCGGGTCAATATGTCATGCTTGCCGTGACCGACACCGGTTGCGGCATGTCGCCCGAGATCGTCGACAAGGTGTTCGAGCCATTTTTTTCGACCAAGGGCGAGAGCAAGGGATCCGGGTTGGGGCTTTCGATGGTCTACGGCTTCGTCAAGCAGTCGGGCGGCCACGTCAAGATCTACTCGGAAGTCGGCGAAGGCACGACCATTAAGCTCTACCTGCCGCGCGCCTTGCAAAGCGAAGACGTCGAAGCGCTGGTCGATACGGGACCAGTGACTGGCGGAACGGAAACTGTGCTTGTGGTCGAGGATGACGACGAGGTGCGTGCGACTGTGGTCGAACTGCTCACTGATCTGGGCTATCGCGTACTCAAGGCCGTCGACGCCGCCAGCGCCTTGAACGTAATCGAGAGCGGCATTCTGATCGACCTGCTGTTTACCGACGTGGTGATGCCCGGGACGCTCAAGAGCCCCGAATTGGCGCGCAAGGCCAAGGCACGCCTGCCGAACCTGGTTGTACTGTTCACGTCGGGCTACACGGAAAATTCCATCGTGCACGGTGGCAAACTCGACGCGGGCGTGGACCTGCTGTCCAAGCCCTACACGCGTGAGGCCTTGGCGCGAAAATTCCGCAATGTCCTGGCCGGCCGCGGCCAGCGCGAACTCCCTGCTCCCCTGGCAGTATCCAAACCGGGCGCTCCCGCCACTGACCCGCAAGGCGGGTCGCCAGTGGTGTCCAGCAGATTGACGGTTCTGTTCGTTGAGGACGATGCGCTAATCCGCATGGCCACCGTCGACATGCTTGAGGACGCTGGCCATATAGTTCTCGATGCCGGCAGCGCCGAAGAGGCGATGGCGGCGTTGGAGACCGCGCCGATCGATATCCTGATAACGGACGTCAATCTTCCAACCATGTCTGGCAAGGAGCTTGCAGAGCGGGCCAAGGCGTTGAAGCCCGCCATGGGGGTGGTGTTTGCAACCGGCGATACGTCCGGGGTGCAACAGGGTAAAGGCGTTGCCGTTTTGAGCAAGCCCTACAGCGCGGTTGACCTCCAGGCCGCAATTCGGCTGTGTCTGGACGTGCAGGTAAAAGCCTGAAGTAAACCAACGCCAGTTTATCGATATCGAGGAAGCGCAGCGGTGGTGTTAGCAGCATGCCTGGCACAGAGGACACCAAGTGCGGTCGATGAGGCGACCCTCAGTCCGCTTCTACGCCTGAGCATATATCATGATACTCACATGTAGCATCGACCCCTGTGCCATACACGTTATATCTGTAACGACTTCATTTAAGGTCGCTGACTTGAGAAGCTGGCGCCTCGAGCCGGCACGTCACCCCGCTTTCAGAATAGTCAATTTTCACCGTTCCTGAGAAGTCAGCGGCGAGGACGCGAGTAATCAGACGCGATCCAAAGCCGGTCCGATCGGGCTTCATCACCGCCGGCCCACCGACCTCCTGCCAAACAAATTGAAATTGCGGATCTATGCCGTCAGGCGTGTCGATTGACCACTCGATTTGAACGCGACCTGCCTCCACGGAAAGCGCGCCGTACTTGGTGGCATTAGTAGCAAGCTCATGGACAGTCAGCGTCAGTGAAAGAGCCTGTCGGGGTGACAGGATCAAATCAGGGCCGGAGATCGTAAAGCGCTTGTCCTCGCCACGATGCGCCACCAAAGCTCCCTCAACAACATTGCGGATAGACGCCTCCGTCCAAACTGTCGCGACCAGCATGTCGTGCGCGTGGCTCAAAGCTTCGAGGCGCGCCATGAACTTGCCCCGGCGATCGGCAATGTCGTCACCTTTGAGGGTCTGGCTGGCAATGGCGCTCACCATCGCAACAATGTTCTTGATCCGATGTTGAAGCTCGCCACTGAGCATGCCCTGGCGGGCCTCAGCCTGTTTACGGTCGGAAATGTCCCGAACTGTGCCAACCAGCCTAACTTGATCACCTTCTGTGATTGCCTGGGCAAGGGCCTGCACCCAACGCTCTGGATGAGAGCCGTGCGCCAAAACGCGGTATTCCACGGTCAACAAGCCCGTCCCTGCCGGATCAAGCGCCTGTTGGGCGGCGGGTACCAAAACGGCACGGTCCTCCGGATGCACCCGGCTCACGAAAGAGTCGAAGGATGACTGCTCTCCGGGTTGGCCGCCGAGCAGCGTCAAAGCGCGGTCATCTCCCCGGAGGTTGCTAAAGGTGCCATTGGCAAGCGTGCTTTCCCATACACCCATTTCTGCTGCTGCAAGCGCTAACTGCACCTGTACTTGGCTGTCGCGGAGCGCTAACTCGGCCCGTTTCAAGTCGGTAATGTCGCTGCCTTCAACAAAAATGCCGGTGACCTTCCCCGCCTGATTGATGATTGGCTGGTACACAAAGTTCAGAAAGGCTTTTTCGAGAGGAGCGCCCGGAATACGCTGCAGCTCAATCTCCAAACCTCGACCGACAAAGGGCTGGCCAGTGGTGTAGACTTGAGCCAACAACTCCAAGAAACCTTGGTTTTGTAACTCCGGCAGTGCTTCTCGAACCGTCATACCAATGAGGTCGCGATGGCCGACGAGTTGGAGGTAGGCATCGTTGGTTAAGACAAATCTAAAGTCCGGACCCTGCAGAAGGCACATGAAGCTCGGCGCCTCGGCAAGGAGCTGGGATAGTTGTTCGTGCTCAGCCAAGGTTCTTTGCTTTAGAAGGACCTGCATGGTGGTTTCGGTTGCCGCACAATAGAAACCAACTGACCGACCTTGCTCATCACGCAGCGCGGTGTAGGAGAAAGTAAAATAGCCCACCGGAAGGCCGGGCCGACCGGCAAGTGCAATTGGCAAATCCACAAAGTGCTGTGCTTCACCGCCAAGGGTGGCTTCCACAATCGGCCGGAAATCATTCCAAATTTCGGCCCATAGCACGGAAAATGGTTCACCCAAGGCGGGATGTTTGTTGCCGATGATCGGCAGATAGCCATCGTTATAAAATGAAATGAGGTCGTGACCCCAGGCCACATATACTGGCTGCTTGGCGCCGAGCAATAAACCGATGGCAGTCTGGAGCGTCTGGGGCCATGTCTCCGGCGTGCCAATTGTTGTTTTTGACCAGTCATGGGCACGTATACGTTCACCCATCTCCCCGCCACCCGACAGGAACGCTAAGAAGTGGTCCATCGCTCGCACGCGAATCCCCTAAGACCTGCTACCGAAGGCTAATCCGCAATTAAGCGGGAAAAATCGGATGAAGACCTATAGGGCCGCCCCGCAAAATATACAATCTAGAGTACGGCAGCTATCGCGCCCAAGTCGCGCAAGGCCATGCTGTGTATATTTGTCGACAAGAACATAAGCTGCCAACCACATCGCCAGATGTCCGTTTCCTACTACGTTCGTCCAAAAGCAGACCGACTGCTACCCACCCGAGGCTGTGTGAAAACTCCTGATTATGATATGATCAGTCACCGCTTCGGAAGTGCCCCATGGGACGTTTCGTTGAAGTTGCTGACCGACAGCAGGAGAGCTTTCCGCCGGCTTGTCTCGAAGACTATGTGGATGCGGATAATCCGGTTCGCATCATCGATGCCTTTGTCGAGGAGCTCGATCTGGCCGAACTCGGCTTCGCGCGTGTCCAACCGGCATCTACTGGCAGGCCCGGCTACGCACCGGGACCATGCTCAAGCTCTACGTCTATGGATATCTGCATCAGCTGACGTCGAGCCGGAAGCTGGAGCGCGAGGCCGGTCGCAATATCGAGTTGATGTGGCTGATCGGCAAGCTGGTACCGGACTTCAAGACCATTGCCGACTTCCGCCATGACCATGCCAGCGCCATTCAGATCGCATGCCGGTGCTTCGTTGCCATCTGCCGTGCCCTTGGCCTGGTCGGCGGCGGCATGGTGGCCATCGACGGGTCACGCTTGCGCGCGGTAAGCACGCACGAGAAGAACTATACCAAGGGCAAGCTGTTGCGCCGGAAGGCCCATGTCGAAGAGAGCATCGCGCTATCTCGCCGAGCTTGAGGAAACGGACCGTGCAGAGAACGGACCGGCCACGCCGCGGATCGAGCACCCGACCGAACGATTGGCGTCTCTGCGTGGTCGGCTCGGCGAGCTCGAGGAGATTGGCCGGCAACTGCAAGCGGCTCCCGATGAGCAGATCTCGCTGACAGATCCGGATGCCCGCGCCATGGCGACCGGAAGCGACCATCGCGGCGTGGTCGGTTACAACGTCCAGGCGGCTGTCGATACCGAGCACCATATTGTGGTGGCCAATGCGGTGACCAACCGAGGCCATGACCGCTCGCACCTGCTGGAGATGGCAAAAGCTGCACAGGCAGAGACTGTCGATGCTGAGATGATCGCCCTTGCCGATCGTGGCTACTATGAGGGCGAGCAGATCCGCTCCTGCGACGAAGCTGGCATCATCGCGATGGTGCCCGAGCCGAATATCTCACCGGCTCAGGCCCGCGGCTTCTGGGGCAAAACCATGTTCGTGCATGAGCCCGGGACCGACACCTACCGCTGCCCTCTTGGCCAGCAGCTGCAGAAGCGTTTCGCCAGGGCAGAAGGCGGCAAGCTGATCGGTGTTTGCTTCAACCACAAGGCCTGTGGTGCTGCCCATCCCGTCCTCTGTGTATGGCCGGCAAAGAGAAGCGCATCCGACGATGGGAGTACGAAGCGGTGCTTGATGCCATGGAGCGTAGGCTCGAGGCGATGCCTGAAGCGATGGCGGTTCGCCGCTGTACTGTCGAGCACGTCTTCGGCACCAAGGCTGGATGGGCGCCACCCACTTCCGAACACAAGGGATAAAGAACGTCGCCACCGAAACCAGCCTGACGATCCTGCCTACAATCTCAAGCGCGCCATCGCCGTTGCCGGCGTTGCCGCGACCCTCAAAGCGATAACGGGGTGAACGGAGCCGACGCGTGCCACACAAACAACGTGAGCGATCAGCTGCGCCGAGTTCTCACACAGCCTCGACCCCATTTCAGACTTTGGCTCCACGTCGGCGATGTCCCAAAAGCGGTCGTTCCGCTTAAGGAGTCAGCAGCAGCCATTTCGGGTGGATTGCCGAAAGTCGTATGTGGATGGCCCCCGCGTTGCAAGAGGTCATTCGACGTTCTGGCTCGTTGGTCGGGTGCAGTCTCCTGTCCGGCCTGTTAATGCAGGCATTGGAGACTGCTGGCCCTGATGGGATCGGCGACCAAGGTCCCAATCTGCTTTGCAGGCTATGATGCCTCAAACGTTCGACAGGTTGTCCCTATTTCCGGCCTGATCGGTTTCCCCATCACTTCGCGTCGCTCTCACAACCTGATATGGAGAAGACCGGTCGGCTCGAACTGGATTCTGCTTCAAGATCTCATTTCTGTCGCAACTGCTGCTTTAGTGTGCAAAGGCAGGCTAATAGGGACCTCTAGATGGAGGTCGGTGTCGCCGAATTGTAGATTCCAAGCACGTCGAGAAGCAAGCGGTTCGGAAAACGTCGTTTCTTCACAATTGCGTAGAAGCGCTCAGTGACATCCGGTATGCGACAGTGCTCAACAAGAATCCCGGCCTCCAGTTCGTCGCGCACAACGATCGGCGGTACCAACGTGACACCCTCGCGCTCACGCGCCAGTAGACGTAGCATGGCCATATCGTCGACCTCGGCGTGTATAATCGGCCTGATCCCAGCCATTTCGAGAACTCGGTCGAACGCCACGCGGATGTCGCTGTCCAGACTTGGCAAAAGTAGGGGCTCAGTTCGCAAGTCGTCCGGGAAGCGGAACTTCGGTTTGTCCGTTCTCGGCCGGCCGACCAAGCTGACCGGCTGCTCATTGAGCAGGTGGTTACGCAGTGATGTGCGAGCATCCCGCGGCGCAGCGCTGTTAGCCAGGACGACGTCGACGGCGTGAGCCTCCAACTGGGCAAGAAGGTCGCGGATATTGCCGGAGCGAACGATGAGTTCCACGTCGGAACGGCCGACAAGCGGCCGAAGGAACTCAAGTTGAAAGTTTCGAGACAGCGTCGTGAGCGCCCCGACGCTGAGGATCTGACGGTTTGCCAAAGGGCGACCTTGCAGGGTGCTTAGCAATTCATCGCCGGCCTTGAAAACGGTATCTGCATAGTCGAGCGCGATCTGACCGGCCTCGGTCAGGATGAGTTTCTTGCCCACTCGCTCAAAGAGCGGGTGGCCGATCTGATGTTCGAGTTTCTGTATCTGAACCGACAGCGTCGACTGCGACAGATTCATATGATCTGCGGCCCGTGTGAGACTGCCTTCATGGGCGACCGCCCAAAAGTATTGGAGGTGGTTGAAGTTCAAATTTCTCATCTCGTTCTGTTTAAACGAACGATAGCGACAGAACAATGAATTTTCGCCGCGCGATGCGCTGCCCTAAAAAGCCTCCAAATCGAAGTGCGCGTCGAAGGGGACAACCTTGCCAATCCATTTCTTGCCAGTGCTGGCAACCGTTCCTCTGCTTGTCAGCTCGGTGATCGGCTTCTCGAACACAGGGCCTCGGCCCAAACGCATCCCCAAACTGGCTGAAGCCACCGCGCTCCTTGCGCTTGTCGCAGCCATCGTTTCAACGGGGGGGCTCATCGCTTTTGGGCCTAGCGTCAGTCCTGTGATTGGGATTTACGATATCGGCTTTTCGGTCCGGCTGGACGCTGTCAGCACCGTGATGATGGTCCTTGTGACCTTTATTGGGTGGATCGTCGTCCGCTATGCCGGAACCTATCTTGACGGCGAGGACCGGCAAGGTCCCTTCACCGGCTGGCTCTGCCTGACGCTCGCCTCAGTGATGCTGTTTGTCACCGCCGGCAATCTCTTCCAATTGGCTCTGGCATGGATTGCCACCAGTATGTTTCTGCACCGACTACTGCTGTTTTATCCCGATCGAGCTGCTGGGCAACGCGCTGCGCGCAAGAAGTTTGTCACCGCGCGCCTGGGAGATAGTGCGCTCATTGGCGCCGCCGCTTTGATGGCGGCTGCCTATGGCACGACCGATATTGGCTCTATCCTGCAGGCCGCCCGTGCGGGCGCAGGCGGCAGCCTGGCGATCGGGGCGGCAAGCCTGCTGGCACTCGCTGCGGTCCTCAAGTCTGCCCAGTTTCCAACGCATGGCTGGCTGACCGAAGTCATGGAGACACCTACGCCGGTGTCGGCGCTCCTGCATGCGGGCGTGGTCAATGGGGGCGGTTTTCTGCTGATCCGCTTCGCTGACGTCATGCTTCTTGCCCCCGCCGTCCTCGCAATACTGGTGATGATCGGCGGTTTTACAGCGCTCTTCGGCAGCCTTGTCATGCTGACTCAGCCGGCAGTGAAAACCTCACTTGCCTGGTCGACTGTTGCACAGATGGGTTTCATGATTTTGCAGTGCGGACTGGCGTTGTTCCCTATAGCGCTGCTGCATATCGTGGCGCACTCTCTGTACAAGGCGCATTCTTTTCTCGCATCCGGCGGCGCCGTGGAAAGGGTCGCCGCGATCCGAAGACCGGGGCCCGTTGCGATCCCGAACGCCGCTGCGGTGGGGCGTGCCTTTGTTGCAGCGCTCGCTATATACTTGGTTGTCGGTCTCAGCTTCGGGCTTGCGCACAAGACGCCACAGGTCATCGCACTCGGCGCAATATTGATCTTTGGTGTCGCTTATATGCTTGCGCAAGGGTTCGCTGACACCGCGCCGAAAGCGCTTACCCGACGCACTGCGGTCTACGCCGTAGCGACCTCGGTCGGTTACTTCGCGCTGCAGGCAGCCGCGACTTCAATCACCACGGGCCTTCTGCCGCTCACACCAGCTCCAGGGCCCCTGGAATGGGCGCTCATCGTACTAGCGGTTATCAGCTTCGCCCTTGTCGCCATCGTCCAGGCGATGTTCCCGCTGTGGGCCTATCACCCTGCCGCCGCCGGCCTTCGCGTACACCTCTCCAACGGCTTTTACGCAAATGCGGTCTTCGATCGCCTGGTCGGTGGCTGGTCCACCCGCAGCGCACATTGATCAATCTGGAGCTTGAACATGTCTCAAACCGATCCTTCGGTGCTGGCCGATCTGGAATTCTTCGAGACCGCGGCGGATCGTGCGGCTCGGGCCGTTCCTCCTCTTTGGCCTCTGGCGTCGAGCGTCGCCGTTAACCCCTTCCTCGGGCAGACCGGCGAGAGTCTGGCAATAGCGGGCGCACGACTTGCCCGGGTCGCGGGTGTCGCCGTAACCATGCCAAGGGGGTGGTTTAGTGCGAAGATTGCAAGCGGCGCGATATCCGACGAGGACCTGTTGGCGGCCTGGACGAAGGCGCCGGCGCATTTGAGGCCAGCAGATCTGGCTGCCCTCAAGGTTGCTGCAGCTTTGGATGTGCCAAAGCCCAAGGCTATCCCAACGATCGCAGATCTCGCCGCCGATGTCTCCGGTATCGACTGGCCGGGCCTAATCGCCGAGCGGTTTGGTGCCTGGGCGGCAGGATACTTCGACAAGGGACAGGCACTTTGGGCTGCGCCGAATGGCAAGGGCGCCTATGCGGCCTGGCAGGCCGTGGCCACCCACGACCTAACGCCAGAAATCGCCGGCCTGCCCGGATTTGCCCGTCATGTCGCAGACGCCCCAGATAGTGCCATCATACTGATCGCCCGCGCCGCCCCTCGGCTGGGCCTTCAGACTATGGCATCAGAAACCTACTTCCATCAGTTGCTGATGACACTGGGCGGCTGGGCGCAGTATGCCCGCTACGAGCTCTGGCAAGCAGAACTCGCCGGCGGATCGGACCAAACAATCACAGATTTCATCGCAATCCGACTGATCTGGGAAGAGACTTTGTTCCTTCGATATGGCCAGCAAATTGCCGAAAAGTGGGCGAGTGCTAGGGCAGAGCATGCCGCTGTGGTCGAAGCAACTCCTGACCTCGTGAGCGACGCGATACTGCAAGAAGCAGCCGAGCGCTCGGCCCAGCGGGCGCTTGCAGAGATACTGGCGACACCATCTCCAAAGACAAACCAAGTTCGTCCATTGCTGCAGGCCGCATTCTGCATCGACGTGCGCTCAGAGGTTCTCCGCCGTGCACTCGAAAGCGTGAACCCACGGATACAGACGATCGGCTTCGCTGGCTTTTTCGGACTTACCACGGCGCACCGTCGCTTTGCGTCCGACGTCGAGGAGTTGCGGTTGCCAGTGCTGCTCAAGCCAGCAATCAAGTCCCACTCAGGGACATCGGACTTTGCGGCAGCTGATCAGTCCGCGCGGATCAAGGCGCGGGCGACGCGCGCCTGGGGACGGTTCAAGCTTGCCGCAGTTTCCTCCTTCGCCTTTGTCGAGGCAACGGGTCCGATCTATGTCGGCGAGCTCTTGAGCGATGCCCTGGGCCTTAACGGCGCGCCTGCGACGAGCGATCCCGCGCCCCGTCTCGACCCAGCGTTGGATCTTGAAACCCGAACCGCGGCTGCCGAGACGGTGCTTCGGGCAATGTCGCTGACCACCGGCTTTGCGCGGCTCGTCTTGCTGGCCGGGCACGGCGCCAATGTCGCCAACAACCCGCACGCCAGCGGGCTCCATTGCGGCGCCTGCGGAGGCCATGCAGGAGACGTCAATGCCCGCCTGCTTGCTGCTCTGCTGAACGATCCGGCTGTGAGGACGGGGTTGGCGACGAACGGGATCGACATTCCTTCGGACACGCTTTTCCTGGCGGCGCTGCACGATACAACAACCGATCAGGTGACCCTTTTCGCCCAAGATCAGGCCTCCGACACCCATCGCACCGATATCGGTCACGTCAGTGCGTGGCTCGCTGCGGCGGGCAAGCTCGCCCGGGGAGAGCGCGCCCTCCGGCTGCCGCGGGCAGCAGGCGAAAAAGATGTTGCAAAGCGCAGTCGCGACTGGGCAGAGACGCGGCCTGAATGGGCACTCGCCGGATGCAAGGCGTTCATCGCAGCACCAAGACAGCGCACGGCGGGAAAGAACTTGGAGGGACAAGCTTTCTTGCATGACTACGACTGGAAGCAAGACGGAAGCTTCGGCGTTCTGGAATTGATCCTCACGGCGCCGGTCGTGGTCGCGAGCTGGATCAGCCTGCAGTATTACGGATCAACGGTCGCGCCCGAGGTCTTCGGTGGTGGGAACAAGCTCCTACACAATGTCACCGGCGGAATTGGTGTGGTTGAGGGCAATGGGGGGCTGCTCAGGGCTGGGCTGCCGTGGCAATCGGTCCATGACGGCGAAGAATATGCCCACGAACCGCTCCGTCTTTCAGTGTGTATCGAGGCGCCGTGCCAGGCGATGAGCGATGTTCTGAGCCGCCACGACAACGTGCGGGCCCTGTTTGACAACGGCTGGCTGCATCTGTTTGCCCTTGAAGAAACGGGGCGGATGGCTTGGCGGTACGCCGGCAATCTAGAATGGACTGAGATGAGCAACGTTCACAGCCAGCAGTAGATCGACTAGCGGTTTGAAAAATGAAGGGCAATATAAAACGGACAAACCGTCCGGCACATGCTTTGCCCGCTTGCTTGGCCATTGAGGACCGCATTGGTTGCTAATCTTTCAGCTTGAAGGCCCCGGGTCTGAAAGGCTGCGTCAACCAAGGCGTTCACTGAATCGGTCCGCAATGTGGGCCTGATCGTCCAGCAGTTTTGACTAATTTTGCAACGCTTTGGTGTCTGGTGACGTAATTCGCTGTATCGTGCGGTCTATTAATGCCAAACTATGTTGCACAACGCTCACCCAGGCGAATCTGCAGTTGAGCATACGGGAATGAGGCTCTTCTGGTCATGCTGCGCAAACCACTCCTGACACTGCAGGAGACCGCCGAACTTCTGAAGTTGAGCGAGGCCACGTTGAGGGGACTGATCAAGGCTGGCGACGTTAGAGCCATACGGATCGGTCGTGAGTGGCGGATCGCTGTTCGTGACCTCGAACAATTCCTCGACGCCCACGCTAACCGTGCACCTGCGGCGCAACAATCGGAGCCGCAGCCATGACCAACGGACCCAAAGGCACCGTCCCACCCATTGGAGAGCAACCCAATCGGCTCGACAAGTCTCGACTTCCAAGCCGCCATACGACAGTTGGACCAGAGCGCGCGCCACACCGGTCGTTCCTCTACGCTATGGGGCTGTCCAGCGAGGAGATCGCTCAGCCGTTCGTTGGTGTTGTGACGACCTGGAATGAGGCAGCTCCCTGCAACATCACGCTTTCGCGTCAGGCTCAGGCCGCAAAGCGTGGCGTCACTGCGGGAGGTGGCACGCCGCGCGAGTTTACAACTATCACTGTTACCGATGGCATCGCCATGGGCCACGCCGGGATGAAAGCATCGCTGGTCAGCCGGGAAGTCATCGCAGATTCTGTGGAAATTACCGTCCGTGGCCACTGCTACGATGCGTTGGTAGGGCTCGCGGGCTGCGACAAGACCCTGCCTGGCCTAATGATGGCAATGCTTCGCCTCAATGTGCCGTCCGTCTTCCTCTACGGCGGATCGATCCTGCCGGGCCGGTTTCGCGGAAAGGATGTCACGGTGCTCGACGTCTTCGAGGCCGTCGGTGCCCATGCGGCTGGAACAATCTCTGATGCGGACCTTGCTGAGTTGGAAACTGTCGCCTGTCCATCGGCTGGCTCATGCGGCGGTCAATATACTGCCAACAGCATGGCTTACGTCTCCGAGGCGATAGGTCTTGCCCTGCCGGGCTCGGCCGGAACGCCTGCCCCTTACGAATCCCGCGACCGATACGCCGAGGCTGCTGGCCGCGCGGTCATGGAGTTGTTGAAAAGCGGCATCCGGCCACGAGACATCGTCACCAGAAAATCCCTCGAAAACGCAGCCGCCGTGGTCGCCGCTACGGGAGGGTCAACCAACGCCGCGCTGCATCTCCCAGCAATGGCGCACGAAGCAGGGATCGAATTCGATCTCTTCGACGTCGCAGAGATTTTCAAGAGAACGCCGCTGATTGCAGATCTTAAGCCGGGCGGACGCTACCTTGCCAAGGACGTCTACGATATCGGGGGCGTACCCGTGGTTCTGAAGGCGCTGCTCGATGGAGGTTTCCTGCACGGAGAATGTTTGACTGTGACGGGTCGGAGCCTTGCAGAAAACCTTGCAGGTGTTTGCGTGCCGAACGACCAGAATGTTGTGTTTCCAACTGCGCGCGCTCTTTCGCCCACGGGCGGACTGACTGGGCTAAAGGGCAATCTCGCACCCGACGGTGCGATTGTTAAAGTCGCCGGGCTTCACACGCTGACCTTCAGCGGACCCGCCCGTGTCTTTGAGCGCGAGGAAGACGCCTTTGCAGCCGTTATGGCGCGCCGTTACGCGGCCGGCGACGTCATTGTCATTCGCTACGAAGGCCCACGCGGCGGACCTGGAATGCGGGAAATGCTCGCCACCACGTCTGCCATCTATGGCCAAGGCATGGGTGAGAAGGTGGCGATGATCACGGATGGCCGGTTCTCGGGGGCGACTAGGGGCCTCTGCATCGGCCATGTCGGACCGGAAGCCGCCACTGGCGGCCCGATCGCGCTGATCGAAGACGGCGACATTATCGATATTGACGCCGACGCCGGCATCCTGTCGATACGGCTCGACGATGCCACGCTCGCGACCCGTCGCACAAACTGGGCGCCACGCAGACATGGTTTTCAGTCCGGTACAATCTGGAAGTATGCCCAGACTGTCGGCCCTGCCCGGTATGGCGCCGTGACCCATCCTGGCGCTGCGGCCGAGGATCACATCTATGCCGACATCTGACGTCGCAGACGTTCCCGGCGGCGCCGAAAAAGTTGTGACTAGCGTGAGGCTTCGGCGCCCCGATGACTGGCATGTCCATCTTCGTGATGGAGCGATGCTCAAATCCGTCGTCAACTACACGGCCAGGCAGTTTGCACGGGCCATTGTGATGCCCAGTCTCAGTCCGCCGATCACGACCGCCGCGGCCGCGAAGGCATATCGAGAACGGATCGTGGCGGCTCTTGAGCCAGGCCTGGTCTTTGTCCCCTTGATGACCTGCTACCTCACCGACACCATTGATGCCAGCGAAGTCGAGCGTGGTTTTGCCGAAGGCGTCTTCACAGCCTGCAAGCTTTATCCCGCGCACGCCACCACAAACTCGGCCCATGGCGTCACGGACATCCGAAACATCCACTCAGCTCGACTTTGTACATTATGCGGCGAAGCAGAGGGCCTCGGCCATCCGGACGAGACGGTCTGGGGGATTTTATGTTGTTCCCGGTTTGGCGGAGAGTGTCGGTAAATGTCCCCGACCCACAGAGCGAGGCGGACTGCGCCGATGGCGTCGGTGGAGGTGAGGTTGGTCTTGCGATACCACGCCGCGGCATAGGGCGTGCTGGCAGTGCTTAGCCGATCGCAAGCCCATAGCGAGACGAAACTATAGAGACCGAGCAAGGCAGGGGTAGTCCGTTCGATCGCTTTGTCGGACCATTGCCGCTGGGTTTCGACACCCAGATGGGCCCGCGTTTCTGCAAAGGTAACCTCGACCTGCCAACGTCGAACGAACAGCGCCATGATGTCTGTGGGATCGAGAGCGATATCGGTGCTGAAGAAGGCTCGTGGGGCTCGCTTGCCTTCGGGGTCCCTAACCAACACCCAGCGGACCGGCCTGGGGGGCATGCCAGGACGGTACCACAAGGCAGTATCCGACGTGATCTCGAGCGTCTTTGCCTGCTTGTGACCATACCATGCGGACACGGTGATCTTGCGCCATGGTGTGGCCGGGTTCGAGAGTAGCGTCTTCAGCTTGGGCAGGGGCGTCCCTTCTGGGCCGGGCGCCCCATGGTATGGGCGTCCCGCCTGGCAGGGGGTGCGAAGAAGTTGGCGTCGAGCCGAAGCCGACTGATGAGTGTTGCCCGGCCCGGGGGGGCGTGGGCCAACTCGTGGACGGCAAAACTGCTATCACCCACGAAGACGATATCGCGCCCCGGCAACCAGCGACAGAGCTGCAGGATACCTTGGCGGGCCCAGTCGGTCAGCAGCTTGTGCCTGAGGCCACGCTGGTGGTCGGATCGCTCCGATGGAGCGAGCAGGGTCAGCACTGGCAGGGCCTTGACGACACCCGCCCACGGAACCGGCGTCAGCACCATGAAGCTCAACCAGCGCAAGCCGCTGGCCTTGACGAAATGGCCATGACTGGAACGCACGGGATCGCGATAGATACCGCGCGCGGTGATCCTGCGTCCCCAACTTGCTCCCGTGTATGATCGACGCATGCAAGACGATATCGCCCTCCGCATCGAAGCCTTCGACCGCGCCAATGGCGGCGGCGTGGGCTACTACAAGGACAATGGCGCCTACTACCTCTATCTGTTGGAAACTGAGGCACCGATTGCCCGGCTCAAGCCGACAGGCCAAAGCGAGGAGGTCCGGCTCGGATATTGGTCACACCGGCGCAAATGGGAGGACGTCGATGACATGGGCGGCGTCGTCATACCTCTCGACGATGCCCTCGAGTTCATTGCAAATGAGGGCGTCTTCTGGACATGGACATGACCAGAAAATCGTACAAAGTCGAGCTCAGTGCTTGAGGTCATGCAGCGGATCGGCATGCCCCTGCTGCTGCATGGCGAGGTCACGGACAGCGATGTCGATATTTTTGACCGGGAGGCCGTCTTCATCGAACGCACACTTGCAAAGCTGATTGCCGACTTTCCGGCCCTCAAGGTGGTTTTTGAACACATCACGACCGCCGACGCTGTTGCATTCGTGGAGTCCAGCGGCCCGAATCTGGCTTCCACCATCACGCCGCACCATATGACGATCAATCGTAACGCTATGTTCGACGGCGGTATCCGGCCCCATTTCTATTGCTTGCCGATCGTCAAACGAGAGCCGCATCGGCTCGCCTTGCGAAGGGCCGCGACGTCCGGTTCGACGAAATTCTTCCTTGGTACAGATTCGGCGCCCCTTGCCGTCGGCGACAAGGAATCCGCCTGCGGGTGCGCTGGCATCTTCAACGCGCCCTTCGCGCTGGAAAGTTATGCGACGGTATTTGATGAGGAAGGCGCGTTCGATAATCTCGAAGCCTTCGCATCGGAGAACGGCCCGCGCTTCTATGATCTTCCGCTTAACGAAACCTTCGTAGCGTTGGAGCGGCGCCAAAATCGCGTCCCGGAAAAGATCGAGTTGGACGGATCGGATCTCGTCCCATTCCATGCTGGTGAAGCCCTTCGATGGTCTATCCTAGGCCGGAGCCTATAGATTCCTCTCTGCCCTAAAGGCAGAAAGCAAGCGTTAGCGGGGATCATGTGAACTGTATTTCTCGGCGATCAACATCTCTGATCGATTGCGCAGAATGAGATTGAGAATCTCCAAGTCGTTCAGGACTGAGATCGGATCGCGATGAAGCGCATCGCTCAAAGCGGTCTTCAACCATGCGCTCATACCGGGATGGGCCAGAACAAAAGAAATTTGCCTCTCCATCGCGGATTCGGTTTTGATTCCTGGTTTTTTCGGTTCAAAACTGTTGTTCATCTCAAATCTCTGATCCTGTATGAGGGTTCATTTGCTCGAGCTTTAGGGATTACACCCATAACACTGGCCGGGATCCGCTGTGGGCGCAGTTGCCACTGATCGTTCATCGCTGTATCCGCATGATTGGCAGGTGAGAGCTTCGGCCATGATCACGTTCGTCGGCTCGCCGCACCACGCGCAAGGCAGTCCGGGAATGCGCTCCACCACATCGAAGCCGCGATGGCCGCAATTCGGGCATTGACTGTGAAACCGACGCACCAGATCACGTGTCGCGCGCTCGATTGCGGTCATGCGAGTTGGGTTGCGGTGCGCCCGCATGTCGGTTTCGACAAAGGCGGCGCCGCAAAGCCTAATGGCTTCCTGAACTGCCGCTTCAAGTGCGGTCACGTCGGTAATGTCCTTGATGAGCAGAAGGTCAGGAGCAGGCTGTTCGTCCCGACAGCCCATGACGATCAGACCGTGCTCGGGAAACCGAACGCGCTGCGCAAAGGCGAGGGCCGCCTCGCGATCTCGCGCAACAGCGTGGCCAAAGTTGGTGTCCGGGCTGGCATCGTATCCGGTCAGTTCGAGGCCGCTCTCTCGATCGACCATCAGAACGAGTTCGCGCCCGATCGCCAGGAAGGGGATGTAAGGATGCGGTCCGAAGCTGCCTTCGCTTGCCAAACCGACGCGTGCGGAAGGCGCATGTTGAAAGCCGACGGCGATCTTGGCTCTGGCGGCATCTAGCTGAGACCCCGTCCGCTCAACTTCACGACTGAAAGTGCCGAATTGATCGGTGTTGACGCCCTCCGCCAATCCGATGATCAATCCCAGTTCGTCTAGCAAGATCGGCCCGATGACACGCTCCTTGGCGTGCATCGAGGTCAGCACCGCAGCAATGTTCTGATAGGGCCCCATGTTGGGACGAAGCATCAGAAGTACCCTTCCTGCTTCTTCTTCTCGAGCGATCCCCCTTCTTCGCCGTCGTTGATCCGTCCTTGCCGTTCAGACGTCATAGACGCGGAGGTCTCGAGAACAACACCTCGTATGTCGACAGCGTTCGAGGGGATTGCGCCGGTCACGGGCCAGCACCCGAGCGTGCGAAACCGCACGGATCGCAAAACAGGTTTCTCGTCTTTGAGAAACCGCATGCGTGCCTCATCATCGACGACGACGAGAGATCCCCCTCTCTCGACGACAGGACGAGGCGTGGCGAAGTAAAGTGGGGCCAGCTCGATCTTTCGCCAAAGCGCGTAGGCCAGAACATCGTTCTCCGTCCAATTCGAAAGCGGAAAGACCCTAACCGTCTGCCCCGGAGAGATTCGTGTATTGAAAAGTTTCCAAAGTTCGGGCCGCTGCTGTCGCGGGTCCCACACGTGGTTTGCATTGCGGATCGAGAAGATGCGTTCCTTGGCGCGAGACTTTTCTTCATCGCGCCGTGCTCCACCAAGAATGAAATCATAGCCACCTGCATCCAGTGCCGACTTGAGTGCGTCGGTTCGCATGATCCGGGTGTAGTGCTCGCCATGGTCAAATGGATTGATCCCCTGCTGGCGGCCCGCTTCGTTGGCGTAAACGATCAGGTCAAGCCCATGGTCGCGTGCGAAGGCATCGCGGAACTCAAGAAGCGATCGGAATTCCCATGTCGAATCGACATGGAGGAGCGGGAAGGGCGGCTTGCTCGGGTGGAAGGCGCGCAGGGCCAAGTGCGCCATAACGGTAGAGTCCTTGCCCGCCGAGAACAGCATAACGGGGTTGCGCGCTTCCGCGACGACCTCGCGGATGATGTACATGGCTTCTGATTCCAACGCTGAGAGATGGGTCGCGCTGCCTTTCATGGGTGAGATCCTTTTACCGATCGTCTTGGTTGACTGAGCGCACTGGCCCTCTGACCGCAACCCTTAGCTGCGGTTCGACAAGGACGGCATCGTTCATCTCAGGCCACCGGAGGTCGCGAGCGTAACGCCAGCCGCTCAGAGTCATGAGCAACTGGTGGAAGCAGGTTCTCGAGGGCACATCCCGAAAACCCAGCCGATGAACGACGAAGGCGATGAGCGTGATGGCACTGTCGGGGGCGTTTGACACAGGATGTGCGAACCGGGGTAGCCCGGCGATCTCCGGTGTCAGATCACGGGGGAGCCTAAGCCCCGTGTTCGAGAAGCCGATGATTTCGCTGGCGAGCAGCGGAACGATTGCCAGCAGTCGAAAGAAATGGGTTGGCAAAATTGTTCCCTTCGGCGCGCACTCTATTTGGTTACATTTCTACAAGAGAGCATTGCGTGGCGAAAATTCATTGTTTTGGAGATATCATTCGTTAAAATAGAACGATTGGGAGGCGCCAATCTTATCCACCTTCACTATTTCCAGGCTGCCGCGCATGACGGCAGTCTCACACGGACTAATTCGGCGGAAATGTCCTGATCACTGGACTGCCCCCCTGTCTGGCAGACATTTCCCAGCCTCACACCGCGTCGGCTTCGAACGCCTCGGGACTGACGCCGCCAATATGACTGTGGATGGGAGCGGTTGCCCGCCCCCATGAACTCCTTAAACCAGGTGTAATACAGGCTCTGGGGGATGCGTTTCTTGCGGCAAAGCTCTGCTATGCTGTCTTCTCCACGCAAGCCGGGAAGCACTATCCGGATTTTGTCTCCGGCTGTAACGTGCAGTCGGGTCGCCCGGCGAATGTCCTTCACCACCTGCCCGGCAGGCTCTTTGGTGTTCGAGGATTTGGTGGTCATCTTGGTTACTTCGTCGTGCGACGAGACCAAATCACGCCTTAATTCTCAACCCTGAATCTGTGCCATGGATGCTGACGCCGGACACTGCTGCGAAGTGGCAGCCTTAGAAAATTCTAAATGGCCCCTTGCATCTTCGTTGACCCACGCCAATCTTGTCTTTCGTGACCGGGCCCCTCTGGCGTCGGCGGCGCCTGCCGCGACGCGATGTCGGATCACCTTGGCAGGGCCCGTGGGCATCTGCGTTGGTGCCCGATTACTGTCATGGTCGCCAAACGCACTCCCCTCAGCCCGCCGAGCGGCACCTTGAGAGGAGTTATTCATGACAAAAGACAAACTGACCCAGGACGACCTGTTTCTGCGTGGCGCTCGCCTGCGGGCGCGCCAAAAGGCGGATCAACGCGACCTGCGTAACGAACCCAGCCGGGCTGGCGCGGAGGATTTCTTCCAGGCGCTGGTGGCAGCCGTTGCCGTGATCGCCCATGCCGATGGACAACTGGCCTTGGCTGAAAGACGAAAGCTGGTTGAAGCATTTCTCGCCAGCCCAGCCATGGAAGGGTTTTCGGTCGCCGACCTGGCCGAGGAACTGGCTCACCATGCACGCGCCTTTGGCTACGCCCCTGACCTCGCTGAAAAGCAGGCACTGACCACCCTCAGCATCAGTGCGCTAGGCTCGACCGACCGGCAATCCATCCGCGATGCCTGCCACCAGGTGATCACCGCCGATGGCCTTGTCCACCCCGTGGAACTGGGCGCCCTGCACCGCGTCGAGCTCGCACTAGGGATCTATGGGAGCCAGATGTGAGTAAAACCCACACGCGTAAATGCCTGACGGAGTTTCGTAAATGGACATCCTGACCAGCATTTTCCTGGGCCAGCCGCTCTGGATGTGGCTTGGCTTTCTGGGCCTTGTGGCCCTGCTTCTGGCTTTCGATCTCGGCGTACTGCACCGCGATGGCCATGAAATCGAGGTGCGCGAGAGCCTGATGCTTTCTGGCTTCTATATCGCGCTTGGGCTGGCCTTTGGCGGCTTCGTCTGGTGGCAGTTGGGGGCTCAATCGGGCTTTGAATACCTGACAGGCTTCGTGGTCGAAAAGAGCCTGGCGATGGACAATGTCTTCGTCATTGCCATGATCTTCGGCTACCTGGCGATTCCACGTCACTTGCAGCACCGGGTGCTGTTCTGGGGCATCCTGGGCGTTATAGTCCTGCGGGCGATCATGATCGGCTTCGGCGCAACCCTCGTGTCCGAATTTGGCTGGTTGCTTTACGTGTTTGCAGCCTTCCTCATCTTCACCGGCATTCGGATGATGATGCCTGGACACGGCGAGACCGATCTCAGTAAAAATCCGGTCCTCGTATTCATGAAGCGGCGCTTCCGCGTCACCGAACAGCTGCATGGCGACAAGTTCTTCGTGCGGCAAGCCGATCCCAAGACGGGGCGTTTGGTACGCTTCATGACACCACTCTTCCTGGCGCTCGTTATGATCGAGATCGCGGACGTCATCTTTGCCGTGGACTCGGTGCCAGCGATCTTTGCCATCACCACGGATCCCTACATCGTCTACACGTCCAACATCTTCGCCATCCTGGGCTTGCGGGCGCTTTATTTCGCCCTTGCCGCGATCCTTCACCGTTTTGCCTATCTCAAACAGGCGCTGGCGGTGCTGCTGGTCTTCATCGGCTCGAAGATATTCGTCGCTGACCTTCTGGGATGGGAGAAATTCCCGGCTGAATGGTCGCTCGGCATTACATTCGCGATCCTCGCGAGCGGCATCGGGTACTCTTTGTGGCGCACCGCGAAGATCAATTAACGCAATCGGGAGGAGGCATCGTGCCTCCTCTCACAATCTGGGCGACCGCCAAAAACAAGGGTTCCTTGCGGTTCCGGTCAGATGCACTCGTAACGCTTGCGGATTGGTCTCCCGAATCGGGCAGATCCAATGTCTGCTCACCGGGTGTTCGCGCCGAAAGCCGACCGTCGCCGTCCCACCCCATGCCGGTCATCCCGCCAGCAGCGCTCGCTCTTCGCTTCTATCGCGGAGCCGAGGCCGAAAGCGGGGCGAGCGTTTCCGGCGCTCGAGAAGGTAATAGCAGCCATCTGAACTAATGGTACGAGGGGCTTGGATTACCAAAAAGCAATATTACGCCAGTGGATATAATGTAGCCAGCTTCAGACCACCAAATGACATTGGTGTCTTGCTTTGTGTTAGGGGCAGAAATGCAGGTACCAAGCAGTAACTTTACGCGATTTTTTTACTTTGGTGAGTTTAAGTTCTAAGCCATCTTGGGTACACGGCGCCATTGTTGTGTATCCATGGCAATAGACCATCTAGGACCCGCGTGGCCGAAGGCACGAAGTGACGGTCGTTGGGAGAACGGATCAAAGCTGGTGACGATCATGCGTCCCTTCGTCCTCACATCGTCGATGTAAAGGAGCCGTCTGTTGTCTGGGCCAGTTGCCAATACCTCGGCACCCTCTGGCACTTTGTAAAAACAATGCAGGTGCTAGGCGAGAAGCGCCCGCCGGCACCCGAGACGCGCGCTTGGTTCGTCCAAGAGCAGCGGCGCTTTGGGGATCGACCTGCCGTTCGAACTGAAATGGTGCGAGCAGGACTTCGCGGCCCTATTCAATTGCAGATTTTTGTAGCATCGGCACGCCTCACTTGCTCGTGGTTTTGGGGAGGCTGCGGCTCTGAATCATGGGCGGCGTCACGTCGTGCTGCCGATCTTCCAAGAGGTTGTAGTCAGCGATTGGCTGGCGCGTGACGGTTGTATCGACCGCGCGCCGGCGCCACTCACCCATGTCCAGAACGAAGGTATCCCAGATGCCGTATCGCTTTGCAACGGCGCCGGCCTGAACGCTGAAGTATTCAGCGTGCTGCGGGTTCGGAGTGTCGCAAACCGCTAGACCGGCGCAGCATTTCAAGGGCGACGTCTTCGCCGTTGACGGTGCAATAGGCGAGGATCTGGCCCCGCCGATTGTAGGCAGCGCCAAGGCAATCGACCGATTGCGTTCTCACGGTGCGAGTGAGCCATGCTTTGGCTTTTGCGCCGCATGGGACAGGCGACGGGCCGGAGGCTGATTGCACAACTGCCCATTGGTCAAGCTCGCAGGTGTTGATATTCATGAGCTGGACGGTGCGGCCATGCTCGGGGAACAATAGTGTCCGGCCGTCAACAACACTCACGCGACCGGAGAACGCAGGGTGTGATGCGATCTTGAAGAGCCACCAGAGGGTCCGCGTGGAGGAAATTAGCGTCCCCTAGGAACGATCGGCGCATTATGGACCTGGCGCAAGCGCCGGGTCCGCAGCACGGGCCCTACGCAGCACTCGCGCGGGGTAGCTCGGCGAGGGGCCACTGCCAGACACGGAATGGCGCGGGCGCGGTATCGGGAAAGCTGTCCAACTGCTCCCGGGTGAAACCATAAATGCAGCGCCATCCATCAGCGGTAATGGCATAACCTCCACTTTTTCACGCGACGCTTTGCGCATGGCGCTGCGCAGTTTTGGCGCCAGCCCCTCGCGGGCCATCGTCAGCAGATCCCGGGTTGGCTCCCCAGGCGGATGCTCGAGATAGTCTCTGGTCGTGCCATGAAAATACAGCACCCAGCCCTTTTGATCGATCAGCACCGAAGCCGGGGCAAATCGCTCCAGCAGAGCGCGTCGCGCCAGGTCGGCCAATGGCGCTGCTTCGGAGGACGCCGAACGCAAGTCTGGTCGACGCGGGGCCGCGCCCGCGCGCGGTTCGGGATAGGCGACGAGATCGTGCCGGGTCGGTCCCCGCCGGCGATAGATGCGCCATTTCTTCGAAGCGGTTTCAAAGAGCTCCTCGTGCCGGCCCACGGTCTCCGCACTGCCCAGAAACAGGTGTCCGCCCGGCCGCAACGCGAAATGGCAAAGGGCGATGATCCTTTGCTGCGCTTCAGGCTCAACATAGATTAGAAAATTGCGGCACGAGACAATGTCGAGGCGCGAGAACGGAGGATCGCGCAGCAGGTTTTGCTGGGCGAACACCAGCATATCGCGCAACTCTTTGTTGACCTGGTAGGAGCCGTCGAGCTTGTCAAAAAACCGACGCAGCCGGGTCTCGGAAAATCCGGTCAGGGCAGCTTCTGGATAGACACCATCCCGCGCCCGACGCAGGTTTTCTTCCTGCGCGTCGGTTGCAAAGACTTTGAGCTCGATATGCTTTCCGGCCGCTTCGGCGTGCTCGGTGATCAGCATCGCGATAGTGTAGGCTTCCTCGCCGGTGGAGCACGCGGGCACCCAGACCCTGACTTCGGCCCCAGACTGTCGCTCACCTATCAGGGGGGTTACGACGAGTTCGTCCAGCGCCTTCCACGCCTCGGCATCACGAAAAAACCCGGTCACGCTGATCATCAGGTCTCCGACCAGGGCTTTGATTTCGTCTGGGCTGGTCCTGAGTTCGTCGATGTATTCATCCAGTGTTTCGATATTGCGCAGCCCCAGTCGGCGATAAATCCGCCGACCCAAAGTGCTGCGCTTGTAGCTGCGGAAGTCATGCGACGCTCCAGCTTGAGCGGCTTCGAGCACCTGCTCGATCGTAGCGTGACCATCAGTCTCGGCAACCTCGATATCGGCTTCGGTCGCCACATAGCCATGGTGCAAATAGGAGAGCAAGGCGGCTGGCATCTGCTCCGGTGCCAGCACATGGTCGGCCAGACCGGCATCAATGGCGCTTCGCGGCATTCCGTCGAACTTGGCTGTTTCAGGATCTTGGATCAGACTGATGCCACCCTCGGCCCGGATCTGCCGCAACCCCTCGGTGCCATTGCGCCCCGTTCCCGAAAGCACGACGGCGATGGCCCGCTCGCGCTGCTCGATGGCGAGCGAAGCGAAGAGGATGTCCACTGGGTGGCGCCGTGCTGGTGGATCGCTGGGCTTGGACATGTGCAGGATACCGCTCCGCAGTGTCAGCGAACTGTCAGGAGCAATGACGTAAACGTGGTTCGGCTCAACGCGCATTCCGTCATTGATCTGCGCCACGGCCATGCCGGTATGCTTGCCCAGGATATTCGCCAACTCGCTTTCATGCTTGGGATCAAGGTGTAGCACGACCACAAAGGCGCAGCCGCTTTCGGCGGGCATGGCGTCGAAAAACGTGCTGAGCGCTTCTATGCCGCCGGCCGAAGCGCCGATGCCAACAATGGTAGTTTTTTCACCAATTACAT
Organism: Devosia psychrophila; assembly: GCF_000971275.1. Taxonomy (GTDB): domain Bacteria; phylum Pseudomonadota; class Alphaproteobacteria; order Rhizobiales; family Devosiaceae; genus Devosia; species Devosia psychrophila. The sequence goes on along the minus strand of NZ_LAPV01000038.1, from coordinate 9,063 downwards.
CGTTACCGTCGCCCGCTGCCAACATCGTTCTCGCTTATTCGTCGGGCACAGTTGAATGTGTCGATAGATCCTCGCTCCGTCTTGAACGATGAGCTTTAGAGGCGCCATTGACCGCCGAATTTCTTGACACGAAGCTTTCCCCGGACTGCACCTGCAACCCGCAAAAAAAGCCTTGCAAGTCGTGAGGCGCCCATTCGACGCGTCGAAACGAGCGTCGCATACCTGCTTACCGGTCGCAACGAACAATGTCAGGTCTATCGGGCTTCGATGTGCCACGGCCCACGCTGTGACGCGCGGGGTTCGCCAGGTAGCTGGCGTGCATCCCCAGACCCAGGGCAAGATCGAGCGCTGGCACCAGACCCTCAAAAACCGCATCCTGCTCGAAAACTACTTCCTGCCCGGCGATCTTGAGGCCCAGATCGGCGCCTTCGTCGAGCATTACAACCACCGACGCTATCATGAGAGCTTGGCCAACGTAACGCCAGCCGACGCCTACTTCGGCAGGGCTGCAGTCATCATCAAACAACGCGAAAGGATCAAACGACAGACCATCCAAAATCGGCGCTTGCAGCACCGCAAGCTCGCCGCATAACATCAACCCAAAGACCAGGCTGACACTCCGCTAATCGGCGACCCAAGCTGAGCCAAATGATCTGACGACGGACACCCGCGCCTTGTAGGTCTGGAGCAGATCGGCGGCCACCGCATCCTCATCGAGCGCGCCTGCCTGGAATTTCTCAACCCAGACTCGGATCAGCTGGCGTGAGATTTCGTGCCGGTTAGAAAGACCATGCAGCGTTTCGCCGGCAAGGTACTCCTGCAAGACCTGACTTTTGAACTCGACACTATGGGTTCGGTGCCTGGCCATGGCCTTCATCCTGTGAAAGTCCGACTGCACGTTCAATTGCGAAAGTTAATCCTGTCCGACCCGAGGGGCCACTCCACACGGCAATTTGCCCAAGCTAGCCTGCGAGCGCCACCACTTTGGGCGCTTGCGCAAGGCGGTTGCGACCCGCGCCCTTTGCGGAGTAGAGCGCCCGATCGGCCCGTTTGAACGTATCCGTGAACCCTTCGTCCACGTGAAACTCGGCTAAGCCTATGGAAATAGTAACGCGGTTTGGGCCATTCACGTGCGCAAAGCTAAGCCCTGCTACTTTGCTGCGGATCCGTTCGGCGCAGCTCGCCGCGGCGGAGCCTTGTCGGCATCTAAGCAAGACCAGAAACTCCTCCCCCCCATAGCGTCCGCAAAAGTCTTGCTGGCCGATCAGGGGTTGGATGGTACTTGCGACGTCTTTGAGAACGATGTCTCCGGTCACGTGGCCAAAGGTGTCGTTGATGACTTTGAACCTATCAATGTCAATCAGAAGGATCGAGAAGCTTCCGCCTTCCGCTGCGGCGTGGGCTGCTTCGCGTTCCAACGCTTCCCACACATAGCGCCGGTTGTAGAGCCCAGTGAGAGAGTCCCGACGTGCTAGCTCGGTAACTGACGCATTCGCCTCCTCAAGGCTTAGCATAGCGTGTCGGCGTCCACTGTCTATCATCAGCACAAACAGGAAGATCGCAACGATCATTCCTGCCAAGCTTAAACTGTATAGGTGATCGGGCAACCCTGTCTGCGTGGAACCATCCGTAAGACCGGAAAGTATCGCCAAAAACGTGAGGACAAGAGCCAGCCATGCCGCTCCCGACCGAGCGCTTCCGAGAAGAACGCCAACAACCGGAATAGCAGCAAGCCAGAACGTGGTAGGTGATGCCACACTGCCGAAATAACACCCGCAGTAAATCAGGTAGCAAAAGAACCCAAAAAGAAAATGATCTCGCGCGTAAGATAAAACGCCCGTTACCCGGTAAACGACCAAGGCAGACAACATGACCAGACTAGAAATTGACAGTGCCAGCGCTAGGTTAGTAAGGCCCATGACCGCATAATATGCCGCGAACGAAGGGGCAATGAGGACAGATAGGCCCACCAGACTGACAAGCTTCTGTACTTCCTGCTCAGCGCCTAACGTGTTTGCGCCCTTGCCGCCTAGAAGGTAGCTCGACAGCCTCCGGCGCGAGGCTTGCAGGCCATTAGACGCCGAGGGAACGAATGATGGCATCTGAGATATCCAAGTATATCTGCCGACGTTACCGATGAATTATTACTGAAAGCCGCTACCTGTCCCTAAAAATGCATCTTTCTTTAGGTTATTTTCTCATCGGTGAGCCTAGCGAGATTGGAAATGAGCCGTAAGCGGTGTGGACAAAGTGAATAACCCTTAGCTCGACTTTGTACAAAATCCTTCGGGAATTTGAAGCTTTTAGGGCGCCCATCTGCCGCGTCAGGGCACCGTTGGATGCGCCCGGTAATCTCATTTTTGGGGCAAATTTGAGCGGGGTGAATCAATTCGCCGCAGTCGCCTGCCTTACGTCCGTCGTATGATCGGATTCGAACCGATGGATGACCGATCATCATAAGAACGCCGTCGGATCGGGCGGTCCTGTTCCACACATTCTTGGCCACTGGCTGTCACCGTTTCGCCTCTGGTTTACTGCACCGAGTTGGGAGCATCTGCTGGTTCTGGTGATGGGTGCAATTCTATCTCCAGGCAAGCGCACAGTGACGGCTTGTTTGCGGATAACCGGCCGCGCCGAAGCTGCCAATTTCTCCGTCTACCATCAGCTCCTCAATCGAGCCCGGTGGAACCCGCGCACGTTGGCGGCGCGCCTGCTGTCGATCGTCGTCGCGAGCCTTGTGCCTGATGGCCCGGTGGTCATCGGCATGGACGATACCATCGAGCGCCGATGGGGACCACGCATTGCCGCGCGTGGCATCTACCGGGATCCGGTGCGCTCCAGTCACGGGCACTTCGTCAAAGCCAGCGGCTTGCGCTGGTTAAGCTTCATAATCCTTTGTCCGGTTCCATGGGCAAAATGCGTCAAGGCTCTGCCCGTCCTGACGCTTCTGTGCCCCTCGGAGCGCTACGATCAGAAGAGAGGACGAAAGCATAAACTGCTGACGGATTGCGCAAGGCAGGGCGTGTTGCAGCTCTGCCGCTGGCTGCCAGGACGCGACATCATCTTTGTCGGCGACAGCAGTTTTGCTGTCCATACACTGGCTGCGGCACTTGCCTCAACGAACTCAATTCGCTCCGCGGCCCAGCCTCATTTCCGCGACGAGGGTAGCTTTTTTGACGAACTACTATATTAGGAACCGTGCTGCGTGGCAGCGAACTCTGATGAGCGACCTGTTCTCGTTTGTCCTTTCGGATGGCTTTGCTGTCCCCGTTGTCGGCAGTCTGCTGGCACCCAAACCGAGCCCCGATGTGTCGCAACTTTTCGTTGCAGGCAACGCTATTCCCTTTGCGCATCGGATTAAACAGTAAACCCACCAAGAGGCCAAATGCAACTCCAACAATTAGGGACACCCCTAACACTTTTCCTGCTTCTGCTCTTCTTCGGCATTACGTTTTTTATCTCTGTTTCCATCGGCAAGAAAAAAGAAAACGCCGATAACTACATGACCGCCGGCAATAATGTCGGCATTGGCATCTCGGCTGCGTCGATGACGGCCACCTGGATTTGGGCTTCCTCCCTCTACGCCTCAGCCACCTCCGGCTACACCTATGGCGTCTCCGGCCCCATCCATTACGGCCTCTGGGGCGCCCTGATGATCCTGTTCATCTACCCCTTCGGCAAACGCATCCGCAGCCTGGCGCCCAAAGCCCATACTCTCGCCGAAATCCTGCATGCGCGGCATGGCCAATCCAGCCAGTTGATCCTGGCCGGCTCCAATATTCTGGGGAGCCTGTTGAGCCTGACCTCCAATTTCATCGCGGGCGGCGCGCTGATCGCCATGCTCTCCCCCTTGTCCTTCACCGCCGGCATTCTCATGGTTGGCAGCGGCGTGCTGCTCTACACCCTGTGGTCCGGCCTGCGCGCGTCCGTCCTGACTGACTTCATTCAGGTCGTGGCCATGCTTGGCGCTGTGGTGATCATTGTGCCGGCTGTGTTCTTTGCCGCCGGCGGGACGGAGATTTTCGTGGTCGGCGCGGTGAATTTGACGGCCCAGCAAAGCTCGTTCTTCTCCTCCGATGCCTTCATGAACCAAGGCGCGCCCTATATCGCCGCCGTGCTGGCCTATGCCATCGGCAACCAGACCATTGCCCAGCGGCTGTTCGCGGTGCGCGAGGACATGATCAAGCGCACCTTCGTCACTGCCACCATTGGCTATGGCGCCACTGTGATCGGCGTCGGCATTCTGGGCGTGCTTGCGCTCTATCTCGGTATCGAACCGCTGGATGGCGATACCAACAACCTCATTCCGCAGCTCGCCTCGAGCTATCTGAATATCGGGTTCCTCAGCATCTTTTTCATCATGATCATAGGCTCGCTCGCGTCGACCGCCGACTCCGATCTGTCCGCTTTGTCGTCCATCATGATGGCCGACATCTATGGGCGTAACCTGGCGGACAAGGATGCCGTCAATCCCAAGCGGATGCTGCTGATCGGCCGCATCACGATGATCGTGGCCACGATCATCGCGCTCTACTTCGCCAGCAACCAGTTCAACATTTTGGACCTGCTGGTGCTGGTCGGCGCGATCTGGGGCGCCCTGGTGTTCCCGGTGATTGCCAGCTTCTACTGGAACAAGGTCACCAATCCTGCCTTCACCACCTCGGTGCTGGTAGCGCTTGCCGTGTTCTTTCCGGTGCGCTTCGGCTTCATCGAACTGGTCGGCCCTGTCGCTATTGTCTCGGACATCCTGGCGGTGATCGGGGTCGGCGTAGTGGCCGGGTTGATGGCCTTCGGCTTCTTCGGCGGCAAGGTGGCGCGCATCGTGGCGGCCGTTGTCATCATCGGCGTCGCGCCATTCGGGATTGGTGCGCTGCACGCCTACCCGATCCTCACCGCCTCGCTGCTAGCCTATGCCGTCAGCACTATCCTGTGCATCGCCATGTCGTGGCGCAGCGACATGGAATTCGACTTTTCATCCATCGCCAAAAAGACCGGTCATTTTGATGTCGCTACCTCCGTAGCGGCCTCGTCCAACCGCTAATCTGAAAGGAAATATCATGACTCCCATCTTGCTAACTGCCTATGTTCTGGTCTGGCCCGTCATCGTTGCCTTCGTGCTGGTCTACCTCGTGCGCGCCTTTCACGGCGACTGGCTACAAGCCAAGGCTGAAAACCGTTCAATGATCTGACGGGTCCCTGCAGGCGAACAGCAACGAACTTGGAGCCCCGGTGGAAACGCCGGGGCTTTTTGCATGTGCCATGTGCCGTGGTCGTTCTCTTGTTTGGCCGTGCAAGATTTCTGGTTTGATGGGCGAGGCCGCCTCGGGAATTAAGGCCTTTAAGCGCGGCATCCGCGAAGAGGACGAACTGGATGGCGTCGAGGTTGATACCTCATCCACGCCATCAAAGATCCGATAGATCAGCAGCGCTCAAAAGCCACAAGTTGGTATATGCCCAGATCTGTGGCAGCTGCCTTTGATGCTGCCATGGCAAAGCTGGACGCCCGCAACATCTAAGTGCTCTGAGTAGGCAAAGCGCGCTGCGCCACGATCGTCAGACGAGAGCTGGCCGAAGGGATCATCAAAGCCATCCAGGCGAACATGGAGCTGCATCAACGGACCTTCAATTGCATGTCGATGCCGAGTGCCGTCAGCACCTGCAGCACTTTGCCGATCTCTGCGGTGGGCTTTCCGTTCTCGAGTTCGGAAAGGAAGCGGCGACCGACGCCGGCCAGATCCGCGAACTCCTGCTGAGAATAGCCTCGGCCTTTACGCGCGTTGGCTACGGTCAGCCAAGCTCCTCACTTGAGCGAACCGATGCCGGAGACGGATAGGTAGGAACGATCGCCCCATTGTGGACCTGGCGCAAGCGCCGGGTCCGCAGCACGGGCCCTACGCAGCACTCGCGCGGGGTAGCTCGGCGAGGGGCCACTGCCAGACACGGAATGGCGCGGGCGCGGTATCGGGAAAGCTGTCCAACTGCTCCCGGGTGAAACCATAAATGCAGCGCCAGCCATCAGCGGCAATGGCATAGCCAAACTGGCGATCATTGCGCCCGGACGGCGTCACAATGGCCAATCCCATCGTCCGCAGGCTCTCGAGGGGCCGCCGGCTGAATCTCAGGCCGGAAACCGCGTTGGTCGCAATCCAGCCGTCTCGAAGGGCAGTTAGCGCCGAACGTTCCAAGGGATTGAGGATGTGTGACATGGGACCGCTCCGTGTAGTTAGTTTTGGCCCATCAGGGTCGGCGAGCAAGGTTAACAAATCGTCGCCGTCGTATGAAAGCGGGGCCGGATCGTGTCGGCGGTCGGCGCCGCGCTGACCACTAAGCAAAAACGTCGAGCGCAGGGGGCCCTGGGTAAGCTGGCTGAAGGTAGGGTTCGTCGCGGAACATGCGAATGGCTCGCACCACTCGCTGATCCGCTAAGCGAACAAACCCATGCCGGACTTCACTGAATATCTGTCAGGGTAATCTTCCCATTGAAGTACCGTCTTGCCGCAACCGCACACCGCGCCCGCCGCCGTCACTGCGCGCATGCTCCCCGATAAGCTCAATGCCAGCGGTGTTGAGGGCATCCACCACCTTAATTAGGGTGTCAATAATACCCCTCACGTTGCCGTCGCTCGCTTCCATACGCTGGATGGTTGGCAGTGACACACCGGCGAGGCTCGCAAGCGTCTTCTGATCGATGCCCAGAAGCGCGCGGGCAGAGCGGAGCTGTGCGGCAGTGATCATGAATCTCTCCTTGCGTAAACCACTAGAAAGCATGTTATATGCGCGCTAATTTGATGTTTCAAGCATCATTACTGAATGATTGGAGCTAGATCCGGAGCCCCCATGTCCAAGGCGCGCATTTCAAACACGCATCGCACCCCACTCAACGCCCGCATCGTCTTCAACGATGGCCAGACCATTGTGTCCTGCTCGGTGCACCAGCTGACCGAAAGCGGAGCCACCTTGCAGGTGCATTCGGTCTTAGGCATCCCTAGCACGTTCCGGCTGGCGTTGAGTGACACCACACAACACCCCTGCTGGGTTGTCAGGAAGGCGGCTAAAGAAATCAAGGTCGCCTTCACCGACTGGCAACCTGCTGCCGAGGCAATGGGGGCGTGAACCGTGCACGTCCGCCGCAAATCCTGGGGCCTGGGTTGACGCCGATTATCCTGATCCTGCAGAACGAGCGCCTCTACGCCGACTACCTGGAGCAAATGTTCATCGAGCTTGGCTTCACTGTTGGCGGCGCCTTCTGCACGGCAGGCGATGCCAAGCGCTGGCTGGTTGACCATGAACCCGACGTCGCCGTCATCGACGCGGAAGTGCAGGATGGTGACTGCATCGAGCTGGCCCGGCGGCTGAAAGCCCACCACGTGCCCTTCGTGGTGTATTCAACGGTTACGCCCGTTGGCAAACCGGCCCACCCGTTGCTTAATACAGGTGATTTCCTGAAAAAGCCGGCGAATCAAACCGCTCTTCTGGCTTCAGTAAAAGGAGCGTTGCATGCGTCTTAGGCTTGAGAACATTTCCATGCGCGACTTCGGTCGGATTTTTGGCCCGGAGCGCGCTGAGCACTGCCCTTATCCCGTGCGTTTGGGGCGTGCTTATCGTCACCATGGGTGTGACGCCGGTCTCCATCGCACTGGCGCTCATTGCCGCAGGTCTCGTTAGGACATTTGTATAGCGGCATGACAATATGATCCTTCTAGAGCGCATCCGCAGCGATGCTGGCGACATACAGATCCTTGAGACCAAGCTCCACCGTTCGGTGGTCTATCGGCAAGGCGGTTGCTGCCAGAGCGAGGCCGACGCCGATGGGGTCAGCCTCTGCTCCTACATCCACGGCATATTCGGTCTCCTGGCTCAATCGCCACCGCGCAACGTCCTGATGATCGGATGTGGCGGGGGAAGTCTGGCAACCATGCTGGCCAGCATGGGTGTCCAAGTCACCATCGTGGACGTCAACCCGCTCGCCTTCGAAATTGCCCGTCGTTACTTCAACCTGCCCGACGAAGTGGCGTGCCACGTGGCAGACGGCATGGATTTCCTGCGCGACAATGCCGCCCGCTACGATGCCATAGTGATGGATGCTTATGTTGGCGCGTTCGTACCTCAGCCTCTCCGGTCGATGAGCTTCTTCCGGCTGGCCCGAACCCGGCTGGATGAACACAAGGGTCGGCTGATAGCCAACGTCTTCACCGAGCATGATTTCGATGCAGCCCCGGATGTCGCTGCCACGGCGATGGCGGAAGTATGGGACGACGTACGCGTCCTTGATATCCGGGGGATGCAGCACCGCAATGCCCTGGTCATGGCGGGAACCGTGATGGCGCTGCAGGAGCCGAAACTACTCCTGCGGCCAATGGCAGGGATCACCGAAATCATGCATGACCTCAACCGGTGGCGCTTCCGCAAGTGGCGGTTGCTCGATCGCGACGACCGCAGTCTTTGTGCGATCTCCAGCATCTGATGGGAAACAACGTGCCCATACCCGAAAGCTCACTCTTCCTCAAAGGCCTGCTCTGCCGCTGCCCGCGCTGCGGTAAGGGGAAGCCCTTCGCCGGTTTCCTTGGCCTGTCCGCCGTCAGCACCCATGGCACAGATTCAGGGTTGAGCTTTAAGGAGTGTTTTGGTCTCGTCGCATGACGAAGGAACCAGGATGACTGCCAAATCCTCGAATACCAAAAAGCCCGCCGAGCAGGTGGTGAAGGACATTCGCCGGGCGACCCGATGGCACTTTTCAGCTGAAGACAAGATCCGGATCGTTCTCGATGGCCTGCGTGGCGAAGACAGCATCGCCGAACTGTGCCGCAAGGAAGGCATCGCGCAGAGCCTGTATTACACTTGGTCCAAGGAGTTCATGGAGGCCGGCAAGCGCCGACTGGCGGGTGATACGGCGCGCGCTGCTACCAGTGATGAAGTCAAGGATCTGCGCCGTGAGCCTGGTGCGCTCAAGGAATGCGTGGCTGATCTGACCCTGGAAAACCGTCTGCTCAAAAAAAGCATGATCGCGGATGGGGACGAGCCAGAATGAGATATCCCGCATCCGAAAAGCTCGAGATCATCAGA